>JAITGM010000035.1 GCA_031280685.1 Christensenellaceae bacterium
GATATTGCAGGGGTTTTCGCCCAAAATCACGCGCTTGAGCATGAGGGCATAGACGGGGCTGGCGCCGTCGCGCACTTCGCCATAGCCATACAGGCCCTGGTTGGTGTCGATGCGCAGGATGTAATTTGCCCGATCAGTGCCGTACTGATGGACTTCGACGATCTTCATGTCTGTGATACGAAGATCCGCCGGGCTGGACGCTGTGTTTTTAATGTTCACATCCATTGGGGGAAGCCTCCTTCAAAGTATTTTTCCACTCGCTATGATAGCATAAAAAAAGAGGGCTTGCAATGGATTCAGGCAAGCCCAGTCACGTTTTTTTAAGGGTTTCGCGCTTTTGAAGCGGATTCGCGCGCTATTCGGCCTGCGCGCTGGGCCCGTTTTTCAAGATGACGTCGTGCGCGCCGCCTTCGACGATGGAAGTGGACGAAACCAGGGTGAGGCGTGCCTTTTGCTGAAGCTCGGGGATGGTCAGCGCGCCCGCGTTGCACATGGTGGAGCGTACCTTGGCCAGGGTTTGGGCCACATTGTCTTTCAGGGCGCCCGCGTAGGGCACGTAGGAGTCCACCCCCTCTTCAAAGCTGAGCTTTGAAGCGCCCCCCATGTCGTAACGCTGCCAGTTGCGCGCCCGGTTTGAGCCTTCGCCCCAATATTCCTTGACGTAGTTGCCGTTCATGTTCAACCGCAGGGTGGGGCTTTCGTCAAAACGGGCAAAATAGCGCCCCAGCATGAGGAAGTCAGCGCCCATGGCCAGCGCGATGGTGACGTGGTAGTCGTGCACGATGCCGCCATCTGAGCAGATGGGCACGTACACGCCGCTTTCTTCAAAGTATTCGTCGCGGGCCTTGGCCACCTCGATGAGCGCCGTGGCTTGGCCGCGCCCGATGCCCTTTTGCTCCCGGGTGATGCAAATCGCGCCGCCGCCGATGCCGACCTTTACGAAATCGGCTCCCGCCTTGGCCAAAAAGAGGAAACCTTCGCGATCGACCACGTTGCCCGCGCCGACCTTTACTCTATCGCCGTAGTGCTCCCGAACCCACTCCAGGGTGTTTTTTTGCCATTCGCTATAGCCTTCTGACGAGTCGATACAAAGCAGATCGGCGCCTGCCTCGACCAGCGCGGGGACGCGCTGGGCGTAATCCCTTGAGTTGATGCCAGCGCCCACGATATAGCGCTTGCTTTGGTCTAAAAGCTCGGCCGGGTTCTCTTTGTGTGAGTCATAATCCTTGCGGAAGACGATGTATTTTAGCCGCTGCTGCGCCCCGAGGATGGGCAGCGCGTTGAGCTTATGATCCCAGATGATGTCGTTGGCTTCCTTGAGGGTGGTGCTTTCCGGCGCGGTGATGAGCTTTTCGAAGGGCGTTATGAATTCCGCGACCTTGGTTTCGAGCGGCATGCGGCTGACGCGGTAATCACGGCTGGAAACGATGCCCAAAAGCTTGCCGGTGGCCGAGCCGTCCTCTGTGACCGCGACAGTGGTGTGGCCGGTCTTTTCTTTGAGGGCCAAAATATCGGCCAGGGTCTGATCCGGGCGCACGTTGGAATCGCTGACCACGAAGCCCGCCTTATAGGCCTTGACCCGCGAGATCATCGCGGCTTCGCTCTCGATGGACTGCGAGCCGTAAATAAAAGAAATGCCGCCCTCTTTCGCCAATGCAATCGCCATTTTATCGTCGGATACGGATTGCATGATGGCGGAAACGAGCGGGATATTCATGGTCAAGTCAGGGACTTCTCCGCGCCGGTACTTGACGACCGCGGTTTTTAGGCTCACGTTTTGGGGAACACAGTCCGCGGCGGTATAGCCGGGGATGAGCAGGTACTCGCTAAAGGTCCGACTGGGTTCGGGATAGATAAAGGCCATGCTCAAACCACTCCTTTGTGCGCTTGATAAAAATTAAATGCCATCTTACTCAAAGTCGGCCAAAATTACAAGAGGCGAAGCGGGGAAGGGGCGAAATTTAACATTTCACGGCCTAAAATCAGGCCGGCAGCCTCGAAATTCGCGGGCCGCAGCTCTGGCTTACGGAAAGAAGGGGGGCGATCCGCAAAGCGCCGGCGCGGCGAGCAGGCCCCCCTTCGTGAGCTAAAAGCCGCCAACAGCCACGAAACCCGCAGGCTTGGAAGTTCTTCCTCGGCCTCATCTTTCCATCGCCGCCCGCAAAAAGGCTTCGAGCGCGGCGTGGCCGCGCAGCTCATGGTCGAAAAAATGGGTTTCCATGCCCATTTGCGTCGGAACGACCAGGTTTTTGGCCGAATTGCCGATAAAGGCGCAAGCTGAAGCGGGAAGATCGAGCGCGCGCAGGGCGAATTCGAAGATCGCGGGGCCGTCCTTGCCGGAGCCGACGCGGGCCGAAACCGCGACCGCGTCAAAGAGCGGCTCCAGGCCGAAGATGCCCAAAATCGCGTCGATTCGGTCTGCCTTATTGTCGGTGATCAGGGCGGTTTTCAGCTCCCTGGTCCGCAACGTGCGGAGCAAGGCCAGCATGCGCTCGTCCATCGGGGTTCGCCGATAGATCTCCCGCAAGCATCCCACGGGGATTTTTGCCCCGAGCGCCTCGCAAAAGGCCGGCTAGATCGCCCCATGGGTGGTTTTGCCCAAGAGCAGATCCCCGTTGAAGGGGCAGTAAGCGACCAGCACCCTTTCAAAGGGCAAGCCCGAAAGCCCCGCGAGCGCCGTGCAAATCGACTGGCTGCCCGTGGCGTCCGTGGTCAAAACGCCGTCAAAGTCGAACAAAACGGCTTGCGGTATGGGATTTATCCTCCTTAACTTTGCGCGCTTTTCTAGCGCTTTTGAAAGACGTCGAGCCAGTGGTGGCTCAGGCCCAGCATGTCGGCCCTTTCGCAGAGGGCGAAGTGGTAGTGAAGGCAGAGGGTGAAGCGCTCCTCGCTCATCGCGTCCACATCGGCGCGCATGTGGTTGGTGTAAAGATCGGTGGCGACGAAGTGCAGGCGCTCGGCATCGCCGAAGGGCGCCATCAGCGCGCCGATATCCTCCTTGCGGCAGATCTCAAAGGCGTCTTCCGGCCCGGAATGGGCGGCGAAGCCGATGGGGTCGATCTTGCCTCGGCGAATGTAGTCGTCCATGTCGAACTTAGCCAGCTTAAAGAACTCGAGCATCTAGGTCGCGTCGCTGCTGCAGTAGTCCGCGAAGACGGTGCCGCCCTTTTTCGTCACGCGCAGGGCATCTGAGATGGCCGCGCGCTTGTCGTCCATGGTGAAGAGGTGATAGAGCGGCCTCAAGACCAGGGTGAGGTCGAAGCGCTCATCTTCGAAGAAGGAAAGATCCCTCGCGTCGCCCTGGCGGATGGTGACCGGCTCGTCAGGGGCTTGCTTTGCCTTAAAAAGCTCGATGTTGTGCGCGACGTACTCCACGACGCGATAGCCCTTTTAAGCCAGCGCGTGGCTGTAGCGCCCGGTGGCGGCGCCGATTTCGGCGATGGTTGCCCACGGGAAAAGCCTTTTTTCGATGTGGCGCGTCGTCGTCAAAAACTCGACCTGGCCGTGCTTTGAGAGGAGGCGGCCCTCCTCGTCATAATTCGCATAAAAGACGCTCAAATGGTTCTGCATGGCTGCCTCCTTCAAAAGAAAGGGCAGAGTAAGGAAAAGGCCCGGCAAAAAGCGCCGGGCCTCGCCGTCTGCGTATCTTTAGGGGAGGATATTCCCCGCGGCGAGATGGATTCGGTACCATTCCTCGCGGGTGATGGTGATCTCGGTCGCCCGGATGCAATCCTTCAGGCGGCCAAGGTTCATCGTGCCGGTGACGGGCTGCATCTTCGCCGGATGGCGGATCAGCCAGGCCATGGCGATGGTGGTGGGCGAAACGCCGTATTTGGCGGCGATCTCGTCGATGGCGAGGTTTAGCTCGGGGTATTTTTCGCTGCCCAGGAAGACCCCTTCGAAGAAGCCGTACTGGAAGGGGGACCAGGGCTGGATGGTGATGTCGTTCAGGCGGCAGAAGTCCAAAACGCCGCCGTCGCGGTTCACCGCGTCGGAATCGAGCATGTTCACGTGGGTGCCCTGCGAGATCATCGTGGCGTTGGTGATGCTCAATTGCAGCTGGTTGGCCACGATGGGCTGCGTTAAGGATTTTTGCAGCAGCTGCATTTGCATCGGGTTCTGGTTGGAAACGCCGAAATTCAGCACCTTGCCCGCTTGGAAGAGCTCGTCGAAGGCCTCGGCGACTTCCTCGGGCTCCACGAGGGCATCGGGCCGGTGCAGGAGCAGCACGTCGATATGGTCGGTCTGCAGGCGCTTGAGGCTGCCCTCGACCGATTCGAGGATGTGCTTCTTCGAAAAATCGAACATCTTGCCGGGCACGATGCCGCACTTGGTCTGCAAGATCATCTGCTGGCGGACGGAGGGGCTCATGCCGATCGCGTCCGCGAAGATCGCCTCGCACTTGCTGCCGCCGTAGATGTCTGCGTGGTCGAAGAAGTTCGCGCCCTCGTCGATTGCGCTGCGGATGAAGCTTTCGGCCTCGTTTTTGGCCAGGCCGTTGATGCGCATGCAGCCAACTGCGATGCTCGGCACCAGCAGGCTAGATTTGCCTAAGCGAATGGTCTTCATTTCCTTTTCTTTATCCTCTCTCGCCTTAATAGACGGTGAAGAACTCGATCACTTCATCGTCCGGCCCCAAGACGAAGGCGTTGCTCATGGCCATGGAGCCCAGCTTGCCCTCGTGCGGCTCACTGCGCGAAACTGCGCCGGCGGCGATGGCCTGCGCGTAGGCGGCCTTTACGTCGTCCGCGTTCAGGCAGATATGGGCCCAGTGGGCGTCCTGTTCTTCCTTGCCTTCGCCGCGCGGAATCAGCTCGATGACCGCATTGCCTCCCAGATCCACCAGGTGGATGGTCTTGCCGCTATCGCCCATGGGGAAGGTATGCACGGTCTTGCCGCCCAGGCCCTTGAGGTAGAAGTCCAGGCTCTTGTCCATGTCTTGAACGAGCAGGCCGATATGGTGATAGCCGTTAATTTTCATCGCTTTTTCCTCCGTTTTTGCTCTTTTGGGGTTGTTTTCAGCCAAGATTTATTTGGCGAGCTTGTAGATGCTGAGCACATCCTGCCAGGCCAGTTTTTTCAGGCCGCCCAGGGGGCGTTCCTCGCGGCCATAGGCCACGCCGGTCGCCTTTTTGGCCATGAGCTCGAAGTTCTTTTCTTCGATGCCCAGTTCGGTCAGTGTCTGGGGCAGACCCATCGCGCGGAAGAAGGCTGAAAGCTTGCCGATCGCCTCGAGAATGACGGAATCCGGGTCGCGGTAGCTGCCGTCCACGCCCATGACCTTCACGGCGAACTGCAGGAACATGGCCACGTTGTCTTTATAGACGTACTTCATCCAGCTCGGGGTCAAGACGGCCAGGCCGGCGCCGTGCGCTACATCATAAATGGCCGAAAGCTCGTGCTCCATGCCGTGGCAGGCCCAATCCTGCGCGCGCCCCATGCCCAGCAGCGAGTTGTGCGCCAGCGCGCCGCCGAAGCCGACCTCGCACCAGGCTTCGTAGTTGGACGGATCCTTTGAAACGATCAGCGCGTTTTTGATGATGGTCTTCAGCGTCGCCTCGCAAAGCGCATCGGTCAAATCAACGTTTTTGGTGTTGGTGAAGTAGCGCTCGAAGATGTGGCTCATCATGTCGGCCACGCCGTTTGCGATCTGGTTCTTGGGCAGGGTGAAGAAGAGCTCCGGGTTCATGATGGAAAAGACCGGGCGCACGAGGTTGCTCGAGTAGCCCAGCTTCATTTGCTTTTCTTCGTTGCTGATGACCGTGCTCTCACTCGATTCCGAGCCCGCGGCGGGGATGGTCAGCACCGTGGCGACGGGCAGGGCCTTGGTGATGGGCTTCTTTTGCTCATACACTTCCCAAACGTCGCCCTCGTAATAGAAGCCGATGGCGATCGCCTTGGCCGAGTCGATTGCGGAACCGCCGCCCACGGCCAGGATGAAGTCCACGCCCTCTTTTTTGGCGAGCGCGATGCCCTCTTGGGCAAGAGAGAGCCTCGGGTTGGGCACGACGCCCCCAAGCTCCACAAAATCGACGCCGGCGGCCTTCAGGGAAGAAACCACCTTGGCATACAGCCCGCTCTTTTTGATTGACTGCGAGCCGTAGTGCAAAAGAACCTTCTTTGAGCCGGTGGCCTTGACCAGCTCGCCAACCTTCTGCTCCTCGTCCCTGCCGAAATAGATTCGGGTGGGGATGTACAGGTCGAAATTCGTCATGGGAAAAACCTCCTTCGCGCTTACCCCGGGCGGCGCGGGAGGGATTGCCCCCGCGAGCCCGGAAGGTGTATACTGCCACTATGTTAAACCTTAACGCCAACGCGAAGTCAAGCGAAAAAGAAGAAAAAACGGAGGAGGGACCGGCCATGACCATCAAGCAGGTAGCCGAACGAACCAACCTAAAGCCGCACGTGCTGCGCTTTTATGAAAAAGAGGGCCTGCTGCCCGAGGTGGAGCGCAGCCAAAGCGGCATCCGCCGCTATGGCGAGAATGATTTGGAGTGGCTGAGCCTAATCTGCTGCCTAAAGAACACGGGCATGAGCATCAAGCAGATCAAGGAGTTCGTCGAGCTTAGCCAGCGGGGAGGCGAAACCCTGCGCGCACGCTGCGAGATCTTGAGGGAGCACAAAAAAAGCGTAGAAAGGCAAATCGAAGAAATGCGCGGGCATCTCGAGAAGGTTAACGATAAAATCAAGCATTTTTCCGGGCAATACGAGGCCTATCAAGGCAAGGACGGCCGCCGCGGGGCGCAGGAAGAGGCTGGTTAAGCTGGCCATCCGGCTGCACGCCTTCGATTTGGATCACAGCCTGCCGCGCGGAGACCCAAGCCTTTCTTCAATTGCTTCCCGGCCGAGGAAAGGGCAGCCGTGGAGTCGATCGATGATCACCATCTTCATCGGGAACAATCAGAGGAGGGCATAGAGGGCGCAAGCTGGCTGGGCGACGAAACGAAGAAGACGGCGCTCAAAAAGCTGGACACGATGGCAGTGAAGCCGGGCTGGATCGACAAGCCGGATTCTTTCACGAAGGATCTGAAACTCGTCAGCATAGAGGACGGCGGCAGCTTGGGTGGGCAACCTGATGGTGATTGAGCGGCGCAATCTCGCCCTGGGTGCTCGAGCCGCAGGGCAAGCCCGCCGATCGCGAAGCGTGAGACATACCCGCCCATGTGGTGAACGCGGGCTATACCCCGCTGACGAACACCGTCTCATTCCCGGCCGCGACCCTGTAGCCCTCGCCCTTCAGCCTGGACGCAAAGCCGGAAGGGAGCCTGAGCGCAAGCTGCTGGGTGATCGCGCACGAGATTCGTGCGCGCCTTTGACGTGACCGGCCCGCAGTTTAACGAAGTGGGCAATGCGACCAATTGGCGGACGGTGGAAGACCGGCCGCGTTGGAGGGGCTGTGTGCGGCCGTTGTTGAGCACTGCGATGGCGCAGAGGCCGCCCCGGGACTAAAGAAAAGACCAACGGCAACCATACGCAAGGCGAGAATATCGCGGATTTGGGCGGCCTTTCCTGTGCGCTTGAGGCCTTGAAGTATACCGCTATACCGCGAACCGCGCGGATTATCGAGGGCTTGGTCGATTCGGGCCCGCCAGCATAAGGATGCGTTCGAGTGAACATGCTCGTGCGGAACTTTGACGGGTTTTACGAAGGGAGGCATGTTCGTGAAGCCCGAAAAGAGGGTAATGGTCCAGTAAACCGTTAAGGGGAGCGGGGCTTTTTCGCGGCCTGTGGGGCAAAGCGTAAAGAATCGGCGAAAAAGCCTTGCTTTCCGCCCGTGGGAATGCTATAGTGAGCGCTGGAGTTTAAATGTTATCAACCACAGAAGGAAATTGTGGTTTGAAAGAGGTGAGATAACATGAAGGAAAATACCCACCCCAACTATGGGAAGGCAGTGGTGCACTGCGCCTGCGGCGAAACCTTCGAAACCGGGTCTGTAAAGGGCGAGCTCAAGGTTGAAATCTGCTCAAAATGCCATCCCTTCTTTACGGGCAGGCAGAAGCTGGTGGATACCGGCGGGCGCGTCGGCCGCTTCAAGAAGCGTTACGGCATCTAGCGACAAAGAACGGACTGTTGCCCGGCGGGCTTGCCCCGCCTCGTGTGCGGCAGTCTGTTTTTCTATTCAAATCTACCTCAAAACGGAAGGGAACAGCATGGCAAAGGTGAATATCGGCGGGCAGGCGGTTTTAGAAGGCGTGATGATGCAGGCGCCGGAGCGCAGGTCGATCGCCGTGCGCAGGGCGATCGACCATAAAATCGTGGTTAGCGTCCAAGAGATTGAGCCCGCTGCAAAGAAGCATAAAATCCTTGGCTGGCCCGTGGTGCGCGGCGTGGCCGCCTTCGTGGGCTCGCTGAGCTCAGGCATGCACACCATAAGCCTTTCGGCCAAGATGCTGGGCGACGATTCGGCGGGCGAGGAGCCCTCGCGCTTTGAAACCTGGCTGGCCGGCAAGCTCGGCAAGCGCGTGGACGACATCGTGATGGGCCTTGCGCTGGTCATCGCGGCAGCCATGGCCTGTGGGTTCTTCGTTGTGCTGCCCTCGCTGGCCGCGCAGTGGTTCAAGCTCTATATCCCCGGGCGGATGGCCGTGAACCTGCTCGAAGGGCTCGTGCGCCTTCTCATTTTCATGGGCTATATCCTCTCGGTTTCGCGCGTAAAGGAGATCGGCCGGGTCTTTCGCTACCACGGCGCCGAGCATAAGACCGTCCACATGTGGGAGCACGACGAGGAATTGATCCCTGAAAACGCGAAAAAATACCCCGTGATGCACCCGCGCTGCGGCACCGCCTTTTTGCTGATTGTGATGCTGCTCTCGATCCTGCTCTTTTCGGCCTTTGGCTGGGATCTGACCTGGTATACCAGGATTTTGAGCCGGCTTGTGCTGCTGCCCGTCGTGGCTGGGGTTTCGTACGAGGTTTTGCGCGTCTTTGGCAAGTACGATAACGCCTTCGTCCGCGTCCTGCGCTGGCCCGGCATGGCCCTGCAGAGGATCACTGCCAAGGAGCCCGACGATTCCATGCTCGAGGTGGCCATCGTGGCTATGAAGGCTGCGCTCGGCCTGCCCCACGAGGGTCTCCTTTGCGATGCGGACGGCGTGGTGCCAGCGGAAGCGGAGCCAGAAGGCCCCAAAGAGACCGAAGCCGAAGCCGCCCAAGGGTGAACAACCTTGAAGACCGTGCTGGACTGCCTGCGCTTCGGCGAAGGCCTGCTCGCCCCTTCACCAGACGCGAAAACCGACGCTCGTCTGTTGGCGGAAGCCTTCCTGGGTTCCGTTTTTGCGCTGAACCTGCGCGACGAGCCTGGCGAAGAAGAAAAGGGCCGCTATCTTGCCGCGCTCGGGCGGCGAAGGGCCGGCGAACCCGCGCAATACATCCTCAAAAAGGCTTGGTTCATGGGCCTTGCGCTTTATGTGGACGAGCGCGTGCTCATCCCGAGGCAAGACAGCGAGCTGCTCTGCGAAACGGCCCTGCGCCTGGCTGCAGAACGCGGCTATAAAAGCGCGCTTGACCTTTGCACGGGCAGCGGGGCGATCGCCCTGGCGCTGGCGAGCCGTTCGCGGCTGGAGCTCAGCGCGGCCGACTTAAGCGCAGGCGCGCTCGAGGTTGCCGCGCGCAACGCGGCGAGGCTTGGCCTCCCCCTCGCCCTTTATCAGGGCGACCTGTTCGGGGCGGTGAAGGACCGGCGCTTTGACCTAATCGCCTGCAACCCGCCCTATTTAAGCCGGAGCGACCTGGCTGCCCTGCAGAAAGAAGTGCGAAAGGAGCCGCTTTTGGCTCTGGATGGCGGGCGCGACGGCCTTGATTTCTACCGCCGCCTGGCAAAGGGAGCGGGGGAGCATCTCCATCCGGGCGGGGCGCTGTTGATGGAGGTCGGCCTTGGGCAAGCGGACGCGGTCAGGGCGCTTTTCGTCCAACAAACCGAGACGCTTCGGGATTTGAACGGCATCCAGCGCGTGGTCTGCGCTCATTATTGACGGCATCATCAAAAACTGGAGGGGAAACGCCTTGGCACAGTCGCTGTATTTAGAAAAGCTGGCCGATTTAAAGGCCCGCCATCAAGAACTTGAAATGCGGCTTTCGCAGCCCGAAACCGTGCAAAATCAAGAGCTCTTTCGCCGCCTGATGCGCGAGCATGCTTCGATGGGCGAGATCATGGCGGCCTATGGCGAATACAAGCTCGTCTGCGAGGGGATCGACCAGGCCCGCGAGATGCTCGAGGACGTGGAACTGCGCGAGATGGCCAGGGAAGAGCTGGGGGAGCTGGAACCCCAGAAGGAAGCTCTCGAGCAGCGCATCCAGATCCTTCTTTTGCCTAAGGATCCCAACGACGAGCGCGACGTGATTTTGGAGATCCGCGCCGGCGCGGGCGGGGACGAGGCGGCGCTCTTTGGCGCGGAGCTTTTGCGCATGTATAGCCACTACGCGGAGTCGCGCGGCTGGCAGCTTGAGGAGCTGGACTCCAACATCACCGAGCTGGGCGGCGTGAAGGAGCTTTCCCTCATGATTCGCGGGCAGGGCGCCTACTCACGCCTGAAATACGAAAGCGGCGTGCACCGCGTCCAGCGCGTGCCCGAAACCGAGGCCGGCGGGCGCATTCACACCTCGACCACCACGGTGGCTGTGATGCCCGAGGTCGATGATGTCGAGGTCGAAATCAACCCCGGCGATTTGAGAATCGACACATACCGTGCAGGCGGCGCGGGCGGCCAGCACGTAAACCGGACGGATTCCGCGGTGCGCATCACCCACCTGCCCAGCGGCATCGTGGTGCAGTGCCAAAACGAGCGCAGCCAGATTCAAAACCGTGAGCAGGCCATGCGCATGCTTCGCGCAAAGCTCTGGGCCGTGGCCGAGCAGGCGCGGGCCGACGCGACCAGCCAGGAGAGAAAGAGCCAGGTCGGCACCGGGGACCGTTCCGAACGCATTCGGACCTATAACTACCCTCAAGGCCGCGTGAGCGACCACCGCATCGGCCTTACGCTCTACAAGCTGCAGGGCTTTTTGCAGGGCGATTTGGACGAGATGCTCGACGCCCTGACCCTGAGCGAGCAAACCGCGCGCATGGAAGCGGAATTTAAGGCGAGCAACGCCTAAAAGGGGGCTTTTTTGTGAGCGAGGCAATTAAAAGGGCGCGCATGGAGGAACTGGCCGAGGAGCTGAACGAGCACGGCTACCGCTATTACGTGCTCGACGCCCCTTTGCTCTCTGACGCGCAGTACGACGCGCTCTATGACGAGCTGCGGGCGCTTGAAAGCGAGCTTGGCGAGGTTTTGCCCCATAGCCCGAGCCTGCGCGTGGGCGGCGAGCCGCTTGCGCGCTTTGAGCCGCACCGCCATTTGGCGCCCCTTTGGAGCATGGATAAGGTCAAGACCCGCGAGGAGCTTTCGGCATTTTTGCGGCGCACCAGGCGGGACAAAAACGAGGAATACGCCCTTGAGTACAAGTTCGATGGGCTGACGGTGAACCTAAGCTATGAGGGCGGCGCCCTCGTCACCGCGGCGACCCGCGGCAACGGCGCCGTAGGCGAAACCGTGCTCGAGCAGGTCAAGACCATTCGAAGCATCCCGCTGAAAGTGCCCTTTTTGGGGAAAATGGAGGTGCACGGCGAAGCCTTCATGCGGCTTTCGACCCTGGCCAAATACAACCAAAGCGCCGAGGAACCCTTAAAAAACGCCAGGAACGGCGCTGCGGGCGCGCTGCGCAACCTGGATCCCAAGGTCACGGCGCGGCGCGGGCTTGACGCATTCTTTTATGATGTGGGCTACATCGAGGGGCTGCGATTCGCGACCCAGGGTGAGATGATCGCCTTCCTGCGTGAGAACCGCTTCCCCGTCAGCCCCTACGAAAGGCTGTTTAAAAGCGAGGATGCCCTGCTCGCGGCCGTTGAAGAGATCGAAAAAGAGCGCGCCTCCCTCGACTTTTTGATCGACGGTGCGGTGATCAAGCTTGGCGATATGGCCTACCGCGAGGAGCTTGGCCATACCGATAAATTCCCCAGGTGGGAGATCGCCTACAAGTTCGCCGCCGAGGAGATGGCTACGAAGCTCGTCGGCGTGCGCTGGGAGGTCGGCCGCACGGGCAAGATCACCCCGAGCGCGGAGCTTAAGCCAGTCGAGCTGGCCGGCGTGACCGTGCGCGCGGCCACGCTCAACAACGCGGGCGACATCAAGCGAAAGAACCTGGCGCTCGGGGCCATGGTCTTCATCAGGCGCTCGAACGATGTCATCCCCGAGGTGTTGGGCAGAACCTGCGAGCGCTTCCCAGATGAAAGCCCGATCGAGCCGCCCGCGGACTGCCCGGCCTGCGGCCAGCCCCTGCAGGAGCGCGGTGCGCATCTCTTTTGCCTAAACCCGGCCTGCCCGCCCAAGCTCAAGGCGAAGCTAAAGCACTTTGCCGGGCGCGAAGGCATGGATATCGAGGGCTTTAGCGAGAAAGGCGCGGAACTGCTGCTTTCGATGGGCATCGTGCGCGACGAGGCTGACATGATGGCCCTGCGGGCCGAAGAGCTGCTCGGCCTGCCCCTGTTTAAGGATAAGCGCATCGAAAACCTGCTCGCCGCCATTGAAAAGAGCAAGACCAGGCCGCTGGACGCTTTTTTATTCGCTCTTGGCATCCCTAACGTGGGCAGAAAGACCTCGCGCGACCTCGCGGCGCGCTTTGGCGGCCTGGAAGCGCTGCAAGGCGCTACGCTAGACGAGCTCTTGGCCGTGGACGACGTGGGCGAAATCGTCGCAGGCTCGGTTTTGGACTTTTTCGCGGATGAGGCCAAGCGAGATTTGATCCGCCGCCTTTTGGCGGCCGGGGTTTCGCCAAGCTGGGAGGCGCCGGCCAAGGCGGGTGAGGGCGGTTCCTTCCACGGCCTGAGCGTCGTGCTGACCGGCGCGCTTTCTTCCATGGGGCGAAACGAGGCGCGGGCGAGAATTGAGGCGCTCGGCGGCAAGGTCACAGGCTCGGTTTCGAAAAAGACCGGTTTGGTCGTTGCCGGCGAGGATGCTGGCTCAAAGCTCGACAAGGCGCGGGAGCTTCAGTTAAGAATCATCGACGAAGCCGAGTTTTTGCGCCTGCTGGAAGGGCAATAGCAGAAGGGAACTGGAAACCTTGGCGCGGGTTGTGCTATACTAAGACAGAAACGGCGAGGAAAGGGCGGGCGAGTGCGATGTTTTCGATGACCGGGTATGGCAGGGGAGATGTGGAGCGCGATGGGCGGCAGATCACCATCGAGCTTAAAAGCGTCAACCACCGCTTTTTGGATCTTTCCTTCCGCATGCCGCGCAGCTTTGCCTTTCTAGAGGATGCGATCCGCGCCGAGCTGCAGGCCGGGCTTGCGCGCGGCCATGTGGACGTGTTTGCGGGCTACAAAAACCGCAGGGGCGACGCCAGGGCTGTTTTGGTAGACGAAGGCCTTGCGCAAGGCTATTTAAGTGCGCTGGAGCGGCTCGCCGCCCTGAGCGGGCAGCCCGCGAACCGAAGCCCGGAAGCCTTGGCCAGGATGCCCGAGGTGCTGCAGATCAGCGAGGGCGAGGAGGATTTAGAAACCCTGAAGGAATTGGCCTTGGAGGCCGCAAGGGCCGCGATAGAGAGGCTCAAGTCCATGCGCCTTGCCGAGGGGCTGCGTCTGAAGGACGACCTTTTGCAAAAGCTCGACGCGGTCGAAACGCTGAAAAACAGCATCGCCCTGCGCGCCCCGGAGCTTGCGGGCGAATACCGCGTCAAGCTGCGCCTGCGCCTTGATGAGGTTCTAGGCGAAACGCAGCTTGACGAAGCAAGGCTTGTGCAGGAGGTCGCCCTCTATGCCGACAAGGTGGCTGTAGATGAAGAAATCGCCAGGCTGCAAAGCCATATTTCGGCCCTGCGCGAAGCGCTGGCGCTTCAGGAACCCATCGGCCGCAAGCTCGACTTCATCGTGCAGGAAATGAACCGCGAGGCCAACACCATCGGCTCCAAGATTGCCAACGCGGAGCTTTTATCGCTGGTGGTGGCGCTAAAGAGCGAGATTGAAAAAATCCGCGAGCAGCTGCAAAACATCGAATGACGAAAAGGGGTGGAGGAAGATGGCCTTTCAGCTCGTCAACATCGGCTTTGGCAATATCGTTTCGGCCGCGCGCATCATCGCGGTGGTCGGCGCGGAATCCGCGCCCGTCAAGCGGCTGATTCAGGACGCGCGCGACCGCGGGATGCTGATTGACGCGACCTATGGCAGAAAAACCCGCGCCGTGCTCGTGATGGATTCTGGGCATGCCGTCCTATCGCCCGTGCAGCCCGAAACCGTTTCGCACAGGCTCAGCCAAAGGGAGCAACGCGAGGGCGAAGATGAGTAGCGCCGCAGAAAAGGGCAGGCTCATCGTGGTTTCCGGCCCTTCCGGGGCCGGGAAGGGGACGGTTTGCAAGCGCCTGGTCGAGCTGCGGCCCGAAATCGCCCTCTCGGTTTCGTGGACAACGCGCGAAAGACGCCCGGGCGACCTGCCCGGGCAGAGTTATCATTTTAAGTCCGTAGAAGAGTTCGACGCTCTGGTCGCTTCCGGCGGCTTTTTGGAGCACGCGGGCATGTATGGCAGCCAATACGGCACCCCGAGGCCCTTCATCGACGAAAATCTCAAGGCCGGGCGCGACGTGATCCTCGAAATCGAGAGCAAGGGCGCAAGGCAGGTCATTCGGGCCGGGGAATACGAAGTGGTGAGCGTCTTTTTGCTGCCGCCCTCGATGCGCGAGCTGAAAAACAGGCTCGGCGGCAGGGGCTCCGAAAGCCAAGAGAGCCTAAATCGCCGCTTCCAAAGCGCGTATGACGAAATCGGCTTCGCGCAGGAATACGACTATATCATCGTCAACCGCGATGTGGACGGAACCGTCCGCGCGCTTGGGAGCGTGATCGACGGCAGCCGCTTTAGGGCCGAAAGGGCCCGGGAACTGCTCAAAACACTGAAGGAGGAACAATGCCCATGATCGTCAATCCCCCAATCACCAAGCTTCTTGAATCCGTGGACTGCCGCTATACCCTGATCGTCGAGGTTTCCAAGCGTGCCCGGCAGATTGTCGCCGGGGCCAGGCCCTTGCTCGACACCGACGAAACCAAGCCGGTTTCCATCGCCGTGCAGGAGGTTAGCGCGGGGATCATCAGCTACCGCAGGGAGGAAGATACGCTATGAAAAAGCCCTGCGTCGTGCTGGGCGTGACGGGGGGCATCGCCGCCTACAGGGCGCCAGACATCGCTCGGCGACTGATCAAGGCTGGTTGCGAGGTCTTTTGCATCCTCACGAAGAGCGCCCAGAACATCATCACGAAGCAGACGATGGAGACCATGTCGAAAAACCCTTGCGTAGTCGATATGTTCGAAAGCCCGAAGAGTTGGGAGGTCGAGCACATCGCCCTGGCCACGCGGGCCGATCTTTTCCTCATCGCGCCTGCGACTGCGAACCTCATCGCCAAGATGGCGGCGGGCATTGCGGATGATATGCTGACCACCACTGTGCTGGCCACCAAGGCGTCGGTGCTCGTCGTGCCGGCAATGAACACGAATATGTATGAAAACCCCATCACCCAGCGCAATATCGCCGCGCTGGCCGCCCTTGGCGTGCGCTTTATGGAGCCGACCGAGGGCATGCTGGCCAACGGGCACATCGGCAAGGGGCACATTCCGGAAGTGGACGAGATCGTCCGGCGCGCGCTGGACGAGCTGGACGCGGGGGCTCCCAATAGCGATTTGAAGGGCCTGAAGGTTCTCGTTACCGCAGGGCCGACCCGCGAAGCCATCGACCCGGTGCGCTACATCACCAATCGCTCCTCGGGCAAGATGGGTTATGCCGTCGCCGCCGAGGCGGCGCGGCGCGGCGCGGAAGTCGTTTTGGTTTCCGGCCCCGTGGCGCTCGAAAAGCCCGAGGGGGTCGAGCGCGTCTTCGTGCAGAGCACCCTGGATCTCTTTAACGAGATGACCTCTCGCTGCGAAGGGGCGGATTTGATCATTCAGTCGGCCGCGCCTGCGGATTTTCGCCCCCTGACCGTGGCCGAAACCAAGATCAAGAAGCTGGGAGGCGACGGCATGACGCTGGAACTGACCCAGAACCCGGACGTGGCCGCGAGCGTGGGCAAGCTCAAAAAAGAAGGCCAGGTCATCGTGGGCTTCGCCGCCGAAACCGATCACATCGGCGAGAACGCGCGGGCGAAGCTCCTGCGCAAGAATGCCGACTTCATCGTCGCCAACGATGTCACGCGACCCGGCGCGGGCTTTGATGTGGACACGAACATCGCCAGCATCGTCACCGCCGAGGGCGTGGAGGAGCTGCCCCTCATGCAAAAGAGCGAGCTTGCGGCCTGGATTTTAGACCGGGCGCTGGCCGTCCGCAAAGCCAAGGCGGAAGAGGCCTAAAATGACGGAGGAGCGGCAGCCGCTCTATGCGCGCGTGGCCGTGGACCTTGCAAACCGCGAGCTTGATCGGCCCTTCAGCTACCGCGTGCCGCAGGATCTTCGGCTTTTGCCGGGGATGAGGGTCTTTTTGCCCTTCGGCAGGCGGGAAGTGAGCGGCATCGTGATGGAGCTGAGCGAAAGCTGCGAGATCGAGCCCGAAAAGCTGCGGGATGTGCTCCGCGCGGCGGATGAATTCCCCATTTTGGCGCCCGAGCTTCTTGCGCTGGCCGCCTTTATGCAAAGAAGCTGCGATTGCACGCTGGCGCAGGCCTTGCGCGCGATGCTGCCCGCGCAGTTGCGCTCAAACAAGATCAGGCCGCTGACGCGCCTGGCCGTAAGGCTGGTTTTGCCCCTTGACGAAGCGCTGAAGGCTGCAGGCCGCGCGAAGCGGCAGCAAGAATTGCTGCGGCTGCTCGAAGGCGGGCCGCGACGGCTTTCATTGTTGGAAGAGACGCTGCCGGGCGCGCAGGCGGTGGCGCGCGCCCTTGAAAAAAAGGGCACGATCGAGCTCTTCGCCGAGGAAGTGCCCCGCATTCCCTATAAAAACCTCGAAATCTCAGCCGGGGACTTTCTGCCCACGGCCCACCAGGCGCAAGCCATCGCCGCGGTTTCCCGCGCGATGGCCCAAAAGGGCGGCAGCTTCCTTTTGCATGGGGTGACGGGCAGCGGGAAGACCGAGGTCTATATGCACCTCATCAGGAGGGTGCTCGAAGGGGGCAGGGGCGCCATCGTGCTCGTGCCCGAAATCGCCCTGACGCCGCAGATGGCTTCCTGGTTTCGCGCGCGGTTTGGCGATACCGCGGCAATCCTGCACTCAGGCCTGTCTGACGGCGAGCGCTTCGATGAATGGTCGCGGGTGCGCGAGGGGCGGGCGCGCGTGGTGGTCGGCGCGCGGAGCGCGGTCTTTGCGCCGGTCGAAAACCTGGGGCTGCTCATCGTCGATGAAGAGCACGAGGGCAGCTACCGGAGCGATACCCACCCAAGGTATGATGCCATCGAGCTTGCGAAAGAGCGCTGCAGGCTTGCGGGCGCGACCCTTTTGCTGGGCAGCGCGACGCCTTCGGTCGAGCGCTTCGCGCGGGCCCTGCGCGGCGAATATGAACTGCTCGAGATGCCAAGGCGCGTGGAGGGCAGGCCCATGGCCGAGGTTTCCGTGGTCGATATGCGGGCCGAGCTCATTCAGGGCAACCCGTCGATCTTTTCACGCGAGCTGCGCCAAAGACTGGAAGAAACCCTGCACGAGGGCGGCCAGGCCCTGCTCTTCCTCAACCGGCGGGGTTATGCGGGCTTCATCAAGTGCAGGGCCTGCGGCGCCAGCGTCAAGTGCGCGCACTGCGACGTTTCAATGACCTACCACAGGCAGGGCGAAAGGCTGGTCTGCCACTATTGCGGGGCCGAAAGGGGCAGGCCCGCCATCTGCCCTGCCTGCGGCTCGGCCATGATCAAGCCTTTCGGCATCGGCACGCAAAAGGTTGAGGAGCTCTTTCAAAGTGAATTCCCGGGCGCGGCCTGCCTTAGGATGGACGCCGACACGGTCAAAACCAAGGATGCGTTGGTCGAGATCCTGCGGCGCTTCCGCTCGGGCGAAGCGCAGGTGCTGATCGGCACGCAGATGCTCGCCAAGGGGCACGATTTCCCCAAGGTCACGCTGGTGGGCGCGATGGCCGCCGATTTGAGCCTGAATCTGCCTGACTTTCGCAGCGAAGAAAGGACCTTTCAGCTGCTCACGCAGGTGGCCGGGCGCGCTGGGCGCGGGGAAGCGCCCGGCCATGTGGTGGTGCAAAGCTACGAGCCCGGGCACTACGCCGTGCAGATGGCCGCCAAGCAGGATTACAGGGCCTTTTTCGAGCATGAGATTAAAAGGCGGCGGCATGGGCTCTACCCGCCCTACACCAAGCTCTTGCGCGTGCTGCTGGCAGGCGCGGTGGAAGGCGATGTGCGCGCCGCCTGCGAGGAACTGGCCCAAAGGCTGAAGGACTGGTTTTGGGCCAGCGACGAGCGCCGCAAGCGCATCGTGCAGCTGCGGCCGATGGCGGCCCCGCTGGGCAGGCTGCGCGACGAGTTCCGCTGGCAGCTTTTCGCCAAGCTCTATAGCGCGCAAAGTGAAGAGAGCCTCGAAAAAATCGCCTGCGAGGCGCGTGCCCTCGAAGCGGAAACCAAGGGTGTCCGGTTTGATTTGGAACTGAACCCGAGCAGCTTTTTATGATGATTTATTATGTAGGAGGAACGGCAAAGTGGCATTGAGGGAAATTCTAAGGTTTGGCGCCGAAACGCTGCGCAAGAAGTCAAAGCATGTCAAGCAGATCGACCGGCGCACCCACGAACTGCTGGACGACATGGCCCAGACCATGTATGCGGCTGGCGGCGTAGGGCTGGCCGCGCCGCAGGTAGGCATTTTAAAGCGCATGGTGGTCATCGACGTGGGCGAAGGGCTTCTGGAGCTGATCAACCCCGAGATCTTGAGCGAATCGGGCGAGCAGATAGACGAAGAGGGCTGCCTTTCGAACCCGGGCGAAAAGCTGCCCGTAAAGCGCCCCATGCAGGTGCGGGTGAAGGCGGTGAACCGCATGGGCAAGGGCCTGGTCATCGAGGGCGAGGGGCTGCTGGCCCGCGCGCTCTGCCACGAGATGGACCATTTAGACGGCATTCTCTTTATCGACAAGGCTCTGCCGCCTTCCGAGCTGCCGCAGGAAGCGCTGTGAGGCTGATTTTCATGGGCACGCCGGAATTCGCCGTGCCAAGCCTAGAAGCCCTCGCAAGCGCCGGGCACGAAATCCTGCTCGCCGTGACCCAGCCCGACAGGCCCGTGGGCCGCAGGGCCGCCTTAACGCCGCCGCCGGTGAAGCTCGCGGCGCAAGCGCTTGACATCCCGGTCTTTCAGCACGAGCGCATCCGCAGAAGGGAGCCACGCGAGTTTCTAGCGGCTTTTTCGCCCGATCTTTTCGTGACCGCGGCTTTCGGCCAAATTCTATCGCCCAGGCTTTTGGCGATTCCGCGGCTGGGCACCGTGAACGTGCACGCCTCGCTCCTGCCAAAGTACCGCGGCCCCGCGCCGATCAATTGGGCGATCGTCAATGGCGAAAAGACGAGCGGCATTACCACCATGTTCAGCGACGAGGGCATAGACACTGGCAAGACGCTCCTTCGCGCCGAAACCTCCATAGGGCAGGACGAGAACGCCGTGGAGCTGACACGAAGGCTGGCGCAGCTTGGCGCCGGGCTGCTCGTTCAAACCCTCGAGAAGCTCGAGGGGGGCTGCCTTGCGCCGCAGGCGCAAAACGAAGAGGAGATGAGCTACTTCCCCATGCTCAAAAGGGAAGATGGCGCGCTGGACTTTTCAACAAGCTGTGAAATGGTCTATAATCGGGTGAGGGGGCTCAACCCCTGGCCGGGAACCTTCGCCAGCACGGCCTATGGGCAGATGAAGATATACGCGGCAAAAAAAAGACCAGAACTTTCGGGCGAAAAGGGTAAAGTGCTGCGGGCTTTCCCAAAAGAAGGGTTGATCATCGCCTGCGGAAGCGGCGCCATCGAGATCACAGAAATGCAGTTGCCGGGCGGCAAGCGCCTGCAAGCCGCCGAATTTTTGAGGGGAAGGCCGATTTTGGCCGGAGAGGTTTTTATAAAGGCATGACGATGAATCAACGGGGAAGAAATCCCCTGCCGCCGAGGAACGGC
This sequence comes from Christensenellaceae bacterium, assembly GCA_031280685.1. GTDB lineage: Bacteria > Bacillota > Clostridia > Christensenellales > UBA1750 > JAITGM01. The sequence continues at coordinate 20,075 of JAITGM010000035.1, forward strand.
GCCACGCCCGCGCGGGTGCTGGTGCTCGAGATGCTGCTGGACGTAACCCGCGGCGGCGGCTACGCAGGCCTGGTGCTGGGCAAGCGCCTGCGCGAAAGCGCGCTTTCAGAGCTTGACAAGGCCTTTGTGACCGAGCTTTTTTATGGCACGCTCGAGCGAACTATTCAGCTGGACTTTTGCCTTTCGCGCTTCATGGAAAGGCCGATGCAGGACGATGTCGTGCGCCTTATCTTGCAGATGGGGGCCTATCAGATCCTCTTCATGGATAGGGTGCCGGATTTTGCGGCCTGCAACCAGCAGGTGGAGCTCGTCCGCCGCTTCCGAAAGGATTCGCTGGCGGGCATCGTCAACGCCGTGCTGCGAAACCTCTCGCGCGGGCGGGAAGAAATCGTCTACCCGAAGGAAGGCGCCGAAAGGCTCTCGATTTTGGGTTCCAGCCCGCTTTGGCTGGCCGAAAAGCTGATCCAGTGGTATGGCGAAGGGGATGCGGAAGGGCTTTTGCTCTCGTCCGGCAAGGATAGGCCTATGACGATCCGGCCCAATCTCCTGCGCCTTGGCGACGAGGAACTCGAAAAGCGGCTCGGAGCCTCCGGCGTGCGCTTTGAAAAGGGCGTGGTGCCGCATCTTTACCGCGTGTGGAACCTAAAGCCCGGTCACCCATTGCTGGCCGGCGGCCTCGCTTCGGTGATGGGCGAAGCTTCCGCGCTGGCCGTGATGGCCGTAGGCGTTAAGGGCGGCATGCAGATTTTGGACGCTTGCGCGGCACCCGGCGGCAAGGCCTGCTACATGGCCGAACTATTGGGCACCAGCGCTGGCAGGGTGCACGCCTTCGAGCTGCACGAGCACCGCGTGCAGCTCGTTCAGGCCTACGCGGCGCGATTGGGGCTGGATACGCTTCGCGTTAGGCAGCGGGATGCCTCGCTTCCTATTGCGGACATGGCCGAAACCCTCGACGCGGTGCTTGTGGACGCGCCTTGTTCGGGCCTTGGCGTGATGCACGAAAAGCCCGACATTAAGCTGACGCTGAAGCCCGAGGCGTTTGAAGAGCTGCCCAAGATCCAGGCCGCGATTTTAGAAGGTTGCTCGGGCTACCTAAAGCCGGGCGGCGCGCTGGTGTATTCCACTTGCACGCTCAACCCCGCCGAAAACGAGGAAGTCGTGCGCGCCTTTTTGACCGAGCACCCGGAATTCGAGGCTAAGGGCCTTGAAAAAAGGCTGCCGAAGCCCTTCGCGGCCCGCGTGCGGGAGGGCATGGCCAACTTCTTCCCCCATTTGGACGGCGTGGACGGTTTTTTCATCGCCAGGCTCGAAAAAAAGAAGGGCAGATGGGCATGAAGCGCGCGCTGACCGGGCTTACCCTCGAGGAGCTTGGCGCCCTAATCAAGGGCGCGGGGCACCCCGCCTTCCGCGCCGGGCAGATCCATGACTGGCTGCAAAAGGGGGCCGGGTTTGAAGGCATGAAGAACCTTCCCCAAGCCCTGCTGGGCGAGCTTGCCGCAGAGTACGCGGCGCAGGGCGTGCGCATCGAAAAGACCCTGCGCTCCAAGCTGGACGGAACTGAGAAATACCTTTTCGCGCTGGAAGACGGCAACATCGTCGAGGGCGTATTCATGCGCTATGCCCACGGGAACACCCTCTGCGTTTCCACCCAGGTGGGTTGCCGCATGGGCTGCGCCTTTTGCGCCTCCGGCCTGGAGGGGCTGGTTCGCAACATGGAGCCAGGCGAGATGCTTTCGCAGGTGCTGCTGGCAGGCGCCCTGCACCGCGAGGGGCAGGGGCGTGGCGTGACCAACGTGGTGCTCATGGGCAGCGGCGAGCCCCTCGATAATTACGAGAACGTGCTCCGCTTCCTTCGGCTCTTGAGCGCGCCGAGGGGCATGAACATCAGCCTGCGCAACGTCACCCTCTCGACCTGCGGGCTCGTGCCCGAAATAGACCGGCTGGCGGGGGAAGACCTGCCGCTGACCCTTTCGATCTCGCTGCACGCGGCAGACGACGGGCGCAGGCGGGAAATCATGCCTGTGGCCAAGCTCTATTCAATCGGCGCGCTCATTGAGAGCTGCAAGGCCTATGTGAAAAAGACCGGGCGGCGCGTGAGCTTCGAATACGCCCTAATTCAGGGCGTAAACAGTACCCTTGAGGAAGCCGACGCGCTCGCTGAACTGCTACGGGGCTTTCAGTGCCACGTCAACCTCATTCCGGTCAATTTCGTGCCCGAAAAAGGCCTGACGGCGCCAGGCCTGGGCGGAATTGAGCGCTTTCAAGCGCGATTGCAGGAAAAGGGCGTCGCGGTTTCGCGCCGCAGGGAAATGGGGGCCGACATCGGCGGCGCCTGCGGCCAGCTGCGCAGGCGGCATATAGAAAATTCCGCGAACTAAGGAGGAAAAGGCCTTGGGCGTCTATGTGGTGAGCGACAGGGGCAATCTGCGCCCCAACAATGAAGACAGCGTCTTTGCCCCGGCGGCGGGAACCCCGCTGGCGCTGGTTTGCGACGGCATGGGCGGGCATAAGGCTGGCGAAGTCGCCAGCGCCATGGCGGTCGAAACCATTTCAAAGCTGGCGCAGCGGCGCGGCGGGCGCGAAATCTCGGTCAAGGCGGCGACCGCCTGGGTGAAGAGGGCCAATCGAGCGCTCTATGACGCTGCGCAGGCGGACGAAGCCCGCCGCGGAATGGGCACGACCGCCACGATGCTGTATTTTTCAGAAACCTCGGCCATGCTGGCCCACGTGGGCGACAGCCGGGCTTACCGCCTGCGCGGCGGCGAGCTTGCCCGTCTGACGCAGGATCATTCCCTGGTGGCTGAGCTTGTGCGCATGGGTGAAATTACCGAGGAGCAGGCGCGCGAGCATCCCTACCGCAACGTCATCACCCGCGCGCTGGGCTCCGACCCGGACATCGAGGTGGACGCGCGCGATTTCGACCGCCTGCCGGGCGATCTTTACCTTCTTTGCAGCGACGGGCTGACGGGCTATTTGCATGATGAGGAATTGAGGGCCATCCTCCTTGAAGAAAGCAGCCTGGAGGAAAAGGGCCAGAAGCTCTTGCGCATCGCCCTAGAGCGCGGCGGGCGCGACAATATAAGCCTCGTGCTCACCGACGGGGAGGTGAGCGCATGACGGGCAAAACCCTCAACAACCGCTATCTTGTGGGCGATCTGATCGGTTCGGGCGGCATGGCCATCGTTTACAAGGGGCACGACGCGCACACGGGCAAGACCGTGGCGATCAAGATGCTACGCCCGGAGTTCAACGATGACGGGGAGTTCATGGAGCGCTTCATCCGCGAGGCGCAGGTGGCGGCCTCGCTGAGCCACGAAAACCTGATCGACATCTTCGATGTGAGCGAGCAGGACGGCATCCATTATATCGTGATGGAATACATCGACGGGCTGACGCTCAAGGAGCTGATCCACCGCCAGGGCAGGCTCGACAACTACACCGCGATCTCCATCGCGCGGCAGATCTGCCTGGCGATGCGCCTCGTGCACCGCGCGCGCATCATTCACCGCGATATCAAGCCGCAAAACATCCTGCTGGATCGCAAGGGCATCGTCAAGCTCACCGATTTTGGCATCGCCAAGGCGGCCAATGCCAACACCATCACCAACGCGAGCGAAAAAGGAGTGCTGGGCTCCGTGCACTACTTTTCGCCCGAGCAGGCCAGGGGAGAAAAGGTTGGCCTGCAATCCGATCTGTATTCCTTGGGCGTGGTGCTCTATGAGATGCTCGCGGGGGACGCCCCTTTTGACGGCGACACCCCGATTGCCGTGGCCCTTCACCATCTGCACACGCAGCCGCCCTCCGTGCGCGCGAAGAACCCCAAGGCCACCAAGGCGCTGGATGAAATCACGCAAAAGGCCCTCGCCAAGGATCCATCCCAGCGCTATCAGAGCGCAGAGTCTATGTATAGCGACCTTGGCCAGGCGCTGATCTACCCGGACGGCGGCTTTGTGAAGCCGGAAAGCGCCAAAACCCAAACCCCGGCCGGCGCTCCCGAGAGGGAGGAAAAGCAATCGGCCGGGGATGAAAGCGAGGAGGGCGCCAAGCACAGGAAGGGCCCCAGCCTGCTGCTGACCATCGCGCTGAGTCTTGGTTTTTTGGGGCTGCTGGGCTATTTCGCGAGCATACTCTTCCTCAAGCAGATGGTCGTGGTTCCCGGCTGGCGGCCGGCGCCAGGCATCGTGGGCAGCAACGTGGATGCTGCCGCGCTCAGATACGAAAAGGAGGGCCTGTCGATCGAGATCGTAGGCACCATTTTTGATGACACCATTTTGGCGGGCAACGTAATCGCGCAGGAGCCGATGCAGAACTTTCCTCTTCGATCCGATGGCGCCTTGCGCGTGACGGTCTGCCGCGGGCCCGAGTTCCCCGTCGTGCCCTCAGTCGTGGGCAAGACGATCGACGAAGCGAAGGAGATCCTGCGCCTGAGCGGCCTGAAGGTGGGCAGCATCGTGCAGGATGAGAGCAGTGCGGAGCCTAGGGGCACGGTGCTGGTGCAATATGTTTCCGCTGGGGAAGAGCGGCTCAACGGCGATGAGATCAGCCTTTGCGTGAGCGCAAGGCCGGTGATTCGGGAGATGCCGGAGCTCACCGGCTTGAGTAGGGAGGCCGTGGAAGAGGCCCTGAAGGAAATCGGCCTGGCCTTGGGCGAAGTGGGCTTTGAGCAAAACTCGGCGATGGATCTTGACCTGGTCGTTCGCCAGGAACCCCAGCCCGGGGTGAGCGTGAGCGAAGGGGTGCCCATACGGATCTGGATCAACCGGGCGCTCGCCACGTGCGCGCACAGCGTCGAAATCGAGGTGCTCGAGGATCAGACCAAGGTGACGATCTACCAGGAGGATCACCAGACCAAGGAGGTCAAGCTCCTGGTCGAGGTGCAGCGCGATAAGGGGCCCTTCCAGGTCGATCTCGACCTTGTCAGCACCGAACCCGGCGAAAACGACGTGGTCGTCTACCTAAACGGCACCATTAAGAAGCGCGAAACCGTCACCCTGGTGCAGGCCCCATGAAAACGGGTCGCATCCTGCAGGGAATCGGCGGATTTTACACGGTTTTGAGCGAAGGCGAAAGCCACACCTGCAAGCTGAGAGGCAAATTCCGCCGCCAGCAGGTCACGCCGACTGTGGGCGACTATGTGGAGTTCCTGCCCGGTGCCTCCGGGGACGAAGGCTCGATCGAACGCGTTTTAGAGCGCAAAAACCTGCTCCTTCGTCCACCGGTGGCCAATCTGGATCTGTTTTTGGTCACGATGGCGGCCGCCAGCCCCGAACCCGATCTCTTGCTCACCGATCGGCTTCTCGTTTCCGCGGCGCAGTCCGGCATCGAAGCGTTGGTGCTCATCAATAAGGTGGATTTGCAAATGGGCGCGGGGGCGCTCAGGCTGCAATACGAGCTTTCGGGCTATGAGGTTTTTGAACTGAGCGCGAAGGAGAGGCTGGGCATCGAGGCGCTGCTCCGGCGAATCGCCGGGCTGACGGTGGGCTTTGCCGGGCAGTCCGCGGTGGGCAAATCCTCGCTGATCAACGCCTTAAACCCCTTGCTTTCGCTAGAAACCGGGGATCTGAGCCGCATTCAGCGCGGCCGGCACACCACGCGGAGGGCGCAGGTTCTGCCCCTAAGCGGCGGGGGTTTTTTGGTAGACACGCCGGGCTTTTCCTTGCTGGAGCTTGAAACTAGGGATCCGGTTGAGCTGGCGAAGTGCTATAAGGAATTCGCGCCCTACGAGGGCAAGTGCAAATTTCTATCGTGTTCACACACCAAGGAACCGGGCTGTGCGGTGCTCGAAGCCGCAAGGGAAGGCCTCCTTTCGCCCGAGCGCATGGAAAGGTATGCGCTCCTCTATCAGGAGGAGCGCGAGAAATGGGGGAAACGCTATGGCTGATATCGCGGCTTCTATGCTCGCCGCAGACCCGCTGCGCTTTGGTGCGGAGGCGAAAAGGGCCCTTGACGCAGGGGTGAAGCGCATCCATATGGACGTGATGGACGGGCTCTTCGTGCCCAACCTCTCGTTCGGCCAAGCCTTCGTCAAGGCGCTGCACGAGGCGGAACCCGGCGCCGCGCAGGATGTGCACCTGATGGTCGAAAATCCGGCGCGATACCTAAGCGAGTTCGCGGAGGCGGGGGCTTCATTCATCACCGTTCATCAGGAGGCCACGCCGCATCTGCAGCGCGCGCTGGCGCAGATTCGAGCGCTTGGCAAGAAGGCCGGCCTGGCACTGAACCCTTCCACGAGCCTGGAAGGGCTGAAGTACTTGCTCGACGACATAGACCTCCTCCTCCTCATGACCGTGAACCCGGGCTTTGGCGGGCAAAAGCTGATCCCCGCGATGCTGCGCAAGGTCGCGGACGCGCGCGAGCTGATCGGCAGCAGGCCGATCGATCTGCAGGTGGACGGCGGGGTTTCTACGGAAACCGCAGGGGCGCTCATTCGGGCAGGGGCCAATTGGCTGGTGGCCGGTTCCGCCGCCTTTGGCGCCCCAGACATGGCGCAGGCGCTGGCAAGCATGCGCGGGGGATCGTAACGGCACGGCACATCCGCGCCTTCGCGCAGGGGGCTGCGTTCCCCATGCGGATCATTCCCCTAACTTAAGGAAGCGTTCAGTGCAGCCGGCTCGGCATTGCAAAAGGCAACAAAAAGTGGGTGCGCCGAACGCTTCGCAGTCATTGCGAGGAGCGACAAGCGCAATGGCGGCGAAAGAGCGCGTTAGGGGGCCGAAAGGCCGCGTCCGCAACGAAAAAGAGAGGGCCGGTCGCGGGGCCGCGCGCCAAAGCCCGGCAGGAGCGCCCGGCGCCGCTTGACAGGCCGTGGGGAAGCGCTTACAATGGCTTTTAGGGAGCCTGTTTTTGGCAGGCCTTGTTTTTTGCCTATTTCGGATTGTGTGGAGGAGTTTATTTGAGCTTTCGTGCGACGATGAAGAAGATGTTTGACGCGCAGGACATGACCGTGGGCAAGCCCTGGCAGTCTCTTGCGATGTTTTCCGTGCCGCTGCTCGTGGGGAATATCGTGCAGCAGCTCTATAATACGGTGGATTCCATCGTGGTGGGCCGCTTCGTGGGCGATTCCGCCTTGGCCGCCGTGGGCTCCAGCGGCGCGTTGATAAACCTGCTGCTGGTGCTGTTCATGGGCATTGCCACAGGCGCCGGCATCATGGTTTCGCAGTATTTCGGCGCGAAGGATCGCCTTTTGCTTTCTAAGACCGTGGGTAGCTGCATTACCCTGATGATCATTGCGAGCGTGCTGATCATGATCGCGGGGCCTCTGGTTACAAGGCCCATGCTCGCGCTGCTCCAAACCCCGGCGGATGTCATCGATCAGGCCGTGGACTATCTCATCCCCATCTTTTTGGGGATCGCCGGCATGGCGCTGTATAACGGGATCGCGGGTGTGCTGCGCGGCATGGGCGACGCGCTGATGCCGTTGGTCTTTCTGGTGGTTGCCTGCCTGCTCAATATCGTGCTCGATGTTTGGTTTGTGGCGGGGCTTCGCTGGGGCATCGCGGGCGCTGCCTGGGCCACGGTCATCGCGCAGGCGATTTCAGGCGTGCTGTGCATCATCCGCCTGGCCAAACTCAAGCATATCCTCGACGTGAACCTCAAGCTCCTGAAGATCGACGGCGCGCTGAGCCTGCAATTGGGCAGGCTGGGCCTGCCCGCCAGCCTTACGCAGATGATTTTTTCGCTGGCCATGATCGTGGTGCAGTCGCTGGTCAACAGCCTGGGCACCGACGTCATTGCCTGCTCCACCATCGTCATGCGCGTGGATGGTTTCGCCATGATGCCCAACTTCACCTTCGGCATGGCTATGGCCACCTTCGTGGGCCAGAACGTGGGCGCGGGCAAGATGGATCGCGTCGAGCAGGGCACGAAGTCCGGGTTGCTCATGGGCGTGGCGGTTTCCGGCCTTCTGGTGCTGGCGATGCTGTTCTTCGGCAAGCCACTGATGTCGATCTTCACCGAAACCAGATCCATCATCGACATGAGCTACCGAATGCTGCAGATTCTGGCTGCGGGCTACATCGCCATGGCCGTGATGCAGATCCTTTCCGGCATCATGCGCGGTGCGGGGGACACGATGAGCACCATGTGGGTTTCGCTCATCACCACGGTGGCCATTCGCACGCCGCTGGCCTACATCATGGTCTACGCCACCAAGTCGGAGGCAAACCCGCAGGGCATGCCCGAAATGCTCTTCGTTTCCCTGCTGGTTTCCTGGGTCACAGGCGCGCTGGTCACCTTTTTGATCTACCGGCGCGGCGCCTGGCGCAAGAAGGGCCTCGTAGAAAGGGTTTCGTCAGCCGGCGAGCTGTAATGAAAAAAGGCATCCTCACCATAGGGGATGCCTTTTTTGTGCGTTTTCGTTCCCTTTTCGCACCCGTTTAGCCGCAATGGACTGGCTCGGGCAGATCCGGCCCCAAGAGCCGCCGGTAATACGTGCCGGTGGTATAGAGCGCCGCCGCCGGGTTGTGGCAGAGCACGCGATCCTTCACCACGAGGACGCTCACCGGCGCCTTGGAATGCTTGATGAAGAGCGTATCGTGCCCGAGGCACAGGCCCATGATGAAGTTAAAGTCCGTGCCTTCGCGGTTGAGGAGCTCGGCCTGCAAAATGGGGTTGCACATGGCCTCGTGGCTGCCCGGCGCGAACTTGGATTCATCCGGGATGCCGATGACGGTCTTATCAACAGAACCGACCTTGCAGCCCACGCCGTAGACCTCGATGCCCTTGGCCCTGGCGATCTTGGCGAAGGTATTGCATTCGGCCAGCAGCCCCACGCAACTCGCCACGCCGATCTTCTTATAGCCCATCTTCTTCACGAAGAGCAGGCTTTCTTCCACGCGGGTTGCCCGGCCGTAGTAGTCGGACTCGATCGAAGCCGCCACGAGGGCCATTTTATGATCCTTACGGCTGCCGGTGTAGCGCTTCGTCACCCCATCGACCAGTTCCTGGCTCGAATTGGCGGTGGGGCAGAAGCCTGGATAGCGCGCGCTGTCGCCCATGGCGCAGCCGCCGATCGCGCAATTGGCGCAGCTAAAGTTCGCTTGAGTGTCTGGCATCGCTCAGTCCTCCTGATTGCATATAACATATATGCTTAATAGGTTTTTGGTAGTATAGCATAGCGCGAGCCCCAAAGCTAGCCCCCTTTTGTAAAAATCAAATGGCGCCCTGAAAGATGAGCCCATGGTCGCGGCAGACTGCCTGAGCGGCCGCGCGCCCGGTGAGCAGCGCCACGGGCAAACCGCCGGGCGGCATCAGCCGCTGCCCGGCGAAGTACAGCCCAGAGATGCCGCTCAGGCCGCTGGGCAGGGTGCGCGGGAACTCACCCTTGCGCTGGAGCGACATCCATGAGCCTTTGAAGGAGTGCAGATAGCGCTCGTAGCTCAGGGGCGTGGCCACGTCATAAAGCTCGAACCTGCTCCGGGTTTCGGGCAAGAGCTCCTCCAAAAGGCGGATGCAGCCCTCGCCCAGCCGGGCTTTTTCGGTCTCGTACTCGCCCCTTTGCCTGGCGGCCTGCCAGAAGGCGTAATGATCCCCCATGAAGGCCAGAGTGATGGCCGCCTGGCCCTGCGGGGCATGGGGCGGGCCGGCATAGAGATAGGGTAGGACGGATTCGTACCTCTCCCCGGCGCAGATGAAAGGCCTTGGCAGAGCAAAGACCGCCGCCTTGCTCCGGCCGCCCAAATCGGCTCGCACGCCGAGGGAAACAAAGCTGCAAAGCACAGGGGCGGCCTTTCGGCGCTGCTCTTCGGCCCAGGGGGCGGAAAGCGGCGGATCAAAGAGTGCGTCGATCGCGCTTAAAAGATCCTGCGTGACGAGCACGGTTTCGGATTCGATGAGGTCGCCGTCGGCCAGCAGGAGGCCGCTCGCCCGGCCGTCGCGCGTCAGAACCCTTCGAACCTGCCTGCCGTAATGGATTCTGCCGCCCAAACCCTCGAATTTGCGCGCCATGCGCGCGGCCATGGCGACGGAGCCGCCCTCCGGGCAGCCGCCGTCCCCCGCGGCCAGGGTGCCCAAGGTAAAGAGCAGGGCGGTCGCCGCGTTTTCGCCGCCGACTACCCCCAAAAGCAGGGCGCGCAGCGCCGGGTTTTGGAAGCGCCCGGCGTATTCCGCCGTGCTCATCTTCGAGTAGGCGGTCATTTTCGGCAGGGCGGGCAGAAGCCTCAGCAGCGCCGGCAGGGGCGAAGGGCTTTTGCGCCTGAGCTTCAAGCCCTTCAAGTCGGTCACTGGCATTTGCACCCTTGAAAAAACGAGAATATCGCGGCAAAGCCTTGCGATCTCGCGCTCATCCTCGGGGAAATGGGAGCAAAGCTCGTTACGAAGCCTTTTTGGGTCACGAAAAAGCCGCGCCTCCCCGCCGCCGTGCTCAATCGTCAAAAACGGGTCGCGGTTTTCAACGGCCACATCCTCCCCTAGCGCGCCTAGCTCGCGCCAAAGGGCGTTTAAGGGGCTTTTGGGCGAGGAGCCGGTCAGCCAGTGCATGCCACCCTCGAAAAAGTACTCCCCGCGGCGCCAGCCGGTCGAGGCGCCGCCCGGAATGCTATGCGATTCGTAAATTTCGGCCTGGATGCCGCTTTGGCGCAGGGCAATGCCCGCAGCAAGCCCGGAAATCCCGGCGCCGACGATGAGCGCGGTGCTCAACGGTTCATCTCGCTTTGCAGCTGGCCTTCGTGCCCGGCGATGATGGAGTTGATCTCACGCCAGTCGCTTACCGGCATGTCGCCCATCACCGTGTTCTTGACCGCCGCCATGGCGTTGCCCGTTTTGAGGGCTTTTTCGCAGCCCATCCCTTGCAGATACGCGCCCAGCACGCCCGAAAGGTAGGCGTCGCCGCTGCCGATGCGATCAACCACCTCAATGTCGGTATACGGCGCCTCGCGGTAAACCGCCTTGGCGTCCGCGTCATAGATCATCGAATCCCAGCCGTGGCGCGTGGGCGAGAGCACCTGCCGCATCGTCATGGCGATGAGCGAGCAGCCAAATTCCTCGTGGTAGCCCCTTGCGATTTCCTCCGGGCTGCCCTTGCGGCCCATCATCCTGCGCGAGGTTTCTTCCGAAACGAAGAGGAAGTCCACCTTGGGCAATAGCTTTTTGATCGCCTTAAGGGCCTTTTCTTCGCTCCAGAGCGCGGCTCGGTAGTTCACATCAAAGGCGATCCTTGCGCCTTTTTGATGAAAGCCTTCGATTAGTTCCAGAGCGGTTTTTTGTGGCGTTTCCCCAAGGGCAAGCGTGATGCCGCTGACCAGAAAGGCGCGGCAATTCTGAAAGGGGTCGCCCGGGATGTCCCCGATGCGCATCTGGGTGAAGGCAGAATCCGCGCGGTCATACACCACGCTGGACTTGCGCGGATGTGCCCCCATTTCGTAGTAATACACGCCAAGCCTGGCATTGGGGGCGTTAGAAAGCAAAAGGTGATCGTCGCTGACGCCCGCGAAGCGGATGCGGTTCTTTACGAACTGACCGATTGGGTTATCCGGCAGGCTGGTGATGATGCCGGTGCGCAGCCCCAGCGCAGCGGCGCCGCACATTACGTTGAGTTCGGAGCCGCCAGCCGTTTTTTCGAAGGATTCGGAAACGGCGAGCCGCTCCTTATCGGGCGGGGTGAGGCGAAGCATGACCTCGCCAAAGCCCAGCAGATCAAAGCTATTGGGGCTGCGTTCTAAAAGCTGCATTTGCTGATCTCTCCTTTGGTGGATGCTGTGCCTAGCATACAAGAAAAGCGGCCGGGAAGCAACTTCCCGGCCGCCATTTAACCTGAATGGTGCTTATTTTATGATGGTGATGCCGCCGATGAGGGGCAGGGGCTTTTCTTCGCCCTTCAAGGCGTTGATGATGCCCATGACGAAGCAAACCACGCCGAAAATCGAGCCGACGATGGCGACGATCGAGCCCAAAATCGGGATTACGCCCACGATACCCAGAGCGATTTCAAATAGGAACAGAACAAGGCCTTGGTTTGCGTGGTAGCGGCAGAAGTGGGAATTCGGGGCAGCCAGCATGGGGACGAGAAAAAGAAACCCGAAGTACGCCAAAAGAGCCAATACCTTTTCGTTACCAGTGTCGTTCGACATGCAGATCATCCTCCCTAGTTTGATGGCAACCCATCTTTTCCATAAGTATAGCGGCCTTGGTGAGCATATACAAGGTTTTTTTCGCAAAATCTCGCCATAAAGGGCTAGATTTTATACGGGGTGGACTATTTTTCCCGCATAAAGGCAGTAAAGCCACATTGGCTGGGGTGGTCGAGAACAAGGCTTCGCGATGGCGGAGCAGCAACGCGGCGATGAGCAGATCCCCGCATGCGCCAAGGACGTTCAGCAGCGAAAGCGCCAGCCAAACCACCGAGCCGGTGCCAAGCGCGACGAGGAAAAAACCCAGCCCGAACACGGCAAAGGGCAGGAGGCCCCCCAAACAAATAGGCGCCGAAGGGAAGGGGCTCCAGGCAAGTGCAGTAGGGCGTCAGCGAACTCCACATCACCCCAAACTGGATGCTTTGAAAGCGCTTTTGGTGAAAAAGAGCCCAACCAAGACCGTGCAGCGCCTCGTGCGCCACGGCGAGGAGCAGATAGGCCAACAAGTACGAGAGCATTTTTAGTAAGGTAGCCTTCCCCCATTCACGAGCGCGGAAAGGTCGCGCTCCACATCGCCGTGCACGAGGGTAAAACCATAAGAATAGGGCAGAAACGGCAGCAGGCCATAGAGATTCGCCTTTAATATTGAGAAGGTGCGGGGCGTGCTTTGGTAGCCTTCGCCCTCAAGCTGGGCCTTCAGGCGCTCGAAGTTCCGGCTGCGCTCGAGCGGCGCCTTGCCGGGCAGTTGATCCTGGGGCTTAGGCATGGGGGAGCCCCTCCTCAATTTTAAGCCCCAGTATACCACGCGGTGGCGATTTCTGGTATACTGGTGGGAAGAAAGAAATGCGGGGAGGACTCAACATGCACATTGAAAGACGGATTCTCGAGGAACTTGACAGCCCCTATGCCGTGGGCGTGTTCAACCTGGGCGGCGAGAAACGCGCCGTGGTCGCTTCGGAAGAAAAGGATCTTTGCCTGGCCTTTTCGAAGGATGGCAAGCGCCTGGAAACCATTTGGGAAAACCAGGGCGGCACGATGAACCTCTGCCAGACCGACGAAGAGGGCAACTTTTTGGCCGTGCAGGAATTCTATAAGGGTTTTCGCTCGCACACTGCGGGCATCGCACGCGCCTGGAAGGAAGACGGCAGGTGGAATGTTAAGCGTTATATCGACCTGCCCTTCGTGCACCGCTTCTGCGTGCAAAAGGTCGAAGACCGCCAATTCGTGATCGCCTGCACGCTCAGCGACAGGAAGGATTCCCCGCAGGATTGGTCACGGCCCGGCCGCGTCTATTTGGGGCTGCTCCCCAGGGACCTGAGCGAGCCCTGCGAGATCAAGGAGCTGATTGGCGGCATCACGAAGAACCACGGTTTGTTCCAGGGGCGCTTTCAGGGCAAGGCGGTCGTGCTGGTTACGGGGCAGGAGGGTGTCTTTCGCATTGACGTGCCCCAAAAGGTAAGCGATGAATGGCATTGGGAAAGGATCATCGACCGCGAGGTCAGCGACGTGACCGCGGTAGACATTGATGGCGACGGGCAGGATGAGCTGATCACCATAGAGGGCTTCCATGGCAACACCATTGCGCTGAACAAGCTCGTGGGCGGCGAGTGGAAGATCGTTTCCCGCTACCCGGTGGCCACGGCGCACGCGCTCTGGAGCGGCGACGTGCTCGGAAAGCCCGGCGTGCTGGTGGGCTACCGCGGCGCGAACGCGGGCCTGTTGCTGATGCGCTATAACGGCGAGAAAAAGCTTGGCAACTTGCTGCTGGAAACCACGGTGCTGGATCAATACGAGGGCCCGGTGAACCTGGGCGTGATCGCGGAGCCGAACGATTTCCGCATCTTTAACGTTTCAGGCACGAATAACCGCTTTGTGTACTACCGCCTGACGCCGTAAGGGAAAAGGGTGGGCCGCCTTGGGGCTTTTCCCCTAGATGGCCTGTTTTTTTATGCCTCGCCTTATTTGTTTGCCCCGCCTCTAAAAAAGGGGAGTACATCATCAGCGCATGGTTTTCGATCAAGTACTCGTCGGCGATTTCTTCGCCCTCGAGCGAGAAGCTCTTGCGGTAGAGCAGATTATGCCTCGAATAGCCGCCGAAGCTTTCCGCCCGCATGAAATGCTCCCTCTCATAGACGCGATAGCTGCAGCTAGGGGGCCTGTCTGCAGTCCACGAGCCCGTCAAATGGGTCGGGGTCAGCCCGACCGTCAGCCTGAAGCTCTGCTCTGTGTCGTTGCGGATCATCAAATCCCCATAGTTATAAAAGCAGGTGGCGCCGCTGCCAAAGGGCTGGCTGCGCTCCGAATCCGGAAAGACGTCGTAGCCGTGGCGGTGCCGCTCGATCACGGTCAGGGGCGTGTGCGCGGTCATCCAGAAGATGAGGTTCGAAAGCTGGCAGAGCCCGCCGCCTATGCCCGCGTGAATGCCGCCATTCTTGAGCACCATGCCTTCCAGATAGCCCTTCACCCTGGATGGCCTGCCGATCGTCTTCCAGTAAGAGAAGACCTCGCCGGGCCCAAGCGTGATGCCATCGACCTTTTGGGCCGCGATTTTGAGGTTCGTGACCTTGTTGTGCTGCAGGATCATGTCCGCATCCTTCAGCTTGCGCAGGAGCGGCGTTTGGTGCTGAAATTGCGCATAGGGCAGCGCCTGCGCCGTGCGCCTGGCGAAGCGCAGCCCGCCAAAGAGCCAAAACCCATAGCGCTTTAGGGTGTAGAAGATCTTCCCAAGCCAAAGCCGAAGGTCCGAGCGGATCTTCGGCTTTTCGATGGCGTTCGTCATATTGAGCCCTCCTTCAGTGCTTTCCCGAGGATTAGACGATGAGGCCAGGGGAAAGGTTGCAAGGGCGAGCGAAAGGCCGCCGCTTCGGCAACGCAACAAATTGGCAGGGCCTATCGGCCGCGTCGCAAATGCTGTTCTCGCAATGACGGCGAAGAAGCCGTCAGCGCACAGGGATGGTTTTATACCTCGTGGGCCAGTCGGCAGCGTAGCTGCCACTGCCGCGCAGCGGCAGCCCGCGCGAAGCGCGGAGCTGGCCCCCCGGCGCGCGAGCGAAGCGAGCGCGCCCGGCTCTCGTTGCCCTTTGCAAGGACGCATCGGCTGCGCTGAACGCTTTCTTGTTAGACGGGGTTCCGTAGGGGGACGGAGTCCCAGCTGCGAAGGCGCGGACGCGCCGTGTTCAGCGCATCGTCAAAAAAGCCTGCCTGGCAGCCTGGCGAAGGATCGCGGAGCCGTCCCGCAGGCAGATGCTGCCGTGGCCGGGCAGGATGAGATCGCACTCGACGCGCGAGAGCTTGAGCATGCTCTTGCAGATGCTCGCACGGCTGAAGTTGGGGTCACCCTGCCAGCCGAAGCTGATCTCGTCAAACATCCACCCGGAGGGCTGGAGCGCGTCCCCGGTGAAGAGCAGGGTCTTGCCGTCGAGCTGGGTTTTGATCGCCATCGCGCCGTTGGTGTGCCCGGGAATCTGGATGAAGTCGAGGGAAAGACCGTCCAGTTCAAGGCTCTGGTCGCCGTCGATGAGCAAATCGGGAGTGAAGGCAGGGTAGCTTTGATCCTCGAAGGGGCTTTCCGGCCACCTGCTGCCGCCGTTTTCAAAGGCGGGCAGATCGCCCTTGCTCCCGATGACCTTCACATTCTCGCCCTGCAGGGCTTTGGCGTTACCCGCATGGTCGAAGTGGGAATGAGTGAGCAAAAGATGGGTAATGGGCTTTTCGACGCCCCAATCCGCCAGGCTTTCGCGGATTTGCCTTAGGCCGGTTCCAGGCGCGCCGCAGTCGATGAGGACGATGCCCTCGGCCGTTTCGATTCCATAAACCGCGCCGAGGGTTTGGTTGCGCAGCACGGCGGAAAAGCTCTCGCCGCTGAGAAGCAGGCTGTGCTTGGTGATGCGAATGGGGAAAACCTCCTTGTTTTGACCGTTTTGGGACTAAAGAATGGCTTGCGCGTAGCCCTCCGCACTAAAGGGCTGCAAATCCTCGATTTGCTCGCCCACGCCGATGAAGTAGACCGGCAGGCCCAACTCCTCACGGATTGCGAGCACGACGCCACCCTTCGCGGTGCCGTCGAGCTTGGTGAGGATGATGCCGTCGAGCCGAGCGGCTTCTTGAAAGACTCTCGCCTGCTGCACGCCGTTCTGGCCCGTCGTGCCGTCCAGAACCAGCAGGGTGTAAAGGGCGAGATTCACCCCTTCGCGCTCGAGAACCCGGCGCAGCTTCTTGAGCTCCTCCATGAGGTGCGCCTTGTTGTGCAGCCTGCCCGCGGTGTCGATCAGGGTGATGTCTACCCCCCTTGCCTTGGCGGCGCTGACCGCGTCGAAGACCACCGCGGCGGGGTCGGCCCCGGCCTGGTGCGAAACGATGGGCACCTTGGCTCGTTCAGCCCAAATGCCGAGCTGCTCGGCGGCGGCCGCGCGGAAGGTATCGCCCGCGGCAAGCAGCACGGACTTGCCCTCGCCGCGGTAAAGGCAGGCGAGCTTGCCGATTTGCGTGGTCTTGCCCACACCGTTCACCCCGACGATCAAAATCGCGCAGGGGGTTTGGGGCCGGAAGGGCTCGCCGGCCATCCGCGCGGCGACAAGTTCCCTAAGGAGCCCCTTCACCGCGGCGGGCTCGTTCACGCGCCGTTGGCGCACCGTTTCCTTAAGCTCGGCGATGATGGAAGCGCCCGCCTTGGCGCCCACGTCGGTCCCAAGGAGGATCGCCTCCAAATCGTCGTAAAACTCGTCGTCCAGAGCCTTATAGTAGCCCGTGATCTGGTCAATCGCTCCCGTCAGCGAGCCCCTGGTCTTGCGCATGCCTTCGCGCAGCCTGGAAAAAAGTCCTTTGGTTTTTTCTTCGCTCATTACGATGCCTCCAAATCCCCGTTGTCGCGGGTCTGCTCGGCCAGGCGCACGGAAACGAGCCTGGATACGCCCTTTTCCTCCATGGCGACCCCATAGAGCGTATCGCAATGCTCCATCGTGCCCTTGCGGTGGGTGATGACGATAAATTGCGTATTGTTCGTGTAGCTCTCAAGATAGCGCGCGAAGCCTTCCACGTTGGCTTCATCCAGGGCAGCCTCAATTTCATCGAGGATGCAGAAAGGGGAGGGGCGGATCGAGAGCATGGAAAAGAGCAGGGCGATGGCCGTCAGCGCGCGCTCGCCGCCCGATAAAAGAGAGAGAAGCTGCAGCTTCTTGCCCGGCGGCTGTGCCGCGATCTCGATGCCGCTGGTGAGCGGGCTCAGTTCCTCGTCAAGGCGCAAAGCCGCCGTGCCGCCGCCGAAGAGCTGGGCGAAGATGCGCCCGAAGCCCTCGTTGATCTGGGCAAAGCTCGTGAGGAAGCGCTGCTCCATTTCCTTGGTGAGCTCGTCGATGACGCGCTGCAGATCTTCGCCCGCGCGCGCTAGATCCTCTTGCTGGCGGCTCATCTCTTCATAGCGCGCGCTCGTTTCCTCAAATTCTTGAATGGCGGCGAGGTTCACCATGCCCATATCTCGGATTTCAGTCCGAATGGCTTCGGCGCGCTTACGCGCCGCCGTGCCGTCGAAGGGTTCGGTTTTATAGTCCTGCGCCGAGGCGAGGGTGAGCTCATAGCGCTCCCAAAGCCTGTCGGCAATGGCGCGGAGTTCTTCCTTGGCGCGCTCCAGGCGGGTTTCCAGGCGGCGGAGATGGTCTTTCCGGGCCTCGAGATCCTCCGCGCCCTGCCGCTCGCGCTCCGCATAGCCGCGCAGCTTTTGCTGGCGCGCAAGGCGTTCTGCCTGGGTGCTTTCTTGCTGGCCGCGTTTTTGCCCAAGCTCTTCGCTCGCTTCCCCGGCGGCGCGCAGGGCGGCTTCCAGGGCGGTTTCGTCGTCTTTGATGCGCGCCGCCAGCGCCTGCCCGGCCCGTTCGCGGATGAGCTTTGCCTGCCCGAGCTGCCTTACGCTGTTTTCGCCGCGCTCCTGCTCGCGCCTGGCGGATTCGAGCTTGACCTGAGCAGCCGCGCGCTCGACCTGCAGCGCGGCGATGCCCTCACGAAGGGCGTCAAGCGTTTCGCGCTCCTGCCGCAGGCGATCGTTGAGCGCCGCGATTTCGCCCTGCGTGGCTTCGGATTGGCCCTCGGCTTCGCCGCTTTGGCGGTAAATGCCCGAAAGCTCGGCTTCAACCTGGGCGATGGAGTCGCGCAAGCGCTCGCATTCGAGGGCCCGGCCGTCCGCCGCCTGCTTGGCCGCCTGAATGGCCTTGCGGGCGGCGTCCAGCTCGGCACCGGCGCGCAGGGCGTTTAAATCATCGTCGTGCACGGCGGTATTGGCGAGCTGCAGGCGGCTATTTAACGCCTTTTGCTCGGACTTCGCGGCGTTCAAGGCGTTTTGGCCGTCGCCCAGGCGCTGGCCCAGCGTTTTGACCGCCTGGCGGTGCTCGTCGATCTCCCTGCCGCGGGAGAGGAGAGAGGTCGTCCTGGCCTGGTGGCTGCCTCCGGTCATCGAGCCGCCGGAGTGCATCATATCGCCCTCGAGAGTGACGAGCCTGAAGGCGTGGTTGCCCGCGCGCATGATGGCGATCCCCGCCTCCAAGTCGTTGGCAATGACGGTTCGGCCCAGCAAATTCTCGAAAACCGGCCTAAACTCAGGGGCGAAGCGCACGAGCTCGCTGGCCAAACCCACACAGCCCGGCATTGAGAGCAGGCGGCGCTCGTCCGCGCTGAGCAGCCTGCCGCGAATCGCGCTCAGAGGTAAGAAGGTCGCCCTGCCCAGGCGGTTGGCGCGCAGGGCGTCGATCATTCGCTTGGCGTCTTCCTCGCGGGCGCAGACGATGTTTTGCATCTGCCCGCCCAGTGCGGTTTCGATGGCACGCTCTAGTTCTTTTGGCACCGAAACCAGCGAGGCCACCACGCCATGCACGCTTTTGTCGCCTTCGAAGCGACGCAGGATCTCGCGCACGGGGTTTTGGTAGCCCTCGTAATCGTTTCGCATCTGCTCGAGAAGCTTCAATCTGGATTGCGCCTCGCGCAGCGCGCCGGAAACGCGCTGCAGACCGGCTTCGTCTTGCGCGATCTTCGCGAGCAGCGCGGCGTTTTGGCCCGAAAGCTGGGCGGCCTCGCGCTTGTGCGCGTCGCCCTGGGCAGCGGCCTCGTCGCAACGGGCCTGTGCCTCGTCGCGGTAGGCCTGCGCGGCCAGCAAATCGCTCCGCAGGGCTGCGCCGCCCGATTCCAGGCTCAGAAGCTGGGCGCTCAAGGCATCCTTGGTGCTGAGAAGGCGGGCGCTTAAGGCCTTTACGTCGGTCAGGCGGTTGAAGGACTGGATCATCCTCTGCTTGGCGCTCTCGTTGCGCTGTTCGAGGGCGTTAAGCTCCTCTTCTTTTTGGGCAACGTTCGCGCCTTCCGCGGCTTCCGCGGCCGAAAGGCGGGCCAAATCGCCCTCCAGTCCGGCGATCAAGTCAAGGCCTTGGGCCAGGTTGGCGCTCAAATCCCCGTGGGAGGCGTGCGCGTTTTCCTCCTCGCGGCTGAGCCGATCAATTTCCGCCTTAGAGCTTGCGATCCGCTCGCGCAGCACGGTCGCCTCGCCCTCGTGAATCTGCGCCGCGCGGGTGAGCGAGAGCAATTCTTCGTTTAAGGCCAAAAGTGCCTTGTCGATGGCTGAGAGCGCCTCTTCTTCGAGGGCGGAGCGTGCTAGCAGCGCCGCACGCTCCTCTTCGAGGGCGGAGACATCTTTTTTTGAACGAGCCAGATCCTGCTCGGCGGCCCGAATCTCGCCCTCGAGCTGGCAGTGGCGCAAAAGGAAGAGATTGGCTTCGATCGAGGTCAATTCCCGCATCAAAAGCCCGTAATTGCGCGCCGCCTGGGATTGCTTTTCGAGCTCGGGCAGCTTGGAGCCGACTTCCGCGCGGATGTCGTCCAGCCTTGCGAGATTCAGGGCAGTGTTTTCAAGGCGGCGCTGCGCTTCGAGCCGCCGGGCCTTGAACTTGGCGATGCCGGCCGCCTCTTCGAAAATATTGCGCCTATCTTCGCTGCGCACCGAGAGAATTTCGTCGATTCTGCCCTGGCCGATCAGCGAATAACCTTCCTTGCCGATGCCAGTATCGCGAAAGAGGTCGATCACGTCCTTCAGGCGGCAGGCGGCCTTGTTGAGCTGGTACTCGCTCTCGCCACTGCGATAGACCCGCCGCGTGACCTGCACCTCAGCAAAGTCCACGGGCAGGGCGCCGTCGGCATTATCGAAAAGCAGGCTGACCTCGCAATAATTCTGGGCGCGGCGAAGCTGCGTGCCGCCGAAGATAACGTCCTCCATCTTGGCGCCGCGCAGCGTCTTGGCGCTCTGTTCGCCTAAAACCCAACGAACGGCATCGGCAATGTTGCTCTTGCCGCTGCCGTTTGGGCCCACAACGCCCGTGATTCCATCGCCAAACTCCATCTGCGTGCGCTCGGCGAAGGATTTAAACCCGAATAACTCTAGCTTTTTTAAGCGCAATGGAGGACTTCCTCACTTACTCTTTAAATCGCGCTCAAGCGCGTCTTGCGCGGCCGCCTGCTCGGCGGCCTTCTTGCTCTGGCCGCTGCCTTGGCCCGCGAGCGCATCCTGCAAAAAGACCTCCGCGGTGAAGCTGCGATCGTGCGCGGGGCCGTCTTCCGACACGATGCGATAGACCGGCGTGATGCCGCTTTTGCGCTGGGTGTGCTCCTGAAAGTCGGTCTTAAAGTCCCTGGTTTCTGGCGGGATTTCAAGGCTGAGCACGAAGGCGGCCACGAAGCGCTCGGCTTCTGGCAGGCCGCCGTCTAAAAAGATGGCGCCGAGCAGGGCTTCGAGCGCATCGGCTAAAATCGAGGGCTTATCACGCCCGCCGGTGCTCTCTTCGCCCGGGCCCATGAGCAAATAGGCGCCAAGGCCGATCTTTTCGGCTGCCTGGCGGAGGGACTGCTCCTGCACGAGCAAGGCGCGCCTGCGGCTAAGCCAGCCCTCGTGCATTTCGGGGTTCTGCGCATAAAGCCGCACGCTCGCGCAGAGCTGCAGCACTGCGTCGCCCAAAAACTCGAGCCGCTGGTTGCTCGCCAGCCCGTCCCGGTTGAGGGAGGGGTGGCTGAGCGCCAGCGTTAGAAGGGATCCGTCGCGGAAGGAATAGCCGATGGTCTTTTCAAGCCCGCTCATCTTGTGCAATCTCCTAACCCTTCAGGCCTTCTCGGACTTTTCGATGAAGTCCAGAATGCTCTGAACGGTTTGCATTTCCAAAAGCTCCTCGTCGGGGATCTCGACGCCGTATTCCTGCTCAAGATCCATGACCAGCGCCACAACGTCGAGGGAATCGGCCTTCAGGTCGTTGATGAGATGGGTCTGCGGAGTGATTTTCGCGGGGTCGATCCCGAGCTGATCCGCGATGATGGCCTGCACCTTTTCGAACATGGAAGATTCCTCCTAAAAATAATCGGCTGCCCTTGGCTGTGGCTACCCCTGAAGCGTCAGGCGAAGCTGCTCCTCAATCGCGCGGGCGACGCCGGCCCGCGCGCAGCTCGCGCCCTGCGAGATAGCCTGCGAGAAGGCCGAGGCGTTAGAGGAGCCGTGCGCCTTGATCATCACGCCGTTGACGCCAAGCAGAGCGGCGCCGCCATATTCCTCATAATCGAGGCGCTTTTTCATCGCCTTGAGCTTGGGGTAGACCAGCGCCGCGCCGAGCTTAGCCAAAATCCCTTCGCTTAAAGCGCCCTTGAGCAGGGCAAAGAGCATGGAAACCGTGCCTTCCAGCCCCTTTAAGAATATATTGCCCGAAAAACCGTCGGCTACGATGACCTGCACCGCACCGCCGAGGGCATCCCTGGCCTCGATGTTGCCATAGAAGTCGATCGGCGCGGCTTCGAGCAGCGGAAAGGCTGCCTTCGTGAGTTCATTGCCCTTTTCGTTCTCGGCTCCGACGTTTAAAAGCCCGACTTTTGGGCGCTTGATGCCGAGCACCCCGCGCATGTAGCTCGAACCCATCAGAGCGAACTGCGGAAGGTATTCCGGCCTTGCGTCGGCGTTTGCGCCCGAGTCGATCAGCATCGCGGGCGTCCCCTCTAGCGTGGGGAGGATCGCGCCGATCGCAGGCCTTTCGATGCCCTTGATGCGCCCCACGCGAAAAACTCCCCCGGCGAGGATCGCGCCAGTGGAACCCGCCGAAACGAAGGCCTGCGCCTCGCCGTTTTTGAGCAGATCCATCGCCGCCACCATGGAGGAGTTGAGCTTCCTGCGGATGGCCAGGGTCGGGCTGTCGTGGTTCGAGATGAAGTCCGGCGCCTCGATGAGCTCCAAGCGCGCGAAATCATAGTCCTTGCCCTTTAGCAAGGCTTTTAGATCCTCGCTCGGCCCGCATAGCGCGATCCGCAGCTCGGAATCCCTTTCGAGGGCTAAAAGGCAGCCATCGACCACGCTTTTTGGGGCATGATCACCCCCCAGAGCATCCACGGCAACGCGTAGCATTGAGCACCCTCCCCAAAAGCATCGTTTTCGAAGCATTATTATTATTTTACCAAAGGATCGCCCCAAAGGCAAGCGTGACTATGGCGGCTGCGGCCTTTGTGAAACTTCCGCGGCTGTGCTATACTACAAACCGTGGTCTGATTTTGCAAGATGAGAGGTGAATTGGGATGAGAATCGGCACAGGGCGCTTGCCACGCTCGATTTTTCGCGTTTCCATGCCCTTTTTTGCCCTCCTCTTGGGGCTTTGCCTGCTGCTTTGCGGCTGCGAGGGCTTGGCGGAAGCCTTTGCCCAAAGGGAGCCGGATCCCAAAGGCGCGGTCGCTCACTACTTGAGTCTGCTCGAGCAGAGGGATTTCGGCGCCGCCTATGCGCTGCTGACTCCGGGCGCGCGGCGCCGGGTGGAGCTTTCGGCCTTCGTCGATAAGCACCAGAGCATCTCTGACGCCTTGGAACTCAAGGGCATTCGCAGTGAGTTTTTGGACTTCAGCTCTAAGGAAACGATTTATAAGCTAAGGGCGGTTCTTCGCTATGAAAGCGCGGTTTTGGGCGAGTTTGCGCAAAATGTGAGCTTTACGCTCGAGTACGACAGGGCGGCGCGGAGCTTCTTGCTCGACTGGCAGCCCTCGAACCTGTTCGAGAACCTCGAGACCGGGGATACGGTGCGGCTGAGCACGATCCAGCCCAGGCGTGGGGAGATCCTCGGCAGCGATAAGACGCTCTATGCGGTCAACCGCTACGCCATAAGCGTCAACCTGCGCCCAGCCCTGATGGAAGGCGGGGGAAAAGGGGCGGAAACGCTCAAAAAGCTGGCTGAGCTTTTGGAGCTTACGCAGTCCTTCGTGGAAGAGGCAATCACGGCACGCGCGGGCAAGCAAGACGATGCCTTTTCGCTGCGCGGCTACGCGCCGGGCAGCCTGAGCGACGCGATCCGGGCCGAGCTTTTGGCCATTCCCGGCGTCACGATCGACGAAAGCTCCACCCTGCCCATCCGCTATTACCCGCAGGGCCAGCTGCTCAGCCATGTGCTGGGTTATGTTTCACCCGTGGCCAAGGAAGAGATGGACGCGGCCCCGGGATTTTACGCCGGGGATTCGCTTATCGGCCGATCGGGGCTTGAAGCGGCTTATGAAAAGAGCCTGCGCGGCACGGCGGGCAAGTCGCTGGATATTTATGACCAAAACGGCGCAAAAAGGGCCTGCGTATTCACCTTGCCTGCGCGGGACGGACTGGATTTAGAGATCAGCATCGACGCAGACCTGCAAAGGCGGGCGGAAGCGATGCTGAGCGCGGCAGACTACCCCGGCGTGATTGTTTCGCTCGACCCAATGAGCGGCGACTTGCTGGCGCTGGCTTCCAACCCGAGCTTTGATCCGAATCTCTTTGCTTACGCGCCAGACGAGGTGACAAAAAAAGCGCAAAAGGCCTATCTTGACGATCAAAGCGGCGCGCCGCTGCTCAACAGGGCGACACAGGGGCTGTATGCGCCGGGCTCAGTCATCAAGCCCTTCATCGCGGCGATGGCGCTTGACGCAAAGCTCGTGAGCCAGAACGACGAGTTCCCCGGCACCATCGAAAACAGGCAGTGGACGCCACAATCCTTTGGGCGCTGGATCTGGCCGCCGATCACCCGCGTGAGCGACTATACCGGCCCGGTGAACATGACGAACGCCATCGCCAAGTCCGACAATATCTATTTTGCCTACCTGGCGCTTCTGGCGAAGTGGACAAGGCTGCAATCCTTCCTTGAAAGCTGCGGTTTTGCCGAGGCGATACCCTTCCAGATTCCCGTGGCTTCCGCGCGCTTCCTGAACGAGGGGGCGGATAAAGAAAACCTGCGCCTGCTGGCGGATACGGGCTACGGCCAGGGGCAATGGGCGCTGACCCCCTTGCAGATGGCCTATGCCTTCGGAGCTTTCGCTGGCGAGGGGAGCATTATGAGGCCAAGGCTGGTCAAGGCATTGCGGCGGCTCGACGGCGTGAATTACGAAATCGTTCAAAGGGTCGAGAGCGAGGTCTGGAAGGAGGAGATTTTCAGCTCGAGCGCGCTGGGTCGCATCAGCCCCATGCTCAAGGAGGTCTTTCAAACGGGCTCCGCGCGCGGCGCCGCGATAGAGGGCCTGGATCTGCGCGGCAAGACCGGCACCGCCCAGGTGGGGCAGAGCGAAAAAAAGGAGCTTTCCTGGCTGGTCGCCTATGTAAACAGTGGCGATTACGACAGGTTGGCCCTGGTGATGCTGGAATTGCCCGCGGATTCGAGCGCGGCGAAGCGCAACGACGCGATTCGCGAGATGCTTCAGCCTTGACCGGGCCGAAGGGATGATGTTGAGTTTTTGTAAAGCGGCGTTTTTTGCAGGAAGGCATGCCTTGCCCGTCGTATTAGAGAAAACGGGAGACGTTGAGCCTTTCCGCGTTTTCCGTGCTGTTTGGCCGCATATCGCATAAAAATGCAGCGAATCCCATAGGGCGAAGGGTTGCATCTTATGAAGTGCCGGCCATAGAAAAATGCAATTCCTAATCTTTAAGGAGGGTTATTTCGATGGCGGAACTGAACTTGGAGTATCTGGGCATCTTAAATCCCGCGGCCGTTCACCACAACATGCCGGTCCCCGCGCTGGTCGAGCGCGCGCTCGACAGGGGAGAGGGCATCCTCTCAAAGACCGGCGCCCTGGTCGTCAAGACCGGTAAATACACCGGCCGCTCGCCGGAAGATCGCTATGTGATCGACGCCCCGTCCGTGCATGACGAAATCGACTGGGGTTCGGTGAACCGCCCCATGAGCCAAGAAAACTACGACCTCATCTATAACCGCATGATGGCCTACCTGCAAAACCGCGAGCTCTTCGTCTTTGACGGCTACGCAAATGCAGACAAGGCCTATCAAAAGAAGATTCGCGTGGTGAACGAGTTTGCCTACGAAAATCTTTTCATCCACCAGCTTCTTCTTCGCCCTGAAAGCGATGCTGAGATCGAAAACTTCGCTCCTGATTTCACCATCATCGCGGCTCCTGGCTTCCAGTGCGTTCCTGAGCTTGACAATACCCACTCAGAGGCCGCTATTTTGGTCAACTTCCCCAAAAAGCAGGTCATCATCGCGGGCACCAAGTACGCCGGCGAGATTAAAAAGTCGGTTTTTGGCATCATGAACTATCTCCTGCCCAGCCAGGATGTCTTCCCCATGCATTGTTCCGCCAACACGGGCAAGGATGGCGACGTGGCCCTGTTCTTCGGCCTTTCGGGCACAGGCAAGACCACCCTTTCGGCGGATCCCAACCGCTACCTCATCGGTGATGACGAACACGGCTGGCACAAGAACGGCTCCTTCAACATGGAAGGCGGCTGCTACGCCAAGTGCATCAACCTCTCGAAAGAGAACGAGCCCGAAATCTATGCGGCGATCCGCTTTGGCGCGCTGGTCGAAAACGTCGTGATGGACGAAAACACCCGCGAGTTCGACTTTGCGGATGAGTCCATCACCGAAAATACCCGCGTGGGCTACCCGGTCGAGTTCATCTCGAACACGGTCATTCCCGGCGTAGGCGGCGTGCCCAAAACCGTCGTCTTCCTGACCGCGGATGCCTTCGGCGTCTTGCCACCGGTCGCCAAACTCACCCGCGAGCAGGCGATGTTCCACTATGTTTCAGGCTACACCGCGCGCCTTGCGGGCACCGAACGCGGCGTGACCGAACCTCAGGCCACCTTCTCGACCTGCTTTGGCGCCCCTTTCCTTCCTCGCGCCGCCAAGGTTTACGCGGAGCTCCTGGGCAAAAGGCTCGATGAGAGCGGCGCCAGCGTCTATCTGATCAACACCGGTTGGTCCGGCGGTTCCGCCGGAAAGGGCGGCGCGCGCATGAAGCTGCCCTACACCCGCGCCATGGTCACCGCCGCACTCAATGGCGAGCTTGACAAGGGCGAGTTCGTTACCGACGAGATCTTCGGCGTTTCCGTGCCCACCGCCTGCCCCGGCGTGCCCACCGAGGTGCTCGCGCCCAAGAATGTGTGGAAAGACAAGGCGGCCTACGACAAGATCGCCCGCGAACTGGCCGCAAGCTTCCGCAAGAACTTTGCCAAGTACGACATGCCCGAGGCCGTCGTAAAGGCGGGCCCGCAGGGCTAAGCTTTCGCGTAAAGAGCTACATCAAAAACGCGGCGCCGAACCGGCGCCGCGTTTCTTGCCTTTTTGCAGGGAATAAAAGGGGTAATAAGGGGAAAATCACTCCAGCCAGGCGGTGCCGATGACATCAAAGCCCAAATGGATACCCAGAACGATGCCGATGCGGCGAATCTCCACCGGGCTCTTCAGCCGCGCGCGCAGCGCTTCGGCCATTTCGGCGGCGGCCAACTCATCGCCAAAGTGCTGGACGGCCGCCGCCCGGGCATCTTGGGGGATGGGCTCAATGAGCTGACGGAGCTGCTCGCGCCTGCCGCGCGCCAGGCCGGAGGAAACCACTGCGCCGTCCGCGCAGCAAAGGATGGGGCGCTGGTTGAGGATGGTGCCGATGGACTGCTTCATCAGCCCAAGGCGACCGCTCCTGCGCAAAGGGCTCAGATCCGTGACCGAAAAGAGCGTATGCACGCGCTCAGCGCCTTCTTCAAGCGCGCGCGCGCAATCTTCGAGGGAGAGGCCTTCGTCAATGAGCCGCCTTGCCTCGCGCAGCAGGATCGCCATGCCGGCCGCTGCCGTCTTGCTATCGACCACGCGCACGCGCCCTGAAAAGCCCTTGGCGCAGACGCTGGCGTTCGAAAAGGTGCCGCTCAAGCGCGAGGAAATCGTTAGGCAGAGGATTTCGCAGCCGGCCTCCACGAAGCGGCGGAAGCGCCGTTGAATCGCCGCCATCGCGGGCTGGGAAGTGTGCAGCAAGGCGGGGGAGGCGTGCGCCGCGCCATGAAAGCGCGCCCCTTCGCGAAAAAAGCCCTCGGCGAAGGTATCGTCGCCGATGGAATAGCTCATCGGGAGATAGATCAGGCCCAGCTCCTTGCCCTCCTGGGCGGTCATATAGGCCGTGGAATCGGTGGCGATGACGATCATCTCTCGGGCCTCCCCAACATTCTAAATTTGGCGTAGCGCGCGGCTAGCAGCGCCTCGGGCGGCAGCGCGCAAAGCGCCGAAAGCCGTTCGGCGAGCGCCGCCTGCAGCCCCGCAAAGCACAGGGCGAAGTCCCCGCCCTGCTCCGAAACGATGCGGTCGATCACGCCCAGCGATAGTAGATCTTGCGCGGTGATTTTTAGATCTTCCGCAGCTTTTTCGGCCTTTGAGGCGTCCTTATAAAGGATGCTGGCCGCGCCTTCCGCCGAAATCACGGAATAGACCGCGTTTTCGAGCAGCCAGACTTCATCGGCCACGGCCAGGGCAAGCGCGCCGCCACTGCCGCCCTCGCCCAACACGATGGCGATGACGGGCACGGAAAGGCGCATCATCTCCATCAGGTTTTGTGCGATGGCGCTGCCCTGCCCGCGTTCTTCAGCACCGATGCCGCAATAAGCGCCCGAGGTATCGACCAAGGTCACGACGGGCCTTCGAAACTTTTCGGCCTGTTTCATCAGGCGCAGGGCCTTGCGATAGCCCTCCGGGTGTGCGGAGCCAAAGTTGCGCAGTAGCTTTTCGTCTGTGGTGGCCCCTTTTTCGATGCCGATCACCGTGACGGCCCGGCCGCCTAGCCTGGCCAGGCCGCCGACGACCGCTGCATCCTCGCCAAAGAGGCGGTCGCCGTGCAGTTCATAAAAGTCCGTAAAGAGCGAAGAAATGCACGCAAGCGCGCCAGGCCGCCCCTTCGCGCGCGCGGCCTGAAGTCGCTCATAGGCTCGCATGGTCGTTTTCCCCCTCTCGCGCGCCCTCGTGGTAGGCCAGCAGCGCCGCGATGGTTTCCCGCTGGGCCTTTCGCTCGCAAATCGCGTCTATAAAGCCGTTCTTGAGCAGGAACTCAGCCCTTTGGAAGCCTTCTGGCAGCTTTTTGTGCGTGGTCTGCTCGATCACGCGCGGCCCGGCGAAGGCGATGAGCGCGCCGGGTTCCGCCAGGGTGATGTCGCCCTCCATGGCGAAGCTGGCCGTCACGCCGCCGGTGGTCGGGTCGGTCAGAACGGCCAGATAAAGCAATCCACTTTCGCTATGCAGCTTCACCGCGCCAGAAACCTTGGCCATCTGCATGAGCGATAGAATGCCTTCCTGCATCCGGGCGCCGCCCGAGATGGTGAAGCCCACGACGGGCAGGCGCTCTTCCGTGGCATGCTCGAAGAGCCGCGCGAGCTTCTCGCCCACGAGGGAACCCATCGAGCCCATCATAAAACCACCTTCCATGAGGAACAGGGCAGTCTTTTGCCCCAAGACCATCGCCGTTCCGGTCAAGACGGCCTCGCCTTCGCCGCTTGCACGCCTGGCGTTTTGCAGCTTTTCGGCGTAGCCTGGGAAGGAGAGGGGGTCGGACTCGCCCAGCTCGGCGTCAAGCTCGATAAAGCTGCCCTCATCGGCCAGGATAGCAAGGCGCTGCCTGGCCGAAAGCCGAAAATGCCGGCCGCAGTGCGGGCAGACATGCAGGTTTTCGAAAAGCTCGCCCTGGGTGATCTCCTTGCCGCAGCCCGGGCATTCCTGCAGGAAGGACGAAAAATCCTCCCCACCATTTTCCAGGGCGATCTTGGGGCGCTTAAACAGGGAGCGCTTCAGCATCATGGCTTATTTCCCCCTTCTTTGCAAAAAATCGGTGGTGTATTCGCCCGAGAGGAATTCGGGCTCGTTGAGGAGGGCGATCTGGAATTCCGCGTTGTGCTCAAGCCCCTCGATGACCAATTCGCAAAGCGCCGCGTGCATCTTGCGCAGGGCTTCTTCGCGCGTCTGGGCGTGGACGACCAGCTTGCCGATCATCGAATCATAAAAGGGCGAGAGAGCATAGCCTTGGTAAAGGGCAGTATCAAAGCGGACTGCGGGGCCGCCCGGGATGTGCAAAAGCTCGACGCGCCCCGCGCCTTTTTCGCCAGGCAGGGCGTTGACGCGGCACTCGATTGCGTGGCCGGAAAGGCGAACGTCGCTCTGGGTGAAATCGAGCGGCTGGCCTGCGGCCACGCGAATCTGCCACTTGACCAGATCAAGGCCCGTGACGAACTCGGTCACCGGGTGCTCGACCTGCAGGCGGGTATTCATTTCCATGAAGTAGAAGCCGCCGTTTTGGTCGAGGAGAAACTCGATGGTACCAAGCCCCTCGTATTTCACCGCGTTCGCGGCCCTTTGGCAGACTTCCTCCATCTTTTTTCGAATTCCGACGCCGACCTTCAGCGAGGGGCTTTCTTCCAGAACCTTTTGGTTTTTGATCTGCATCGAGCACTCGCGCTCGCCCAGGCAGACCACATTGCCCTGCCCATCCGCGATGAGCTGCATCTCGATGTGCTTGACGGGGAAGAGGTACTTTTCTAAATAAAGCGCACCGTCGCCAAAGGCGCTCTGCGCCTCTGCGCTCGCCAAGGGGAAGGCGCGCAGCAATTCTTCATCGCTTTCGATCTTGCGGATGCCGCGCCCGCCCCCGCCAGAGCGCGCCTTAAGAAGAATTGGGTAGCCGATTTTTTTCGCCCAGGCGAGCGCCTCGTCCGCATCACTTAGGAGCGAGCTGCCGGGGATGACGGGTACGCCGGCAGCCTGCATGGTGCGCCTTGCTTCGTCCTTATCGCCCATGGCGCGGATGGAGGCCGCGGACGGGCCGATAAAGCGCAGCCCCTTTTCTTCACAAAGCGCCGAGAAGGCAGGATCTTCGGATAAAAAGCCATAGCCCGGGTGGATGGCCTGGGCATGGCTCAAGAGCGCGGCCGAAAGCACGGCCTCTTTGTTCAAGTAGCTTTTTGCGGCCTGTGCGGGGCCGATGCAAAGGCTTTCATCCGCGAGGGAAACGTGCAGAGCTTCGCTGTCTGCCTGGGAAAAGACCGCGACGGTCTGGATTCCCATTTCCTTGCAGGCTCTGATGATACGCACCGCGATTTCGCCCCGGTTTGCGATTAAAATCCTCGAAAACATCGTTTTAACTCCCCAAAACGGCGAAGGAAAGCTCGGCCTGCGCGACGAGCTTTCCGCGCACCTCGGCCTTCGCCTTGGCCCAATAGAAATTGCCCTTTTGGCGGGTAATTTCGCAGCAGGATTCGACTAGATCCCCGGGGCGGACCATATCGCGGAAGCGCACGGCGCTCATGCCGGTGAAATAGGGTGTTTTGCCGGCCAGTTCCGCGCCGAGCAGAACGCAGCAGGCTTGGCCCATCATCTCGCAAAGAATCACGCCTGGCACCACAGGGTTGCCGGGGAAGTGGCCCTGCAAAAACCACTCGCCGCCGCGCACGGCGTAGTTGCCCCGCGCTTTGCCGTCCTCATCCAAGATCGCTTCGTCGATTAGCAGCATCCCCTCGCGATGGGGGAGAAGCCGCATGAGCTCTTCCCTGTTCATAAAAGCCCTCTTTCCTAAATTCTACGCGCCGATGAACTTGAACAGCGCCTGCCCGAATTCGACCACGTCGCCGTCGCGCACCAAGACATCCACGATCTCGCCGTCCTCCTTGGCGGTAATCTCATTGAGCAGCTTCATGGTTTCGATGATGCAGAGCACATCGCCCTTTTTGACCCTGGAACCGCGCTGCACGAAAGGCGCTTCGCCGGGCGCCGGCGCCTGATAGAAGACGCCCACCATGGGCGAGGGGATTTCCCTGGCCTTGTTAAAATCCAGGCCCATTTCCTGTTCGCCCGGCATTTCCTGCCTGGGGTCGTCGTCGATTTCGGGAAGCCTTGCTGCCTGCGCGGTCTGCGGGAAGGTCGGCTGCCAGCCGCCGGCCACGGCGGGGCCTTCGCGCCGCAGCTTTAGCGAAAAATCGCCATCCTGTACCTCAAGGGCGCTTAGGTTTTGCTCGGCCAGCAGTTTGGCCAGCGCGCGAATCTCTTTGATGTTCATCGCATTAGTCTCCAATCCTTCTAAAGGCCAGGCAGGCGTTGTGCCCGCCGAAGCCCAGCGAGGTCGAAAGGGCGATCTCGGGCCGGAATTCAACCGCGGCATTCGCTGTGTAGTCCAGGTCGCACTCGGGGTCTGGCTCGTGGTAGCCGATGGTAGGCGGGATGATGCCTGAATTCAAGGCGAGTAGGCTCGCGATGGCTTCGACCGCGCCCGCGGCGCCCAGCATGTGCCCGGTCATCGACTTTGTGGAGCTGATCTTGACCGCGCGGGCCTGTTCTTCCCCGAGGGCCAGCTTGATGGCCAGGGTTTCGCTGGCGTCGTTCAGCGGTGTGGAGGTGCCGTGCGCGTTGATATAGAGCCTTTCGCCTCCCTGCAGCCCAGCCTGTTCGGCGGCCATGGCCATGGCTCGCGCCGCGCCGCTGCCGTCTGGCCTTGGGGCGGTGATATGGTAGCCGTCCAGCGTGTTGCCGTAACCACAGAGTTCGCCATAGATCCTTGCTCCGCGCTTTTGGGCGTTCTCAAGCTCTTCCAGCACGAGGATGCCCGCCCCTTCGCCCATGACGAAGCCGCTCCTGCGCCTATCGAAGGGAATCGAGGCCACGAGGGGATCGTCAGCGAGCGACAAGGCCTGGCAGTTGATGAACCCGGCCACCGAGAGCGGCTCGATGGTCGCCTCCGCGCCGCCCGCGATGATGGCGTCCGCATAGCCGTGGGCAATGGCCCGGTAGGCTTCGCCGATTGCGTTGGCCGAGGTGGCGCAGGCCGTCACGGTGGGGAGGGAAGGCCCTAAAGCCCCGTATTCAATCGCGATTTGGCCGGCCGCGATGTTGCCGATGAGCATGGTGATGAAAAAGGGGGAAACGCGCTCGGGGCCTCGGTCGCGAAGCTGATTTGCCTGGTTTAAAAAGGTATTCATGCCTCCGATACCCGAGCCTACATAGACCCCCAGGCGCTCTGGAGCGACCGCGCCACAAATGCCGCTGTCTTCCGCCGCCTGTTTGGCGGCGGCGAGGGCGTATTGGGCAAAAAGATCCAAATGGCGGGATCTTTTGGGCGGCATGCCGAAAAGATCGGGGTCAAAGTCCTTGACCTCCGCGGCAAGCTTTGCTTTAAAGGCGCTTGCATCAAAGTGGGTGATGGGCCCGATGCCGCAAGCTCCGGCTAAGAGGCTTTGATAAAAGGCCTGGACGCTGTTGCCGATGGGCGTAATCGCGCCAAGGCCCGTGATGGCCACTCGTCGCATGTGATGATTCCTCCGCTTTTTACATGGATAGGCCGCCGTCAATGGGGATGACGGCGCCGGTGATATAGCCCGCGTGCTCGCCGAGCAGAAAGGCGGCCAGCGAGCCGACCTCGTTTGCTTCGCCCGCCCGTTTCAGGGGGATGGCGGAAAGCAGCGTTTCCCTCGCGGCGGCGGGGAGGGACGCCGTCATGTCGGTGCTGATGAAGCCAGGCGCCAGCGCGTTGCAGCAGATGCCGCGCGGGGCGAGCTCCTTGGCGACGGACTTCGTAAGGCCGATGAGCCCCGCCTTGGCTGCTGCGTAGTTTGCCTGGCCCGCGTTACCCATGAGCCCTGAGACTGAAGAGATGTTCAGAATTCGCCCCTGACGCCGCTTGATAAAGCCCGGCGCGCAGTGCCGGATGAGGTTAAAGGCGCCCTTTAAGTTCACGTCGATCACGCGGGAGAAGTCCTCTTCCTTCATCTGGAGCAAGAGCTTATCGTTGGTGATGCCAGCGTTGTTGACGAGGGCATCGATCTGGCCCTGTTCGCTCAGCACGCGCCTGACGGTTTCACCAGAAAGGGCAAAGTCAGAAACATCGCAGCAATACAGCGCAGCCCTTGCACCAAGGCCCTCGCAAAGCCGCTTGGTTTCGGCTGCGGCTTCCTCGTTGCCCGCATAGAGCAGCGCAAGGTCAAAGCCTTCTTGGGCGAGCGCCAGCGCGATGGCGCGGCCGATCCCGCGCGAAGCCCCGCTGATGAGGGCGAGCTTAGCCATTTTGGGCTCCTTTCAGCGCATTAAGGGCGCTTTGCAGGCTCTCTGGCCCATCGATGCTGGCCGCGAGCAACGTTTCGTCGATGCGGCGCGTCAGGCCGCTCAGGGTCTTGCCCGCGCCAAGCTCGACGAAGGCCGTGAAGCCGTCCTTCCTCATGGCTTCTATGCTCTGCTGCCAGAGCACTGGGCTTTTCATCTGCAGGGCGAGGGCCGCGCGCGGGTTTTCGCCATAGGGCAGCGCGCTCAGGTTCGAATAGAGTGGAATCCTCGGCGCCAAGAAGGAATAAGACGATAAATGCGCATAAAACGTCGCCGAAGCCCCTTCTAAATAAGGGGAATGGAAGGCGCCGCCGACCTTCAGCCGCGCCGCGCGCCCGCCGGATGCCGCGACCGCTCTCTCGAAGCCTTCGAGCTTTGGGACGAGGCCAGAAACAACGGTCTGCCCGGGGGCGTTGAAGTTCACTGCATAGACGCCGTGCTCATTCGCCAGGCGAAGAACCTCATCGCTTGGGAGCTTTAAGACGGCGCACATCGCGCCCGGGTTTTGCTCGGCTGCCGCCTGCATGAGCCTTGCGCGCTCCAAAACGGCCAAAAAGGCCTCTTTTTCGCTCAAAAGCCCGCAAAAAGCGGCGGCCGGCAGCTCGCCCAGCGAAAAGCCGGCGGCGCCGGCCGCCACAAGGCCGGCTTCTTCTGCCGCCCTGGCGCAGGCGAGATCCATCAGGAACAGGCAAGGCTGGGCGTTGAGTGTTTGGTTTAGGGCTTCCGCCGGGCCGTTGAAGCAAAGATCCAAAACGCCGGGGGAAAGGGCTTCGCCTCGGTCAAAGACCGCCCTTGCGGCCTTGGATGCGGCATAAAGCGCCCTGCCCATGCCGGGCGCCTGCGCGCCCTGCCCGGCGAAGAGAAAGGCTAGCTTAGCCATTGGGCCGCCCCCTTCAAAAGCGCTTCCGCCTCAGCGAAAATACCGTGAATGATCTCTGCGCAGCTCGGTTCGTCGCCAATCAGCCCGGCGATTTGCCCGGCCATGAAGCTGCCGTTTTCGGTATCGCCCTCGATTGCCGCCTTGCGCAGCGAGCCCACACCAAAGGCCTCGAGTTCTTCCGCGGTCACGCCTTGTTCAAGCTCCATCTCGGCAAAGCGCCTGGTGAAGCGGTTCTTCAGCGCGCGCACGGGGTGGCCTAAGCGTCTGCCGGTGACGATGGTGTCGATCTCTTTGGCCTGCAGGATCTTATCCTTATAGTTTTGGTGGATCGGGCACTCCTTCGCCGTCAAAAAGCGGGTGCCAAGCTGCACGCCCTGCGCGCCGAGCATCAGCGCCGCCGCGGTGCCGCGCCCGTCGCCGATGCCGCCCGCCGCCAAAACCGGAATCGAGAGCGCCGAAACCACCTGCGGCACCAGGGCCATGGTGGTCAATTCCCCCACGTGCCCGCCGGATTCACAGCCCTCCGCGACCACAGCCGTGGCGCCCAGGCGCTCAAGCCGCCTGGCGATGGCGACCGAAGGCACCACGGGCAGAACCTTCAGGCCGGCTTCAAGCCAGGCCGGCATGTATTTGGCAGGCATGCCCGCCCCGGTCGCCACGACGGGCACCCTTTCATCCAAAACGACCTGGGCCACGTCGTCCGCATAGGGGCTCATCAGCATGATGTTCACGCCGAAAGGCTTATTGCCAACGGCGGCCCTGCATTTTTGAATCTCGCCGCGCAAATAGTCAGGCCCCGCGTTCATGGCCGAGATCAGCCCAAGGCCGCCGGCGTTTGAAACGGCGGCGGCGAGCCCTGCCTCTGAAACCCAGGCCATGCCGCCCTGAACGATTGGGTATTGTATCGAGAGCAGCTCGCAAAGGGGGGTGTGCAGCATGGGCTATTTGCCCCCGTCGATGGCGCGGACGAGGTCCGCCACGCTCTTGATGCTCTCGTCCATCTCGATGCTCACGCCGAACTCGTCTTCAAGCTCCATCACGATCTCGACCGTGTCGAGAGAATCGAGCCCCAGGCTCTCGAAGCTGGATTCCGCCGTGATTTCGGAAGCGTCCTTATCGAGGTGCTCCGCCAGGATTGCCGCCACTTTGATCATCGTCATCTGAGTTTCCTCCTTCAAAGAAATGATGTTGTTTTTGGGGATATGCCAAAGCGTCAGGCTAGCGAAAGCAGGCAGTTGCCGGTTTGCAGGCCCGCGCCGAAGGCGCTGAGGATTAATTGGTCGCCAGGTTTGAGCTTGCCGCCTTGAAAGAGCTCATCGAGAAGAAGGGGAATGGAAACCGAGGAGGTATTGCCATAGCGCTGGATGTTGGTTGGAAAGAGGGAAGGGGCCAGCCCGAGCTTTTCGCGCACCGACTCAATGATGCGCAGATTGGCCTGATGTAGGAGAAAATAGCGGATGCTTTTGGTCGAAAGGCCAGAGAACTCCAGCAGCGCGCGGATGCCGGAGCAGGCCGCCCCCACGGCGAATTTATAGACCTCCTGCCCGTTCATCGTGAGGTATTCCGCTGGCCAAGGGTTATGAAAAGGGCTGTTGCCCGGCGCGTTTTTCGCATAGAGCACGGCGGGGTTGGATTGGGCCGTCATCTGGAAGAGAAAGTCCTCTCCGCCCGATGCGACGACGGTCGCCGCGGCGCCATCCCCGAAGAGGACGCAGCTTCGCCTGTCGGTCCAGTCGCAAAGGCGGCTATTCATCTCTGCACAGAGGATGAGGATGGTCTTCGCGCCCGATTTGAGCAAGCCCTGCGCCGCCTGCAAGGCGTAGATGAAGCCAGCGCAGGCCGCGTTCAGGTCAAAGCAGGGGCAGCTGGCGCCGAGCAGCCCCTGGACGACGGCGCCGAGCCCCGGCGTGATATAATCGGAAATCACGTTGGCGCAAAGGATGTAGTCCAGCTCGTCAGGCCGAAGCTTCGCGCGCGAAAGGGCGGTTTGCGCGGCCTGGTGGGCCAGGGACTCAAGCCTTTCATCGCCGCTTAAAAGACGGCGTTCCTCAATGCCCGTGCGCGTGCGGATCCATTCATCCGAAGTATCTAAAAAGGCAGCAAGCTCCTCGTTGCGCACTCGCTTTTGCGGCATTGCGCTTGCGACGGAAAGGATTTTCAAGGCGCGTCACCAATCTTTCTTAAAAAAACGCTGAGATCCTGCAGGGCGGAAAGCACCGTTGGGCGAAGATCCTCGCTCACTTCCTTCAGAAGGGCGCGAACCATCCTCTCGTGAAAATAGCGGTGGGCGGCGTAGGTTTTGTGCCCCATGCGCGTAAGGATGACGCGCACCCGGCGGCCGTCCGCATCCGAGCGGATCTTTTCGACAAAGCCCTTGGATTCGAGCTTTTTGATGGCCACGGTCACGGTGGGCATCGTCACCAGGCCGCCCTTTGCGATTTCGCTTATGGAGCAGCCGCTCTCGCCATAGCCGCCGATCACATCCAGAAAATCGAGTTCTGACAAGGTGATGTTGAGGACTGAGCTGCGCAGCATCTTGTCTTCAACCCGGCGGACGGAGCCGTAGATTTCGCCCAGGGCTTTGGAAACCTTCAGGCCGAGTTCATCCAGCATGCCGCGCTCGCCTCTCCTTCAAAATTAATTAGTTAGACTAACTATCTGTCCGGAGTATAGACGAGCGCCAGGCCGCTGTCAAGTCCGAAATGGAAAAGAAGGCAAGTAAAAGATGAAAAAAGCCCCGGGAGGATTTCCCGGGGTGAAATGCCCTAAAGCCAGTCGAAAAACGGAAAATGGAATGGGAACCCGCCAGGTTTTTCGGTGGATTGCGGCTCGGCGCCCGGCTGATCGCCCTCGGCAGCCGCCCCGCCAAAGGGCCAAAGTTCCTCGGGCAGCAGGGGGAAGGGGGCGGGCGTGACTTCCGGCGTTGCGGGCGCGGGCTCCGGGGTCGGCTCGGGCGTGGGGGTGGCCCAGCGGCGCGGTTGGGGCTGGGTGCCGCCGATGAAGACCTCATAGCGCGCCTCTTCCCAGGGCGAAGCGAGGTTTTGCCAGATGATATTCGCGGGCTGATAAAAATCCGCGCCGCTGTTGGGGTAAAGGGCGAAAATTTCCCGCGTGAGCGTGGTGGGCAGGGTGCCGCCGGTGACGGTTTTGGGCAGGGCATGCTGCGCATCGGTCTTATCAAAGCCCATCCAGACCGTCACGGAGATTTCGGGGGTGTAGGCGGCGCACCAGGCATCGCGGTTCAGGCCGTTGCCGTAATCGACGGTGCCCGTTTTGGCCGCGATGGGGATCTGCAGCGTGCTGAGCTGCGAGGCCGTGCCCCAGGCGGCGGCGGACTGCAAAAGGCTCGTGGTCACATAGGCGGCGGCGGGCTCGGCGGCCTGGGAGGGCAGGGGCGGGGAATACAGATAGAGGAGCTGGCCGTCCGGGCCATAGATGGCGTTGACGAAATGCGCCTTGCGGAAGCGGCCGTTATCTGCCAGGGCCGCGTAGGCGTTGCAGAGCTGCAGGGGGCTTAGGCCCTTCGTGAGCGAGCCCACCGCCAAAGACAGGCCCTTGTCGTTCGCGTCGGGTTCCAGGCCGAAGGCTCGCATGGAATTAAGCCCCGCTTGCACGCCGATCATCTCGAGCATCTGCACGGAGGGGATGTTGAGCGAAAGCGCGGCCGCCGTGCGCAGCGAAACCCAGCCGCGATAGACTCCGCCATAGTTCGCGGGCCGATAGTCGCCAAAGTTGGTGGGCTGGTCCCAAATCTCGCTGATTGGGGTGATTAAGCGCCGCTCAAGCGCCGGGGTATAGACCACGATCGGCTTGAGCGCCGAGCCCGGCTGGCGGCGCATGGCGCTCGCCCGGTTGAAGCCGTGCTCTACCGTGTATTCCCGTCCGCCGATCATGGCCAGCACCGAGCCCGTCGCGCTTTCGAGCGCGACCGCCGCGGCTTGGGCATTGGTGCCGTCCTCCGCCGCAGGGGGAAAGAGCGCCTCGTCTTCAAATAGCCTTCCCATACCGCTTTGCAGGGCGGCATCCATCGTGCTGTGCACCTGGTAGCCGCCCGAGATCAGTTCGTCAAAGCTGATTTTCAGAATCTCGGCGGCCTCCTCAAAGGCCGCGTCCGCAAACCAAGAGATCATGTTCATCCGCCTGAGCGGCGCGCTGAGCCGCAGGGGCGCGGCGATGGCCCTGCGGGCCTCGTCCTCGCTGATGTAGCCGTCCGCCGCCATGTCGCGCAGGATACGGTCGCGGCGCTGCTTGTTTTTCTCTTCGCTGATGTGCGGCGCATAGCTCGAGGGCGCCTTCAGCGCCGCCGCCAGGGCAGCGGCCTCGGTCAGGCTCAAATCTTCCGGCGCTTTTGAAAAATAGGCCTTTGCCGCCTCCTCCAGGCCGTAAGCGCCCTTACCAAAGTAGGAGGAGCTCAAGTAGAGATCCAGGATCTGATCCTTCGAATAATCTTGCTCGATCTGCAGGGCGTAGATTGCCTCCAAAAACTTGCGCTGATAGGTCTTATCGGCATACAGCAGCTTGTTTTTCACCACCTGCTGGGTGATGGTCGAGGCCCCTTGGGCCAGGCTGCCGCTTTTGACGTTGGCCAGCAGCGAGCCAAAGACGCGGATGACGTCAATGCCCGCGTGCGCATAAAAGCGGCGGTCCTCGGCGGCGACGAAGACCTGGCGAACATAGGCGGGCAGGGCGCTGTAGTCCCGGCGCGCGGGTGGCAAAGAGGGGATGAAGACCTCGGATCCATCGCGGGCAAAGAGCTTGGCCGCCTCTGGCTGGGCGAGCAGGCCCTCTCTTGCATAGGCAAGCGGCATGCGGAAGAAGACCAGCGCCACCAGAAGGGAGGCGGAAAGCGCCGCCGTCACCCCGAGCAGGCGGCCGAGCACCTTTAATAAAATGGGAATGATTTTTCGCTTTTTCAAAAGATTCCACCTCCGATTTCCCTGGGCTGGCATCGGCAATATTCTTGCCGATTCGACGGTTTTCCATACTTTGTGCCTGGATTTAAAGTGCGGAACTCATTTATACTACTCGGTGGAAAATGATTATATAGAAATAAGAAAGGGGAGCGGCGAAATGAAGCGGTGGATGCCCTTGCTCTGCGCGGGCGCGATGATTGCGGCGCTGCTGGTTGTCGCATTTGAGATGAAGAGCGAAAACGGCGAAAACGCGGGCGCGCAGGCGATGAGCCTGGCGGGTGCGGCCGGGTTGGGCGCGGGCGCCCTGCGCCAGCGGAAAAGGCAAAAAGAGGAAGAGGAGTACCAGAGCCTGCTCCGGCCCGAGGGCTTGGCGCGGTTTTGCGACGTAGCGGGCAATGACGAAGCGCTGCACGACCTGGCCCAGCTTGTGGACTACCTCACACACCCGCGCGCCTCTGAAGCGGCGGGCGCGCGCATGCCGCGCGGGGTCTTGCTTTACGGCCCGCCGGGCACCGGAAAAACCTTGTTGGCGCGGGCAGTGGCGGGCGAGGCCGCCGTGCCCTTTCTGGCGCGGGCCGGCTCTGATTTCGTGCAAATGTATGCTGGGGTGGGAGCCAAGCGGGTGCGGGAGCTGTTTAAAGCCGCCAAGGAATACGATAAGAGCGTGGTTTTCATCGATGAAATCGACGCGCTGGGCAAGCGGCGCGGCGCCGGGGATGAAAACGCCGAACGCGAGCAGACCCTGAACGCCCTCCTTGCGGAAATGAACGGCTTTTCGGCCCAAAACCGCGTGCTGGTCATCGCCGCGACGAACAGGCCCGATGTGCTGGATGAAGCTCTGTTGCGTCCCGGCCGTTTCGACCGGCGCATCGAGGTTGGCCTGCCGGATCTGAACGCGAGAGAGAAGATCTTAAGGCTGCTTTTGAACAAAATCGCTTCCTCGGCC
The DNA here is from genome assembly GCA_031280685.1 of Christensenellaceae bacterium. Taxonomy (GTDB): domain Bacteria; phylum Bacillota; class Clostridia; order Christensenellales; family UBA1750; genus JAITGM01. Next base: position 60,220 of record JAITGM010000035.1, read on the forward strand.
TGCCCCCTGGGCCTTGCGAAGAAGACCGCGGGCTTTTCTGGTGCCGGGCTCGAGAGTTTGGTGAACGAGGCGGCGATTTTAAGCGCCAAATCGGGCCAAAGGGTGGGGGCGGCGGAGCTTGAGCAGGCCTATATCGAGGCGCTTGCGGGCAAGACCAAGTTCAACAGCGCGCTCGATCCCTTTGGCAAGCGCCAGGTCGCTGCGCACGAAGCGGGCCACGCGCTGGCCGGCCGCCTTCTCTTGCCGGAAGAGAAGATCATTCGGATTTCGGTTTTGCCCTCCGTGCGCGGAGCCGGCGGCTACGTGGCCAGGCAGCCATCGGAAGGCCTGCCCACGCGGCGGAGCGTATTGGGCTCCATCGGGATGGCGCTGGCCGGCCGCGCCGCCGAGGAGCTCTTCTTTGGCAAGGAGGGAATCAGCGCGGGCGCGGCGAATGACTTGATCAGGGTGGCCGAGATCGTCCGCAAGCTCGTCGGCGAATACGCCTTGGAGCCTGGCTTTGGGCTTTTGGTCGATCGAAAGCTCGACGAAGACCGGCTCAACGCCGTGCTCGAGCGTGAATACGACAGGGTTTTGGGCCGTTTGGGCGACCATTTCGACGTTTTGAGCAGGCTGACCGAGCTTTTGATCGAACGTGAGCAGCTCGGCGGCGAAGAGATCGAAGCCTTCTTCTCCCAAGCGCTCAGCGCGAAAATAAGCGGAAAACAAGAGCTTTTGGTAACTGACAAAAGCTCCTAAATTCGGCGAAGGAAAGGCGGCGCCAGGCGCGGAACTCTTCCCCTGGCCCTTGGGGCAAGCCCATCGGCTAAGGAGGGGACAAGGCATGCTGCGGCACACGCTGCGAGGCGATACGCTCACCGTATTTTTAAAGGGGGAGCTGGATCACAACAGCGCCAAGGAGATGCGCGAGTGGATGGATGGGCTCATCGACGGAGCGCGAGCAAGGCGGCTGGTGATCGACCTATCGGGCCTTGAGTTCATGGATAGTTCGGGCATCGGCGTGATCATCGGCAGATACAACAAGATGCAAAAGCGCGGCGGCACGGTGGGCGTGCGCAAGGCGGGCCCCCGCATCAACCGCATCTTCAACCTTTCGGGCGTGTATGAGCTCGTTGAAAAGCTATAGGGGGATGAAGTGATGAAGGCAAATGAGATGCGGCTGCGTTTCAGCGCGCTGCCCGAAAACGAGGCGTTCGCCAGGCTCTGCGTGAGCGCGTTCGTCATGCCGCTGAACCCCACGGTGGAAGAGAACGAGGATGTGAAGACCGCGGTATCCGAAGCGGTGACCAACGCCATCATCCACGGCTATGACGGCCGCGAAGGCGAGGTGACGCTGCTGGCCAGCTACAGCGAAAGTGGCGTGCTCTGCCTGACCATAGAGGACAAGGGCTGCGGCATCGAGGACATCGCCCGGGCGATGGAGCCAATGTTTACCACCAGGCCGGAGCTCGAGCGCTCGGGCATGGGCTTTGCGGTGATGGAGAACTTCATGGATGCCCTTGAGGTCATCTCGGCCCCGGGCAAGGGCACGACGGTGTGCATGCGCAAGCAATTCGCCTGCCTGCCACAGAAAAGCGAGCTGCCCGCCTAGCGCCTTCGCCGTGTTCCCTTCCCAGCGACCTCTTTTCGTGGTAAAATAAGGGCGCCCGGCATGGCTTGGGTGCCCTTTTGACGTCCGCTGCAGCAATGCGGGCGCCAAAGCGTTGAAAAGGGGGAGGGATAAAAAATGAAGAGCTTTTTTTACGCTTTTGCGCGGAAAACGGCGATGCTGTTCGGCGCCATGGCCCTTGTGGTGGCCTTGGCGCTCGCCGTAATCTGGCTGAGCGGCGAGCCCTGGCGTGCCCCGGTGAGTTCCCTTGCTTACAACGACGTTGAGGTCGGCATTGTGAAGGCGCTGGCCGGTGGCGCCGAATACGCCCCCCTTTCGAATTGGATCTACGGCTATAGCGAAGGTGGCCCAGTGGCCGATGGATTCCGCATGACGCCCAAAGAGATGCCGAGCGATTTGCCGTTCATTCCGCTGACCGAGGACTTCAGCATCGTGATCGAGGGGCAGGATGCGGACGAAAGGGTGGAGTATACGCTCTATAAGCTCGATGGCGTGAGCGACACGAGGTGTATTGGGCGAAGAGGGAATTCATCGCGCCCACAGAACCCGGTGAGTACCTGTTGAGCATGGAGGTAAACTGGAGCAACGAGAGCGGCTCCGAGGGCTACCAATACCTCTTCAAGCTCAAGGTCGATTGATTTAGAGGAGGGATGAGGGCGATGAAGGGCATTTTGCGGGCTTTTGTGATGGGAATGGCCCTGCTGCTCACAGCATTTTGGCTGACGGGCTGCGAAAGCCGGCCGAAGATTGGCTCCGTTTTGATCATCGCGGGCGGGATTGAGTACGCGCCGCTTCGCAACTGGGTTTGTTCCCGCGAAAACGGCGTGATGGCCGATGGAATGCGGCTGCAGCCCCGAATGGTCGAAGGGGATTTGCCGACCGTTCCCCTAACCCAGGATTTCGAGATCGTCATCCAGGGCGAGGACGCCTCTGGCGGCCTATCCTATGCGCTTTATGATGAAGAGTTCAATTCTCTTTGTTTCAGCGCGAGCCAGCTCGTTCCGCCGGAGGAACCTGGGCTCTATTTCGTGAGCATGGAAGCCTCCTGGGCCTATAAGGATGATTATGAGCGATTCCAATACCTCTTCAAGCTCAAGGCCGGCTAAAGCTGGGCAAAAATGGGGCCGATTGGGCGCGAAAGTCGATTTTGAAGAAACGCTGTTCCTGCACCTGCTCTGCTTTAAGTTTCGGCAAGTTTGCAAAACAATCTAATTTGCGAAAAAAATAGCACATTTCAAAAATGCACATAAATAAATCCGAAATTTTCATTGTTTTTCATCTGTTTCCCCGCTTTTTTCACAATTTAGGGCGCAAAAATCCCGTCGTCAGCATAAACATGCTTTTTTCGTACGCGTCATTTTGTAAATATTTGCCATTGCACACAAAAAATACATGCTGCCTTCAAAATTTTCCATGCCCCATTTGCGCGTGTATCGAAACCCAAAAATCCCTTTAATTATGCCGAAAACATGCTCGACTTTTGCCCGCTTGCTCGCAATCGCCTGCTCCAAACGCCGCCGCCGTTCTTGTTTGTGTGGCGACATTTTTTTCACGCTCGTCCGTCTTTTCATGATATGCCGCTTGCATTTTTTCGCTTTTTCACTGTGGTTTTCTGCATTCAAATACGCAGAATCGCCCATCATAAATTCCTCGTCGCCATGCAAACACTCCTCGACGGCCGACAAATCGTGTTCATTCGCAGGCTTCGCGACGCAGCTGTGTACGAGCCCGGAATCGTCGTCAACGCCGATGTGAATTTTCTTGCCATGACGGTAGTTTTTGCCTTTCGCCGTCCATTTTGAAGTTGGGTCGGATTCGCTATTTTTATTGCGTTTTGAGCTTGGTGTGTCGACGATTGTCGAATCGATATGGCTGCCTTTTCTGATGATTTTTTTGCCAATTATCAACTGATTCACTTGCTCTTCAAACATTTTTTGCTGCAAATTATTTTGCGTGAGTAGTTGCACAAAACGCCAAATTGAGGTGTGGTCCGGAATGTCTGAATCCTCGGAAATACCACAGAAATTGCGGACAGAAATGGATTCGTAAAGCTCGTCTTCCACCGCTTCGTCCGACAAATTGTAGCACATTTTCACGATATACATTCGCAAAAGAATTTCCAAATTTTTACGCGGACGCCCGTTGTTTGTGGCCTTGGAATAAAATGGCAAAATCATTGAAACCCACGAATTTATCGGCAATTCCATCTCGATTTGCGCGAAAAATTTCTTTTTAGTTGTCGTTTTAGCTGTTTCATTGCGAAACAGGTTTAATTGTTGTGTTTTCATGATTCTATTTTATCATTGTTTGAGAAAAATTGCAAGGGTTTTGCAAATTTGCCTTTCGCAATCCTCCCGTTTTATGCTGCATTATACGCGCAGCGTCCGCTGTGCTGTTCGGCTTCGTTTACTTCAGGAATTTCGGCGGGAATCTGCTTTTTACCGTCCCTTATATGGCCATTGAGCTTTTCCACAACGGGGTCTGTCTTGGGGCGAAGAATATCTGGAATACGATCCTTCCTCTTTTGCTTTTCAACGCGATGAACAGCCTCGCCCCGCTCGCGATGCCGCAGTTCTTTCCGCCGCTGGGGGGGGCGCGGGCGGCTGAGCGCCCTGCGCGATACGGTGATGAAACAAAAGCGGACGAAGCCGCGTCTAAGTCCCAAAGAGGAGGGGACTCGATGAGAAGCATGGGGTATATTTGCATGGCTGGGCTGGCTTTTTTGCTCATCTCCCTGTCGCTGATGGGCTGCGGAAGAGTAAGCTCCGGCGCCGACGAACCCAGACTCCAAAATGATGTTAAAGTAGGCAGCGTGAAGGCGATAGCGGGCGGCATCGAATTTACTCCGCTTCAAAATTGGATCTATGGGTATAGCGCCGCAACCCATATTGCGGCCGACGGCTATAGATTGCAGCCCGAGGAGCTCTCGGATGATTTGCCGATTGTTCCGCTGACGAACGATTTTCACATCGTCGCAGAAGGAAAGGATCGGGGGGATGGCTGCGCTACAGCTTATATGACGAAGAAAACAATCGAGTATACTTCCAGTCGGACGAGTTCACGGCTCCGGCGCTTCCAGGGGTATATGCCTTGAGCGTTGAAACATCATGGAACAACGAAAGTGGCCACGAAGGGTATCAATACATCTTCAGAGTCAAGGCTCAGACCGAGTCCGCGCCGCAAGAGATCGGCTTCGAAGCCCAAATCATCCGCAGCAACGGCGGCATCGGGGATGCGGAGTACCCCATCGTGACCGTGATTCCCTCAAGGGCGGCGCTGGAACGCTATTTTGACGAAAACAGCGCGTTCTACGACCTTGCCCCGCGCGAAACCGTCTACGCGGATACTTCGATCGGCTTTGACGACGCGATGGAGCGCTATGACGAAGCCTTCTTCGCTAAAAGCTACCTCGTGCTCGCCGTGCTCGAGGAGGGCAGCGGCTCCATCCGCCACCGCGTGAAGGCCGTCGCCGAGAGCGGCGAAATCACCATCGAGCGGCTGCTGCCCGAGTTCGGCACCGACGATATGGCGCAATGGCATCTCATCATTGAGCTTGAAAAGGGCTTTGAGCCCGGGGGCTTTTCGCTGACCTTTGAGGACGTGCAGGCGGGCTAGGGAAGAAGGGAGCAAAAAAGGGGTGAAAAGCCCCTTTTTGCCGCCCGGAATTGACAAGGGCGCCCAAAGGGATTAAAATAGGGGCATTCTATAGGGGAAGAAGGCCGTGAAAAGGGCCTTCTTCGCGTAAACGCCCTGATTTTAAACGATGAAGAGAAGCGGAGGCCTTTGACGATGGCGGTTTCAAGCTATGATTTTTCGGCGATCGAAAGGAAGTGGCAGACCCTTTGGGAGGAGCAAAAGAGCTTCTATGCCAGGAACGATTTTTCGAAGCCGAAGTTCTATACCCTGATCGAATTCCCCTACCCTTCCGGCGCTGGGCTGCACGTGGGGCACCCCAAGTCCAACACCGCGATGGACATCATCGGCAGGAAGAAGAGGATGGAGGGCTATAACGTCCTTCTGCCCATCGGCTGGGATGCCTTCGGCCTGCCGACCGAAAACTTCGCGATCAAAAACCATATCCACCCGGCCATCGTCACCAAGAACAATATCGATCGTTTCCGCAGCCAGCTCAAGGCTTTGGGTTTCGCCTTCGATTGGGATCGCGAGGTCGATACCACCGACCCGAACTATTATAAATGGACGCAGTGGATCTTCTTAAAGCTCCTCGAGCACGGCCTGGCCTACAAGACCGAAATGCCCATCAACTGGTGCACGAGCTGCAAGGTCGGCCTGGCCAACGAGGAGGTCGTGGGCGGCGTGTGCGAGCGTTGCGGCGGCGAGGTCGTGCGGCGCGTTAAGTCCCAGTGGATGCTCCGCATCACCGATTATGCCCAGAAGCTGCTCGACGGCCTCGACGAGGTAGACTTTATCGACAAGGTGAAGGCCCAGCAGCGCAACTGGATCGGCAGGTCTGAGGGTGCCGAGGTCGATTTCGCGCTTGAGGGCCTGCGAGCGAAGCTGCGCGTCTACACCACGCGGCCAGATACCCTCTTTGGCGCCACCTACATGGTCGTTTCGCCAGAGCACGGGCTGATCGACGAAAACGAGGGCAGAATTCAGAACATCGAAGAGGTTCGCGCCTACCAGCGCGAGGCCGCGCGCAAGTCAGACTTTGAGCGCACGGAACTCAACAAAGAAAAGACCGGCGTGGAACTCAAGGGCATTCGGGCCGTCAACCCGGTCACCGGCGGGCTGATCCCGGTCTGGATCGCGGACTACGTGCTCACCTCCTACGGCACGGGGGCCATCATGGCCGTGCCCGCGCACGACGAACGCGACTACGAGTTCGCGAAGGCCTTCGGCCTGCCCATCGTAGAGGTCGTGGGCGGCGGGAACATTGAAGAGAAGGCCTATACCGACATCGAGGCCGGCACCATGGTCAATTCGGGATTTTTAGACGGCCTTTCGGTCGCCCGGGCAAAGAAAAGGATCATTGAGCACATAGAAAAAGAGGGCATCGGCCAAAAGAAGGTCAACTTCAAGCTGCGGGACTGGGTTTTTTCGCGCCAGCGCTATTGGGGCGAGCCGATTCCCGTCATCTGGTGCCCGCACTGCGGCTGCGTGCCCTTAAACGAAGAGGATCTGCCCCTAAGGCTCCCCGAAACCGACGAGTACATGCCGTCGGATACCGGCGAGTCCCCGCTGGCGCTGATGAAGGATTGGGTCAACGTTCCCTGCCCGCGCTGCGGCGCGCCCGCCAGGCGCGAAACAGACACGATGCCCCAGTGGGCCGGCTCCTCCTGGTATTTTTTAAGGTACGCAGACCCGCAGAACGCGGAAGCCTTGGCCTCGAAAGAAAGCCTTGATTACTGGATGCCCGTGGATTGGTACAACGGCGGCATGGAGCACACCACCCTGCACTTGCTCTATTCGCGGTTCTGGAACCGCTTTCTGTACGACATTGGCGCGATCCCCAACAAGGAGCCCTACCAAAAGCGCACCAGCCACGGCATGATCCTGGGCGCCAACGGCGAGAAAATGTCAAAATCGCGCGGCAACGTCGTCAATCCGGACGATGTGGTGGCAGAAATCGGCGCGGACGCTTTTCGCCTTTACGAGATGTTCATGGGCGCGTTCGATCAGGCCATTCCCTGGTCCACGACCGGCGCGCGCGGCTGCAAGCGCTTCCTAGACCGCGTTTGGCGCCTGCAGGGCATGATGACCGGGGAAGAGGGCTATTCCAAGGCGCTTTTGCCCGAAACGCATCTGACCATCAAGAAGGTTTCCGACGATTACGACAAGATGAAGTTCAACACGGCCATCGCCCAGATGATGAGCTACGTCAACCTGCTCTATGACCAAAAGAGCGTGACGAAGGGCGAGCTGAAAACGCTGCTCATCCTGCTTTACCCCGTCGCGCCGCACATCGCCGAGGAGATCTGGCAGCAGATCGGCCAAAAGGGCTACCTGCATGAGCAGGCCTGGCCCCAGCACGACGAAAACGCACTGAAGCGCGACGAAGTCGAGATCGCGATTCAAATCAACGGCAAGCTGCGCGGCCGCATGACGGTGCCCGCCGACCTGCAGCCGGCGGGCGCGGAGGAAGCGCTGCTTCAAAGGGCCGAGATCATCGCCGCGCTCGATGGCAAAGCCGTGAAAAAGCTCGTCTTCATCCCGGGTCGGCTGGTCAACATCGTGGCGGGTTAGGGCATGCTTTGCGATTACCACATCCATTCAACGCTCAGCGGCGACGGTTCCTCCAGCATGGAGGAGCAGGTTCTGGCCTGCGCCCAAAGGGGCATAAACAAGCTCTGCTTCACCGAGCATATGGACTTGGGGCTTCCCGGCGGCCTGTTTGAAACCGATCTGCCCCGGTATTGGGCCGAGTTTCAGCGCGCCAAGGCCTTAAATCTTGGCCCGAAGCTCTTTCTGGGGCTTGAAATGGGCTACACGGGCGAGGTGGCTGAAGCGCTTTTGACTTCTTCAAAAGCGCTTCCCTTCGACTTCTTGCTGCTTTCGCGGCACACCGTCGGCGGGCTGGATCCCTATGACCAGGCACTTTATTTTGAGGGAAAAAGCCGCGAATTCGCCGCGCGCGAGTACCTCGAGGCGGTTCACCGCTCTGTGGTCAGCTTCCCTGACTACGACGCCGTGGCGCACATCGGCTATGTCTTCAAGTTCACGGGGGAGCGTTTCCCGCCGCTGCGCCATGCCGACGCGCCCGATGTGATGGACGCGATCTTGCTGCACCTGGCCCAAAACGGCAAGGCGTTGGAGCTGAACACCTCCCGCTGGAACGGCGAAGGGATGCCCGGGCGCGACGTATTTGCCCGCTTCAAGGCGCTAGGCGGCGAATTCGTGACCCTAGGCTCGGATGCGCACGATGTAGGCGGCGTGGCAAAGGGTTTTATGGACGCGGCCGAGCTGATAAAAAGCCTCGGCTTCCGTTATTTGGCTAGCTTTGAGGGCCGCAGGCTCGTAATGGAAGGGATTTAGCGATGAAAAAGCCGATTTGGGTTGTGATGCCTTTTTACGCGCTGTTCATGAATGGCTGCGCGCAGCACGGTGTGCCAGCCGAAAACTGGAAGTTTTTCACGATTCTCTTTTGCGGGTTCGGCGTGCTGGCGCTGATGGTGGTCTGGGCCATCGCGCAGCGGCGCGGTGGCCAAAAGAGCGCCCCCCGCAGGAGGCGGCGCTTCCACTTCCACAGGCATAACTAGGAAAGAAAAACATGGAAACGCGGCCAAAAGGGCTGATCGTCTTTGGGGCCTCGGGCACCGGGAAGACGACGATGGGCAGGGAACTTGCCCGGCTTTTGCATGCCGCTTCCTTCGACCTGGATGATTTCTATTGGCGGCGCGATACGGCACTGCCCTTCAGCGTCATTCGCCCGCAGGAAGAGATCGTGCAGGCGCTTGCTGAGGCCATTTCGGGGGCGGAGCGCTTCGTGGTTTCGGGTGCGCTGGGCAGTATTTTGGCTGAGTTTGAGTCCTTTTACGCGGCCGCGGGTTCCTCATGGTGCCGACCGAAACGCGCCTGGAACGCGTCCGCGCCCGCGAGGCCGCCTTGTTTGGGCAGCGCCTCCTCCCCGGCGGGGACTTGCACGAAAACCACCTGCGCTTTCTTGCCCAGGTCGCGGACTATGACGGGGGCGAGCCGCCCGCGGTCTGCAGGCGGCGAGACGAGCAGTCGATCGCGCGGCTACGCTGCCCCGTCCTGCGCGTGGACGGAGGAAAGCCCATAGCCGAGAGCGCGGCCTGGATCATGGGGCAATTGCAAGGCGTTTTCGATTGAATCTGCCCTCTTTTTTCTTCATTTTGGCTTCGTTTTGCGATTTTGGGCCCGGGGTGCTTGACATCCCCGGGCCCCTCTGTTAGAATAATGGAGCTGTCAAGCTTAAAAGCTTGACGGGGAGGGTCAAAATGGAGCGTTCCGCGCGGCTGAACTGCCTGATGGACTTTTACGGCCCGCTATTGACCGAAAGGCAGCGCAGGCTTTTGCAGCTTCGGGTGGAAGAAGACCTTTCCTTGAGCGAAATCGCAGAGAATCTCTCGATCAGCCGCCAGGCGGTGAGCGAGGCGTTGCAAAAGGCGGAGGCCCAGCTCAACCGCTACGAAGAAAGGCTCGGCCTTTACTCCCGGGTGCTGCGCACAGAAGGTGCCGTGCGAGCGGCGATTGCGCTGATTGAGCAAGACCAAAAGAACGAGGCGCTTCTTGCGCTGCGCGAGCTGATGATGGAGGATGAAAATGGCCTTTGAGGGTTTGGCAGATAAATTACAGAGCGTTTTTAAGAAGCTGACGGCGCGCGGCAAGCTTGGCGAAGCCGATGTGAAGGCCGCCCTGCGCGAGGTGCGCATGGCGCTGCTGGAAGCCGATGTGAACTTTCTCGTGGTGAAGGATTTTCTCGCCAAGGTGCAGGAGCGCGCCGTTGGGCAGGAGGTCATGCAGGCGCTGACCCCAGGGCAGACCGTCATCAAGATCGTAAGCGAAGAGCTGACCGCCCTGATGGGCGGCAAGGGCGCCAGGCTCGAGTTCCAGTCCCGCCCCTCGGTCGTCCTGCTCTGCGGCCTGCAGGGCGCGGGGAAGACGACCTTGGCCGCAAAACTCGGCGGCATGCTCAAAAAGCAGGGCAAAAACCCCATGCTCGCGGCCTGCGATGTTTACCGCCCCGCCGCGGTCGCTCAGCTTGAGATCGTAGGTAAATCCCAAAACCTTCCCGTGTTTTCGATGCCGGGCGAGAAGGACGCGGTCAAAATCGCCAAGGAAGCCCAGCGCCAGGCCATCATCGGCCTGAACGATGTGCTCATCGTCGATACCGCGGGCCGCCTGCAGATCGACGATGCCCTGATGGGTGAGCTTGAAGAGATCAAAAAGGCCTTGCGGCCGGATGAAATTTTGCTCGTGGTCGATTCTATGACCGGGCAAGAGGCCGTAAACGTGGCCAAAACCTTTGACGAAAGGCTGGATTTAAGCGGTATCGCGCTGACCAAGCTCGATGGCGACACGAGGGGCGGCGCGGCCATTTCTATTCGGGCCGTGACCGGCAAGCCCGTTAAACTGGCTTCCGTAGGCGAAAAGATGGGCGATATCGAGCCTTTTTACCCCGATAGGATGGCCTCGCGCATCTTAGGCATGGGCGACGTGCTCTCTTTAATCGAGCGGGCGCAGCAGAACATCGACGAAAAGAAGGCCCTGGAACTTGAGCAGAAACTGCGCAAGAACCAGTTCACGCTGGACGACTTTTTAGACCAAATGGAGCAAATCAGCAATTTGGGCTCGATGCAGGAACTGCTCGCAATGCTCCCCGGCGGCGCAAAGCTCGCCAACGCCGAAATCGACGAAAAGCAACTGGGCAGAACAAAGGCGCTAATCCTCTCGATGACCCCCTCCGAGCGACGCAATCCCCGCATTTTGGACTTTAGCCGCAAAAAGAGGGTGGCCGCGGGCTCGGGCACGAGCGTGCAGCAGCTCAACCAGCTGCTCAAGCAGTTCGAGCAGGCGCAGAAGATGGTCAAGCAGTTTGGTTCCATGGGCAAAAAGGGAAAGATGCGGGGCTTCCCCAAGCTCCCTTTCTAAATTCCGCAATCGCATCCAAGCCACTTGGAGGATTGAGATAAAAACGACTTTGGAGGTTTTCAACATGGTAAAGATCCGCTTAAAGAGGATGGGAATGAAGGGCAAGCCCTTTTACCGCATCGTCGTGGCCGACAGCCGCACCCCTCGCGATGGCCGCTTTATTGAAGAGATCGGCTACTACAACCCCGTGATCGAGCCCAACGAGCTCAAGGTCGACGTTGAGCGCGCGCAATACTGGATCAAGACCGGCGCGCAGCCCACGCAAACCGTGCGAACCCTGCTCCGCAAGGGCGGCGCCCTCGAATAAGCCGCTAAAGGAGGCGCATTCATGCGAGAACTGGTTGAATACATCGCCAAATCCCTGGTGGATTCCCCCGAGGCGGTCGAGGTGCGAGAGGTGCAGGGCGAAACCGGCCTCATCATTGAGCTTCGCGTCGCCCCGGAGGATATGGGCAAGGTCATCGGCAGGCAGGGCCGCATTGCCAAGGCGATTCGCGCGGTGGTCAAGGCCGCCGGCCTGCGGCGCGGCGAGCCCGCGATGCTTGAGATCATTTAGCGAAACGTAGCGATGAAAATCCATGAAGGCCTTCCTTCATGGATTTTTCGGATGGTGAAAAAGAGGGAAAGAGGGCAAAATGAAGGCTTTTTTGATGGTTGGGCAGGTCTTAAAGCCGCAGGGCGTCAAGGGCGAAATCAAGATTCGGCCAGAAACCGACCACCCCGCCCGCTTTTTAGAGATCAAAAGACTGTTCTTGAGCGAAGGCGGCGGAGAAGAGCGCAAGGTGCTGGCTGCCCGCGAAAGCGGTGGCTTCGCCTACCTGCTCTTTGAGGGCGTTTCTTCACCCGAAGAAGCCGAAGCGCTGCGCGGGCGCTACCTCTACGTTCCAAGGGCCGAAGCGGCGAAGTTGCCCGAAGGTCGCTATTTCATCGAGGATTTAAAGGGGCTGCGGGTGGAGGATGAAGCCGGCGCGGAGCTCGGCGCACTCAAAGAGATCTACCAGGCAGGGGGCAACGACGTCTATGAGGTGCGCGGAAGGAAGAACTTTCTCTTTCCGGCGCTTAAAAAGGTGATTTTGCGCGTGGATCTTGAAAAGGGGCTGATGGTGCTCGATTCCGGCGCCCTTTCTGAGGTGTCGGTCGATGCGGATTAAGCTGCTGACACTCTTCCCCGAAATGTTCGCGCCCCTTTCGGCCTCCATCCTGGGCCGAGCCGAAAAGGCGGGCCTTTTGAGCCTGGAACCGATCGACATCCGCGCTTTCACCAAGGATAAGCACCGCCGCTGCGACGATTCCCCCTTCGGCGGCGGGCCGGGCATGGTTCTGACCGCCCAGCCCCTGCACGATGCCCTCCTGCACGCCACGCGGGGCTTTGCGGCGCGGCGCGTGCTGCTCTCGCCCAAGGGCAGAACCTTGACCCAGAAAAGGGCGACAGAGCTCGCGAAAGAGGAGGGGCTGATCCTCATTTGCGGCCATTACGAGGGCATCGACCAGCGGGCGATCGACCTTTGGGTCGATGAGGAGATCTCCATCGGCGACTATGTGCTCACCGGCGGGGAACTGGCCGCCATGGTGCTCATCGATGCCTTGGCCAGGCACATTCCCGGAGTTTTGGGGGATGGGGCCTCCGCGAGCGAGGAATCCTTCATGGAAGGGCTGCTCGAGTACCCCCACTATACCCGCCCAGCCGAGTTTTTGGGCCTAAGCGCCCCGGAAGAGCTGCTTTCGGGCGCGCACAAGAGGATAGAAAGCTGGCGGCGCGAGAAAATGCTGACCGAAACCCGCGAAAAGCGGCCCGATCTGTTTGCGGGGCTGGAATTGAGCTTTGACGACCGCGTGCTCCTGGGCCTGGAAGAGAAAAGGCGCAGGCGCAGCCAAAACAGGGAAGCGAATGAGGAATAGCCTTTAAGGTTAACATAGGCCAAAGGGGTGTTGCGCATGAAAGGCAAATTCTTATTTGGCCTGTGTTTATTCGGGGGCTTATTGGCATTTTGCGCCCAGGGCGCCCTTGCCGCGAGCTATAGCGTTTCGAACTTCGCCGAGCTTGAGGCAGCGGCCGAAGCGATCGGCATGGCCGAGCGGGCTGAAGGCCCGGAAGAGTTCCTGCTCGTCCTTCAGGACGACATCGAGTGCTTTTATCAGCTTACGATCCGCAACTCGGTCACGATTCAGGGCGGCGGACACCGTCTTGTGGGCAAGAGCGCGCAGGAGGGCCTGCTTTATGTGGAAGGGCGGCTCTTGGCCGAAGGGCTATGGTTCGAGGGCGCGCGGGGCGGCGCCCTGCAAGTGGATGGCTTTGGTGCGGAGGGTGGCCTTTCAGCGGAGCTGATCGACTGCGGCTTCACGGGCAACCAACGGGGCGGCGCGGGAGGAGCGCTCCTCGTCACCGCCGGGGGAACCAGGCTCACAAACTGCCGCTTTGAGGGGAACGAATCGGGGAGCATGGGCGGCGCGGCCGCGCTTTCGGGCGCCGCCGAGCTGGAGCGCTGTGACTTCGCAGGTAACCGGGCCATCGAGGCCGGCGGCGCATTGGTCTGCGGCGCTTTGACGCTGCGCGATTGCGGTTTTGAGGGCAATTCGGCGGAGCAGGGCGGGGCCGTTGCTGTTTCCGGCTCAATTTTCGCCGAAAACGGCGTCTTTACCGGAAACACGGCCCAAAGCGGCGGCGGCGCGGCGCTTTTTTACGGCCCGGTGAGCCTTGAGCGCTGCAGCTTTATCGCCAACCATGCTTTGGGCGAGAATGGGCGGGGCGGGGCCCTCGCGCTGCTGGGCGGCGGCGCGCTGAAGGCTTGCGGCTTCACGGGCAACGGCGCCCAGTCGGGCGCCGCGCTTTGGCTGAACGCCTTGCCCGGCGGCAGCACAGAGTATGCGCTGCTAAGCGGGCTGTTCGAGGGCAATTCGGCTGGGGAAGGCGAGGCCGTTGTGGCGCTGGGCGAAGGCGCAGGGCAGGTTAGTCTGCGCGTAGAAGGCGAGAACCGCTTCGCCCAAAACCAGGGCGCGATGATTTTAGGCCCGGCGAATCAGCCCGTAGAGGGTGGCGGCAGTCTCGTAGAAGAGGGCGGCATCCCCTTTTCGGCCGAGCACGGCGGCGCAAACGGCGAAGGCTGGTATTTGGTCGAAACCGGGGGAGGTTCGCTGAACCTGCGGGCGAGGCCCTCCGCCGAATCGGCCCATTGCGGCAAGCTGGCCAGGGGCGGAACCGTTTATGTGCTGGGCTTTGAGGGGAACTGGGCGAAAATTCAAAAGGGCGATCAGATCGTCTACGCCTACGGGGCGTATTTGAAGGCAAGATAGTGATGATAAAAAGCGCCCGGCTTGCCAGCCGGGCGCTTTCTTTAAAAATGAGTTCTTTCTGCATGGGGCATATTCGCCATTCGCTGGATTGTTTCGTCGCTGTGCCCCTCGCAACAATGAAGAAGCGGAACATCAGCGCTCAGAGCGCTTCTTTGCTCTCACGCTCGCGGATTCGCTCCTTGTAACGACGAAGAAAAGGCCAAAGCCTTAAAGGATGCTGTTTAAAAACTGCCTAGCCCGCGGATTTTGCGGGTTGGTGAAGAACTCATCGGGGCTGCTCTCTTCCGAAACGACGCCATCGCACATGAAGACGACGCGGTCGGCAGCCTCCCTGGCAAAGCCCATCTCGTGCGTAACCACCAGCATCGTAATGCCGCTTTGGGCCAGATCCTTCATCACGCCCAGCACGTCGCCCACCAGCTCGGGGTCGAGCGCTGAGGTCGGTTCGTCAAAGAGCATGATCTGCGGCTCCATGGCCAGGGCCCGCGCAATCGCCACGCGCTGCTGCTGCCCGCCCGAGAGCCTTGCCGGGTATTCGTCCGCCTTGTCGGCCAGACCGACCTTGTTGAGAAGCTCCAGCGCCTGCTCGCGCGCCAGCGCTTCTTTTATGCCTTTGACGTTGACCGGCGCCAGCATGATGTTTTCGGCGGCCGTCTTGTGGGGAAAGAGATTGAAGCGCTGGAAGACCATGCCCATGCGCAGGAGGATCTTTACGCGCTGCTCGGGCGTGAGCTTGACCAGGCTGTGGCCGCCGCGCCGCTCGTCGAGCAGCTCGCCGCCGATGAGGATCTTGCCGCTGGTGATGGTTTCAAGCTCGTTCAGCGAGCGAAGATAGGTGGACTTTCCCGCGCCGCTGGGCCCTAGGATGACTACGACCTCGCCTTGCTCGACCGAAAGGCTGACGTTTTTGAGCACCTCAAGCTGGCCGAAGGCCTTGCAAAGCTCGATGGTTTCGATGATTGGCATGATTTTTGCCCCCTTCGCTATTCATAGACCGAGAGCTTTTTCTCGAGCCTGTCGAAAATGACGGTAAAGAGGGCCGTCATCGCCAAATAGATGAGCATCGCGGGGATATAGACCAGGGAGGACGCCTTGTTGGCGGCGATGATCTTGGTCTGGAAGGTCAGGTCGGTCAGCGCGATGATGGAAACCAGGGAAGTATCCTTCAAGACCATCACGAACTCGTTGCAAATGGGCGGAATCATCCTCTTGTAGGCCTGGGGAATGATGACCAGCCGCATGGCCTGGCCATAGCTCAGGCCCAGGGACTTGGCGGCCTCCATCTGGCCCTTGTCGATCGACTGGATTGCCGCGCGGATGATTTCGGCCAGGTAAGCCGCCACGTTCAGCGAAAAGGCCACGAACGCGGCCAAAAAGCGGCTGTTGATGGTCAGCGCCGGGACGAGCATGGGCAGCGTATAGTAAATGAAGAAGAGCTGCATCAGCAGAGGCGTGCCGCGGAAGAAGAAAATATACGCGCCTGCAAGTTTGCTCAAGGGCTGAAAGCGCGAGATCTTGCCCAGCGCCAGAAAGACGCTCAGCACCAGCGCTGCGGATACGGAGCAGACCGTCAGCAGCAAGGTGACTCCGGTGGCGTTTAAAAGGCTTGGGATCCAGCCCAGAATCTGTTCGATTGCGTTCATTCCGCTAAGCACCCCTAACAAAGATTTTTATTTCTTGGTCACGATGCAAAGCGCATTGGAGATATAGGGCTTCGTGAGGATGTAGGCTTCCTGCCTTTCGGGCGTGATGCTCACGGAAGAGATGATGCAGTCATACTGGCCCTTTTCAAGGCCCGCGAAGATGCCGTCCCAAGAGGTGTTGATGACCTCGACCTCAAGGCCCAAAATCTCGCCGATGGCCTGGCCCACGTCGATATCGAAGCCGACGAAGCTCATGCCGTCCTCTGTGGTGTATTCCATGGGCGGGTAGCCAACCTCGGCACCGATGAGCAGCTTGCCGGCGGTGATGGTGGCAAAATCGGCCGGGATGGCGGGCGCCTCCGCGACCTGGCGCAGGCCCTTGGTGGCGTCTTCGCCAAAGTGCTTGGAGGCGATTTCGGCCATCTTGCCGTTGAAATACAGCGTGTCAATCGCGGCCTCTACGGCGGCTGCGAGCGAATCGGAGTTTTTGGCCAGGCAAATGCCCATGGGCTCACCCTCGGCGCTCATCCACACGCGGGTATATTCCTCGCTGCCGGTGGTGTAGTAGGCCGCCACAACACTATCGACATACACCGCATCCACGCGGCCGAGCTTTAGGTCATCAAAGCACTGGGTGACCTTTTCGTATTCGTGCACCTGGATGGTCGAATCGGCAGCCTTCATGTCATTTACGCTGTAGGCTGCGGTCGTGTCGGTCTGCACGGCGATGGAATGGCCCTTAAAATCATCCGGGCTGGCGATTGCGGTCTTGGTCGCGGCCGGCTGGCCGCAGGCGCTCAAGAGCAGCGCGCAAAGGGCGAGTGCCAAAACTGCGGAAAGGATTTTGCTGCGAAACATGGTAGGTTCTCCTCCTTCAAAAAGCTGCGAATGTTGGTGAAAACAACGAGAAAAAAGAAAAGCGGCCGGGCCTTTGCCCGGGATTGACCTCAAATATGCAGTGTAGACCCGAAGCGCAAAAATGTCAAGAAAAAGAGCGCATTTTCTCGACGACCCGGGCGGGGAAACGGCGCTTTGGCTGTATTCTGGCCGAAAGGGGAAGCCCTCTTGGCGAAAAAGGATTTTACAATGCCTGCCCAAGGTGCTATACTATACCCAATTATGGCTGAACGGGGAGGATTGCATGGCGGAAAGGGCGGACGCGCTGCTGCGGCTGAGCCAGGGCGGGAGCGTGCTCTTGCACAGCCCAGAGAATATGCGCTATTTCAGCGGTTTTTTGGGCGAAGGTGCGCTGGTCATCGGCGAAAAAACCCGCGCTATCGTCACGGACTTCCGCTATGTGGAAGCGGCAGGGCGGCAAAGCCCGGGCTGGCAGGTTCTCTCTACCGCGGCAAACAGGCCGGAAAGCGCGGTCATCGCGGAACTGGTCAACGACTTGGGCGCCCCCGTCCTCTGGGAAGAGGATTTCCTCAGCATTGCGGCCGGTGCTAAGCTCCGGGAGGCGATTCGGCTGCCAATTTCAGGCCTTGGCGGCTTGGCGCTCGCCCTTCGCGCCGTGAAGGCCGAGGGCGAAGAAGAAAAGATGGCGCGCGCCGAGAAAATCACTGAAGAAGCCTTTTTGCACATCCTTGGCTTCCTCAAGCCGGGCCTGACCGAGCGCGAGGTGGCGCTTGAGCTTTATCACGCCATGCTTTTGAGAGGGGCCGACGGCCTTTCCTTCCCCAGCATCGTTGCATCCGGCGAAAACGGAAGCTTGCCGCACGCCATTCCGAGTGAAAGGAAGCTTCAAAGCGGCGATCTGGTCACGATGGACTTCGGCTGCGTGGTGGACGGCTATTGCGCGGACTTTACGCGCACCATTGCACTGGGCAGGATCGACGAGGAGCTGAAAACGATCTACCAAATCGTGCTGGAAGCAAACCTGCTGGCGCTGGATGCCCTGCAAGAGGGTGCGAGCGGCAAGGGGGTTGACAGGCTTGCCCGCGACTATATCGGCAAGGCGGGCTACGGCGGGCGCTTCGGGCATGGGCTTGGCCACGGCGTTGGGCTGCAGATTCACGAAAACCCCAGGCTTTCGCCCTCAGCGGGCGACGAGCCGCTGCTTGCCGGCATGGCAGTGACGGTCGAGCCCGGCATCTACCTTCCCGGCAAGGGCGGTGTGCGCATAGAGGATCTGTGCATCCTAAAACCCGGCGGGCATCGCAACCTGTGCAAGGCGAGCAAGGAGCTCATCACTCTTTAGGCTAAGATTTTGACTATGGTTTAGGAGGACGAAAGAATGATTACCGCAGGCGATTTCAGAAAGGGCGTAACCATCGAATTTGACGGGGACGTGTTCAACATCACGGACTTTCAGCATGTAAAGCCCGGCAAGGGCGCCGCCTTCGTGCGCACGAGGCTCAAAAACGTGATGACCGGCGCCGTGGTCGAGCGCACCTTCAACCCCAGCGACAAGGTTTCAAGGGCAGTGATCGAAACCAAGGAAATGACCTACCTTTACGCGGATGGAGATCTTTTTTACTTCATGGATAT
The DNA here is from genome assembly GCA_031280685.1 of Christensenellaceae bacterium. Taxonomy (GTDB): domain Bacteria; phylum Bacillota; class Clostridia; order Christensenellales; family UBA1750; genus JAITGM01. Next base: position 78,829 of record JAITGM010000035.1, read on the forward strand.
CGAAAGCTACGAGCAGCTCCCCCTGGGCAAAGATGTCGTCGAAGACGCGATCCCCTTCGTGAAGGAGAACACCAACGTGACGGTGCGCTTCTTTAAGGGCAGCGCCTTTTCGATGGACGCGCCGAACTTCGTGGAGCTTGAGGTGACCGACACGGAGCCTGGCGTGCGGGGCGACACCGCCACCAACGTGACCAAGCCCGCCACGCTGGAAACCGGCTACGTGGTCAACGTGCCGATCTTCATCAACCGCGGCGAGCGGATTCGGATCGATACCCGCACGGGCGAGTACATGGCGCGCGCCTAGGCTCCGTTGGGATCAAGGAATGTTTCATACAAGGCTAAAGGAGGGAAGAAGCATGAGCAAACTGACTGAAAAGGCGGCATTTTTAAAGGGTCTGGCCGAAGGAATCGACCTGAAGCCCGATTCGCCCGAGCGCAAGCTCCTGGTGGCGATGCTGAGTGCCTACGACGAGATGAGCCAGAGCCTGGCCCTGCTCGAGCAGCGCCTTGGCGACCTGGAAGAGAGCATCGACGAGGTGAGCGACGACTTGGCCGACCTTGAAGACGCCGTCTACGACGATGAAGGCGAGGAAGACGAGGAGGGCGGCGATTCCCCTTATGGCCTGCACGACATGCACGAGGAGGACTTCATCGAGCATAGCTGCCCAAACTGCGGCGAGATCGTGTTCTTCGACCCCGACGATTTCGACCCGGATCAGCCACATCCCTGCCCGAGCTGCGGCAAGGAGCTCTTCACCGAGGAAGATTTGGGCAGAAACCATGTCGATGCCTTCCGCGGGGAGGAACCGACGCTGTAACGCCCCTGATTAACGCATAACGCATAAAGCGCCCCGCCGGAATTTTCGGCGGGGCGCTTTTTAGGGCCTTTTACGCTTTGCCGCGCCTGCCGTGCAGGAGGGGGGAGAGGGGCTTGTAGATCAGCATTGCGATGGCGGCCACGAGCAAGCCCTTGACGAAGGTGAAGGGCAGGTTGAAGACCAGGAGCGCCTCGAAAATGCCCTTGATCGAAGGCAAGATGGCCTGGTACATGCCCAAAACGGCGACCTCTGGGAAGCCCAGAACGCTGTAGTACAACGGGTAGACCACGAAGTAGTTTACGGGCACGCAAACGATGGCCATGGCGGCTGCGCCGGCCAACGAAGCGATGAGCGCCCCCTTTTTGCTGTGGCTGCGGCGATAAAGAAGGCCCGCCGGGATGACGAAGGCAGCGGCAAAGACGAAGTTCGCGATCTCTCCCACCCCGGCGCTCGAGCTCGTCGTCAGGTGCAGCAGGTTCTTGATCGCGCAGACGATCGTTCCGCTCACGGGCCCCAGGGCGAAGGCCGCGATTAAGGCGGGCAGATCCGAAAAGTCGAGCTTGATAAAGGCTGGGATGATCGGAATGGTGATCTCGAAGAACTGCAGGATGAAGGCGACGGCCCCCATGACGGCGGTGAGGGTGATGGCGCGCGCGCTGATCTTCTTCATTGGGCAAACCTCCTCAAACGAAAAATAACGCCGAAGGCGGGGCCTTCAGCGTCGCCGCGCTCCGAACTGCGGAGCGCGAACCATCTTCTTTCATCCAGACTTGGGGCAAGCTCGCGCCTGCGCCTTACTGTCGGTATCGGAATCGCACCGATTCGTACGCGCTGGAAGCGCGCTCGCGGACTATACCGCCGGTTGGGAGTTCCACCCTACCCTGAAGACCGTTATTCGGTTATTGTAAGGCAGTATAGCACCGCCTTTTGGCATATGCAAGGGGGAAATAAAGGCTTGTGCGCGGGGGAAAGAGTTGATACAATCAAGAAAGAACTATATATAGGGGGTAAAACCGCATGGAAAAGATCCGTTTGGGCAAGACCAACCTGCTCGTCACCAGATCCGCCTTCGGCGCGCTGCCGGTGCAAAGGCTCGGCAAGGAGGAGGGCGCCGCCCTGCTTTACCGCGCCTATGAGAACGGCATCAACTTCTTCGACACAGCCAACGGTTACTCAGACAGCGAAGAGAAGATCGGCCTGGCGCTCTCGAAGGTGCGCGATCAGGTCATCATCGCCACCAAGACCGGTTCCTCCACGCCCGATCTGTTTTGGAAGCACCTCGAGCTTAGCCTCACGCGCATGAAGACCGATTATATCGACGTGTACCAGTTCCACAACCCGCGCACGCCCCATGGCGACGAGATGGTCGCCTGCATGGTCAAGGCCAAGGAGCAGGGCATGATCCGTCATATCGGCGTGACCGCCCACAGGCTTGATACCGCCACGGCAGAGGTCGAGTCCGGCATCTACGAAACGATGCAGTATCCGCTTTCGGCGCTTTCGTCCGAGAGGGATCTGGATCTCGTGCGCCTTTGCAGGGAAAAGGACGTGGGCGTGATCGCGATGAAGGCGCTTTCTGGCGGGCTGCTGACCTCCGCCGCGCCTTCGATGGCCTTCCTTCGCCAGTTCGACAACGTGGTGCCCATCTGGGGCTTCCAGCGGGACAGCGAACTGGACGAGGTTCTGCAGCTCGAAAAAAACCCGCCCGCGCTCGACGATGCCATGATGGCGCGCATCCAGGCCGACCGCGCCCAGCTCGCCGGGGATTTCTGCCGCGCCTGCGGCTATTGCCAGCCCTGCCCGGCGGGCATCAAAATCGAAACCTGCGCCAGGATGCCCTTGCTGCTGCGCCGCGCGCCCTTCCAAAACTTCATGTCGGACGGCGTAAGGGCGGATATGGAGAACATCGAAAACTGCATCCATTGTGATGCCTGCAAGGGCCGCTGCCCCTATAGCTTGGATACGCCGAAGCTCCTTCGCGCCGCGCTTGAAGACTACCGGGCCTTCCGCGCCGAAAAGCTGGGCGCGGGCAATTAAGGGCCAAGTGCGATGAGCCTGCCTTTGCTTCTCCTGCTGGCTGTGCTGCTGAGCCTGCCCGTGGTCTTTGGGCTGGTGCTCATCCTGCGGCTTCGGGCGCGGATGGCGGCAGAGGGCACCGTTGCGCCCAAAAGCGCCATAACAGGGCCGTTCAGGGCTGATTTTTCGCCCGAGCGCCTCGCCGAAACCGCGCGGCACGAGGCGCTGAAAGGCTACCATGGCAGGCTGAAAGGGCTGGAGCCGAAGCTCTGGCCCATTGCCGCCCGCTTCCCTTGGCTGAAGGCCGAGGAGCTCGACGGGCGCTGGAGCGCGGCCTTCGCCTACCATTGCCTGCGGCTTTCGGGCTATGCCTTGCCCGCCCGCGCGGATTACCCCGGCGCTTCGGGCGATTTTGCCGAAATCGCGCCCTGGCTTGAGTGGGCAAAAGCGGGCGAAATCCTGCATTTGCAGGATGGGAAGGGCTTTGCGCCAAAGCGGGGCGACATCGCGCTCTTTGGCCTCGAATCCGAGGGAGCCGACCATATGGGCATCGTTTTGGAGACTAGCGCAGACGAAATCTCCCTGGCCGAAGGGGACGTGGGCAATGTTTCGCTGCTGACGCAGCGCTTTGCGGATGAGCGCCTGCTGGCACTCATCCGCATCGATCTCTAAAACGCCGTTTTTTCGCCAAAAGGCCGCCGAAGAAAGCTTCGGCGGCCTTTGCTTCCCCGAAAAAGCAGGAAAAAACCAAGATGTGCAGAATAGAGTATGCAGGCAGGCGCAACCAAGGGGGGGAAAACCCCTAAAACAAGGGAGGGGGCGGCCGATTTGATCCCCGCGATACGCGAGATGGCGGAAGACGACGAAAGGCGGCGGCTCGCGCCCTATGCGAGCCTTGCCGCGCAGTCGCGCGGGCGCGCTGTGCAAATCGAGCCCTGCGCCATCCGCACCGCCTTTCAGCGCGACAGGGACAGGATTCTGCACTGCAAGTCCTTCCGCAGGCTCAAGCACAAAACGCAGTGCTTCATCGCGCCGGAAAGCGACCATTACCGCACGCGGCTCACGCACACGCTAGAGGTTTCGCAAATCGCCCGCACCATTGCAAGGGCGCTGCGCCTGAACGAAGACCTGTGCGAGGCCATCGCCTTGGGGCACGACCTGGGCCACACCCCTTTTGGCCACATGGGCGAACGCATCCTGCAGGAGCTAAGCCGCGGCGAATTCCGTCACGAAAAGCAGTCCATTCGGGTGGTGACGCTAATCGAAAACGAGGGAAGGGGCCTCAACCTGAGCTTTGAGGTGCTGGACGGCATCCTAAACCACCCGAAGCACGGCGAGCCCTCAACGCTTGAAGGCCGGGTCGTTTCCATCGCGGATCGCATCGCCTACATCAACCACGACATAGACGATGCCTTGCGAGCCGGGGTTTTGCGGCAAAGCGAGCTGCCAGCCGAGCTCTTGGCGGTTTTGGGCGATTCCCATGGCAAGAGGATAGACACGATGATCCGCGACATCATCAAAAGCTCTTATGGCAGGCCGACCATAGAGATGTCCGCCGAGGTGGGGGAAGCGACCGACGCGCTTCGAAGCTTCATGTTCCGCGAGGTCTATGAGCGCGAGACGGTCAAGGGCGAGGAAATCAAAGCGGCGAGGATGCTCCGCGCGCTCTTTGGCTATTACGGCGAGCACCTTGCCCAACTGCCGCCTGAGTTTCAGCCAAGGCCCGGCCCAAACGGAGAAACCCTCGCGGTGACGGACTACATCGCCTGCATGACGGACCGTTATGCCATCCGCGCCTTCGCCAAGCTTTATATTCCGGCTTCGGAAGGGCTTGAAACACCCTGAATCAACGCCTAGGCATCCTGCGCGCCGCGCGCTTTTTGCGGAAGTTTGGGTTAGGTTTTCGAAAAAACGCGAAAGGGCAGGAAGGAATCAATTTGCGCTTAGCGAATATATTTTAGCGCGGCTTTGGGCCGCCTTAGGAGCGAGGCATGGCCGGTTTTTATCCAGATTCGTTTATAGACGAGGTGCGCGAGAGGTCGAACATCGTTGAGATCATATCGGAATACCTCCCCTTGCAGCGCCGCGGCGGCAAGCATTGGGGGCTTTGCCCCTTCCACGGCGAAAAGACCGCCTCCTTCTCGGTGGATGAGCAGGCGCAGCTCTATTACTGCTTTGGCTGCCACGCGGGCGGCAACGTATTCACCTTCATCCGCGAAGTCGAGAAGATGGACTTTTCGGAGGCGCTCGTGCACCTGGCCGAGCGTGCGCGAATCGAGATCCCCCAAACCTCAAAGGGCGAAAAGCCGGCCGAAAGGCGCGATAAGACCAGGCTCTACGAAGCCTTGACCGAGGCGGCGCGCTTTTATTACAAGACGCTCTACGCGGCAGAAGGCGCGGAAGCGCTGAGCTACCTTCATAACCGTGGGATTTTCGACAATACCATCCGGCGCTTTGGCCTTGGGGCGACGGCCCCGGGCGGGGAATCGCTCACGGCGCATCTTCTTTCGATGAGCTTTGGCAAGGAGGAGTTGCTCGAATCCAACCTTTCGCTCGAGCGCAGCGGCAGGCTCTTTGATACCTTCCGAAGCCGCGTGATGTTCCCGATTTTTGACCCGCGCGGCAAGGTAATCGCCTTTGGCGGCCGCGTGATGGGCGAGGGCCAGCCCAAATACTTAAACAGCGGGGACACCCCGGTCTTCAACAAGCGAAGGAATGCCTACGGGCTGAACTTCCTCCGCGGCAAGCGCTTTTCGCGCCTGCTGCTGGTCGAAGGCTATATGGACGTGGTTTCGCTGGCGCAGCATGGAATCGAGGGCTGCGTGGCGACCTTGGGGACGGCGCTCACGCCGGAGCAGGTTCGCCTGCTCAAGAAGTACGGCGGCGAGATCGCGATCTGCTACGACGGCGACGAGGCAGGCCAGCGCGCCACCCAGCGCGCCATCGGGCTGTTCGAAGAAGCCGAAATCGCCCCCCAAATCCTCGTGGTACCCGGCGGGCGCGACCCTGACGAGTACGTCCGCGAAAACTCGGCGGAAGCCTTCCTTCAGCTTGAGGCCATAGAGCCTACGGCCTACAGGCTCGACGTTCTGGCGGCCTCGAAGGATCTTTCGAGCGAAGCCGGGCGCGCGGCCTATGCGGAAGAAGCCGCCCAGATCCTCAAAAAGCTCTCTCCAGTGCAGGCCGAACGCTATTTGCGGCGCCTGAGCATCGAAACCGGCTACGATTCCGAGGTTTTGCGCAGGCAAATCGGCGTGAGTTCGGCGGCCTTCGAACCCAAAAGGCATATATCACCAGTTCGCGGGCAAAATAAGCTCGTTCCGGTCGAGGTTTTGGCGCAAAGGCAGCTCGTCGCCTGCATCGCGGCGGAAGGAGCGGCCGTGGATGCTGTTTCCCCAGCGCTACTGCGCGACCCCGTCTGCAAGGCGATGTACGAAGCCCTGGCCATCGGCGGCATGGCGGCCCTGCACCGCCTCATGGAAGAAGAAAGCCCAGAAATCCGCGGCGAAATGGCGGGAATTTTAGAAATCGAGATCCTCGATGCGGCCAAGACGCTCAAAGAGAGCCTGGAGCGCATCGAGCGGCACGAAATCGAGACCGAGATCGGCGAGATCAAGCGGGGAATGAGCGCGCTTTCAAAAGAGGACTTGGGCGCGGCGCTTTCGAGAATACAGGCTTTGACGATGCGACTGGCCAGGCTGAAAGCCGGGCGAAAGGAGTGAACCCCCTTGTCCAATCAAGACGCGAACGAGAACCGCATCGCGGAGATCATGGAGGCGGGCAAGCAAAAGGGCGTTTTAACCGAGCAGGAGGTTGCGCAATCCCTCACGGAGGTGGATATCAGCGCGGAGCAATACGAATCCCTCCTCGATAACCTCGAGCAGCTCGGAATCGACGTGGTGGCCAGCGAGATCGCCGAGCCCGAAGAAGAGATTCGCCCGGAAGCCGAGGATCTTTCGGTGCCGGAAGGCGTTTCGACCGACGATCCTGTTAGGATGTACCTCAAGGAGATCGGCAAGGTTCCGCTGCTCTCCGCCGAGGAAGAGGTCGGCATCGCGCGCAAGATGGGCATGTTCGAATCCGAAATCGAAGAGGAGCGCATCATCGCGGCCCAGGCCAAGCGCAAGCTGGCGGAAGCCAACCTGCGCCTGGTGGTTTCCATTGCCAAACGCTATGTGGGGCGCGGCATGCAGTTTCTCGACCTGATTCAAGAGGGGAATTTGGGGCTGATCAAGGCGGTCGAAAAGTTCGATTACGCCAAGGGCTATAAGTTTTCGACCTATGCCACATGGTGGATTCGCCAGGCCATCACCAGGGCTATCGCAGACCAGGCCAGGACCATCCGCATTCCCGTGCACATGGTTGAAACCATCAACAAGCTCATCCGCGTTTCGCGCCAGCTTTTGCAGGAATTCGGCCGCGAGCCCCTGCCCGAAGAAATCGCCGCGCATATGGGCATTACCGAAGAAAAGGTGCGCGAGATCATCAAAATCGCGCAGGAGCCGGTTTCCTTAGAAACCCCGATCGGCGAAGAAGAAGACAGCCATCTGGGCGACTTCATCCCCGATGACGAAGCCCCCGCGCCCGCCGAAGCCGCAGCCTTCACGATGCTCAAAGAGCAGCTGATGGACGTGCTCGACACCCTGACCCCGAGGGAAGAAAAGGTTCTGCGCCTGCGTTTTGGGCTGGACGACGGCCGGGCGCGTACGCTCGAAGAGGTAGGGCGCGAATTCAACGTCACCAGGGAGCGCATCCGCCAAATCGAAGCCAAGGCGCTTCGAAAGCTCCGGCATCCGAGCCGCTCAAAGAAGCTCAAGGACTTTTTGGATTAAGCAAGGGAGGCCGGCGGAATCCGTCGGCCCCCTTTTTGCGTGCATTCCTGGCGTTTTAGGAGGGGAAGACCATGGCGCGCCCTGGCCCGCGGCTGCTCGCCGCGCGTGATTTGCTCGGGCCTTGCCGCGTCTTTGCTGATATCGGCGCAAACCATGGTTTTTTAGCGGCCGAAATGCTTAAAAGCGGGCTTTGTGAGCGTGCAATTGTTTCCGACATCAGCGCCCAGGCTCTTGAGCGCGCCCGCCGTACCATGGCCGAGACCGGCCTGCTCGGCAGGGCCGAATTCATCGTGACCGATGGGCTGCAGGGCATCGCGCTTTCAGGCGAAGACGCGGCCGCGATCTGCGGCATGGGTGCGCGAACGATTATGGCGATTTTGCAAGACGGCCTGCCCTGCGCCGCCGTCCTGCAGGCCAACGTGGAGCTTCCCCTTTTGCGGCATTTTTTGGCCGAGCGCCATTATCTCATCGAGGCGGAGCGCATCGCGCGCGACGCTGGGCGCTATTACCCGCTGCTGCGCGTGTTGCCGGGCGGGGGCGAGCGCTATTCCACAGCCGAGTGCGTAACGGGCAAGCGCGAAAGGCTGCAAAACCCCGAGCTGCGCAGGGGATATCTGCAGTGGCGGCTCGCCGTTTGTGAGGTCGCCCTAAAGGGCGCGAATCTGGGCCAGGATGCAGGCAAGCGCGAGCGGGCGCAAGCCGAGTGGCTGGCTGTTCGCGAGGCGCTGGAGGAGGAGAAGTGAAGCTGCATTTGCTGATGGCGGTGCTGGAAGCCATCGCGCCGCAAGAACTCACCGAGCCATGGGATAATTCCGGGCTTTTATGCGGCGACCCTCAAGCCGAGATCAAGCGAGCGCTTTGCTGCCTGGATGCGACCGCAGGCGTGCTAAAAAAGGCTGAAGAAAGCGGCGCTGAGCTGATCATCGCGCACCACCCGCTAATCTTTGAGGGCCTAAAGACCTTGCGGGAAGATCGCTATGAGGGCGCGCTGCTCGCCCGATTGATTCGGGGCAGGCGGGCGCTTTATGCCATGCACACGAACCTCGACCGAGCGCCGGGCGGCGTGAACGACTGCCTGGCCGAGGCCTGCGGCTTGCAAAGCGCGGCGGGGAGCGGCTTTTTGCGCCTGGGCGAAATCGCGCCGCAGAGCGCGGAGGCGTATTTGGGCCTTTTGCGGGCCGCCCTGGGCGGCGAGATCGCCTTTTATGGCGACCCTGGCGCGGCGCTGCAAAGGGTGGCCGTTTCCTCGGGCGCGGGCGGCGAAGGCTATTTGGAAGCCTTGCGAGGCGGCGCGCAGGCCTTCGTGACCGGCGAAATGCGCCACCACGAAATCCTCCGCGCGCTGGGCGCGGGGCTGCAGGTCTATCTCGCGGGGCATTTCCATTCAGAGCGCGTGGCCTTGCCTGCGCTCGCGGCCGAAATCGCGCGCCGGACGGGGATCGAAGCCCTGCCCTGCATGGGCGAAGAGTATTTGACTTAAGACACGGCGGAAAGGCGATGGGTCACTCAGGATGAAAAGCTTCTTTTATCGCATTTTTTGTGGTTTTTTCTTGGGATTGAGCGTCTTTGCGCCGGGCATCAGCGGCAGCGTGATGGCCGTGATGATGGGCAATTACGAGCGACTGCTGGGCATCCTCGCGGAGCCGCTGAAGGACCTAAAGAAGAACATCGTCTACCTCTTCCCGATGGGGATCGGCGCGCTGTTGAGCCTCGTGCTCTTCATCCTGCTCTTTTCCTACCTGTTCGAGCGTTACGAGCTTGAAAGCTTTCTCCTTTTCGTCGGGCTGATCGCGGGTAACCTGCCCACGGTGTGGAAGGAGGCCTCGCGCAACGGCTTTAAGCGGCGCTACGCCTTCGGCATCGCCCTTGCCTTTTTGACTGCGCTTGGCACCAGCCTGATCCGCTCGCGTCTCTTGCCCGGCCCTTCAGAATTGGCGCAAAACCTGTGGTATCTGGGCCTTTCGGGCGCTGTCACGGGCATTGCCGCGCCCATCCCCGGGATGAGCTGCTCCCTGGTGCTGATCGTTCTCGGCGTTTACGACCGGCTGATGCTCGCTGCCAAGGCGCTCGATATCCCGGTGATTTTAACAGTCGGGGCCTGCTTTACGGCCGCAATCATCGCCTTTGCGCGCTTTGTTCGCTTCATCTTTAAGCGTTACCGCAACTTTGCCTACTTCATGGTCTTTGGCTTCCTCTGCGGCTCCCTAGTCGGGGTCTTGATCGATCTGCCGCAGGCTGGTTCCGGCTCAAGCTGGCTCTTTGGCGGCTTCATGCTGCTGCTCGGCCTGGGGATCTCGCTGCTCTTCGTGGTGTTCGGCAAGCGGCTCGGCGCGGAATGAGCCTAAGGTTGACCGCAGCGCCGACTAATGCTAAAGTAGGCCTTGGTTATTCCAGGGCCTATTTTATGCCTTTTAAAAGGAGGAAATCCCCTTGTTATACGGCCAAATTGAGCCTCTTTTGCAGGCGGTGCAAAAACCTTCGCGTTATGTGGGCGGGGAGCTGAACATGGTGGTGAAGGATTTGAGCCAAATAGACCTGCGCTTTGCCTTTTGCTTCCCCGATACCTATGAGGTCGGCATGTCCCACCTTGGAATGAAGATCCTTTACGCCCTGCTCAACGCGCAGGCGGGCGTCTATTGTGAGCGCGCCTTCGCCCCGTGGGTCGATATGGAAAAGGCGCTGCGCGACCACGAAATCCCCCTCTATTCGCTCGAAACCTTCACGCCGCTGGCCAAGTTCGATATTTTGGGTTTCACCCTGCAATACGAGATGAGCTATTCCAACATCGCCAACATGCTGGATTTGAGCGGCCTGCAAGTTTTAGCAGCGGAGCGCGGGGAAGAAGCGCCGCTGGTCGTCTGCGGTGGACCCTGCGCCTTCAATCCCGAGCCGCTGGCCGAAATTGCCGACCTCTTTTTCATCGGCGACGGCGAGGAGCAGATGCTGGAGTTCATCGAGCTGTTCCGGCAATGCAGGGCGGAGGGCCTCGGCAAGGAAGACACCCTATTGCGGGCCTCGCGGCTTCGCGGCTGCTACGCGCCGCGCTTTTACGAGGCCATTTTTGACGAAAGCGGCGCGTTTCTGGCCATTCGCCGCCTGCGCGACGACGTGCCAGAGAAGATTACCCGCGCCGTGGTTCAAGATCTGGACGCGGCCTTCTTCCCCAAGGAGCTGATCCTGCCCTTTTCAGACATCGTTTTTGACCGCGTAATGCTCGAAGTGGCGCGCGGCTGCACCCGCGGCTGCCGCTTTTGCCAGGCGGGCATGCTTTATCGCCCCAAGCGTGAGCGCAGCCTGAAAACCCTGCAAGTGCAGGCCGAAAATCTGCTCTCTTCCACGGGCTATGAAGAAATTTCGCTCTCATCCCTTTCAACCGGCGACTATTCCTGCCTGCCCGATCTCGTCAGGAGTTTGATCCGCGCCCACGAAGGCGACAGGGTTTCAGTTTCGCTGCCTTCGCTGCGCATCGACTCGGTTTTGGGCGAAACCTTGCAAGAAAGCCGCTCGGTCAGAAAGACCGGCCTAACCTTCGCGCCCGAGGCAGGCAGCCAGCGCCTGCGCGATGTGATCAACAAGGGGGTGACGGCACAAGACCTGCTCTCTTCCGCGCGGGATGCCTTTGAAAAGGGCTGGAGCGCTCTAAAGCTCTATTTCATGATCGGCCTGCCCACCGAAACCCTTGAGGATCTGGACGGCATCGCCGAGCTCGCCAGGGGCGTGACCGCCGAGTATTTCACCATCCCCAAAGAACAGCGCCCAAAGGGCCTGCGGGTGAGCTGCAGCGCCTCTTCCTTCGTGCCAAAGCCCTTTACGCCCTTCCAGTGGGGCGCGCAGAACACGATTGACGAACTGAGCCAAAAGCAGCGCTATCTGCGCGAAAAACTAAAAATGCGCGGCGTGGAGTTCAGCTGGCACGCGCCGCATTTGAGCGCGCTGGAGGCAGCGTTTTCGCGCGGGGACCGCAGGCTCTCGCGGGTGCTTGTGCGCGCGCAAAAGCTTGGCTGCAGCTTCGACGGCTGGAGCGACCAATTCAAGTTCGAAGCTTGGGTCGAGGCCTTCAAGCTCGAAGGATTGCGCTACGAGCAATTCGCCTACAAGGAATATGAGCTGGACGAGCCTTTGCCCTGGGACCATATCGACGCGGGCGTGACGAAGGCCTACCTAAAGGCCGAGCTGGAAAGGGCCAAAAAGGGCTTGACCACGCCCGATTGCTCGCTGAATTGCCAAGGCTGCGGCATGGCCCGCATCCTGAAAGGGGCGTGCGGCAATTGCGCATGATCGCGGAATTTCACAAGCGCGACCGGGCGCGCTGGATCTCGCACCTCGACCTGCAGCGCGCGATGCAAAGGGCGCTCAGGCGCGCGAAACTGCCTGTGGGCTATAGCCAGGGCTTTAACCCTCACGTCAACCTCTCGTTTGCTTCGGCGCTCTCACTTGGGCTGGAAAGCCTTTGCGAGATCCTCGATGTGGAGCTGAGCGCCCCCGCCGAGCCGGAGGCCTTTATGGCCGCGCTGAACGCGGTTTTGCCGGCCGGGCTTAAAATCCTGCGCGCGAGGCTCGTCGAAGATGCCGCGCCCGCGCCCATGGCGCTGATGCGCTTTGCAGAATATCAGGCCTTCGTGCTCCAAAGCGGCTTGACGGGGGCGGCTTCAACGCTGATGGCCAGTGAAACGGTTCTGGCGCAAAAGCAGAGCAAGAAGGGGACGCGCCAGGTCGATATCCGCCCGATGCTCTTTGCGCTCGAGGCGCTTGAAGAAGCCGCTGGAACCCGCCTAACCATGCTGCTCTTGTGCAGCAATGCCGATAATCTGCGGCCGGAGGCCGTTCTTTCGGCCTTGGGCGCGCGCGATGCCTCGAAAACCACGCGCACCCGCCTTTTGAAAGCGGATGGAAGCGATCTATTCCTGTTCTAAGCGCCAAAATGGGCAAAACAAAGGGGGAGCTGAGTTGGGCAAGCGCGTTTTTATCGAAGAGGCCTTCGGCCTTGCGCGATTGGCCGTGCTGGAAGGCGAGCGCCTGGTGGAGATCAAGATGCAAGAGAGCGCTCCGGGCGAAGGCCTGGGCGGCATCTACTTGGGGCGGGTGCAGAACGCGCTCAAGGGCATCAACGCGGCCTTTGTGGATATTGGCCTTGAAAAAAGCGCCTATCTTTATGCCAAAGAGGCTGCCCTGACCAGCGAAGAAGCCGCCATGCCCATTACGAGGTTCCTGCGCCCGGGCGATTATGCCATCGTGCAAGTGCAGAAGGAGGCTTATGGGCAAAAAGGCGCGCGGCTGACGCGCCAAATCTCCCTTGCCGGGCATTTGATGGTGCTGGAGCCCTTCGGCGGTCGCGTCGGCGCGTCAAAGCGCATCAGGGATGAGCAGCGGCGTGCGGCCTTGCGGCGCAGGGCTATGGCGCTTTTGCCCGAGGGCCTGGGGCTCATCGTGCGCACCGAAGCCGAAAAGGCGAGCGAAGAAAGCTTCGCCGCCGAGCTTAGGCAACTGCTAGGCGTTTGGGAAGGGATCTTGGAGGCGAAAAAGACGCAAACTCCGCGCTTGCTCTATGATGGGGATTCTTTTTTGCGCACCGCGCTGCGCGAGCACTTTGGCGAAGAAACCGAGCGTTTCACCGTCGCGGGGGAAGGTCTTTTCGCGGAGGCCCGGCGCATCGTGGGCGAGTTTGCCCCTTCAAGGCTGGAAAGGCTTAAAAAACACGAAAGCGCGCTGCCCCTCTTTGACTTTCACGGGATCGAAAAGCAGATCGACGAAGCCCTGCGCAAGAGGATAAAGCTTCCGGGCGGCGGCGAAATCGTGATTGAAGAAACCGAGGCGCTGACGGTGATCGACGTAAACTCGGCGCGCTTCATGGGCAGCGGCGGCCTGGAAGATACCGCCCTGCGCACGAACCTCGACGCCGCGCGCGAAATCGCGCGCCAGCTTCGGCTGCGCGACATCGGCGGGGTAGTGGTGATCGATTTCATCGACATGGCGGTGACCGAAAACCGTGGCCTTCTGCTAAATGCCCTGCGTGAAGCCTTAAAGGGTGACAAGACCCCCTCGTTCGTGGAGGGGATGACTAAGCTTGGCCTGGTGGAGATGACGCGCCGCAGAGGCAGCGCGAGGCTTTCTGCGCACATGGCGGAGCCTTGCCCGGTTTGCGGCGGCAGCGGCCAGCGAACGAGGGAAGATCAGCTTGCCAGAAAGGCCCTGCGCGAGTTTGCGCTGAAGTCCAGCGGTGGCGGAGCCTTCGAAATTGCCGCAAGGCCGCGCCTGGCGGAGCAAATTGAACGCTTGAAGGGCGAAATGAAGCTCACGGTGCGCGCGAGAGAAGGCTTGGATGCGATGTATCGGGTCGTCAATACGCCTTAGGCCTGCCGTATCCTGCAAAGAACCTGCACAGCGACCTTGAACCGCCGCCTTGGCGGCGGGTTGCCACGGTTCTTCATGACATCGGCTTGAGCGCCGCAATCGTGCCCTGTTTCGCCAATGATGCAGGGAAAAAGCCTTTTAACAAGCCGAAGAAGCAATCTTGCATAACAAAGGAGAATCAAGGGCATGAACAGGGTGGATTTTGGCGTGCGAAGGCTAAGGCGCGCTCTCTTTAACCTGATTCGCGACGACGATAAGAACAACATCGCCGCCTCGATTTTCGACGGTGTAATCATCGCGCTAATCGTACTGAATGTGCTGTTCGTCATCGCGGAAACTTTTGAGGGCATCCCCGAAAGAGCGCAGAAACTCTTCCGGTTGATCGAGGCCGTTTCCGTCGCCATTTTCACCGCGGAATACTTCCTTCGGCTTTGGACCGCTGATTTTTTCTTCCCCGATCTGCCACCTCGCAGGGCGCGCTTGAAGTACGCGCTCTCGTTCATGGCCTTGGTTGACCTGCTCGCCATTCTGCCGTTCTATTTACCCTTTGTGGTGCGCATAGACCTGCGGGTTCTGCGCCTTGTGCGGTTGTTGCGCCTTGCCAGACTGCTGAAGATGAATCGCTATGTCGCCGCGCTTTCGATGGTCGGCGCGGTCATCGCGCGCAAAACCTCGCAGCTCGTTTCCGCCATGATGGTCGTGCTGGTGCTGCTGATCGTGGCGTCCGTGCTGATGTACAGCGTCGAAAACGAAGCGCAGCCCACGATCTTCGAAAACGCCTTTTCGGGGCTTTGGTGGGCCACGGCGACACTGACGACCGTCGGCTATGGCGACATTTACCCGATCACCATCATTGGAAAGGTTTTGGGTACAGTCATCGCGCTGCTCGGCATCGGCTTGATCGCCGTGCCGACCGGCATCCTCAGCGCGGGCTTCATGGAGGAGATCGAAGGGGAAAAGAGGACGAAAACCGCCAGGTACTGCCCGTTTTGCGGCGAGAAACTGGACTAAACGCGCAAGGCGGGCGCCCAAACAGGCTCGAGCTCGTTTTTTTTGCCGAATCTGGCTTGACAGCGGCCCCGCATGCGCGTATGCTAGAAAAGCCGCTCGAGGAGGGCCGAAGTCCGCGCTGTGCGCGGCGCCCGGATCGGCGAGTTTGGGTAGAGGAGGTGCTACCAGTTATGTTTGCGATCATTCAAACCGGCGGAAAGCAGTTCCGCGTGCAGAACGGCGATGTGATCTACATCGAGAAGCTCAACGCGCAGGAAGGTGACACGGTGGATTTCGAGGTGCTCGTCTATGAAGATGGCGCGGGGGAAATCAGCGTGGGCGCGCCCACCGTGGAAGGCGTGAAGGCGCAGGGCAAGGTTCTGGGCCATGGCAGGGGAGAGAAGATTCTCATCCTCAAGTACAAGTCCAAAAAGAACTATCGCCGCCGCCAGGGCCATCGCCAGCCTTTTACTAAGGTTGAAATTATGGCAATCGGCTAACACTTTATCATCATCGAGCAAGAGCCAAACGGAGGTGGAAGACATGGCACATAAAAAGGGAATGGGTTCAACGCGCAATGGGCGCGAGAGCGAATCCAAACGCCTTGGCCCCAAGCGGGCCGACGGGCAGTTCGCCTTGGCTGGCAATATCCTGGTTCGCCAGCGCGGCACCAAGATCCATCCTGGCCTAAATGTGGGCAGGGGCAGTGATGATACCTTATTTGCCCTGCTTAGCGGCACCGTGCGCTTTGAGCGCAAGGGCCGCGATAAAAAGCAGGTCAGCATTTACCCTGTGGCAGAAGCCGTTTCGGCGGACTGACGCCTTAAGAAAACATAAAAAGCGGGCCAGGAGCTTTTCTGGTTCGCTTTTTTGCATCCTTTATATTTGTTGAGGAGGGATTTCGCTGCAGTTCATCCTAAAAGGGCAGATCGATTTAGAGGCGACGCTATTTTCGGGGCAGAGCTTCGTTTGGGAGCGCTCCGAAGGGGGCTTTTCGACCGGAATCCTGGGCGGCGCGCTCGCCCGGCAGTGCGAAGACGGCATTGACCTGAACATCGCGGACGAAGCCAGGCTGCCCGCCTGGCGCGAATACTTTGATCTGGACACGGACTATGGCGAGCGCCTTGCGCCCGTCATGGATGCCCCCCTGGCCGCCGCAATCGCGCACTGCCCCGGGCTGCGCCTTCTGCGCCAACCCTTTTATTCCACGCTTTGCGGCTTCATCCTCTCGTCAAACAACAACATCCCCCGCATTACGGGCCTGATGCAAAAGCTCGGAAGCCTTGCGAGCGCCGATGGCTTCCCGACGCCGCAAGAGGTTTTGGCCGCCGGGGAAGATGGCTTGCGGCGGATGGGCATGGGCTATCGGGCGCGCTATATTTACGGCAGCGCAAGGCTGATGGCCGAGGGCTTCGACTGGCAAGCGCTACGCAACACGGACTACGAGACCGCGAAAAAGGCCCTGATGGCCTTCCCAGGCGTGGGCGGCAAGGTGGCGGACTGCGTGCTGCTTTTTGCGCTGGGGCAAGGGCAGGCCTTCCCCGTGGATGTGTGGATGGAAAGGGCGCTGAAGGGCTGGTATGGCCTGAGCGGCAGCCCCGAGGCGCTGCGCAGGCAAGCTGCCGGGCGCTTTGGCGACGCGGCCGGCCTTGCGCAAAACTTCCTCTTTCATTATGCGCGCACCGGACCTGAGCTTCGGGCAAGCCTGGCGCACGGTGCCTCGGTTTAAGAAATCATCCGATGTTTTCGGCTTGCGCGGCCGAAAGAAAAGGAGTACACTAGCCATAAAAGAAAAACCTGGGAGGTACGACCAATGAAAGCCTTATTCATCGGCGGAACAGGAAATATCTCCTCCGCCATCACTAAGCTCGCCCTGCAAAGGGGGTGGGAGATTTACCTTCTCAACCGAGGGAACTCGCCCCTGCCCGAAGGCGCTAGGTCTATCATCGCCGACATTAACAACGACAGGGAGGAATCCATCGCGGCCAAGATCGACGGAATGCGGTTCGACGTTGTGGCGAACTTCATCCCCTTCAAGGTCGAGCAGGTCGAAAGGGATATTCGCCTTTTCAAGGGCAAAACGCACCAATACTTCTTCATTTCCTCGGCCTCAGTCTACCAAAAGCCGCTTTCACGCCCCTTTATCGACGAGTCCACCCCGCTGGCCAACCCCTTCTGGCAGTATTCGCGCGATAAGATCGCCTGCGAAGACCGCCTGATGGCGGAGTACCGCGCCAACGGCTTCCCCTTCACCGTGGTTCGCCCCAGCCATACCTATTCCGAGCGCTACCTGCCCTTTAACCTAAGCGGCAAAAAGGGCGGCTGGCAAATTTTAAAGCGTATCATGGATGGCAAGCCGGTCGTGATCCCGGGCGATGGCACCACGCTTTGGACGCTCACGCACAGCGATGATTTCGCCGTGGCCTTCGTTGGGCTGATGGGCAACGTGCACGCAATCGGCGAAAGCTTCCACATCACGACCGACGAGCGCGTGACCTGGAACCAGGTTTACGAGTCCGCTGCGGCGGCCCTTGGCAAGGAATTAAAGCCCTTCCACGTGGCTTCCGCATACCTAAACCTCTGCCATCCGGACGACATCAGCGGCGGCCTGCTGGGCGACAAGTCCAACAACGCGATTTTTGACAATTCCAAGGTCAAATCCCTCGTGCCCGAGTTTAACGCCACGATCCGCTTCGACCAGGGCATCCGCAAATCCGTGGCCTATTACCTGAGCCACCTCGAAAGGCAGGTTGAGGATCCCGATTTTGATGCCTGGTGCGATAAGATCGTTTCGACCCTCACCAAGGCTGCCGGCGAGATTCGCGGCTGACGCGTTTTTCCAAAAGAGGGGGGGGGGAGATAGAATGGTCATGACCATCGGCGATCTCGCCATCGATTGCGCAGACCCCGAAGGGCTTTGTTGCTTTTATGCGGCATTCACGGGTTGGGCGAAGGGCGAGCTCTATGGCTGCCCGTCGCTGACCGCTGGAAACGGCCTAAAGATCCTTTTCATGGGCTGCGATTCTGACTACGCCCCGCCCGTTTGGCCCGAAAAACCGGGCCGGCAGCAAAAGCAGGTGCATTTAGACTTCACGGTGGATGATTTGCCGGCCGCGCTAGATAGGGTCTTGCGCCTGGGCGCAAAAAGGCCAGCCGAGCAATACGGCGGGGAAGGCTTCGTTACCCTGCTCGACCTGGCAGGCCACCCCTTCTGCCTGTGCAAGCGCCACCTCGGCAACGGTTTCGAGCTGTATTTTCGGCAAAGGGGCTTTCGCTCAATTCCCAATCCCTCCATCAACATCGACTGCCCCGTAAGCCAGAACGAAGGGCTGCGCGCCTTCTATGCGGCCCTAACGGGCTGGGCCACGGACTTTCACAGCGCCGCGCTCATCGCAGGCCACGGTCTGGTCGTGCACTTCATGGGCTGCGATTTTGACTACGCCCCGCCCGTTTGGCCCGAAGAGCCGGGCCGGCAGCAAAAGCAGATGCATTTTGACCTGCAGGTGCCCGATTTGCCCGTGGCGGTAGAAAAGGCCTTGCGCCTGGGCGCAAAAAGGCCGGCCGAGCAATATGGCGGGGAAGACTTCGTTACCCTGCTCGACCCGGTCGGTCATCCCTTCTGCCTGTGTAAGGCGGAATAAAACAGACCGACGCAAAACCGCCGCGAAGGAATCCCTTCCGCGGCGGTTTTTTCTTTCGCACCTCTGCCTCTCACAGCCAGAGCAGCACTTTGGCCTTTATGGCTCCGTATTCAAGGCCCTTGGCATTTCCTGGCCGCTCCAATTCTTGAGCTGCGGACCGGCCTTTGAAGAAAGATAAGGATAGAGCCTGCCATCGCCCCTCGGCTCAAAGCAATGCGAAGAATCAGCCCGGCTATAGTCGCAATAATAGATTTGCTCAAAGCTTGGGCCGCGCCGAGTGAAGATGAGGTGCCGCGCGCCCTTCACCGGCGCCCTTGGGATACTCAAAACTTGGTGCTGGACTTCAAAGGGTTGTTCCCGTCGCGCACCTGGTTCCACGCTAGGCCATCATCCAGCATGGTGCGGGGGAGGGGATCGGCCTGCGCCGTGAACTCCTTAAATGGCTCGGCATGGCGGGAATACGACAAGAGAACTTTCGAAAGGGCGTTTGCGGGCAAAACGCGGCTGGTGAGCACCCTTAAGGCAAAAAAACGACGCGGCCAGCACGGTTTTGCTCTTTCGCATCTTCATTTTCCCTGGCCTAATCAAGCCATTGGATGAAGGCGGTCTTGTCGTGCCGGTTATAGCCCGCCCTTTCATAAAAACGCAGGGTTTCTTCCATTTTTGAGCCGGTCATCAGCATGATCTTGTAGCAATTCGCCACCCTTGCAAGCTCCCTGGCATGATTGAGCATGGCGCTGGCGAAGCCGCGCCCCCGAAAGTCCGCGTGCGTGACCACGTTTTCGACCAGGGCATAGGGGCGCGGGCCGCGCGTGAGATTGGGGACGACGAGCAGCACGCAGGAAGAAACCAGCTCCTCGCCCCAAAAGCCCAAGAGCAGATGGTGGTTTGCATCCGCAAGAATGGCCGCCCAGAGCGCGTCGAGCTCCGGCGAAATGGAGGGAATTCTCGCCTCGTGCAGGTGGGTATAGAGGGCCAGCAGGGCGGGAAGATCCCCGGCCTGGGTTTCCCTGATCCTTAAAACGGCGCTATCCATGCTTTTGAATCTGCTCGTTGAGCAGGTTTATGTTGCCGCAGCCCAGTGTGATCACGAAATCGCCTGGCTTCCAGCGGGCGCGAAGGTAGCTTTCGGTGCCGTCAAAGTCCTTGGTGTAGACCGCTGACACGCCTTCTTTTTGCATCGCTTCCACCAACTGGGTGGCGTGAATATCGCCCGGATCCTTTTCCCTGGCGGCGTAAATATCGGTGATGAGCACCTCGTCCGCGCCGGAAAAGGCGGTCAGGTACTCGTCGAACAGCGCCTTGGTGCGCGAGTAGGTGTGCGGCTGGCATACCACGAAGAGCCTGCCCTTCGCGCGCGCCGCCGCGATGGGAACCACCGAGCGGAACTCTTCCGGATTGTGGCCATAGTCGTGATAGAGGGTCACGCCGTCCACATCGCCGGTGTGCTCAAAGCGGCGGTGCGCGCCGCCGAATTTCTCGAGCGCGGGGGCGATCTCGTCAAAGGCAAGGCCTAAAACCCGCGCGGAGGCGAGGGCGCCAAGGGCGTTTAAGGCGTTGAGCCTGCCCGGCACGCGGAGCCGCACCCGCCCCAAGGGCTCGCCGCGCTCCAAGGCGGTGAAGCTGTAGCAAAGGGCTTCGTCGTGCGCAAGCTCGGCCGCCGTATAGTCCGCCGGGCCGTCTAGCCCGTAGGTCACCACGCTGCAATGGACGCGATCCCTCATCGCCAAGGCGCGCGCGTTATCCGCGCAAAGAACGGCGCTGCCGCCTTCGCGAATCCGCGAGAGGAACTTCAAAAAGGCACTTTCGATGTGGTGAATGTCGCGGTAATAGTCGAGATGGTCGGCATCGATATTGAGCAGCAGCACGAGACTTGGGCGCAGGGTGAGGAAGCTTTCTTGAAACTCGCAGGCTTCGGTGAGGAAGAGATCGCCCCTGCCGCTGCGCACGCTGCCGCCTATGTAATCCAGCTCCCCGCCGATGTGGATGGTGGGGTCAAGGCCCGAATCGGCCAAAATCACGGCCAGCATCGAGGTCGCGGTGGTCTTGCCATGGGTGCCGCAGACCGAAACCGAGCGGCTGAAGTGGCTCGAAAGCTGGCCCAGCAGCTCCGCGCGCTCAATCGCCGGGATGCCCAGCCTCGCAGCCTCTAAAAGCTCGGGGTTATCGGCCGAAATCGCAGCGGTGTAGACGATGAAGCCCGCGCCATGCACGTTGTTTTCAAAATGGCCGATGGTGATCGGCACGCCGAGCGCCTCCAGCTTTTCGGTCGCGTGGGAGGCGACCCGATCCGAGCCGCTGACCTCATACCCCTGCCCGCGCACAAGCCGCGCGAGCCCCCGCATCGACGAACCTCCGATACCGATGAAGTGAATGCGCTGGCCCTTGTGGGCCGCGAGCTGATTTTTATCCATGCCGCACCTCGTTTGCTTTTTCTGCCAGTAGGCTATGCATCAGCCTGAGAAAGGGTTCGCCGCCGGAGCTGAATAGCTCAGTTCTGCCACTTCCGCAGGGGCGCAGCGTGTTGCTTTGGGCCAAAACGCTTTGCAGCCGGCGCGCTGTGCCCGCATTGCCGTCCACGATGGAAACGTCTGGGAAGAGCACTTCGAAGCGCGGGCGCAAAAAGACATAGTGCGTGCAGCCAAGCACGATCGCGTCTATGGTTTCGCCCAAAAAGGGCTCAAGAAGTGCGCAAATCGCCTCGTCCGCTTCGCTTGCGCCAAACTTGCCGGATTCCACGAGTTCTACCAGTCCGGCGCCTGCGACGGGCTGGGCGCCCTCGCCATAGAGGGCCATCAGTTGCCTGAATTTAGGCAGGGCGAGCGTTGCCTTCGTGGCCAGGACGAGAACCCGGCCGTCTTTGCGCAGGGAGTGCGCGGGCTTGAGCGCGGGTTCCATCGCCACGATGGGGATAGAAAGCTCGCGGCGCAGGGTTTCGGCGTGGGCGCTGGTGGCCGTGTTGCACGCAACGACGAGCGCCTTGAGGCGCTTTTGCAATAGAAACGCCACGCCCCGCTGCGTGAGCGCGCAGATCTCTTCCAGCGGCTTTTCGCCGTAAGGGGCGTTGAGATTATCGCCATAATAGAGGAAATCCTCATGGGGAAGGAGCTTGCGCGCCTCGTTCAGCACACTGATGCCGCCCACGCCCGAATCGAAAAAGCCGATCGACCCATCCAAGCCTAGACCCCTCCATAAACAAGTCAAGATATAAGGACGGAAAGAGTATAGCATAGTTTATGCTCTAAAGCAAAATAGGAACCGGTTCCGTGATTTCAAAGCCTTTTTTATCTACCCTGCAGCCATAGGCGCGCAGCTCCACGCCGGCTGCCTTCGCCTCGCGCAGAGCTTGGGCGAATTCTGGGTGCGTCTTTTCGTTCGGAGCGAAGCCGCGCGCGCCCTCGAATTGGAGGATGAAGCATGCGCAGGCATCCATGCCCTCCGCTCGCAATTTCATCAGGCCGGCAAGGTGCTTCACGCCCCGCTCGGTAGGCGCGTCCGGGAAATAGCCCACGCCCTCGCGCTCGAGCGTCACGCCTTTGACCTCGACATAGCCCTTGAACGAAGGGGATTCCAAATAGAAATCAAAGCGCGAATCGCCGACGCTCCGCTCCGCCTTCAGCAGCGTTACGGCGGGCGAAAAGCCGCCCTCCTTGGCGAAACGCCCAAAGACCTTGTTGGGCGCCTGCGAGTCGATATTAAAGAGCGCGCCGCCCTTGTAAACGGCCACGAGATCATAGGCGGTGGCACGCGATATGCCCCCTGCCTTGGCCACGATGGCCTTTGCGCCCGGCATCAGCAGCTCGCCGAGCCGAGCCGTGCTCTTGACATGGCATTTTTCAGGCCCTGAAGCGAGCCTGACATGGGCAGAAAAGCGGCTGTCGCGCCCCATGAAGGCGCCTTCTTCGATCTCCGGGTAGAGGACGAAGCCATCGGGCATAAAAATCCCTCCTTAGCGCCTTCCATCATAGGGCAAGCCGCATCCCCTTGTCAAAAGAAAGGGCAAAGCAATGAAAACGAAGCGAAAATCCGGCGGTCTAGCGGCGTGGACGAGCGCATATTCTTTGCCTAAAGGAAGTGAGGACAAGATCATGCAGAGGCTGTGCGGGCTGTTTTGTGAGCCGTTCAAAAAGAAGCTTTCGGCGCTCCCAAGCGAAGCCTTCGCGGGCCTGCGCGAATTGCGGATCCGGGTGGGGCAGCCGCTGACTTTGCTGGGCACGGATGAGCGCGCCTTGGGCGATTTCAGGCCCTCGCGCGCCGAGATGGAGCAGCTCTTTTTGCAGTTTTGCGGCAATTCGCCCTATGCTTACGAAGAGCAGATCGCGGCCGGCTATTTGACCCTGCCGGGCGGCCATCGCGTGGGGCTTTGCGGCCATGCCGTGCTTCGGCAGGGCAGTCTGCAGCGGCTGGACGGCATACAGGGCATGAACCTGCGCGTGGCGCGGGACCTTGCCCCCCAAACAAGGCTCCTTGGCGCCGTGACGCGGGCCGGCAGCGCGCTGAACACCCTGGTGGTTTCATCGCCCGGGCTGGGCAAGACCACTCTTTTGCGCGGCCTGGCCAGACTTTTGAGCGAGAGCGGCCTGCAGGTTGGCGTGGTGGATGAACGCGGCGAGCTGGCCGCGATGGAAAGGGGCGTGCCGCAAATGAATCTGGGCGCGCGCACGGACGTGATGGACTTTTGCCCAAAAAGCCAGGCCATCCCGCTCCTCGTGCGAGCGATGGCCCCGCAGGTGATCGTGACCGATGAGCTTGGCGGGGAAGACGACCTAAGCGCGCTGAGTGAAGCTTCGCGCTGCGGGGTGGCGGTGATCGCCAGCGCGCACGGCAGGGATTTGCATGATATTCGGGCGAGGCCGACCCTGGGGGAAATAGAAAAGCGCTTCCCGTTTGAACGCTATATCGTGCTCGCGGGCGCGCCCGGAAGGGTGCAAGGGGTTTACGATAGGGAGGGGCGCGCATGCAGTTACGCCTAGGCCTCGCGCTTTGCGGCGCCGCGCTGTTTGCCGCCGCGGGATTTTATTCGGCCAGACGCATGCGAAAGCGCCTGGAAGGCGTCGAAGCCGTGGGGGAAGCGATTCGATTCCTGCGCACCGAGATTTCGGCTTTCGACACCGCCCTGCCGGAAGCCCTGCGGCGGCTGCGGGGCGAAAATCGGCTGCTGGCCCTGAGCTTTGAGCTGGGCGGGGGGGCCGACGAAGCAGCCCTGCAGCGGGCGGGGCGCGCCCTGGGGCTAAAAAGGGGCGATTTGGCGCCGCTCAGCGCCCTGCTTCGGGCTATTCCACACGGGGCGAGGGGGGAAACCCGCCATTTTGACGCGGCGCTGCAGGACCTGGAAGCGATCCGCCTCAAAGCGGCTGAAACCTCAAGCCGCGACGGGCCGCTTCATCAAAAGCTCGGGCTGCTCGTCGGCGCGGCAGCCTTCATTTTACTCTTGTGAAGGGGCGTGACTTAGGATGAGCATGGATTTGGTTTTTAAAATCGCTGCCGTAGGCATCCTGCTGGCCGTGCTCAACCAGGTTTTAAAGAGCGCGGGGCGGGAGGACATGGCCACGCTCTCGACTCTGGCCGGGTTGGTGATCGTGCTGATGATGGTGATCGACCTCGTCGCTCAGCTCTTTGATTCAATCAAGGGCCTGTTTGGGCTGTATTAATGGGCGCGGAGGCGGGGAAGACGATGCTGGATTGGATGGAGGAGCCTAATGGAAATACTGCGCGTGCTGGGCATCACGCTCACGGCGGGTGCGGCGCTGCTCATGCTGCGCGCCCAGGGCCGTGGGGATATCGCCTTTTTGGTTTCCGCGGCCTTTGCGGGCCTCATGCTTTTTTGGGTCGTCGCCCAGCTTGCGCCCGCCATCCAGAGCCTGACAGCCATGCTGCGCGAAGCAAATTTGCAGGAGGAAACCATCGCCCTCCTGCTCAAGGTCGCCGGCGTAGCGCTGGTGAGCGAGTTTGCCGCGCAGATCTGCAGGGACGCGGGCGAAGCCTCGCTGGCCTCAAAGGCGGAACTTGCGGGCAAGGCCAGCGTGCTGCTCATGGCGCTGACGCCGCTCTTGGCGCTTTGCCGGCTGGCGCTTTCGCTCATTCCTTGAGCAACGGGGGCAAAAACACTCCGAAAGCCCTGCTCTGCCTGCTGCTGCTTTGCCTTTGCCTCGGCCTTTCCTTTGCCGCGGAAGAAAGCCCGCTGCTGCCCGGCGCGCTAGATCTGATTGAGGGCATCGACCTTGGGCCCTGGCAGCAGCAGACGCCGGGGCTCGACATAAAGGCGCTGCTGCTGCGCTTTGCCTCTGGGGACTTTGCGATGGAAGATGGTTTCGCGGGCGGGCTTTTGAGGGAAAGCGCCCTCAAAGAGCTGGCGAACTGCCTGCCAAAGCTGCTGCGGGTAACGGTCGTCGCCCTGATCTTGAGCCTCTTGACCACCTTCCGCGCGGCCTTTCAAAGCGACGACACCGCAAGGCTTTGCGAGATGATCGCTTACCTGACCGCCGCCGTGCCGCTGGGCTTTGACTTCATGGCGCTGGTCGATCAAGGGCAGGCCACGATCAACACCATGAACGCAATCGCCAAAAACGTGCTCCCTACGATGATCTCGCTTCTGGCATCCATCGGCGCCGGGGTTTCGGCCGCCGCGATCGAGCCGCTGGTTCTGGTCGCGGGCAGCTTCATCGCGGACTTTTTGCGCGGGGTGCTGCTCTTTGCCCTGCGGCTCATGGCCGTGCTCGTCATCGTCAACTCCCTCACCGAGGATGGGCGCTTTTCAAAGCTTTTAAAGCTGGCGCGCACCTTCATCGGCTGGACCCTCGGCACCTGCTTCACCTCGTTTTTAGGGCTTTTGGCCATGAAGGGCATGGGCGGGGGCGTGTTCGACTCGGTGGCCCTGCGCGCCACGAAATACGCTGTGGATTCGCTGGTGCCGGTGGTCGGCGGCCTGTTTAAGGATAGCGTTGAAACCCTGGCGGGCTGCTCGATGATCGTCAAAAACGCGGTCGGCCTGACGGGGATGCTCTCGCTCTGCGCGGCGCTTCTCGCGCCCGGGGTATCGATTTTGGTGGTCGTGGCCGAATATCGGCTTTGCGCCGCGATCCTCCAGCCGCTGGGCAACACCAGACTTTTGCAGGCGTTAGACGACTTTGCCTCGGTGCTGACGCTGCTTTTCATTACCCTGCTCACGGTAGCTGCGATCTTTTTCGTGTTCCTGGCCACGCTGATGATGATCGGCTCGGCGTTTTGAATGGAGGAGGCGGAAAAATGGCGGAACTTACCCAAATGGTGCGGACGCTGTGCCTGCTCACGCCCGCGCTCTTCCTGCTTGAGATGCTGATTCCAGCCGGCGGGATGCGGAAAAGCGCAAGGCTCGTCTTTGC
Source organism: Christensenellaceae bacterium (assembly GCA_031280685.1). Classification (GTDB taxonomy): domain Bacteria; phylum Bacillota; class Clostridia; order Christensenellales; family UBA1750; genus JAITGM01. The sequence continues at coordinate 104,838 of JAITGM010000035.1, forward strand.
CCTGATCGAAATGCTGGTGCTTCTGCGGCCCATCGCCGCGCTCGTCGCCTTAATCAAGGGGGTGGTTTAGATGGAAGTGATGTGGAATAAGCTAAAAGGGGGAAGGGGCTTCCCCCTGCTAGCGGCGCTCTGTGCTCTGGGGATTTTATTGCTCGCGGCCTCCTATTTTTTGCCCAAAAGCCTGGGCGCCGGGGCTTTGGCGGGCACGCCGGGCGAAACCGAGCTTGAGGAAAGGCTTTGTGGCGTGCTGCGGCAAATCGAGGGTGTGGGGCGGGTGCGGGTGCTCATTCACGAGGGGGGCGGCGATGAAATCGTTGGAGTCCTCGTGGTGGCGGAAGGCGCGCAGGAGCTTAGCGTGCGCACGGAGCTCATGCGCGCGGCGATGACCGCCCTGAACGTGCCGGCACGGGCCGTTGAGGTCTTCGCGATGCGGGAGATAAAGGAGGAAGTACAGTGAAATTCGACCTTAAAAACTTAAAAATGCTGCTCTTTTCAAAGAAGGCGCTGCCGCTGATGGCGCTGCTTCTCGTCACTGGCACGCTAGGCGCCATTCGCTGGGCGAGCCTGCGCGACGAAGCCGTCTACATTCCGCAAAACCAGTCCCCGGCGGTCGCCGCGGGGGCCGAGAACCCCGATCGGCTGGCAGAGGCAGCCGGTTCGTCGGGCGACTTCTTTAAGGATTTTAGGGCACAGCGCGAGCGCGCCCGGCAGGATGAAATCGAGCTGCTCAACTCCATCGTGGAGCGTGAAAACGCGCCGATCGACTCCGTCCGCGAGGCAGACAAGCGCAAGGTGGCGCTGACGCAGTTTTATGAGCAGGAAAGGGGCATTGAAAAGATGCTGATCGCCAAGGGCTTCGAGGATGCGGCCGCCTTCATCCAAGAAGGCAGCGTGACCATCATCGTGCGCAGCGAAAAGCTCAGCGAGCTTGACAACGACAAGATCCTTGAGGTGGCGCTGCGCGAAAGCAAGCAGGATGCGGCCAACATCAAGATCATTCCCGTGGCCTAGGGGGCAAGGGTGCCCTTTCAGCAAAGCGGCGGCGAATTCGCCGCCGCTTTGTGTTTGGGACGGGGCCAAGCCGTTCAATGAAAGGCCGAAAAGCGCAGCTTTTCATCATTGCGCTTGCCGCGCGCGCCGCGCTGACATGGAACCCCGGCTGAAGGCGCGCGGCCTTCCTTTAGAGGAACCAATACTCGCCGATGTGGGCGCTGAGAAGTGCGAGGAAGGCCTTCTGCGTTCCGCTTTGCATGAGCGCCTCGCCGGCTTGCTTTACGGCTGCGATGAATTCTGGCGAAAGCCCGGCCTCGTCGCTTGAGTAGAGCGGGCAGAGCGGGGCCGCCCGCAGATCCATTTTGGGCATGATTTTCTCGCCCTTCAAGTAGGGGAAGAGGGGGAAGACGCGGCAGCTTAAGGGGCGCAGGGAGCGTGGGCAGGGCAGATGGCAGACGAGCAGCTTCACGGGCTCGCCCTTGAAGCAAAGCTCGGAGTCGTACATTTCCATCCAGGTGCCCTGGCCCGCATAGAACGCTTCTTCACCAGGGAAGAGCAGCATTCCGTTGGGTTCGTCGCCGCCGTCATCCCGGCAGCAGGCCTTTGCGCAGAGCTGTCCGCAATCAAAGCGCAGCGGCGTCGCGCTTTCGAGCAGGCCAAGCGCTTCTTTGAGCGCTTCCAGGGCCGTTTTACACATCGCTTTGCTCCTTTGCGCGGCGAAGGAGGGCTTCCTTCGTGTTTTCATCCGGGTTTTCGATGGCGTAGTCCAAAAGTGCGCTCAGGATGCGCCCAAGCCCGGGGCCGGGCGAAAAGCCCGCACGGATCAGCTCGCCACCGTCTATGGCCAGGCTCTTTAGGCTGTAGCACTGCCCGCTTTGGCGGATTGTTTCTATTTGCCGCTCGCAAGCCTGAATCCCGGCCAGCTTTTGCTCGCGGCCAGGCTCGTTTTGGGCCAGGACGTCGGCACGTTTGAGCAAAAGAAGGTCAAGAAAATCTTCCTCGCCCAGCTTGCCCAGCCAGCGCCTGACGCCAGGAGGTGTTTCGGGCAGAGCGCTGTCGTGCCAGAGCACCAGGGCCGCTACGCGCGAGATGGTTTCCGCATCGTATTTGAGCCGCCGGAGGGCTTGCCTGGCCAACTCCGCGCCCGCTTCGCCATGGCCGTAAAAATGCCCGAAGCCATCGGCGCCCAGGGGCTTTGCCAAATCGTGCAGCAAAAGAGCAAGGCGCAAGGCAAGCCTTGGCGGCGCGAAAGAGAGCGCAAGGCAGCTTTGGGCGTACACATCCAGCAGATGGTGCGGGCTGCGCTGGGCAAAGCCCAGCGCGGGCGAAATCTCGGGAATGAGCAGCGCGAGAACCGAAGGGTACTCCATCAGGATTTCCCGCGCGTTCTTGCCTAGCAACAGGCGCGAAAGCTCGGCCTGGCAACGCTCCGCCGAGATGAACCTCAACCCTTCCTTCTTTTGAAGGAGGGCTTTTTTTGTTTCTTCTTCGATTTCAAAGCCCAGCGTGGCCGAAAAGCGCAGCGCCCGCAGAATGCGCAGAGCATCCTCCTCAAAACGCAGGGAAGCTTCACCCACGCAGCGAATCCTTGCGCTTTTGATGTCTTCCCAGCCGTGAAAAGGGTCTATGAAGCCTTCCTTCGGGTGGTAAGCGATCGCGTTGCAGCAAAAATCGCGGCGTGCAAGGTCTTTTTCGATGGCTTGCTCAAAGCGCACGGAATCCGGATGGCGGTGGTCTGCATAGCTGCTCTCAGAGCGGAAGGTCGTCACTTCTATGGGCTGGCCCTGCCAAACCGCCGTGACCGTACCGTGCGCAAGGCCCGTCGGGTGCACGGCAAAGCCCACGCCCTTCAGCGCTTCCGTGCTCTGCTCAGGCCGCGCCGCCGTCGCGATATCATAATCGTGGGGGGGAAGAGCCATGAGAAAATCCCGCACGCAACCGCCCACCACATAGGCCGGGAAGCCAGCGGCATTGAGCGCGCCCAGCGCGAGGGCGGCATAGGGGGGCAAATCCATCGGCCTTCCTCCTTTTTCGTTCCAGGCCATTATAGCAGAATTTTGCCGCGCTTGCCCACAAAAAAAGAGAAAAAAGGCGCGAGGGCGAGCAAAGCGAAGAAAACGCGAGCAAGCACAGTGCTTTCTCGTAACTTAGACCTTTAATTGACTTATAATTACTTTGACTTACTTAGACTTTAAAGCTATACTGAAGTCAAAGAACGGGAGCTAAAGGTTCCCGAAAGAGCTTTAAAGGAGGACAGCAAGATGAGCAATATGCTGCCGTTGCGCGCGCAGAGAGGGCTTCGCCTCAATCGTTCCCTGTTTGATCCCTTTTTTAACCCCTTCCCTTTTTTTGAAACAAGCTCCAACCCTGTGAACGAGGGCTTCCGCGTCGATGTGAAGGAGGAGGACGCTTCCTACCTGCTGGAAGCCGAATTGCCGGGCATAGAGCAGGATAAGATCGAGCTTGCCGTCGAGCAGGGCACGCTGCACATCTCGGCGAGCCTGGAGCGCGAGGAGAAGAAGGAAGACGGCGGCTACCTTTATGCCGAAAGGCGCGTGGGGAGCTTTAAACGCAGCTTTTCGCTCGAAGGGATCGACGAAAAGGCCATTACGGCGGCCTATAAGGATGGAATCCTGCGCGTGACATTGCCCAAGTTGCAGGGCGAGGAGCGCCCTGGCCGCAGGCAGATCGAGATCGGGGAATAAGAGTCAATCTCCCCCACAAATGCCCCCGCACAGGCGGGGGCATTTCTTTTGCTTATTTCCCCTTGCTTTGGCCTGGAATTTGCCATATACTTTGCACATGTAGGAGGAAGAAAAAGGATGAAAATCGAAAGGCTAAAGAAGGGCGATATCATCGGCATCGTTTGCCCAAGCATGATTCCGAATCCGGAACGGCTTGAGCGCAATAGGCGGACGCTGAACGCATTGGGGTACCGCGTGCAATTCGGCGAGAACGTATTGAAAAAACATCCACGGCTACCTGGCCTCAGAGCGTGAACGGGCTGATGATTTCAACTCGATGGTAGCCGATGAAGATGTAAAAATGGTGCTTTTCGGCGGCGGCGAGGGCGGAAACGAACTCCTTCCGCTGCTGGACTATGAAAAGATCCGGCGCAACCCGAAGTTCTATTGCAGCTTCAGCGACGGGACGACGATTCTGAACGTGGTCCACGCGCAAACCGGGCTCCCTGCATACTACGGGCAAGGTCCGGGCATGTTCTACGGCCTTAGATACTATGACTATGCGCAGTTCCTTGCCCATTTCGCCGAAAGCGGCCCGAAGGAGCGCCTTAAAAACAGCGATTGGCGCACGCTGAGTGGCGGAAGAGGCGAAGGCCTCCTTATCGGCGGCTATTTGCGCAACTTTGCCCTGCTCCTTGGCAGCCGTTATTTTTATTACGATGGCCAAGAAGACTACCTCTTGTTTTTGGAGGATCATGAGCGGTTCAGCAACGTCGCAAAACTGAGTTCCTTTCTTTCGCACATCGAGCAGAACGACTTCATCCGGCGGGTTTCTGGGTTAATCTTTGGCCATTACGCGGAAAGCGTGCCGGGCGACCTGCTCAGGCGCCTGGAGCGCTTTGGGGAAAAGCATGGCATTCCCGTGGTCTATTGCGACGATTTTGGACACGACGTGAACCACGCCATCTTCCCGATCGGCAGGCGCGCCGCGCTGAACGCGGAGGAGCAAAGCCTGCGCTACGGCTGAGCTTTGCGCCGCCCCGCTTCAAGATCAATCCAAAGGCAGAAAAAGCAAAAAGCGGCGCTTTGCGGGCGGTGCTTTTTTTGATACAATGGAGCAAAACAGCGCGAGGAGGCTTTGCCTTTGGACGAGATTTTGAACCTGCACATCAACGAGATGGCGGGCGCGGAGTTTGACTGCAGCTGCGGCCGCCGCCACGGCTTCCCCATCCGGCACCTGCACATCGGCCCTGGCGTTTTGCCTGAGCTTTTAGGCGTTCTTCGGCCATTTTTGGGCAAGAAGCTCTTCATCTTCGGCGATGGCAACACCTTCAGGGCAGCGGGCGAGAGGGTCGTGGCGCTGCTGAGGGGCGCCGGGCACGACCTTGACGAGTTTTGGTTCCAAACCGGCGAAAACGAGGCCTTGATCCCCAACGAAAGCGCGCTTGGCCGCCTTTTGATGGAGATGGGCCAGGCCGAACTGATCCTTGGCGTGGGTTCTGGCACGATCAACGACCTGGGCAAGTTCATTTCGCGCCAGTCGGGCCGCCCGCACATCATCGTCTGCACGGCCCCCTCGATGGACGGCTATGTTTCTGACTCTTCCGCGCTGACCAACGCGGGCAGGAAGATTTCCTACCCCTCGGCCCTGCCCTTTGCCGTGATCGCCGATGCCGAAATCTTAAAAAACGCGCCGCAGCGCCTCGTGCAGGCCGGCTTTGGTGATGTTTTGGGCAAGCTGACGGCGCTTGCCGACTGGCGGCTTTCGAAGGAACTAACCGGCGAGTATTATTGCGAAAGCTGCGTAAAGCTCGTGCAAAAGGCGCTGAAAGCCGTGACGAAAAACGTGGACGCCATCCGCGAGCGGCGCGACGAGGGCATCGACTACCTCATTCAGGCGCTGGTGCTCACCGGGGTCGCAATGTCTTTGGTCGGGGTCTCGCGGCCTGCCTCGGGCGCCGAGCACATGCTCTCGCACCACTGGGAGATGGACTTTCAAAAGCGCGGCCTTTTCGCCGATCTGCACGGCATCAAGGTCGGGGCCGCCACGCCGGTGGTGGCCGAGCTTTTCGAGCTGCTCAAGGATGAGCTTCCCAAAGAGGCGCTGGCCCTCGCGCCGACCAGGGCGGAATGCGAAAGGCTGCTGCTTGCCGTAGGCGCGCCGGCTTCGCCCAAGGATGTGCACATTGACCGCGAGCTGTTTCAGCAAAGCCTGCACGAAGCCTACACGATCCGCAAGCGCTACTCGATCCTGCAGCTTGCCATCGAGAAGGGCAGGATGGACGAAATCGCTGCCGCTATGACGGAGCGCATCTACGGCAAGGCCTAAACCATCCAAAAGAGAAGGCGAGGTGATTCCATGGGCGTTTTGCTTGGCGTTGATTTTGGCACGCTCTCGGCCAGGGCGGTCCTGGTTTCGGCCAAGGATGGCGAAATCCTGGGCGAATCCTCCTTCAGCTACCCCCATGGCGTGCTCGACCGCGAGCTGCCGGGCGGCATTGCCCTGCCGGCAGACTGGGCGCTGCAGCACCCGAACGACTACCTGCTGGCCCTGCGCGGGGCAATCGCAGGGGCGCTCAAAGCCGCCAGGCTCACGCCGCGCAATGTCGTGGGGCTGGGGATCGATTTTACCTCCTGCACGGCGGTCGCGGCGGACGGGGAGGGCGTGCCGCTATGCTTAAAGGCGGAGTTGCAAAACCGGCCCCATGCCTACCCAAAGCTCTGGAAGCACCACGCCGCCCAGCCCCAGGCAGACCGAATGACGGCCCTGGCCAGGGAGCGCGGCGAGCCTTGGCTACCCCTCTATGGCGGCAGGATTTCATCCGAGTGCCTTTTGCCAAAGGCTCTGCAGGTCTTGGAGGAAGACCCCGAGGTCTATGCGGCGGCGGAGCTCTTTATCGAGGCCGGGGACTGGATGACCTTCTTGCTGACCGGCGAGCTTGGCCGTAATGCCTGCATGGCTGGTTACCGCGCCCTTTGGGACGGCGCGTACCCTTCGCCCGAATTCTTCGGCGCGCTTAACCCGGGCTTTGAAGGCATCGAAGGCAAGCTTCAGGGGGCAGTTTTGCCGCTGGGCAGCCAGGCCGGGCAAATCGGCGCGCGCGGCGCCGCCATTTCGGGCCTGCTGCCCGGCACGCCGGTGGCCGCCGCGGTCCTGGACGCGCACGCCGGCATGGCGGCCGCCGGCATCGCCCAAACGGGCAAGCTCTTGCTCGTGATGGGCACATCGACTTGCCACCTGGTGCTGGGGGACGCGCAAAGGGCCGTGCCCGGCATCTGCGGCGCGGTGAAGGATGGCATGATCCCTGGCTTTTATGGTTTTGAGGCGGGGCAGAGTTGTGTGGGCGACGCCTTTTCGTGGTTCCTGCAAAACTGCCTGCCCGGGGAGCTGCAAAGGGAGGCCGAGGGCAGGCAGATCAGCCCCCACGCGCTGCTGCGCGAGCGCGCCCTGGGGCTGCTCCCCGGCGAGAGCGGGCTGTTGGCGCTGGATTGGTGGAACGGCAGCCGCACCCCGCTCATCGACGGGGACTTGAGCGGCGTGCTCTTCGGGCTGAGCCTGCGCACGAGGCCCGAGGAAATCTATCGCGCCCTAATAGAGGGCAGCGCCTTTGGGACGAGGAAGATCATCGAGAACTACCGCGAAAACGGGGTCGCGGTTAGCGAACTCATCGCTTCTGGCGGCATCGCCCATAAGGATCCGATGATGATGCAGATCTATGCCGACGTCTGCGGGCTGCCTCTGCGCGTGGCTCAAACGCGGCAGGGCGGGGCGTTGGGCGCCGCGCTCTTCGCCGCGGTCGCTTCCGGCGAGCACGGGGATCTTTTTGCCGCCATGAAGGCTATGGTGAAGCCGCCAACCGCGGAATACCGGCCGGTTTCGCGCAACCACAAGCTTTATGGCAAGCTCTACGCCCAGTATCTGCGGCTGCACGATCTCTTCGGGCGGGGCGAAGACGGCGCGGTGAAGGCGCTGCGCGCGATCTCTCGCGAGGCGGCCGCGCTCAGCAAGATTAGGGAATAAAAAAGCAAAAGGGGAAGGAAAACATGCAAAAAAGCATCTTAATCGGCTGCGATAACGCGGCCACGAACCTAAAAAAAACGGTGAGCGACTTTTTGGCGGCCCAGGGTTACGAAATCGAGGATATTGGCTGCGACGGCCCCGGCGACCTGACCGTTTACCCCGAAATCGCCCGCAGGCTCTGCGGGAAGATGCAGGCGGAAGGCTTTTCGCGGCGCGGAATCCTGCTCTGCGGCACGGGGCTGGGCATGTGCATAAGCGCCAACAAGTTCAAGGGCGTCCGCGCGACCGTCTGCCACGATGCCTACTCGGCCGAGCGCTCGATCCTTTCGAACGATGCGAATCTCCTCTGCATGGGCGAGCGCGTCGTGGGGCCCGAGCTGGCCAAGAAGGTCGTGGGCGAGTGGATTTCGCTGAGCTTCAAGGATGGCAGCTCGACCGAGAAGGTCGAGGCCATCAAGGCGATCGAAGGGGAAATGATGAGGTAAGTGCAGCCGCCAAGGGGCAGCAACAAGGTGCGGTGCAATGCAAAAACCCGCCGCCGGGAACTTCCCGGCGGCGGGTTTTTGCATTGGCAGGGAATTAGGGCTTCTTCGTGGCCGCAGCGGAAGCTGAGGGCGCCGAAGCGGCCGCGTTCACGCCCATTTCGGCCTTTGCCGAGCCGTACTCGATGCCCTCGGCCATGGGCTTGCCGCCCCAGCCTTCGAGCTTTTTATCGTTGATGTAGAGATAGATCTTTTTATCGCTCTTCAGCTCGAAGCAATGAGGCTCCACATCGCTATAGTAAATATTGTCAAAGCTGGGGTCTCGCTTGACGAAGATCAGGTACTGGTTACCCTTCACCGGCGCGATGAAGGTGGAGATCATGGTGTAATCTTTATCGTTCTTACCTTTTGAGCGGTAATAGAGGTTGTATTGGATGGCATCACCCTTTTTGTAGCTGCCCTTTAAGCACTCATCGATCTGGAACTTGTAGGACATGTCCATCTCGAAAAGCTCGGTACTCTCTTTCGTCAGGTCATTCAGGTCGCGGATCTGGTTCCATTCCTTGCCCTCGTCCATCACGGTGCCCAAAACCACGATATCGGCCTGGGCATAAAGCGTATCAAAGCCAGCATCGGAGGGAGCGTAGGAGCTGAAGGTTTCGTCGATGCTCTCGGAAACGGCCGGCGAGGGAGTGGGTTCGAGCGTGGGGGAGGCGGAAGGCTCCGCGGAAGGCGTCGCTGCCAAGCTGGCGGTGGGTTCGTCGCTCACCAGATCCGGCGAAGGGCCGGTTTGGCCGCAGGCTGCGAGCGCGAGCACCATGAGGCCTGACAGGGCAATCATCATGAACTTTTTCATCGTTGTTTTTGTTCCTCCTTGTGAATCGAATGCGAGGCATTCGGGTTTTATGTGGGGAAATATGCCCTTGCGGGGCTCCCCGCAAAAGCTGAAACCTAGTATAGCCGAAAAACGATGGCTTGGCAAGCCAAGGCGGCCCTTCTTCGCGCTTTTTATGCAAATCGCGGGTTTTTGGCCAAAACTGTGCGGAATCCTCCGAAGAAAAGGAAGTTGACTGCGGCAGGCTTTGCCGCTATGATGGCCCTAACGCAAATAACGCCGCGCCGGCGCGCCCGAAGGGAAGATGCAAGCCCATGCCCGTCAAGGTTCAAGACAATCTGCCAGCCAGGGAGATTTTACAAAACGAGAACATCTTCGTGATGACCTCGTCCAGGGCCGATATGCAGGATATTCGCCCCCTTTACATCGCGGTTTTGAACCTGATGCCCACCAAGGAGGTCACCGAAACGCAGCTTCTGCGCGTGATCGGCAACACGCCGCTTCAGGTCGAGCTCGTCTTTTTGCACACGGCCACCCACGTTTCTAAAAATACCCCGCGCGAGCATCTTTCGGCCTTTTATAAGACCTTTGACGAGGTGAAAGACCGCAAGTTCGACGGGCTGATCATCACCGGCGCGCCCGTGGAACAGCTCGAATACGAGAGCGTGAACTATTGGCAGGAACTGACCACCATCATGGATTGGGCGCAAAAGCACGTTTTTTCCACGCTTTATATTTGCTGGGCTGCGCAGGCCGGGCTGTATTACCGCTATGGCGTGCCCAAATACCCGCTTGAAAGCAAGATGCACGGCGTTTTTGCCCATAAGGTGCTCGACCGCCGCGCGCCCCTGCTGCGCGGCTTCGACGATGTCTTCAACGCGCCGCATTCCAGGCACACTGAACTGCGCCAGAGCGACATCGAAAAAATCAACGAGCTGCAAATCCTCAGCGTTTCAGAGGAAGCCGGGGTGTATCTCGTCGTTTCAAGGGACGGCAAGCAGGTCTTCGTCACCGGCCACAGCGAATACGACGCGGATACGCTGAAGAAGGAGTATGAGCGCGACCGCGCGAAGGGGCTGGGCATTCCGGTGCCCCGGCATTATTTCCCGAACGACGACCCGTCGCGGGAGCCGCTGGTGACCTGGCGCTCGCACGCGAACCTGCTCTTTGCCAACTGGCTGAACTACTACGTCTACCAAGAAACGCCGTTTGACCTGAACGCCGTCGGTTCGGCGGGCGAAAACGCGACATAAAAAGCAAAATACAGGCTAAAAGGGACGGAGGCGGCAAGGAGAAGAAATTTCTTTAGCCGCCCTGTTGCATTTTCGGCGTGGGCGGGGTATACTATGGTAGTCAAAGATAGTCAAAGTCAGAATGGAGTGACGGCATGACGGGCGGGATCAGTGACAGCATCGAGCGCTTCATCAAAGAGCTGCTGCGCGCGCAAGGCGAGGTGCTCGACCTGCAGCGGAACGAGTTGGCTGCCCAGTTCCGCTGTGCGCCATCGCAAATCAACTACGTGCTCTCTACGCGCTTCACGGCGGACCACGGTTACCGGATCGAGAGCCGCAGGGGCGGCGGCGGCTATATTCGCATCGTCCGCATCGATATCGACAAGGCTTCCAAGCTCAAGGCACTGGCCGAAGGCATGAGCGAATCCCTCAAGGCCGAAGAAAGCGCGGCGCTGCTGCTCGGGCTGCTGCGGGCCGGGCTGCTCGGCCCAAGGGAGGCTGCGCTGGTGCAGAGCATGCTGGCGGAAGAGCTTCTGCCCGGCGAAGCGGGCGAAAGGCTGCGGGCGCGGCTTCTCAAAAGCGCGCTGGGCCTTTTGCAGAACCATCAATAAAAGAGGGCCAAAACGGATTCAAACAAAAAAGAGGGCGAAAGGCCTGAAAAGGGAGGGCGAAAAAGGATGCTGTGTGAGGAATGCGGAATCAACACGGCCAATGTGCGCTTTACGACCGTGATGGGCGGCAAGGTTTATGAAAAGAGGCTTTGCGCGCAGTGCCTGGCGAAGAAAAAGCACGAGCTTGCCGAGGGGATCTCGGTTGGCGATCTTCTTTCCGGCTTTTTGCACGAAAGCGCTGCCATGCAGGAGGAAAACCTCGTCTGCCCGGGCTGCAAGATGAGCTATGAGGACTTTAAGCGCGGCGGCCGCTTCGGCTGCGCGCGCTGCTACGAGAGCTTCAAACCCTATTTGGAGCCGATGCTCTCGAAGATACACGGCAGGGTCAAGCACGCAGGCAAGGTGCCAAGGGCGCACGCCGTGCGCCAGAGCGACGAAGAGGTCTTGCAGATCCTCAAAAGCGAAATGGAGCGAGCCGTCGAGGTTGAGGACTTTGAGCGGGCGGCCAAGCTTCGGGATGAGATCAAGGAATTCAAGGGGGAAGGCTGAGCATGGCGGAGCACGCAATCGCGCTTTCATCCAGGGTGCGCCTGGCGCGCAACTATGGCGAAATCCCCTTCCCCGCGGGCATGAGCGCCGCGAACGCCGCCCGTGTGGCCGAAAAGGTCATGGGCAGCCTGGCCGGCTGCTCTGGGCTTGAGCCCATCCACAAGGTGAACATGGCCGAACTTTCGGCCGTGGCCAGGCAGGAGCTCGTCGAACGCCATATGATTTCGACAGAGCTCGCCAATAAAGACGAGGGCTTCCTGGTCGAGATTTTGAACGGCCAGATCTGCCTGATGGTCAACGAAGAGGATCATTTGCGCATCCAGGCCATTTTACCGGGGCTGGAGCTTGGCCGGGCCATGGACTTGGCCAACAAGGTGGACGACGTGCTCGAGGAGGGCGGCTACGCCTTCGACGGCAGGCTAGGCTACCTCACCGCATGCCCCACGAATACGGGCACGGGCATGCGCGCCTCGGTGATGCTGCACCTGCCGGCGCTGACGATGCTCTCGCAGATGGGGCCCATCATTCGCACGGTTTCGCGCATCGGGCTGACGGTACGCGGCCAGTACGGCGAAGGCTCGGAGGCGAGCGGCAATCTCTATCAGCTCAGCAACCAAATCACGCTCGGCCGCAACGAGAGCGAGATTCTCCACCTCTTGGGCGAGTCCGCCATCCAGGTCATCGCCAAGGAAGCCGAGGCCAGGCGCGAGCTGCTGAACAAGAACGCCCTGAGCCTGGAAGACCGCCTCATGCGCTCTTACGGCATCTTCAAAAACGCCAGGCGCATGGACGTGAAGGAGTTCATGCAGAGGATTTCCGACATTCGCCTGGCCGCGGACCTGGGCTTTTTGGACTTGGCGCAGCGGGAGCTGGATACACTACTGCTTGCCGCGCAGCCGGCCGCCATTCAGCGCCGGCTGGGACCGGAAGCCAGCAAGGAAGAAATTGATTTTGAGCGGGCGAAGCTCATTCGCCGCTCGCTCGCATAAGCTTTTTGATAAGGGAGGATATGAACATGGCTGCTTTTTTCGATAAATTCACCAAAAACGCACAAAGGGTGCTCTATGTGGCCCAGCAGGAGGCAAAAAGGCTGGGGCATAACTACGTGGGGACCGAGCATATCCTGCTTTCTATCGTCAAGGAAGAGGGCATGGCGGGCGATGTGCTGCACCAGATCGGGCTGAGCGACGAACTCGTCAACGAATCGATCCTGCACCTGATCGGCAAGGGTAACTACCAGTTTTCGGATGCCTTCGGCTACACCCCGCGCACCAAGAAGGTGCTGGAGCTGAGCATGAAGGAAGCAAAGAACGTAGGCGCCTCCTATGTGGGCACCGAGCACATCCTGCTTTCGCTCTTCAAGGAAAACGAAGGGGTGGCGGCGCATGTGCTGCGCGAGCTGGGAGCCGATCCCAAGCAGCTTTACGGCCAACTGACCGAGGCTCTTTCGCAAAACGGCGGCGGGCACGGCCAGGGCAGGCAAGAAAGTGGCGAGAGCGCGGAGCAGGGCGGAGACACTCCGGTGCTCAAAAAGTACGGCCGCGACCTGACCGAGGCCGCGCGCAACGAGGAGCTTGACCCGGTGATCGGCCGCGCCGAGGAGATCGAGCGCATCATCCAAATCCTTTCGCGCAGAACGAAGAACAACCCGGTGCTCATCGGCGAGCCCGGCGTGGGTAAGTCTGCGGTGGTCGAAGGGCTGGCCCAGCGCATCATCGATGGGAACATCCCCGAGCTGCTGCGCGGCAAGCGCGTCATCACCCTTGACCTGCCAGGCATGCTCGCCGGCGCGAAATACCGCGGCGAATTCGAAGAAAGGCTTAAGGGCGCGCTCGAAGAACTCAAGCGCAGCAAAGAGAGCATCCTCTTTATCGACGAACTGCACACCATCGTGGGCGCAGGCGCGGCCGAGGGCGCGATCGACGCCGCAAACATCCTAAAACCCGCGCTGGCGCGGGGCGAAATCCAGTGCATCGGCGCCACGACCATAGACGAATACCGCAAGCACATCGAAAAGGATTCGGCGCTCGAGCGCAGATTCCAGCCCGTGACCGTGGGCGAGCCGAGCCTTGACGAAGCGATCGCCATCTTAAAGGGTCTGCGCGACCGTTACGAGGCGCACCATAGGGTACGCATCACCGACGAAGCCATCCAGGCTGCCGTTACCCTCTCAGATCGCTATATTTCCGACCGGTTTTTGCCCGATAAGGCCATCGACCTGGTCGATGAAGCCTGCTCCAGGCTCAGGCTCAAGTCCTTCACCACCCCGCCGGACATGAAAGAAGACGAGGTGAAGCTTGAAGAACTCAAGAAGGAAAAGGACGAAGCCATCGCCCATCAGCGCTTCGAAGAGGCCGCAAGCGTGCGCGACGAGGAGCAAAAGCTGAAGGCGCAGATGGAGGAAAGGCGCAAAGAATGGGAAAACAGCGTCAACACCTCCACTCGTGAGGTCGGCGAGGAAGAGATCGCGCAGATTGTGGCGCTTTGGACCCACATTCCCGTGATGAAGCTGACCGAGAGCGAGTCCGAACGGCTCCTGAACCTCGAAAGCATCCTGCACGACAGGGTCGTCGGCCAGGGCGAGGCGGTTTCGGCTGTGGCGCGTGCCGTGCGCAGGGCCCGGGCAGGGCTAAAGGATCAAAAACGGCCAATCGGCTCCTTCATCTTCCTTGGCCCCACCGGTGTGGGCAAGACCGAACTTTGCAAGGCGCTGGCCGAAGCGATGTTCGGCGATGAGGACGCGCTTGTGCGCATAGACATGTCTGAGTACATGGAAAAGCACGCGGTTTCGCGTATGATCGGCTCGCCACCAGGCTACGTGGGCTACGACGAAGGCGGCCAGCTCACCGAGGCCGTGCGCCGCAAGCCTTATTCGGTCATCCTCTTTGACGAGATAGAGAAGGCCCACCCGGACGTGTTCAACATCCTGCTGCAAATCCTTGAAGACGGCAGGCTGACCGACTCGCAGGGCCGCACGGTGGACTTTAAAAACACCATCACCGTCATGACCTCAAACGTCGGCGCGTCTGCCGTGGGCAAGGCCCGCGCGATGGGCTTCAACAGCGGCGACGAGAGCCAGCAGGGTTACGAGCGGATGCGCGACGTAATGATGGAGGAGCTCAAGCGCGCCTTCAGGCCCGAGTTCATCAACCGGGTCGATGAAATCATCGTTTTCCACCAGCTCGACCAAGGGAATATCCACTCCATCGCCTCTTTAATGCTCAAAACCGTCGCCAAGCGCTTAGCTGAACGCGGCATCGAACTCGAATGGGATGAAGAGGTGTTGAACTACCTGGCGAAGGAGGGCTTCGACGAACTCTACGGCGCAAGGCCGCTGCGCAGGGCAATCCAGCGCAAGGTAGAGGACGCTTTGAGCGAGGAAATCCTCTCGGGCCGCATCGAACTTTCGAGCAGGGTCGGGATGACAGTCGAGGAAGGGGAGCTTAAGTTCCGCGCGCTCGAGAAAATCGAGGCGGTCGGCTAATCCAAAAGAGCACGCCCGGAGCCCCAAAAAAGGCTCCGGGCGTTTTTGCCCAAAAGAGGAGGGATCTGGCCATGATTGAACTACCCGAAGCCACGACGCTGGCCAAGCAAATGAGCGAAACCCTGAAGGGCAAGCGCATCGCGGAAGCGGTCGCGGGCTTTTCGCCGCACAAGTTCACCTGGTATTGGGGCGATCCGGCAGAGTACGGCACGCGGCTTGAGGGGAAGGTGATCGAAGGGACGCAAGCCTTCGGCGGCCGCGTGGAGCTTGACCTGGGCGATGTCGTGCGGACATGCTGGACGGCGCGAACCCGCGCTTTTACGCCGAGGGCGAGACTCTGCCGGCCAAGCACCAGCTCCTTATTCGTTTTAATGACGGCTCTGCGCTGGCTGCAACGGTCGCGATGTATGGCGGGTTGCAGTGCTTCCCCAAGGGCGCGCCAGACATGGAAGAGAACTTTTACTATTTGGCGGGAAAGTGCGCGCCTTCGCCGCTGAGCGACGCCTTCGACTACGCATACTTCACAAAACTGCTTCAGGGCAGTGAAAGGCTGAGCGCGAAGGCCTTTTTGGCCACGGAACAGCGAATTCCGGGCCTGGGCAACGGCATCTTGCAGGATATCTTGCTCGCTGCCGGCGTTCACCCCAAGCGCAAGATGCTCGACCTTAGCCAAGCCGAAAGAATGAAGCTTTTCGATTGCCTAAAGGCCCTGCTGCGCAAAATGACGCAAGCCGGCGGGCGCGACACCGAGAAAGATCTCTTCGGCAGGCCAGGGGGCTACAAAACGAAGCTGAGCCGCAATAACACGCTGCTGATTTGCCCAAATTGCGGCAGCCCGGTGCAAAAGCAGGCCTATCTTGGCGGCAGCGTCTATTTTTGCGAAAGCTGCCAGCCACTCTAAGGAGCTTGGCGATCAAAAAGATTTTTGTAAAAAATAGGCGCATGGGCTTGACAGCAAAAAACAAACGCTATATAACTATTGCAAGCAAAGATGCTTTCCCGATGAGGGAAGGCGTCTTTTTTTATTGCTTAGATTAAGAAATGAGGAGAAAGAGTAGCTCATGAACATGACTATGATCATCGACACTTTTTGGGTGTTCCTCGCGGCCATCTTGGTGTTCTTTATGAACCTTGGCTTTGCAGCGGTCGAATCCGGCTTTGCTAGGGCGAAAAACACGGTCAACATCCTCTCGAAAAACTTCATCGTTTTCGCCGTTTCGGCAGTCGGCTTCATGCTGCTGGGCTGGGGCTTGATGTTTGGCGGAGCGAACCCCTTCGTCGGCACCGAGAACCTGTTCATCCTTTGGAATTCTGATCTCAGCTTTTATGATAATACGCTGACATCTAACGTTCCCTTTTGGGGCAAGTTCTTCTTCCAACTGGTCTTTTGCGGCACGGCGGCGACCATCGTTTCTGGCTCGGTAGCAGAGCGCGTCAAGTACATTTCCTTCATCGTCTTTTCGCTCGTGCTCACCCTCTTCATCTACCCAATCGTCGGTCACTGGATCTGGGGCGGCGGCTGGCTGGCGAGCCTTGGCTTCCTCGATTTTGCTGGCGACACGGTCGTGCACTCGGTGGGTGGCTGGGCCGCGCTTGCGGGCGCGCTCATCCTCGGCCCGCGCATCGGCAAATACGGTTCCGACGGCAAGGCCCACGCCATCCCCGGGCACAACATGTCGCTGGCAGTCATCGGCCTGTTCGTGCTTTGGATCGGCTGGTTCGGCTTTAATCCGGGTTCCACGATGAGCTTCCAAAACCCAGCGGATGTAATGCACATCCTGGTCACGACCAACACCGCGGCCATCGCCGCCGTGATTACCTCCACCGCGGCTTCGTGGATCTTCATCGGCAAGCCAGATCTTGGTATGACGATCAACGGCTGCCTGGCGGGGCTTGTGGCAATCACCGGCGGCTGCGCCTATGTCAGCGTGGAAAGTTCGTTGATCATCGGCGCGATCGCCGGCGTGATCGTGGTATTCGCCGTTCTTTTCTTCGATAAGGTCAGGGTGGACGATCCGGTCGGCGCGACCTCGGTTCACCTCGTCTGCGGCGTGTTCGGCACCATCGCAATCGGCCTGTTCGCTCAGGAGGGCGTGACGAGCCTTTCCTCGGTTTCCGGCCTGTTCTTCGGCGGCGGCTTCAATTTGCTCGGCACGGAGCTGCTGGGGATCGCTGCCGTTGGCGCCTTCGTCTTTGCCAGTACTTCACTCGTGTGGTTGGTTCTTAAGCACACCATCGGCATCCGCGTTTCGCGCGAGGAAGAAACCGCGGGCCTCGACATCGGCGAGCACGGCAACGCCGCCTATCCGGACTTTGAAGCGGCTGTGCCCGTGCTTGGGCAAGACGGCGCCCCGACTCCGAATATTCCCGCTCCGGCTCCGCTGCCCATGGACGCGGTTGCCCCGCATGTGGCCGTCGAGGTCGAAAACAGGGCGCAGCCCGGCGCGAAGATCACGAAAGTCACCATCATCACCAAGCAGAGCAAGTTTACCGACCTGCAGGTCTCCTTAGATAACCTGGGGATCACCGGCCTGACCGTCACCAACGTGCTCGGCTATGGAATGCAGAAGGGTCACGAGGAATACTACCGCGGCCTGCCCGTGGAAACCAGGCTTTTGCCCAAGATTCAGGTCGATATCGTGATCTGCAAGATTCCGACTTCGATTCTGGTCGAAACCGTCCAAAAGGCGCTGTATACCGGCCACGTGGGAGATGGAAAGATTTTCATCTACGACGTCGAAAACGTCGTGAAGATCCGCACCGGCGAGCAGGGCTACGATGCCTTGCAGGATGAGGAACTCAACGCGTAAACCCTTGGCAGAGGCTGCGCGGCCCGGCTCCATGAAGGGGAGCTGGGCCGTTTTTTCTTGCTGTGTATCCGCCTTTTGATTGAAAAAACCTGAAAAGCGTGCTATACTGGCACAAGATTGGTGGTGCAGTATCCTAGTCGGGGAAATCGCTTCTGAAGGCGGGGCTAAAAATCCGCCAAAGGGCACATCGATGAAGCTTCTGGTGTTGGCTTTGAACGCCCAGTTTGGGGTTGATGCTGGAAGATAAGAGGGAAGGGCGATCCGCAACGGCATGTGGGCGTAGACCCTTCTTTCGTGGAGGCCTCTGTGCGGTGAGTGGCCTAAAAATCACTTACTCCTGAGGATTAAACCTGCAATGCGGTGATCAAAAGCTGTGTGCAGCGTAGCCTGCCTTGAGCGGCTGAAATGGGATTGGGGAAAATGCCTTGGGCGCGGCCGATGAGCTCGGGCCTGCCCGCGTGGAATCGCCCCATGAAAATGAAGACGCAAAAGAGGCTAGGACGCGATGGAACTGCTGAGGAAAGCTCCTAGGCTGAAATGGTATGCCGGGGATTACAGTGTGGTCTAAGTGGCAATCCGGTCATGCGCGCGGTAACGCCGCTTGGCGCGCTTCAAAGGGAAACCGCCCCTGCGGCGACGGGGGGCAGCGCGCCGGGAAATCCTACCGGACCTCATGCCGCAAGGTTTATCCGGCATATCACCACCATATTCATGACTTAAGGGGTGCTTTTTGCGCCCTTTCGCAAGTAAAGAAGGGCTTGTAACTTGGCTAAGGCAAAAAAGAAGGCGAAAAAGTCCGGCAGCGTATGGATTGTGATCGTATTCCTCCTTTCGTTTTCGCTCTCGATGCTCATGAGCTGGTCTTCCTCCATGGCTCTGGCCGGCGCGGGTATTGTTTTGGCCGCCCTGACGGTTCTGCTCATCGTGTTCTTCGGCATTTTGAGCGATACGGTCGGCCTTGCCGTGGCCACTGCTTCCGAGGCGCCGATCGCCGCGATGGCGGCCAAAAAGGTGCGCGGCGCGAAGCGGGCGCTGTGGCTGCTCAAGAATGCGGATCGGGTTTCCAGCGTATGCAACGATATGGCCGGCGATATTTGCAGCGTCGTTTCCGGCTCGGCCGGGGCGGCGCTGGTTTTGCGCCTTGCCCAAATCCTGAGCGCGGAAACCGACTTCATGCTGGGCATCCTGGTTTCGGCGCTGATCGCCGCGCTGACCGTAGGCGGCAAGGCCCTGTGCAAGGGCATTGCCATTGGCAAGGCCAAAGAGGTCGTGCTGATGGTGGGTTTTGCGCTCTCGTTGTTTTCAAAGGAATGAAGTTTGGAGTGTGTGCATGCCCGGTTTAAGCGAACTTACGGGGCCGCGCGATCTGCGGCGCCTGAATATGGCGCAGCTCAACGCCCTGGCGGCTGAAATGCGCGCAGAGATCACCAAAACCTGTCTTGAGCGCGGCGGGCATCTTTCTTCGAACCTTGGGGTGGTGGAACTGAGCATCGCCCTGCACCTGGTTTATGACGCGCCACGCGATAAGATCCTGTTTGACGTGGGGCACCAAAGCTACGCCCATAAGCTTTTGACGGGTCGCTTTGGCGGCTTCGCTTCGTTGCGCACGGAAGGCGGCCTTTCAGGCTTCCCATTGCGGAGCGAGAGCGAGTACGACGCCTTCGGCGCGGGGCACGCGGGCACGGCGGTGGCTGCGGCGCTGGGCTTTGCCCGGGCCGCCCGCATTCGCGGCGAAACGCTCCATTGCGCCGCCCTCGTTGGGGATGGTTCCTTCATGAACGGCCCGAATATCGAGGCGGTGAACGATTTGGGGCAATCGAAGCTGCCGGTCGTGGTCGTGCTCAACGATAATGAGATGTCAATTTCCAAAAACGTGGGTGGGCTCTCGCGCTATCTCGCGCGGCTGCGCACGCGCCCCTCATACCAGCATCTGAAAAAAAAGACCAAGCGCCTTTTGGATCGTATCCCCATCCTTGGCGGCTGGATCGAGCGCTTTCTGCTCTTTTGGAAGGGCATCGCGCGCTACGTCTTCGTCAACGGGGCCTTTTTTTCGAGCCTGGGCTTCGATTACCTCGGCCCGGTGGATGGCTACGACCTGCCGGGGCTCATTGCGGCGCTGAATTCCGCACGGGAAATGGAAAGGCCGGTGCTCTTGCACGTAGTCACCAAGAAGGGCAAGGGCTACAGGCCCGCCGAAGAACAACCCGAAGCCTACCACGGCATTCCCCCAAAAGGGGCTGAAAAGCCGATTTCTTACCCCAATACGGCGGGGCTTGCCCTGGCCGAGCTTGGGCGGCAGGATCCTTCCATCGCGGTGCTCACGGCTGCAATGCCGGGCGGCACCGGCGCCGAAGCCTTCGCGGCGGCTTTCCCCGATCGATTTTTTGACGTAGGCCTGGCGGAAGAAAGCGCCGTAACCCAGGGCGCCGCGCTGGCCGCCGCCGGCCTGCGCCCGTATTTCATGGTGTATTCCACCTTTTTGCAGAGGGGGTACGACCAAATTCTGCACGACGTGGCCCTGCAGGGCCTGCCGCTGACCCTTCTGATCAGCCATGCCGGGTTGGTCGGCGAGGATGGCTGCACCCACAACGGCAATTTTGACCTTTCCTTCCTGCTGCACGTTCCGGGGCTTTGGGTTTTTTCCCCTTCGGGGCCGGAGGAGCTAAAAACCCTTCTCTTTTGGGCAAGGAAGTCCATCCCGGGCGCGCCCGTGGCCATTCGCTACGCAAAGGGGGCCATAGATGGCGACTTCCCGGCCGTAACGCCCATGGAAGAGGTGACTTGGCCCCGCTTGCGCGAGGGGCAAGACTGCACCCTGCTCGCCGTGGGAGAACTTTGCCGCGAGGCGCTGCAAGCGGCCAAGCTCCTGCAGGCGGAAGGGATCGAGGCCGCCGTCGTCAACGCGCGGCAGCTTGCGCCCCTGCCGATGGAGGCCCTGCGTCTCTTGGCGAAGGCGCCCTTAATCACCCTTGAAGAAAACGTACTCGAGGGCGGCTTCGGCTCCAGCGTGTTGCTGGCGCTGAGCCGGGAAGGAGCCGAAACCCGAACGCTCTGCCTGGGCATCGGCAACGGCTTCGTGGCCCACGCGCCGCGAAGGAGGCAGATCGAGCTTTGCGGGCTGGACTCGGCAAGCGTCGCGCGCCGAGTTTTGGGCTTCCTGGGCAAAGCCCCGGAGGGCCGATGAGAATTCGCCTGGATGAGTGCCTGGTCAAAAAAGGCCTGGCGAAAGACCTTTCCCTCGCGCAAAGTTTTGTCATGGAGGGAAGGGTCTTCCTCGGGCAGGAAAGGCTTCGGCTGCCCTCTATGCCCGTGGAACCCGATTCCGCCCTTTGGCTAAAGCCCGAAAACCCTTACGTGAGCCGGGGAGGGTTGAAGCTCGAGCGCGCGCTGGAGGAGTTTCGGATCGACCTTGACGGCAGGGTCTGCATGGATATTGGCTCCTCGACCGGCGGCTTTACCGAGTGCATGCTCAAAAATGGCGCAAAAACGGTCTATTCCATCGACGTGGGCTATGGCCTGCTCGATTGGAAGCTGCGGCAAGACGAACGCGTGCGGGTGATGGAGCGCACAAACGCCAAAAATCTGCTGCCCGGGATGTTTCCCGAACGGGCAAGCTTCGCTTCGATGGATTTATCTTTCATTTCGGTCAAAAAGGTGCTGCCCACGGCGCTTTCTTGCATGCCGGAGGAGGCCGCGCTGGTGGTCTTGGTCAAGCCGCAATTCGAAGCCCCGCGCGGCAGGGTGGGCAAGGGCGGCATTGTGCGGGAGCGCGCCGTGCACGAGGCTGTTTTGAGTGATATTTTGGCCTTTTTGCCGAAAGCGGGACTGTATGCGCTGGGGCTGATCCCCTCGCCCATCAAGGGCATGGATGGCAATACCGAGTTTCTGCTTCATGCCGCCCGAGGCGTGGGGCTGCGCTATAATGACTTAAATTTACAGGCTATTTTGGACTTTGTGTGGAATTAAGCCTTGTATGGCCATGCACAAGTGGTTATAATTAATTGGTAAGAGCAAGGGGATTTTGCTGCGCGGGAGGTGTGAGCGCCTTTGGCGGAAAGAGCTCGGCATATTACCTTTTTATTTGGTAGCGAGGGAATCGTGGGCCGCTCCGAGGTTCTGGACGCGGCAAAGCTCTCACAAGAGCTGGGCATGCAGCCCAGTACGGACGAGCCCGCGCTCGCAAGTGCCCTGCATATTCATTTAAGCGGCAGGCAGGAAGCCATTGCGCTTGCCGATGTCGTGGTCGCTTTTGGCGGCGACGGAACGATTTTAAGCGCCGCGCGCACGGCTGCCCTCTGCGGCAAGCCGGTTTTGGGCGTAAACTTTGGGCAGCTTGGCTTTTTAGCCGAGGTTTCAAGCAACGAGCTTCCATCCGCGCTGCGCAGGCTGGCGCTGGGGGAGTACGAGATCGAGCTGCGGCACATGCTGCAGGCCAGTTATGAAGGCAAAACCCTCTTTGCCCTGAATGATATCGTGGTTCGCAAGGAATCCACGCTCGATGTTTTGCGCGCAAGAATCTGCGTGGACGGCGAGCGGCTCGACGATTATGTGGCCGACGGCCTGCTTTTTTCCACCTCGACGGGTTCGACGGCCTACTCCCTATCCTGCGGGGGGCCCATCGTTTCCCCCGGGCTTGAGCTCATCATCTTCACGCCGATCTGCCCGCATTCGCTTCGGGCGAGGCCGGTTGTGCTCAGCGAAAACCAGCCCATTTCAGCCCTGGTTTATGAACGCTCCCTGCCGGCCATCGCGGTGGCTGACGGGCGCGAGATCCTTCAGATACGCTCCGGGCAGGCGCTCGAAATCCGCCGCGCGCCCTTTGATGCCTGCCTGATCCGCCTTGGCGGGCAACCTAGCGGCTTTTTCACGAAGGTGCACCAAAAATTGGTCGATAGAACCCAGGCTTAGTGATCGAAATCCTTTAATCCTTTATATTAAGGCATTTAAAGCCAAGAGTTGAGGAGGAAACAACATGAAAGCCGCGCGCCATGCCCTGATTCAAGAAATTATTGAAAGGCAGCGTATCCAGACCCAGGAGGAATTGGCGAACTTGCTAAAGGAGTGCGGCATTTTGGTGACGCAGGCCACCGTTTCGAGGGATATTAAAGAGCTTCGCCTACTGAAGGTGCTCACAGAGGACGGCAGCTACCGCTACGCCACGGCCGACAAGGCGGAGGGCAATATGGCCGACCGCTTCATCAGAATGTTCCACGATTCCGTGCTTTCGGTTTCCCAGGCGGGCAACCTTTTGGTGCTAAAAACCCTTCCCGGCAGCGCGAATGTGGCGGCCGAAACCATCGACACGATGCGCTGGTCCGAGGTCGTGGGCACGATTGGCGGCGACAATACGATTTTGGTGATTCTCAGCAACGAGGAGGACGCCACCGAGATCCGCCAGAAATTCCTGAAGATGATGCGCTAAGGGCCGGGCGCAGGGGGAAGGCCGCATGCTGTTCCAGTTAAAGGTGCAAAATATCGCGCTGATCGAAGAGCTCGTCATCGAATTCGGTGAAGGGCTCAATGTTTTGACCGGCGAAACCGGCGCGGGCAAGTCCATCGTGATCGACGCTATGAACCTTGCCTTAGGCGAAAGGGCGGATCGTGACCTGATCCGCAGCGGCGAGCAAAAAGCCCAGGTTCACGCCTTATTTGACATTTCTGCGAGTAAAAAGGCGAAGGCGCTGCTTGACGAAAATGGGATCCCCGCCGAAGATGGCGAACTCGTCGTTTCGCGGGAGCTTTTGCTTTCTGGGCGCAACGTGGTGCGCGTCAACGGTAGCCTGGCGCCCCTTGCGCTGCTCAAGCAATTAAGCGCCCTGCTCGTGGATGTGCACGGCCAGCACGAGCACCAATCCTTGATGGATGAAAGCCGCCATTTGGCCTTTTTAGACGCTTTTGCCGGGGAGGCGCTCGATTCCGCGCGCGCCGAGGTCGCCGCGCTCTATGCCGCCTGGCGCGAGCTTTCGCAGCGGCTTGCTCAAATCCGCGGCGGCGCGCAGCAGCGCGCGCAAAGGCTCGATATGCTTCAGTACCAGGCAACGGAAATCGAAAGCGCCAGGCTTCGCCCCGGCGAAGAAGAGGAATTGGCCGAAAAACGCTCGCTTTTTCGCAATGGTGAACGAATTGCGGCCGCCTTGGGCGGTGCGCTCCAGGCGCTGGAGGGCGGCGAGAGCGCGCCCGGAGCGCTGGACGCGGCCCGGCAGGCGCTCACGCTGCTAGGTGGCATCGCAAAGCTCTCGAAGGAGTTTTCCACGCTCGAAGAAGCTCTGGCCGATGCGGTCTATGGCCTTGAGGATGTCGCTTCCCAACTCTTTGATCAAAACCAGGGGCTCGAATTCGACCCGAAGGAGCTTGAACGAGCCGAAAACCGCCTCGATCTCATCAAAAACCTCAAGCGCAAATACGGGGCCGACGTTAGCGCCGTATTGGCCTATCTCGACCAAATCAGCGGGGAGCTTCAGCAGCTCAAGTCCGGAAATGACGACTCAGCGGCCCTTGAAGCGGAGCTGAAAAGGGCAGAAGAAGCCCTTCTGCAGGCCGAACTGCGGCTCAGCGCCCTGCGCCGCGAGTCGGGCAAGCGCTTTGAAGCAGGCCTTTTATCGGAATTGCAGGATCTTGGCATGGCCGGTGCCCGCTTCATGCTCGAATTCAACGAGATTCCAAGCGAGTCTTCCGCCCTTCGCGCGCTGCACAGCGCGGATGGGCTAGACCGCCTGCGCTTTTTGCTCAGCGCCAACCGGGGCGAGGATCTCAAACCACTTTCGCACACGGCATCGGGCGGCGAGCTTTCGCGCATCATGCTGGCCTTTAAGGCGCTCTGCGCGGGTGAGGTGCGCACGATGGTCTTCGACGAGATCGACACCGGGATTTCCGGGCACATGGCGCAGGTGGTGGGCGAAAAGATGTGCGCCATCGGCGGCGAAAGGCAGGTCATCTGCGTAACGCATCTGCCGCAGATCGCGGCGCTCGGGCATAGCCACCTTCTGGTGCAAAAGCGCGAGGAGGGAGGCCGCACCATCACCTTTGTGGAGGGCTTAACGGCCGAGCAGCGCGTGGTGGAGATCGCTCGCATGATCGGCGGCAAGGAGATTACGAGCTCCGCGCTCGAACACGCTCGGGAGATGCTCAGCCCTTCTTGAGCCAAAATGCCGTGAATGGTTAAAATTTGCCGTCAAAACGAGCAGTAAATTAACGAAATTTAATGGTTGTTGTTGCAATCTCCTGGGTTAAGTATTATAATGTGAAGCAAGCAAAGAACTCAGGAGGAGGTTTCGCGATGAATCGGGAGGAGTATATCAAGTTTAAGATCAAAGAAAAGGGCTTTACGATCAAGGAGTATGCCAGAACCATCGGGATGCCCTATTCCTCGCTGCTTTCCATGCTCTCGGGGAACCTGGGCGGCGCTTCGCTCGATAATGTGGTGCGCATCTGCACGGGACTTGGCTTCAACCTTTCCGTGCTGCAAAAGAAAGATGGTATTTTGGACGACCTCTCATCCTACGACCTAAGCCTCGGCGAAATGGACGTGATTCGGGCCTACCGCGCCCTACCCCGGATGCAGGAAGCCGTAAAGAAGATATTAGCTTAAGCAATGCTCTAGTTCGTACGCAAGATCATTAAGGGGGCGGCTCAATAAGCCGCCCCTTTTCGTTTGCCGCGGGGCCGATTTATGAACCGATGGCGAACAAATTGCAAATTCGGAGCCTGACGGGGCAAAAGGGGGCGCGGAATGCTTCCAAAGAAGCGCCTTGCGGGGTATAATGCAAAGCAAAGGATGAAACCACGATGAGGAGGCGCACGAATGACGGGTTTGCGCGGCGCTGAGCTGCTCGCCCCTGCAGGCGATTTCGAAGCGCTAAAGGCGGCCGTGCAAAACGGTGCGGATGCGGTCTATCTGGGCGGCAGCGCCTTCGGCGCGCGGGCGCAGGCAGCCTTTTTCGCGGAGGAAGCCTTGAAAGAGGCGGTTGCATACTGCCACCTTCGCGGCGCGCGGCTCTATATTACGCTCAACACCTTGGTGAAGGATGCTGAGTTTGAGGCCTTTTACGCCATCGCCAGGGAAGCCATCCTGGCCGGGGTGGACGCCGCCCTGGTACAGGATCTCGGCGCGATTTCCCTGTTGCGCGAGAGTTTCCCCGGTCTTGAGCTGCATGCCAGCACGCAGATGAGCATCAACAACGCGAGCGGTGCCCGCATGGCGGCGGAGCTTGGCCTAAAGCGCGTCGTGGCTGCGCGGGAATGCTCGCTTGATGCGCTTGCCGGCATGGCGCAAAGCGGGGTCGAGGTCGAAGCCTTTTGCCACGGCGCGCTCTGCGCCGGGTTTTCGGGCCAATGCCTGCTCTCGTCCTTCATCGGCGGGCGGAGCGGCAACCGCGGGCGTTGCGCGCAGCCCTGCCGCCATGCGCTTACCCTGGACGGGCGGGCGGGCTACCACTTGAGCACCAGAGATCTTTGCTCCTTCGCCTCGCTGAGCGAGCTGCTTTCTGCCGGCGTTTCCGCCTTTAAGATCGAAGGCAGGCTCAAGCGCCCGGAATACGTCGCCATCGTCACGGCGGCCTACCGCCGCGCCCTCGATTTGGCGCTGGAAGGCCGCCAAACGCCCGAAGAAGAAGCCTTGCGCACCTTGAGCGCGCTTCAGGGCGTGTTCAACCGCGGCGGCTTTACTGAGGGGTATGCGGGCGGCTCGCGCGACGCAGCCATCTACTTTGCCGAAAGGCCGAATCACCTCGGCCTTCCCGTGGGCACCGTGCTCCGCGCGGAAGGCGGCCGCGCGCTGATTGCAGAGAGCGCGGCACTGCACCCGGGCGACGGCCTTGAGGCCCGGATCGGAAGCGAGTCTGTCGGCCTGACGGTCGAAGGTGTCGATCGCGGCCCTTTCGGCGCCTGGATTCGCGCACCGAAAGGGCTACGCGCCAAGATGAGCCTGCACCGCACCAGCGATGCGCTTCAGCTTCAGGCAGCGCGCCAAAGCTATGCGGGCGAGCGCAGGCGCCACAAAATCAAGATCTGGTTTCGCTGCTTGGCCGGCGAAAAGACGGCCCTGCGCCTGGACGAAATCGAGGTGTTCGGCGAAGCTCCGCGTGAAGCGGTTCAGCACGCGCTGCGCGAAGATCAGCTACGGCGGCAGCTCGAAAAGCTGGGGGATTCCATCTTTGAAGCGGGTGAAGTCCAAATCGAGCTGGGCGAAGGACTGTTTTTGCCCCTTTCCGCCATCAACGCGCTCCGCCGCGAAGCCGCGGCCGGTCTTGAGGCCAAGATCCTCGCTCAAGCGCTGCCTAGTCAAGAGCTCTTGCCGTATTCGCCCACCAAACCGGCTCAAATCAAAGAGACTAGGCCGAATGCGCCCCTGCGCGTGCGCAGAAGCGGCAGCATCCAAGAGCTGCTTTCGTCCGAAGCGGACGAGCTCGAGTACGCCCCAGTCGATTATACCCTGCCTTCGCTGCGCGCCGCGCTGCTGCGCCTGCAAGGGGCAGTAAAGGGCAAGGTCAGGCTCAGCCTGCCGCCCTTTTTGGAGGAGGGAGAGCTACAGGGCATCGCCGCCCTCTTAAAGGAAACGGGCACGGCGGCCGTTGCCAACAACCTCTCGCAGCTCTATGCCCTGCGCGGCACGGATCTTACGGCGGGTTTCGGGCTTAACGTCTTCAACACCAGAACGGCCCTCACACTGCAAGGGCTCGGCGCCGCGCGTCTGCGCCTAAGCCCCGAATGCACGCTGGGAATGGCCGCCGAAATCGCAAAATCGGTGCCTGCGGAGCTATTCATCCAAGGGCGGCTCCCCGCGATGGTTCTACGCAGCTGCCCCCTGCGCGCAAGGGAAGGGCTGGGCGGCGAGGGCCGAGAGCGCTGCATGCTCTGCAAGCGAGAAGGCTTTTTTTTGAAGGATCGCAAGGGCGCGTCGCTGCCCCTCCTGCCGTACTTCACCCAAAAGGGCTGCACCATCGTCGCGCACAACCCCTTCCCCCTGGATATCGGCAGCAACGGCCGCGAAAGGCTCAAAACGATGCCATTTTCGGCCATCATTGAGGAAACCCTACCGGAAGGCGGCCAGCGCACGCGCGGGCACTTCTTCCGGGGCGTGGAATAGAAACGAATTACGAATTACAGATAGGATGGAAGCCATGCGGGAACGCTCTTTACTGGTACTGGAATTTGACAAGATCAGGGCGCAGCTCGGCGCCCTCGCGGTCACGCCGCCTGGCAGGCGCTTTTGCGAGGCCCTCGTGCCCTCAAACGCCATCCGGGAGGTCGAGCGCGCCCAGGCGCTGACGGAAGAAGCCGTGGTTCTGCTCTCGTTCACCGGGGGCGGACTGATCGCCCCTTTTGACGAGTGCGACGCGGCGATTTCCCGCGCTGCGGTCGGTTCCACGCTTTCGCCGCGCGAGCTTTTAAACGTAGGCTCGCTGCTGCGCGCGGCGCGCTCCGCCCGGCAGGCGATCCTATCGCACGAGGAAAGGGCGCCACAGATCCCGCTCCTGCGCGAGATGGCGCAGGGCCTTCTCGCCTTGCGCGGCCTTGAAGACGAGATCTTTTCCGCAATCCTTTCAGAAGACGAGATCGCGGATCAGGCAAGCCCCGCACTCGCCTCTTTGCGCAGAAAGATGCGCGCCTCAAACGAGCGTGTGCGCGAAAGGCTTAACGGCCTTTTGCATTCACTGGGCAAATACCTGCAGGAGCCCATCATCACCATCCGCTCGGGGCGCTACGTGCTGCCCGTGAAGGCCGAAAACCGCCAGAGCGTGCCTGGGTTGGTGCACGACCAATCAGGCTCGGGTGCAACGCTCTTCATCGAGCCTATGGCTGTGGTTGAGATCAACAACGAATTGCGCGAGATGGCGGCGCAGGAGCGCGAAGAGATCGAGCGCATCCTGGCCGCGCTCTCTTCCGCCGTGGCTGTGGAAGAAGGCCCTTTGCTCGTGAACGCACAGATCCTTGGGGAAATGGATTTTTGCTTTGCCAAGGGCGCGCTGTCGCGCGCCATGGGGGCCTCGCAGCCCAAAATCAACGAAAAAGGCAAAATCAACATCAAGCGCGGCCGCCACCCGCTGATTGCAAGGGAAAGCGTGGTGCCCCTCGACCTTTGGGTGGGCGAGGAGTTCACGAGCCTGGTCGTCACCGGCCCGAATACCGGCGGCAAGACCGTGACGCTAAAAACCGTGGGGCTCTTCACCCTGATGATGCAGGCAGGCTTGCAGTTGCCGGCCGACCTTGGCACCGAACTTTCGCTCTTTGACGAGGTTTTTGCGGATATCGGCGACGAGCAGTCCATCGAGCAGAGCCTTTCGACCTTTTCATCGCACATGACCAACATCGTTTCGATTTTAAGTGAGGTCACGAGCCGTTCCTTAGTGCTCTTTGACGAACTTGGCGCGGGAACCGACCCCACCGAGGGCGCTGCGCTGGCCATGGCCATTTTAGACACTCTGGCGGCCAGAAAGACCGTCACCCTGGCCACCACGCACTACTCCGAGCTCAAGGCCTACGCGCTGACGCACCCCGGGGTGAGCAACGCGAGCGTGGAATTCAACGTAGAAACCCTTCGGCCGACCTACAGACTCTCGATTGGGGTGCCGGGGCGCTCGAACGCCTTTGAGATCTCGAAAAGGCTTGGGCTTTCAGACGGCATTATCGAAAAGGCGAGAGGCTGGCTCAGCGGCGAGCAGATTCGCTTTGAAGACGTGATTTCAACGGCCGAGGGCGAAAGGCAGCTCGCAAGGCGCGAGCGCGAATTGGCCGCGGAGGCGAGAGCCAGGAGCCAAAGCCTGCTGGACGAAGTCGAGCGCGAGCGCGAAGCGCTCAAAAACGCAAGGCAAAAGCTCATACAAGAAGCGCGCGAGGAGGCGCGGCGCGTGGTGCGCTCGGCGCAAGCAGAGGCCGAGAACGTGATCCAAAGGCTCAAGGAAGCGGACGAAGGTGAAAGGGCAAGGGCAGCGCAGCAGGCCCGCCAAAGCCTGCAAAAGGGCTTGAACGAGCTGCGCGACCAGACGCAGGAGGCGCCACCCGCCGGCAAGCCGCTCGGCGAGCTGCGTGTGGGGCAGAGCGTGCTCATCGCGCACCTCGGGCTGGAGGCGACGGTGCTTGAACTGCCAGACAGGAACGGCGAAGCGCTGCTGCAGGCCGGCCTGATGAAGCTCAAGCAGCCGCTTTCGGCCCTGCGCGAGCCAAAGGGCACCGCAAAAACCCAAAAAGGCGGCGCGCAGGGGCAAAGGCGCGCGGTCGCGCCCAGAAGCACCGTGGTTTCGCTCGAAATCGACGTGCGTGGCCGCCTGCCCGAGGAGGCGCTCGAAGAGGTCGATAAATATCTGGACGACGCCGTACTGGCAGGGCTGAGCGAGGTTTCGGTGGTGCACGGCAAGGGCACCGGCGTGCTGCGCGACGAGATCGGCAAGCTTTTGCGCAGGCACCCGCACGTGGCCGAATACAGACTGGGCCGCTTTGGCGAGGGCGAAAGCGGCGTGACGATCATCAAGCTAAAATAGAAAGGGGAATTGAATATGGATAAGTCCCGCGTGCTCATCGTGGATGACGACCCCAATATCGGCCAGCTTGTCAAGCTCTACCTCGACAAGGAGGGTTTCGAAACCGAGATCGCCTTGCGCGGCGACGAAGCGGTGAACGCCTTCCGCAAAACCCCGCCGAACATCGTCCTGCTCGACCTCATGCTCCCCGGCATGGATGGCTGGCAGGTCTGCCGCGAGATCCGCAAGATTTCGGCCATCCCCATCATCATGCTCACCGCCAAGGATGAAACCTTCGACAAGGTTCTGGGCCTAGAACTGGGCGCTGACGACTACGTGACCAAGCCCTTCGACCCCAAGGAGCTGATCGCGCGCGTAAAGGCCGTTCTGCGCAGGACGCAGCCCGTCACTTCGCCCGAAAAGGAGCTTGCCTTCCCCAACCTTGTCATCAACCTTTCGACCTATTTGGTCACCTACGCAGGCCGCGAAATCGAGATGCCCCCGAAGGAGATCGAGCTGCTCTATTTCTTGGCGGGGCATGCCAACAAGGTCTTCACCCGCGATCAACTCCTAGAGCAGGTCTGGGGCTTTGACTATTTTGGCGATTCCAGAACCGTCGATGTCCACGTCAAGCGCGTGCGCGAAAAGCTAAGCGGCTGCGAGGAATACGGCTGGCAGATCAAGACGGTCTGGGGCGTCGGCTACAAATTCGAGGTTAAATGATGCCATTCAGAAGGCTTTTTACCCGAATCTTCTTCAATAGCATGCTGGCGCTTTTTGCGGCGCTCGTGGCGTTGGGCTCGGTCTTTTTAAACTACGTCTGGCACAGCGAGTACGAAAACGGCAAAAACCGGATGCTTGCTGAAACCGAGGCGATCGCGAAATACTACCTCTATTGCACCGAAGGCAAGATCCTGCCCTCCGTGCTGATGGAGATGATCAAAGACTCGCGCGTGGACTCCGACGTGTGGCTGATCGGGCTCAACGGCGTGGCTATTCAGCTCAGCGGCCTGCCCAGCGACCTTGGCCCCAAAGGCGAAAACATCCTGCAGACCGAAACGGTGGCGGCCTACCTTCGCCGTGCCCTTACCGGGGGCAAGAGCTTCACCCTGGAAGGCGATTTCGACACGACCTTCGGCGGTGTGCCCATCGTCACGGTGGTCGCGCCGCTTTACGCGCGCGACGGCGCGGTGGGCGCGGTGTTTTTGCACCGCAAGCTCGATCTCGTCCGCGCTGACCTGCAGGCGCTCTATCGGGGCACGAACCCAGCCATTCTGGTGGCGGTCTTCGTGGGGCTGCTGCTCTCATACATGACCTCGATGCGCATCACCAGGCCGCTCAGCGAGATGGCGCGCGCCGCCAGGCGCCTGGCCGACGGGGATATGAGCACCCGCGTGCACGTCTATAGCACCGATGAGATCAACGAGCTGGCCAGCGCCTTTAACTCCATGGTCGAGGATCTTTCCCGCATGGAGGATGTGCGCCGGGGCTTTGTGGCCAACGTTTCGCACGAGCTGCGCTCGCCGATCACCTCCATCGCGGGCTATCTGCAGGGGATGCTCGACGGCACCATCCCCGAAAACGAGTATAAGCGCTATATGAAGGTGGTTTTGGATGAAACCCAGCGGCTTTCGCGCTTGATTCGCGACCTGCTCGACCTGAGCCGCATCGAATCCGGCGCCTTCCCGCTCAACGTGGTGGATTTTGAGCTCAACGAGCTGCTCCGGCGCGTGCTCATCAAGTTCGACGGCCGCCTGGAAGAAAAGAACATGAAGGTGGAGCTCGACTTTTGCGAGGATCCTCTGCGCGTGCGGGCAGACATCGACCGAATCGAGCAGGTTCTATCGAACCTGGTCGATAACGCACTCAAATACTGCGGCCAGTACGGCTCGCTGAAGATCGAAACCAAATCCCTTGGCAAGAAGATCGAGTGCGTGGTGGCGGATGATGGCGCGGGCATCGCCCAAGGCGACCTGCCGCACGTTTTCGAGCGCTTCTATAAGGCCGATAAGGCCCATACGGCCGGCCTTGGCACGGGGCTCGGGCTCTCGATCGTGAAGAAGATCATCGAGCAGCATGGCGAGAGCATCATGGCCCAGTCGCGGGAAGGGGAGGGGGCCGTTTTCCGCTTCACGCTCGAGAGAGCGCAGACACTCCCGGTAAAAAAAGGCGATGAAATTCCCTGAAAATTCATGCCTAGTTCATGGCTTTGATAAAAATGCGGTTTATACTCAGTCCAGAAGCAATCAAAGGCAGTTGCCCTTACGAAGGAGGAACCTTACATGAGCATGTACGACCATAACGATTACCGCGACGAAGAATATCGCAGACCCCGCAGGCCGCAAGGGCCTAACCCCTGGGCCGTTATCTCGGTGGCGCTGGTGCTGCTGATCCTTGGCGGAATGCTCACCGCCGTGCTGCTGAATACCGGCACGGCGAGCGGCTTTGGGCTCAGACCTCAAAACACGCCGGAAACCACGCCTTATCAGGAAGGTGAGCCCGCTACGACGGCCACGCCAAGGGCGCAAAGGCCCGCCGCAGCATCTTCCCTCCCTGAATTTTCCTCCTACATCGCCGATCTTGTCGATGACGTGGCCGATTCGGTTGTCGGCATTTCGAACTACACCCAGGCACGGTATTTTGACGGCGAAACCGAATTCGTGCAGGGTTCGGGCTCTGGCGTCATCATCAGCTCCGACGGTTACATCGTCACCAATTACCATGTGGTGGCGGGTGCGGTTCGCGTCACCGTTTTGATAAACGAAAACGAGGAGCTCGACGCAAAGCTGGTCGGCTATGATTCCGTGATGGACATCGCCCTGCTCAAAATCGAAAAGACCGGCCTGACCGCGGCGCCCCTTGGCGACTCCGACGCGGTGCGCACGGGCGAGTTTGTGCTGACCATCGGCAGCCCTTTAGGCCATGAGCTGGCCGGCACCGTGACCTTCGGCACCGTGAGCGCCGCCAGCCGCCAAATCGCGGTGGAGGAAGGCTATTCCGTCAGCATGATCCAGACCGACGCGGCCATCAACCCGGGCAATTCCGGCGGCGCGCTGCTGAACATGAACGGCGAGGTCATCGGCATCAACACGCGCAAAAACAGCGGCATTACCTCATCCGGCGCGGTCATCGAAGGCCTTGGTTTCGCCATCCCCATCAACGAAGCCAAGCCCTTGATCGATGAATTGATGAGCACCGGCACGGTCAAGCGCCCGGCGCTGGGCATCTCCGGCTCGCTGAACCCCTACCGCAGCCAGAACGGCACCATCGTCTACGGCATGGAGGTGACCGATTTCAGCGAGGGCAGCAAGGCCCCCGAGGCCGGCATGGAAGTGGGCGACATCATCGTATCGGTTGACGGGCAGGAAATTACCTCTTCGCGCAACTCACTGCTGCACATCCTCTATTCAAAGAAGCCCGGCGATATCGTCGAGGTCGTGGTGCAGCGTGGATCCGAGAAGGTCACATTGAAGGTCGAGCTGACCGAAACCGCGGTAGGTTAACCAAAAAAGCTGCGGTTTTTGATCAAAAGCGGGCCGAAACGGCCCGCTTTTGGTTTGCCTTCGCCCGCTTTTGCATATACATGCAAAAGCGGGCGAAGGGGGCGTGAGGATGGAAAAGCTCTTCGTTTGGGGCATCGTCTTGGCTGCGCTGATAGCGCTCTTTACGGGCAGCGCCGAGGAAACCGGCGCCGCGCTGCTTTCTGGCGGGCAGGCCGCGGTGGCGCTGGGGCTTTCGCTGGCCGGGGCGTACTGCCTTTGGTGCGGCGTGCTCAAGGTCATGGAGCTTTCTGGTTTAACCACAAAGGTAGCGCTGCTCTTCCGCCCGCTTTTGCGCCTATTAATGCCCGGAATCGAACAAGATGCGGAGGCTTCCGAGGCGGTGAGCCTGAATTTCGCAGCAAATCTCCTGGGCATGGGCAACGCGGCCACGCCGGCCGGCCTTAGGGCCATGCGCGCGATGCAAAAGCTCGCGGGTGGGGCGCGGCTGCCCACGGAAGCTATGTGCATGTTTTTGATCATCAATAGCTCCAGCCTGCAGCTCGTTCCCACCACACTGATCTCGCTTCGAGCCGCGGCCGGTTCCGCCGCGCCTGGCGACATCCTGCTGCCCGCGCTTCTTAGCACGCTTTGCACGAGCCTCTTGGCGGTTGGCCTAACGTTTCTTGTGCAGCGGGTGGGGAAGAGGAGCAAAAAGGGGCGTGCGGCATGATCGTGCTCCTGCTGACTGCCTGCGCCTTTTTCTATGCCGCGTTTTCGGGCAAGGCGGTGTATTCCGCCTTCGTCGATGGCGCGATGGAGGGCCTGAAAACGGCCGCGAAGGTCGTCCCTTATGTGGCGGCGGCGCTCTTGCTGATCGGCGCGTTGCGCGCCTGCGGCGCTCTTGCCGCCTTGGGGGCTCTGCTCGCGCCCGTCACGGGCCTTCTGGGCATCCCCGAGGAGCTTTTGCCCCTTCTCATGCTGCGGCCGCTTTCCGGTTCCGCGGCGCTGGCCGAGCTTGATTTGCTGATCGCTGAATTCGGCCCGGATTCCTACATCGTGCGCACTGCCTGCGCTATGATGGGCTCATCGGAAACCATTTTGTATACCATCGCGCTGTATCTAGGCTCTATTCAGGTCAAGCGCAGCCGGTATATCCTTCCTATCGGGTTGATTGCCGGCCTGTTTAGCGCCATTTTCGCAGCTTTTTTTTGCAGATTCGCCTAAAAAGGCATGCAAGGATCTTGCATGCGCGTGGATTTATGCTATACTGCTAAACAGTACACGGTCGCTTTTGAGAATAAAGAGACCAAAGTCGTATTTTCAAGACGGCATGAACCCCGATCCTGCAGGGAGGCACGAAATGTTTATCGACGTATACGCAACCGCTCGAGCGATCGAGAAGGATCTCAAGGAGCATCTCGTCATCGTGGTGGATGTGCTCCGCGCGAGCTCCGTGATGATCACCGCAGTCGAAAACGGCTGCAAGAGCTTGATTCCCGTGCTCGAGGTGGAGGACGCCGTGGCAGTTTCGCGCCGCTTTGGCAACGAAAAGGTTCTTCTTTGCGGCGAAAGGGGCGGCGCGCAGATCAGCGGCTTCCACCTTTCGAACTCGCCGAAGGAGTTTACGAGCGATCATGTTTCGGGCCGCATGCTGGTGATGACCACCAGCAACGGCACGCGGGCGATTTTGGAAACCGGGGAATGCAAAAAGCTCGTGATTGGCGGCTTTTTAAACGCGAAGGCCGTGGCGCAGTTCGCGAGCGAGGAAGGCCTTGACGTCGCGATCGTCTGCGCGGGCACCAACGGGCGCTTTTCGCTCGACGACGTGGTCTGCGCGGGCTCGATCATCAGCCGCATCTACGAACGCAGCGGCGAGCACTCGCTCTGCGATCTTTCGCTCACCGCCCTTTCGCTTTACGATACCTTCCGCGAAGATCTCTATGCGGGTCTGACTGGGAGCCTGCACTTTGAGCGCCTGCGCGCCCTAGGCCTTGAAGACGACCTTCGGTATTGCCTGCGCGAGGATGTGATGAACGCCATCCCCCAGTATCAAAACGGCGTTATCCGTGCCATGCAGGCTTAAAAACAAGTAAAAAGGCGCCGCCACGGCCGTGGCGGCGCCTTTTTATAGCTAAGCGATGGGTGAAAATCAGAGCTTTAGCCGAATAGATCGAGCAAAAAGCGCGCCACGCCATCCCCGTCGTTGGAGCGCGCGGCGAGCTTGGCGGCCGCCCTGACCTCGAGCAGGGCATTTTCGACCGCAACGCCGAAATCCGCGGCGCGCAGCATGCCTAAATCGTTCAAGTTATCGCCAAAGCAAAATAGATACTTGGCGCCGAGCAGCTTCTTCACGCGCAGGGCGCCGCGCTCCTTCGTGGCCTCCTCGCGCATAATCTCGAGCCAATAGTATGGGGGGCGGTAGGTATCCGGCATGAAGTTCGCCCGAAGCCCCCCGATCCTTGGGATCTCTTCAAAGATGGGGGCGAGGAATTCTGGCTCCATCAGGCAAGAGAGGTAAAAGACCTCACCATCGAAGAGTGAATCCCAATTCTCGGCCATGCGCAGGCGTGGGTCGCCTTTTTGGCGCACGGTATAATGCTCGATAGACTGGCCCCGCGCCGTGCGCAGGAAGCTCACGCGCTCGCGGCCTTCGAGCATGGAATAGCACACAAAGTCGATGCCACGGCTACGGAAAAGCTCCGATGCGGCCCCATACTGCGCGGGGCTCAGGGGAGAACCCTCGACGATCTCGCCGCCCCTTGGCTCGACGATGTGCGCGCCGTTGTGCGTAATGGCAAAGGCCGAGGGCACAAGCCCGCCCAAGGCCGGCATGGCGGTAACGAAGCTGCGCGCCGTGGCTATGGTGAAGCGCAGCCCAACTTCCATGAGCGCCTTTAGGCTTTGAAGGCTGAACGCAGAAAGCCGCCCCTCGGAGTTTAGCAAGGTGCCGTCCAGATCCGTGACGAAGACGCTGTTGCTCGGACTCAGATCGCCGGGCAGCGGAAACTCTTGCATAAAGATCGCTCCTCTCGCTCAAAAAGCTGCGCCTTAGCATAGCATAAATCCTCGTAAAAGCAAAGGCGCCGCGCTTGCGCGGCGCGGCAGGCGGGCCTATACTGCCCACAAGGGAAAAACCCAAGAAAAATAGGGATGAGAAGGGGGCGAAGCCGTTGACGGATCGGTTCAGGACGGCAATTTTGGGCCTTGGGCTCATGGGGGGCTCGCTGGCCTACGCGCTGAGGGGCTTTAAGGACGGCATAATCGTCGGCTATGATCCGGACGAGGCCACGCAAAAAGCCGCGTTAAAGGCCGGTGCGGTCGATGCCATCGCGTTCTTGCCCGAAGAGGCGGTGAAAAAAGCAGACCTCGTTCTGTTTTGTTCCGCGCCCAGCGGCATTTTTGCGAATATGCCGCGATGCTTTCCTCATTTGAAGCCGGGCGCCGTGGTTTCTGAGATCTGCGGTGTGAAGGGCGAAATGCTGCGCTTTGTCCAACAGCATCTGCCGAGTCACGCCCGCTATGTTGGCCTGCATCCGATGGCCGGCAAGGAAATCGGCGGCTTCGCGAACGCCGAGGGCGCGCTCTTTCAGGGCGCGGGCTTCATCTTGGTGCCGCCCGAACCCCATGATGAAAGCGCCCTGGCACTGCTGCGGGCGCTTTCGGCCTATGTGGGCGCGGGGCGCGTGGTGGTCAACGACGCGGCCGCGCACGACCTGCTCATAGGCTATTCGAGCGACCTGATGCACATCGCGGCCACCGCCCTGGTCGAAGAATACCCCTGCGGCCTGAGCCTTGCGCACACGGCGGGTGCCTTCCGCGACTGCACGAGGGTGGCGCGCATCGACGCGAAGCTCTGGCGCGAGCTACTGCTCGGCAACGCCGAAAGCATCACACCGCATCTGGATGCGCTCGCGGCGCGGCTTGCGGCCTTTTCGGCCGCGCTGAAGGCAGGCGATGGCGCGTTCATCGAAAGCTTTTTGAGCAGGGCAAACGAAAACAGGCTCAGGATCGACAAACTATAGGGCAAATGAGGGCGAAAGTGCAAAAAGACCCCGTCAAAGTCTCTTTTCGTAATAGAGCACTAGCGCGCCGTCTTCAATGGCAGAGCAGAGGAAGCGCCGAAAGCCCCAGTGCAGATAAATGGCGAGATTTCGCGCCTCAGCGGCTTCCACGCCGATGCTGAGCGCCCTGTAGCCTATCTCTTTTGCGCATTGCTCCATGACGCGCACCATCTTTGAGATGTGCCCCTGGCCCTCGTAGGCCTTTTCGATGCGCAGGGCGTTGATGTTGGCGACGCGCTCGCCG
Organism: Christensenellaceae bacterium; assembly: GCA_031280685.1. Taxonomy (GTDB): domain Bacteria; phylum Bacillota; class Clostridia; order Christensenellales; family UBA1750; genus JAITGM01. The sequence goes on from JAITGM010000035.1 coordinate 142,781, forward strand.
TCGGCCAGTTCCAGTCTGCCGCCAATCGCGCCGCATTCGGGCGAATACAGCAGCGTACCCTCGCCGATTGGCTCATCCTCGACCAAAATGACGAAGGTCCGGCAGCGCCCAAGGCGGTTATCTTCCAGGTATTGGGCCTTCCACGCAGGCCATCGGCCGTCGCCCGGGTGCGCTGCGATGTTCCTATCCCAACGGCGGATCAACTCTGATTCCGTGGCCGGTTTATAGTAAAAATCAAGCTCATTCATGCCATTTTTCCTCCTCTTTCAGCCCCAAGCAGGGCCTGAAGGTTTCTTGGGAACACCGCCGCATAAAAGGGCTTATTTTACGGGCAAACAAACTGGCAGCCCGTGCAGCCGATCAAAGCGTTGTGCCAAGCGGGTTCCGCCCAGGCCGGGAAGTCCCCGGGCTGCTCGTTGATTAAGGTCAGGCAGCGGTCGATTACGACCAGCTCGCTTTTCTCGCTGAGCGCGCCGCTCGGGCAAGCCTTTAGGCAAAGCTGGCAGCCCGCGCAGCATTCGGCCCAGGCGAAGGGCTCGAAGCGCGCGCTGTCCGCGGGCAGATCCGAAAAGAAGAGGCTCAGAGTCAAAAAACTGCCCATGCCCTCGACCAAAACGGTGTTGTTGCGGCCATTGCGGCCAAGCCCGGCGTGCGCCGCGATTGCCTTGGCCGGCAGGCGCGGGGCGGCGATGAGCGAAAAGCCGCCTTCGCGCAAAAGCGCGCCCAGGTAGCCCAAGAGCCTTTTTTGCGTGTGCTCAAAATCGACGTAGGCGGCGGGAATATCGACCGCCTTGACCCTGCCGCCGAGGCTGAGCTTCAGCGTGGCGGCCGGGCTAGGCGTGGCGACCACAAGGACTGAGCGAGCAGTAAAGCCGAGACCCTCCCTTGGGCCAAAGTCAAAAAAGAGAGAGGTATCCAGCCCAAAGCGCTCGAAATCGAGCTTGACCTCGGGGAGATGGCGGGCAGCAAGCAAGGCAAGCCGGTCGCCGTGGCGTGTCGCCGCCTCCCGCAGGGCATGAAACATAAAGGGAACCCTCCTTTTACGTCTCTTTCCGCTTTTTCCCTATGATATAGCGCAAAAACCGTCCAGTCAACCGCAAAAGCCCCTGCCCGCGCCCGCCGGCTTGCATTTTTATGCCTAATCTGCTAAAATGAGATCAACAAAACGATGGTTTTGCAAATACACAAAAGAGGTGGAAAAAAGGCATGAATCTGCGCAAATACGGAAAGAAGCTGGGCTACGAGGTTTCGGCCCTGGGCCTTGGCTGCATGCGCCTGCCCCGCAAGACGGACGCGGAGGGCAAGATGATCGTGGATCGCGAAAAGGCCTACGAGCTGATTCGCTACGCGGCCCAGAACGGCATCAATTACTTCGATACGGCCTATGGCTACCACAACCAAACGAGCGAAGAGGTTCTGGGCGAAGCGCTCGAGGGCGGACTGCGTGAAAAGGTTAAAATCGCCACAAAGCAGCCCTTCAACGTGATGACCACGCAGGGCGACATCCGCAGAAACCTCGAAAACACGCTGAAAAAGCTCAGAACCGACTACATCGACGTGTACTTAATCCATAACATTCAGGCGCCCTTTTGGGATGAGATTAAGCGCCGCAAGGTGATTGAAGAATACGAAAAGTTCCGCGCGGAAGGGCTGATTCGCGGCATCGCCTTCTCGTACCACGGGGAATTCCCCTGCTTTAAGGACGTGCTCTCGTTCTATGACTGGGATATGGCCCAAATCCAGCAGAATCTGGTCGATATCGACCACGAGGCCACCGAGGAGGCCATCCGCATGGCGGGCGAGAAAGGCACCGCGATGGTGATCATGGAACCCCTGCGCGGCGGCGGGCTGGCCCTGCCCCCGGCACCGGTCAAGAAGATCTATGACGAGGTTGCCCCCGGCCGTTCCGGCGTGGAGTGGGCCTTCCGCCACCTGCTGAACTACCCTGAGGTCAGCACGATCTTGAGCGGCATGACCACCATGGAGCAGCTTAAAGAAAATATAGCCATCTTTTCAAAGCCGGACGCGGTTGCGGGCTGCTTAAGCGCCGCCGAAAAGCAGGCGCTGCTCCGCGCGAAGACGACCTATGAATCCATGACGGCGGTGCCCTGCACGGGCTGCGAATATTGCCTGCCCTGCCCGCAAGGCGTGTCGATCCCCGGCGTGTTCTCGGGCTATAACGAAGGGTTCATGTTCGAGAACTTCGCCCAACCCCAGCGCAGCTACATGTTTATGACCAGGCGCGGAGCCGACGCCTCAAAATGCGTGGAATGCGGCGCCTGTGAAGCGAAGTGCCCCCAGCAGATCGCAATCGTTGCGGAGCTGAAAAAGGCCCACGCCAAGCTCAGCGGCTGGGTGGAATAAAAAAGGCGTTAAAAGCTGGGATTTTGGGTTCTTTGCCCAAAATCCCAGCTCTGTTTTTGAGAGGAGTTCAAGTTTTACGCCATAGAATTTCCTGATGCGCAGCCCTTGGGTTTTTGGTATACTGGCAGGGAAGGATTTGGGGGGACGGGGCGACGCTGCCCGCACCACAATTGGGGGAAGAATGAGGGGGAAGCATGGCGGTTGTACTGATCCCAGCCTATAGGCCGGCGCATAAGGAAGGCCCGCGCGATGCGGCTAAGCCCAGCGAGTCGATGCAGGATCTGCTCGACGAGCTTTTTGCCCTTGGTGGCTTTGAAGCCGTCGTCATCGTGGACGACGGTGGGGGGGAAGCCTACGCCGCCGAGTTTTCCCAGGCGGAAAGCAAGGGCGCGCTGGTGCTTCGGCACGCGGTGAATCGGGGAAAGGGCCAGGCATTGAAGACCGGGCTGAATTTCATCCTCGAGCGCTTCCCCGGGCAGGGCATTGTTGCCGCGGATTGCGACGGCCAGCATACCCCGGGCGATATTCTGCGCCTGTGCAGGCTGCTGGACGAAGGCGAAGCCGCGCTGGTTCTGGGCCGCCGCGTTTTGCCTAAATCAAGCCCCTGGAAGAGCCGCGCGGGCAACGCAGTCATGCGCGCGAGCTTCCACCTTTCGACCGGGGTCAAGGTGCACGATACCCAAACCGGCCTTCGGGCCTTCCCGGCCCAGATGCTGCCGCGGCTGATGACCATCCCCGGCGACCGCTATGAATACGAGATGAACATGCTGCTGCGCCTGGCGCAGGAGGGCGTTTTGATCAAGGAAGTACCGATTGAAACGGTCTATATCAACAACAATATGGGCTCGCACTTCAATCCCGTGCGCGATGCCCTGCGCGTGTTTTCGCGCATCTTCGCCTTCATGGCCTCATCGCTCTTTTGCTATGCCGTGGATTACGGCCTGTACGCTCTGCTGCTTTCAAGCGGCGCCCACGCCTGGCTGGCGCATGGCTGCGCGCGCGCGGTTTCCTCCGCGCTCAATTTCGCCCTTAACCGCAATTACGTCTTTGGTGATACGCGCCAGCCGCTGCCGGTGCAGATCCTTAAATACGGGGCGTTGGTGCTTTTCATTTTGGGGCTTGGCGTCGGAGCGCTGGCGGCCGGGGAAGCCGCTCACCTAAATGCCTACGTTTTGAAGCCCGCCCTTGACTTCCTCCTGCACTTTGTTTCCTTCGCGGGGCAGAGGCTGCTGGTCTTTAGCGTCGCGCGCAAAAAAGAGGAGATTCGAGGCTGATGGATTTATTCAGCGCCAATGAAGAAAAGGCAAAGCCGCTGGCCGACAGGATGCGCCCCTCCAGCCTGGACGATTTCCTCGGGCAGGAACATATCGTGGGCAAGGGCACGCTTTTAAGAAGGGCCATTGAGGCCGACCGCCTCACATCATCCATTTTTTTCGGGCCACCGGGCGTGGGGAAGACAACGCTCGCCTCCATTATCGCGGGCACGACCTCCTCGGCCTTCGTCAAGCTCAACGCGGTCACCAGCGGCGTGGGCGAGGTGCGCGAGGTGATCGCCAAGGCCAAGGAACTCATTCGCCTGCACGGCAAGAGCAGCTACCTGCTGCTGGACGAATGCCATCGCTGGTCAAAGGCCCAGTCCGACTCCATTCTGCCCGCCATCGAAAGCGGCTCCATTCGCTTCATCGGCTCGACGACCGAAAACCCGGTCATCGCCATGACGCCGGCCATCGTGAGCCGTTGCAGGCTATTTGAATTCAGGAGCCTTACCGTTCAAGACGTAAAAAAGGGCGTTTTGCGCGCGCTTCACGATAAGGAGCGCGGCTTTGGCCTGTATGACGTGGAACTGCAGGAGGCGGCGCTGGAGCACATCGCCTCCATCGCCAACGGCGATGTACGCAACGCGCTGAACGCGCTGGAACTGGCCGTGCTGACCACTACGCCGGGCAAGGACGGCAAAATCGTCATCGACGAGGAGGTTGCCGCGCAGTCCATCCAGCAAAAGGTGCTGGCCATGGATGAAAGCTATTTTTACGATATGCTCTCGGCCTTCTGCAAGTCCCTCCGCGGCTCAGACAGCGACGCTGCCCTGGCCTGGTTTGCCCGCATGGTGCAAAGCGGGGTGGATCCGCGCATCATCGTGCGCAGGGTGGTGGTGCACGCCAGCGAGGATGTGGGCCTGGCCAACCCCCAGGCCATGCTCACGGCCGCCGCGGCCTGGCAGGCGCTCGAATCCATCGGGATGCCGGAAGCCCGCATCCCCATCACGCAAGCCATCTTGATGGTCTGTGAAAGCCCGAAGTCCAATTCCGTGGTCATGGCCATGGACGCGGCCTTTTCAGCCGCCCAAAGGGCCGAAAACGCGCCAGTGCCCACGCATCTGCGCGATACGCACTACAAGGGCGCAACCAAAAAGCTGGGCAGGGGCGAGGGGTATCTTTACCCGCACGATTTCCCCGGGCACTGGGTCGAGCAGCAATACATGCCGCAGGATGCCTTGGGCGAGCAATATTACTTCCCCAGCGAGATGGGCTTTGAGCAGCGCATCCGCCTTTCTCGCGAGGCGAGGGGCGGCAAAAAGGGGCCAAAAGAGGACTAAACGGCAAAACGAAGGGGGCGGCTAGTTGGCCGCCCCCGGTTTTTCGGAGCTTTGCACCGCGTTGATGATCCTAATCGCGGCGCCGAACCAAAACGGCTCCATGCGCCGCGCCACGGCACCGAGCGCCTTTGTGATTTCGATCTGCTGCGGGCAGTGCCTTTCGCATTTGCCGCATTTTACGCAGTGGCGCGCCGTGTAGTTCTGCCCGCGGTTGGCCGCCGTACTGGTGATGTATTGGGTCAGGCCGGTGACGAAACCGTTGGCGTAGGAGGCGTTATAGGCGGCAAAGCAGCCCGGGATGTTGACGTTCTGCGGGCAGGGCATGCAATAATTGCAGCCCGTGCAGGGGATCTTATAGGCAGCTTCAAAGACCGACTTTACGGCCTCGATCGCGGCGCTTTCTTCCCGCGAAAGGCAACCCGGGCCCGCGCTTTGAGCCGCCGCGATGTTTTCTTCTAACTGCTGCTCCGCGTTCATGCCCGAGAGCACGACGGTGACCTCGGGCTGGCTAAAGAGCCAGCGAAGCGTCCAGACCGCAGGACTGTATGCCGGGTTCGCGTCGCCAAAGATCTTCAGCCCACTTTGGGGCACGCCGCTTGCGAGCCTGCCGCCTAGGAGCGGCTCCATCACGATGACGGGCAGCCCTTTTTTGGCGGCTGCCAGAAGCCCGGCGCGGCCTGCCTGGTAGGTTTCATTCATGTAGTTGTATTGAATTTGGCAAAAATCCCAGTTGTACGCTTCAAGCAGCTCAAAAAAACCGCCCTGGGCGCCGTGGAACGAGAAGCCGACCTGCCGAATCGCACCGCTCGCCTTCTTTTCGGCGATCCATTCCTCAATGCCCATCGCCACGAGTGCCCGCCATAGATCAGTCGAGGAGATATTATGGATGAGGTAATAGTCGATGTAATCGGTCTTCAGACGCTGAAGCTGGGTAGAAAAAAACGTTCAAAATCCGCGCAGCTCTTGCAGAGCTGGAAGGGCAGCTTCGTCGCGATCCTGACCCTTTCGCGCAGCTCGTTGCGCAGGAGGATCTGGCCCAGGGTTTCCTCGCTGCCCGCGTATAGGTAGGCGGTATCGAAATAGTTGATGCCCCGCTCGATCGCCGTCCGCACCAGCTTTTCGGACTTTGGGTAGTCGAATTTCCCATTCAGGCCGCGCGGAAAGCGCATGCAGCCAAAGCCCAGAACCGAGAGTCTTTCGCCGTGCCTTTCCTCACGATATTGCATGGCCCATCCTCCGTAAAACCGCTTGGCGAGCAGCGCACCTGCCCGTTCAAATGCAAGGTAATACAAAGGAGCAGGCTCTGTCAATCCCTTCATGCCCGCTTTTCGTCGCGCAAGGCGCGTAAAAAGAGAAAAAGAGGCGGAGGCGCCCTCTTTGGCGGCAACGATCACGCTCCGCCCTCGCATGAGCCTTTGTGCAGACCGAGCTTTTTGGAACTATGAAGCAATCACGCCAAATAGACGCCAAAAGCTCGGCATTTCGTGGCAATCTTGACGCAAGAGCTTCCTCATTATAATGCTGCGCTTCCATCCCCGAAACGGCCTGAAATTCCCCCTTCAAAAAGCGCCAAAAGCCATCAACTGCCAGTATCTTTCGCCTTCCCGGGGCCACAATAAGCTCATCAAATCAAGGAGGTGAATCTGAGATGAACAAGAACACTTCGAGCAAGATCGGTGCTTCCGAGGCCAAGCAGGCTCTGAGCAACATGAAGTTTGAGATCGCGAACGAATTGGGCGTGAACCTCAAGCAGGGCTACAATGGCGACATTTCTGCCCGTGACGCCGGCTATGTTGGCGGCTACATGGTCAAGCGCATGATCGAGGATTACGAGCGCCAGATGAGCGGCAAGTAATCCCCGCGAAACCAAAAAGGAGATAAGCCAAGCCCTTTGCGGCTAGTTTATCTCCTTTGGTTTTGCCTTATGAGCGAAAAAACGAGCACGGCGCTAAGGAAAAAATCGGAACCGCGTTACCGCGGCCACGGCGGGATTAAGCGCCTGCCGCAAGGGTAAACTACAGGAAAGCTAAAAAGCGAATTCGGGGGAGAGGACGCAAGATGAAAAAAAGGGAATGGTTCGTGCTGCTGCTGACTGCCCTGGCGCTCGCCGCCCTGCTCTCGCCCGGCGAGGAAACGCCGCCCGGCGAAACCGCGTTGGTCGCCCGGCGCACGATTGAAAAGAAGATCGAGGCCGTCGGCATCGTGCAGAACGAGAAAATTTACCCTGTCGCCCCCTTGGCGAGCGGAAAACTGCGCCTTTTCGTAAAAAACGGCGAGTTTGTGCGCAAGGGGCAGGCTTTGTTTGAGATAGAGAACGCGGATTATGAGGGGCTGTCTTCCCTGATTGCGGAGGGGAAGGCAAGCGAGCCCAACCGGACCGCTTCGGAGCTTTACGCGCTGAACAGCGCTCCAAGTCCGGCGGCGGGGAGCATCGTGGAATTGAATGGCTATGACGGCATGGTAGCCATCAGCGGCACGCCGCTGATGGCCGTGGCTTCGCGCGAGCTGCTGGTGAGCTTTCTCCTGCCGCAGGCCCAGCGCGAAAACCTAAAAATAGGGCAAAAAATCTTCGTGAACCGCGGCAGCCTGAGAACCGAGGGGGAAATCCTCTCGATTCTCCCGTCGGATACCCAGGGCCAATACAGGGCGGAGGCGAGCATTCCCGCCACCTCTTCACCTGAATTTCTTCCCGGCATGCAGGTCGATCTGCAGATCGTTCTGGATTCGGTTACCGCCCCCAGCGTGCCTCTGAGCGCGATAAAAAACGGCAAAATCTATTGCGTGCTTCCACAGGGCATTGAGGAAGTTCCTGTGCACACCGGCCTTTGCGATGAATTGTTCATTTCGCTGCTCTATGGCCCGGTCGAGGGGACGAAATTGCTGCTGAACGCGGAAGAGGCCGCCTCGTGAGGTGGCTGAGCCTGTGCTCGCAGGCCATAACAAGCCTTAAACTCAACAAAATTCGCAGTTTTTTAACGATTTTAGGCCTAGCCGTGGGCGTGGGGGCCATCGTGGCGATCGGCTCGCTCGGCTTTGCCGGTATGGGCGAGGTAAGCTCGGAGCTCAAGCGCTTCGGGATCGACAGGCTCTGGCTGGAGGCAGATTCGCCCGGCATCGAGCTTGGCGAAGCGCAGTTGCGCCTTCTTTCGAAAAAGGCACCCGAGCTGCTCTTTTGCCCCCTGCGCTATGCGGTTCTTCCGGCCGGTTCCGGGAATGAAAACCGGGCCGCTCAGGTCGTGGGTACCCTCTCGAGCTATTTGCAGATCGAAAACCTGCCAATTGCCAGCGGCAGATTCCTATTGCAGCAGGATCAGGAAAACTCCCTGCGCGTGGCGGTCATTGATGAAAGGTTAGCGCAGGATCTAAAGATCGCGGAGCCAGTCATCGGCCAGCGGCTGCGACTTGGTGCGGGAAGCTTCGTCATCGTTGGCCTGATTCAAAGCGTCGGCGCCACATTTTTAGACGGCGGCGCTTCAGAGCTCCCGAAGGTCTACCTACCGCTGACTTCCTTTGAGCAATATATCGGCCTTGGTGCGGCAGACGAGATTTCCATCCGCGTGCCCGGCGGGATAGATGAAGGCATCGCGACGCTTCGGCGAGCTTTGACCGAAAGCTTCCCAAACCAGCACTTTACAATCAGCTCCCTGCGCGCGCAGATCGAGTCCGCAGACAGGGTCATGAACATTTTTCAGTTGATCCTGCTCTGCGTGGGCGCAATCTGCATGCTGACTGGCGGCATCGGCGTCATGAACGTGCTGCTTTGCGCCGTGCGCGAGCGCAAGCGCGAAATCGGCATTCGAAAGGCGCTCGGCGCGAAAGATTCCGACATCGCGGAGCAATTCGTCTTTGAAGCGCTGCTCTATGGCCTTGCCGGCGCCGTCGCCGGGCTCTTCCTCGGCGCCGTTTTTACCCGCTTGGGCGCGGATGTGGTCCAGATCCATGCCCCGATCTCGCCTTCGATGACGCTCTTGGCCGTTTGCTTTTCCTGTCTGGTTGGGCTGGTTTCCGGGGTCTATCCGGCGCTTCGGGCCTCCAAAATCCCCCCGGTCGCCGCAATGCGCTCGGGTTCTTGAGCTTTCGTAATAATCTTGCAAAGCCTTTGTGTGCTTTTACAGAAAATCAGAAGAACAATTTGTGAAAAAAAACAGTGGATTATTCCTCTCGCGCACGATATAATGGCTACAATAGACATGAGCGCGCGAAAGCGCGCCCACAATAAGCGGGAGGTAGAAGCAAAATGGCAAGCGTATCCTTGCAGCATATCTACAAGGTCTATGCGGGCGGCGTAACTGCGGTAAGCGATTTTACCCTTGAGATCGAAGATAAGGAATTCGTCGTGCTCGTCGGCCCGTCCGGCTGCGGCAAATCCACCACCCTTCGCATGGTGGCAGGCCTTGAAGAAATTTCCGACGGCCAGCTCTACATCGGCGACAAGCTCGTCAACGACGTGGCCCCCAAGGATCGCGACATCGCGATGGTGTTCCAGAACTACGCCCTCTACCCGCACATGACGGTTTACGACAACATGGCCTTCGGCCTAAAACTGCGCAAGACCCCCAAGGCCGAAATCGACCGCCGCGTGAAGGAAGCCGCAAAGATTTTGGACATTGAGCATCTTCTCACCCGCAAGCCTAAAGCGCTTTCTGGCGGCCAGCGCCAGCGCGTCGCTCTTGGCCGCGCCATCGTTCGCGAGCCCAAGGTCTTCCTGATGGACGAACCGCTTTCTAACCTCGATGCCAAGCTGCGCGTGCAAATGCGCGCCGAAATCACCAAGCTTCACCAGAAGCTACAAACCACCTTCATTTACGTTACCCACGACCAGACCGAGGCCATGACGATGGGCTCCCGCATCGTGGTCATGCGCGACGGCTTCGTGCAGCAGGTCGATACCCCGCAGAACCTTTACGATTTCCCCACTAATCTCTTCGTTGCGGGCTTCATTGGCACCCCGCAGATGAACTTCATCGACGCGACCTTGGAGCGTCGCGGCGACGGCGTCTGGGCGCTTTTTGGCGAGAACCAGGTCAAGGTTCCAGATGGCAAGATCCAGAAATTCAAGGGCGACTATATGGGCAAGACCGTAAAGCTCGGCGTTCGCCCGGAAGATATCCACGACGAGCAGCTCTTCATCCAGAACAGCCCGGATTCCACCGTGAGCATGGATGTGGATCTAGTCGAATTGATGGGTTCCGAAACCTACCTCTATCTGCGCACCACCGGCACGGACGCGATGCTGACCGCCCGCGTGGATGCCCGCTCGGTTTCCCGCACCGGCGACAAGATCAAGGTGGCTTTCGATGCCAACCACTTGCACTTCTTCGATATCGACACCGAGGAGACCATCTTGGATCGTTAATCCCAAGCAGCGGGGCTGTAAAATAAACGATGCGCCGCGGCAGCTTTTTTGCCGCGGCGCATTTCAATGGTTTTGGGGTAAGAAAAATGCAAAATCAAGCTTTTAATCGTTTCCTTAGCGAACTCGAAGGCACGCGGCTTCCATTTGGCGTCTATGCCCTGTCCGGCGAAGCGTTGCACCAGAAGGATGCCGAGGATCTGCCGCCCGCCCTTCGCTTTGACGGCGAATTTGCCCGCATAAAGGGCAATCTTTACGCAAAAACGGGGGATGGGCTCATCCTGGCCCTCCCTGAAAGGGTGCCGATCGCGGAAGCGATGCTGCGCCTGGCGCTCGCCTTGGCGCACAGCCTTTTGGGCGCGCAGTCTGAGCACGACGGCAAGGAGGATCTGCTGCGGCAGCTCCTAACCAAAGGGCTGAATGCCGCGGGACTGGATCTGCTTGCCGCCGAAACCGGAATCGACCCACAGGCGGAGTGCTGTACGGTGCTCTTCCAGGTCAGCGGGGACGCGGACGCCGTTGCCCAAGCCCTGCGCGAAACCCTGGGCGGTACGGGCGGGGGGAGGGCGACCTGCCTTGGCCCCGATTTGGTCGCCCTTTTGCATCCGATGAGCGGCATGCGGCAGGCCGAGCTCCTGGAGTTTGCCGAGGCCTTCGCGCTGACCGCGCAAGAAGAGGCCGGAAGTAGCTTTTGGGCGGGCATCGGCGAGCCACGGCAAGGGCTTGCCCAGGCGCGCCTTTCTTTTGACGAAGCGCGCAGCGCCCTTGAGCTTGGGCGCGTCTTCAGGCCGCAGCAAAGCGTATTTTGTTACCGAAATCTCTTAATCGAGCGCTTTATGGGCGAGATCCCCGCCGCCGTGGCCAAGCGCTACCACGAGCTGCTCTTTAACCGCCGAAACTCCCGCGTGCTCAACGAAGAAATGATGAAGACCATCACGACCTTTTTTGATTGCCACCTGAACATCTCAGAATCCGCGCGACAGCTCTATATCCACCGCAACACCCTCGTTTACCGGCTAGATAAGGTTCAGGCCTCGACGGGGCTCGATCTTCGCACCTTTGACAATGCCATCATCTTTAAGCTATTATTCATGCTGGGTAAGCGAGAAGAAACGATGTGAGGCGGTCAGCTATGAAACGATACCTTTCCATTTTCATTTACTCCATTTCCCTGGTGCTCACCACGGCGATCTGCACCTTTTTCGTTACGGCCCTGTTCTTCAGCGCGAGGGCTTCCGGCGGGAAGGAAACCGTGACGATCCCCTTAGAGGAATACCGCATCCTGCAGGGCTACGAAAAGCTGGGAACCCTCAGGCAGGGCATCCACCAATACTTTTACCAGCCCGTGCAGGACGATACCTTGAGCGAGGGCGCCTATTACGGCATGGTCGAAAGCCTGAAGGATCCGTACTCGAGCTATTTGAGCGCCGAGCAAATGGAAGCCCTGAAGGAAGCCGATTCCGGCATCTATATCGGCATCGGGGCGACCTTCCTGACCGACCCCAACAGTGGCCTTTTGACCGTCACCCGCATCTATCCCGGCAGCCCCGTAGCGGGTTCCGGCGTGGCGGTGGGCGATACGCTCTATTCCGTCAACGGCACCCTCGCAGCCGGGCTCGATTTGCCCACCATCACCGCGATGATCCGCGGCGAGGAGGGGAGCACCGTCACCGTGGAGATGCAGCGGGGCGACCAAGTAAAGGAATACAGCTTCACGCGCGAGCGAATCGAGATTGTGGATGTTGAAACCAAGATGCTCGATGGCGATATCCTTCTTGTGCGGCTCTATGCCTTCTCTACGCGGGCCGATCAGGCCTTCGCTGAGGCCCTCGCGCAGGGGCTCAGGAACAACATGAAGGGCCTGATCGTCGATCTGCGCGGCAACGGCGGCGGCAGCGGCGCCATCGTGCAGAACATCGCGGATGAGCTCCTGCCCGAAGGGCTGATCTTCTACGCAGAAGACAACCAAGGCCTGCGGGAAGAGTATAAGTCCGACGCAAAGCGGCTCGACCTGCCGCTTGCCCTCCTGACCGACGGCGGCTCGGCCAGCGCGAGCGAGATCCTCGTCGCCGCCGTGCAGGATTACGGCGTGGGCAGCGTAATCGGCCAAAAAACCTTTGGCAAGGCCATCGGCCAGGCCACGCTGCCCATCTTCGATGATGGCTCGGGGCTTTATATTACAACGGTCGGGGTTTACTCGCCAAAGGGCAGGACCTGGCACGGCACAGGCCTGCAGCCTGATCAATCGGTGGAATTGCCTCAGGAGTTGATCGATAACCCCTTGCTTTTAACCGGCGACAGCGATACCCAGCTGCAAGCCGCCCTGGAGCTTCTGCGAAGCGGCGGCGCTGCGAACTGAAGCCCGAATCAAGGGCCTGAAAGGGGGATGTCTCCCTGAATTTGCGCCTGCAGTTTAACGAGGATCCTGAGGGCTACGAGGCCGCGCGCCCTGGCTACCCGAAGACGCTTTTTGAGGACGTCATTCGCTTCGCCGCCTTGGACGCTTCCAAGGCGGCGCTCGAGATCGGCATCGAAACCGGTCGGGCAACCCTGCCTTTTTTACAGACCGGCTGCAGGCTGACCGCCATCGAGATTGGCATTCGGCCACGGCCTTCCACTGGATTGCGCCTGAAATCGGCCTGCCGAAGGTTTTGCGCTGCCTAAAGCGCGGCGGGGCCTTCGCCTGGTTCTCAACCCATCCCTCTCCGGCCCCCGAGAGCTTAAAATGCAACGAAGAGATTCAAAACGCCTACGCCAAGTACACGGATTGGGACACGCCCCCGGCGCACACGGCGAGGAAGCGGCCCAAAAACGCGCCGGGTTCGTCAAGGCATATGGCTGTGCCGGTGTGCACAGCGCGCTCTATCAAACGACGGCCGGGTACGATGCCCAAGGCTGGATTGAAAGGCTCAATACCAATTCTGATCATCGCGCCCTGCCCGAAAAGCGGCGGCTCGCCCTCTTTGGCGCGATTGAAGACGCGATCAACGCATTCGGCGGCCGCTACACCGTCACCAACACCTCGATTCTTTGCCTTGGCAGGAAGCCCTAGCAAAACGCACAAAAAGCCCCGCATAAGCGGGGCTTTTTGTGCGTTAAGGGGCCGTTTTCAGGGCAACCGAACCGGCTTGCCGGCCCTTGCAGATTCATACACGGCCAAGATGACCGCAAGCGGCTTCCTGGCCTCCTCCCCGGTGACGAGGGGCGCGCGGTCATCTAAAATGGCCTGCGCCACGTCCGCGATCTGCCTTTGGTGCGAAAGCCCGAAAATCACGGCCGAGCTTGCGCCGCTGGGGCCGCCCAAGGCTTCGCTCGCGGGGGCGGGCAGGCCCTCGAGTTTCCACTCCTTGACCACGTCATTTTCGATGATGACGCCGCCCTTTTGGCCATACACATCCAGGCGGGTGACGAAGCCCGGGTATGCGGTGGTGTTGCCCTCGATGACGCCGATTGCGCCGGACCTAAAGCGCACCGCAGCCACCGCGACATCCTCGACTTCGATGCGCTCGTGCGCCAGCGTCGCGCAATAGGCCTGCACTTCCTCGATTTCGCCGCAGAGATGCCGGAGCATATCGACATAGTGCACGGACTGGTTCATCAGCGCGCCGCCGCCGTCGAGCGCCCAGGTGCCGCGCCAGTCGCCCGAGTCGTAATAGTCCTGCGAGCGGTACCATTTGGTGTGGGAGGCGCCGAAGCTGATGCGCCCCAGATGCCCTTCGTCGATGGCGCGCTTCAAATAGGCGATATCGGGATCGAAGCGGTGCTGCGAGATGCACGAGAGCTTCACGCCGGCCTCGCGGCAAGCCTTGATGAGCCGATCGGCGTTTTCAAGGCTAACATCAATCGGCTTTTCGGTCAGTACGTGCTTGCCTGCCTTGGCGGCCAGGCAGCCAAAGTCCGCGTGCATCCCTGAAGGCAGGCAGATATGCACCAGGTCGATATCGTCCCTGGCGATGAGCTTAGCAAAGCTCATGGTGTAGGCACAACTATACTGCTCGGCATAGCTTTTGGCCTTTTCTTCGTCCAGGTCGCAGACCGCGATCAGCTCGGCCTGCTCGACCTTCGTGATGGCGTCAAGATGCAGCGGGCCGATCTGGCCCAGGCCCACGACGCCGCAGCGAACTTTTTTCATGGTAAAGTTCCTCCTCATATATGGATTGGCGGGTTCCTGCGGAAGGCATACAGGCCGATGCCCGCCGCGACCGAGAGATTCAGCGAATCGATTTGGCCGGAATGCTCGATGCGCACGCCGCGCTCGGGGAGTTCTAGCTCAGGCGGGAGGCCCGCGGCCTCATTGCCGAAGACCAGGGTGCGCGGGGCCTGCGAAAGGCCCAAAAGCGCCGCGCTAAGCGGCTCCGCGTTGCGCAGGCGGAAGAAGAGGAGCTCGCGCCCCTGAAAACGGCCCGCATACTCGTCAAAATGGCCGAGCAACGCGAGGTTTAGGTGGAAAACCGCCCCCATCGAAGCGCGGATCACGCGGGGATCGAAAGGATCAACCCCGGGGCGCACGATGAGCAGATCCTTATAGCCAAGGCCCAGGGCACTGCGTAAAATCGTGCCCGCGTTGCCCGCATCCGATGGGTTGTGCAAAAGGACGTGATCCATAGACGGGTCGATTGTGGCTTCGTACTTTTCAAAAACCAGCGCGGCATGGCAGTTTTCCTTGCCTGAGATGCGCTGCAGCGCCCTTGGCGCCTCCTCAATGGGAAGCCTTAGGCTTTCGCAGGCCTCGATCAGCTTTTTGAGGCCCTCGCCGGGGTTTTTGAGCGAGCCTGCCAGCAGCGCCCGGATTTGGCCCGGCCGCCCGCGCAAAAGCTCCATTGAGGGGTAAAGCCCCAGCGCGTAGCTGTGGGTATCCTCTTTATGGTAGGCGCCGTATTTGGGCATCAGCCTAAACCCGCCAGCAGGGAGCGTAGGGCCTTCGTAGCCGTGGCGAAGCGCTCAAATCCGGTTTCGCCAAAGAGAGTGGTGGCCGAGAGGTGCGGCTCGATCGACAAAAAGCCTTCGTAGTCTTCGTCATCCAGCCTGCGCAGAATGTATTCCAGCTCTCCGTCGCCAAGGCCAGCAGGGCGGTGCGCGTCACTGATGCCCTCCGCGCCTCGGTCACGCCGCGGCAGCTTATCTTCCACTAAGGAATCCTTGATGTGCACATAGCGCAAATAGGGCAGCAGCGCTTCGAAGGCCAACAGGTTGTTAACGCCGCACTGCACGAAGTTCGAGGGGTCGTAGGTGGCGAAAATCTCGCCGGGAAAGGCCTTAAGCAGCGCCAGACAGCGGGAGGGAACGTCGCCATAGATAGCCTTTTCATTCTCGTGCAAAAGGGTGATGCCGCTGCCGCGCGCGGCACCCACGAAGGCGCCCATGCGGCGCAAAACTTCGCCCGTATGGGCTTCAGGGTCGCCGCCATCTGGCATGAAGAAACTAAAAAGGCGGATATATGGGGCATTTAGGATTCGCGCGAGCTCCAGCACATTCTTGAAAAGGCCGAGATGCGGCTCGAAGGGCTCCTCGATGCCAATCTTGCCGATCGGCGAGCCGATGGCAGAAACGGCGATGCCCGCGTCGCCGAGCCTTCGGGCCAAAACCCGCGCCTGCGCCGGATTGTAGTCCGCGATGTTCCTGCCATCCGCCACGCGGATCTCCAAATGCCCGATGCCAAGACGCGAAAGGCCTTCGATTTGGACGTCAAGCGCCGGGTCGATCTCGTCGGCAAAGCCGCTGAGCGTGAATTTCGCCATGAACTAGCCCCCTTTGTAAAGCGCTTTTGATTGCCTTCAGTATACACGAAGAGACTGCCATGTTACAATACTCCAAACCCCTGGAGGAACTCAGGTAGGAGGGGGGAAGCCGGTGAAGCTTTCGGTTTGCGGCATTGATTGCGACGCCTGCAGGTTTGCGAGCGAGCGAAACTGCCCGGGCTGCCGCGCGCAAGAAGGGAAGCCCTTTTGGGGGAGCTGTGCGCTCTACGCCTGCGCGGCGGAAAAAGGCCTTCCGCACTGCGGGAAGTGCGGCGAATTCCCCTGCTCCACGCTGCGGGAGTGGGCGTCCGCCGAGAATCCGGAGCGCATAGACAACCTAAGAAAGTCATGATGGAAAAGGGGAGGAGTCCAATGCGGTATTCCAAGGTTCACAAGCTGAAAAAGGGCGGCGAAACGATCGAGCTGCGCAGTGCGGGCGCAGGGGACGCGGAGGCGATGATCGCGCTGCTGAACAGGGTCGATCGGCAAACGAAATACCTTTCGCGCGAGCCTGGCGAGTTCCTCGCCAGCTTGGAGGATGAGGCAAATTGGCTCAGAAACACCGAAAACGATGAAAAAAGCCTGCAACTCATCGCTTTTTATGGGGACGAGGCCGTAGGTGCCTGTGGAATTTCGCCCATTTCGCTGAAGCGGCGCTTTTTGCACAGGGCCAGCCTTGGCATGATGGTGGAGCAGAGCCTTTGGGGGCGAGGCCTTGGCCGCCTGATGCTGGAAGAGAGCATCGAGCTTTGCAAAAAGGCTGGTTTTGAGCAGGTTGAGCTCGAGGTGACGGCGGGAAAACCTGCGGGCGATCGCGCTGTATTTAAGCTGCGGTTTTGAAGTGCTGGGGCGGATACCAAACGCGCTGAAGTATGCGGACGGCAGCCGGGCAGCACTCTATTCTATGGTGAAGACGCTTTAGCTTCATAAAGCAAATCCCCCTTCGTGCAAGCGAAGGGGGATTCTTTGCTGATATAAGGCGCCGCAGCCGGCTTTAAGCCTCTTGGAACAAGGGGGTAGAAAGATAGCGCTCGCCGGTATCGGGCAGGATGACCACGATGGTCTTGCCCGCGAACTCGGGGCGCTTGGCAAGCTCGGTGGCCGCGTGCAGCGCCGCGCCAGAGGAGATGCCGACCAGCAGGCCCTCTGCCTTAGACAGCGCGCGGGCTGCCTTGAAGGCGTCTTCGCTCGCGACCTTGAGGACCTCGTCATAGACTGCGGTGTTCAGTACGCCGGGCACGAAACCCGCACCGATGCCCTGGATCTTATGCGGGCCGGGATTGCCGCCGGAAAGCACCGGGGAATCGGCCGGCTCGACAGCAAAGACCTGAACGGAAGCCTTTTTGCTCTTTAAATATTCGCCCACGCCGGTCACCGTGCCGCCGGTGCCGACGCCTGCTACGAGAACATCCACGGCGCCATCGGTATCTTCCCAAATTTCGGGGCCGGTGGTTTCCTTATGCACCTTGGGGTTTGCGGGATTGTCGAACTGGCTGGGGATGAAGGAGTTCGGGATCTCGCCAGCCAGCTCCTGGGCCTTGGTGATGGCGCCCTTCATACCCTTAGCGCCCTCGGTCAGAACGAGCTCCGCGCCATAGGCCTTGAGCAGGTTGCGTCGCTCGACTGACATGGTTTCGGGCATGGTGAGGATGATCTTATAGCCGCGCGCCGCCGCGACGGCGGCCAGACCAATGCCGGTATTGCCCGAGGTCGGCTCGACGAGGGTGGCGCCGGGCTTTAGCGCGCCGCTTTTTTCGGCATCGTCGATCATCGCCAGGGCGATGCGGTCCTTCACGCTGCCGGCCGGATTGAAGTATTCGAGCTTCGCCACGATCTTCGCGCCGTAGACTTGGGTCTTTGCGTAGCCCTTAAGCTCGAGAAGGGGGGTCTTGCCGATGAGTTCCGTCAGGCTGCCATAGATTTTTGCCATGTTATCGTCCTCCTTGACACATAAGCATATCTTATAGATATGTCTTATATGAATTATTTGCTCCCAGTATATGCGCCGGCCATTGCTTTGTCAACCCCATTAATGCGGATTAAACATACTCTTTCGCCAGAGTATTGACAGTGCGGCATAAAAAACTTATAATCACATATAAGCTTTATGGGAAAAGAGGTTAAGCGATGCGAATTTCCGCAAAGGGGCGCTATGCCTTAGCCGCAACGGTCTTCATGGCCCAGCAATATCCAAAGAAGGAGCCCATCACGGTCATCTTCATGTCCACAGCGCTGGGGATTTCAAAGATTTACTTAGAGCAGGTCTTTTCGCTGCTGAAAAAGGCCGGGCTGGTGCGCTCGGTCAAGGGCTCGCAGGGGGGGTATCAATTGAACGGCGAGCCCGCGCAATTGACCGCCTACGATGTTCTTTTGGGGGTGGAAGGCGCGCTCTTTGAGCCGGCAAGCCCTGCGGTCGCCGAGTTCGCGCCCGAAATCGACCGCGCAATCCTGGATGCGGCCTTCACCCCCGCGGATGCAGCTTTGAAAGAGGCCCTGGGCGCCGTGACGCTTGAGCGCCTGGCGCTTGAAGCCCAGCGCGGACAAAGCCCGATGTACTACATTTAAGAGAGCCATCGGGCAGACGATGGCCAGGAGGGGAAACCATGGAGTTTGAAACGCTTTGCGTGCATGGCGACGAAAAGGCCTATGAGCCGACCGGAGCGCTGAGCATGCCCATCTACCAAAGCGCGACCTTTTCGCACCCGGGGCTTGGGGTAAGCTCCGGCTATGACTACTCGCGCCTGCAAAACCCCACGCGCGAGCACGCCGAGAACCTGCTGTGCAAGCTGGAGGGCGGAGTGGACGCCCTCGCCTTCTCATCCGGAATGGCCGCGATCGCCGCGCTGATGGAGCTGTTTTCCCCGGGCGAGCACTTCATCTTTTCGGATGATATCTATGGCGGCTCCTACCGTCTTTTTTCGAGCATCAACCGAAAGAACGGCCTAAAAAGCAATAGCGTGAACACCTCGGACTTTGAGGCGGTCGCGGCTGCGATCCGCCCAAACACCAAGGCGATCTTCGTGGAAACGCCCACAAACCCGATGATGCAGGTCAGCGACATCGCGCGGATTGCCACCCTTTGCAAGCAAAAGGGGCTTCTCCTCATCGTGGATAATACCTTTTTAACGCCCTACTTCCAGCGCCCGCTGGAAATAGGGGCGAGCATCGTGGTGCACTCAGCGACGAAGTACCTGGGCGGGCATAACGACACCTTGGCCGGCTTCTTGGTCGCGGGCAGCGCGGAACTTTCTGAAAAATTGCGTTTTATCTTCAAGACGACGGGAGCGGGCCTCGCCCCCTTTGATAGCTGGCTGATTGCCAGAGGCATCAAGACCCTGGCCGTACGCATGGATCGCCAGCAGGAAAGCGCCTTGCGCCTGGCCGGCTGGATGCGCGGGCAGAGGAAAATCCGAGCGGTGCACTATGTGGGGCTGCCCGAGCATCCAGGCTACGCCATCTCAAAAAAGCAGGCGAGCGGCTTTGGCGCGATGATCTCGTTCGAGCTCGACTCTCAAGAGAGCGCCAAGCGGGTTTTGGAGAGCGTGCGGCTCATTCGCTTTGCCGAAAGCTTGGGCGGCGTGGAATCCCTCGTCACCTACCCCTATTTGCAAACCCATGCCGATATTCCCGTGGAAACCCGTAAGGCGAAGGGCATCGGCGATACGCTCCTGCGCCTTTCGGTCGGCCTTGAATCGGCAAACGACCTGATCACGGACCTTGACGCTGCCCTAAACGGCTAAAACATGCCCGGAGGAAAAGCCATGCCCTTTGATTTTGACAGAATCACCCCGCGGAAAGGCACCGCGTCGCTCAAATACGACTTTCACGAGCGCCGAGGCAAGCCGAAGGATGCCCTGCCCCTTTGGGTGGCGGATATGGACTTTCCCGCGCCGCCGGCTGTGCTGCAGGCCTTGCGGGCGCGCGTGGGGCACGGTATCTTTGGCTATACCCAGCCCGGGCCCGAGTATTTCCTTACCCTTAAGCGCTGGTTTTCGGGGCGTTTCGGCTGGGAAGTGGAGGAGGACTGGCTCGTCAGGACGCCAGGGGTCGTCTTCGCCCTCTCGATGGCGGTGCGTGCCTTCACAAAACCCGGCGAAGCGGTGCTCATCCAGGAGCCCGTTTATTACCCATTCTCAAGCGTGGTGCACAAAAACGGCAGAAAGCTCGTCGTCAACCAGCTCGCCTTCGACGGCGAGCGCTACTCCATCGACTTTGACGATTTCGAGGGGAAGATCGCCGCCGAAGGCGTGAAGCTCTTCATCCTTTGCAATCCGCACAACCCGGTCGGCCGGGTTTGGCGCGAGGAGGAACTGCTTCGCCTGGGTGAAATCTGCAAGCAGCACGGCGTTTTGGTCGTGGCTGACGAAATCCATCAGGACTTCGTTTACGAGGGGCACCGGCACCTCGTTTTTGCGGCGCTAAGGCCCGAATTTTCCTCCTTTAGCCTAACCTGCACCGCGCCTACGAAGAGCTTCAACCTGGCAGGCCTGCAGATTTCGAACATCTTCATTCCAAACGGGGAACTGCGCCAAGCCTTTGCGCGGGAAATCGACGCGACCGGCTATGACGAGCCCAGTCTCATGGGGGTTCTGGCCTGCATGGCTGCCTATGAGCAGGGCGGCCCCTGGCTGGATGAGCTGAAGGCCTATTTAAAGGGAAATCTCGAGTTTTTGCGGGCCTTCTTGACGAAAATGCCGCAAACGCGGCTCATCGAGCCTGAAGGCAGCTATTTGGTCTGGCTGGACTTTCGGGCGACGGGTATGGAGGGCGAGAAACTCGACCGTTTCGTGCTCGAGGAAGCCGGTCTTTGGCTCGATGCGGGCGAGATGTTCGGAAAGGGCGGCGAAGGCTTCCAGCGCGTGAACATCGCCTGCCCGCGTGCCCTGCTGCAAGAGGCGCTTGAGCGCCTTGAAGCCGCCCTACGGCGGCTCTGACGCCGGCGCGAAAAACGAGGAGAGTTTTGCGAATGCCCCTGCCTATTTCCATCGAACTGCATTTTGATCCCCAATCCACGGCCCCAACCCAGGCCTATATCGAACAGGCGGCGGAGACCAGCGGGAACGACTACATGCCGCAGCATCGCATTCCCCCGCACTTGACGCTGGCCTTCTTTGGAAACCGACCAATTGGGATTGCCCTCGAGCAGGTCGTGGCGCGCAAGGGGCTCTTTCGCGCAGAACGGCTCGTTTTCCCCGTGATTGCGGCGTTCGTGCCCAGCATGCTCTTCCTGGTCCCTAAGCAGAGTGAATGCCTTGCGATGCTCAACCATGAGATTTGCACTGGTTTGGGCGAAATCGCAAGCCCCGCCGACCCGTTTTATTTGCCCAAAAGCTGGGTTCCGCATCGCTCGATCGCGGTTCGGCTTGAGTGCGTGCGCTAGGCTCGGCGTTTGCAGCGCTCGCCGGGCGGTTCAGGCCGCTGGCCGCGACGATCGCGAGCGTTTCGGTCATCAAATGCGAGCCCTATAGCGAAACGGTTTGGGAGTATAAGCTATGAGATGGCGCGGGAGGCGTCTTGCTCCGCGTCTTTCCGCCGCAGGCTGCCGATCTAGCCGCAGGCTGCTCTTCTCGCGCGGGCGATGCGCACCCTTCGGCTTTTCAGCGTTGTTACGACGGATCTGCGACCCCGCCTCCTCGGCTGACTTTGGTGTGGTTCACGCCCCGCAAAACTTGACGCGCCGCGCGCTTTCGATTATGATGGCGGAGGAAAAGCCCATTGTAAGATTGAATGCGCGCGATTTTTTGCGTGTTTCCGCATCCTTTTGAAGGGAGAAGAGCGCCATGGCGAGCAAGAACAAGACGAGCTTGAACGAGGGGGCGAAGAATGCTGCGGCTTTGCGCGGCATAAGCCTGTTATTGAAAGGCGGCAACGGCCCTTTGATCCTACTACAAACAGCGTAAAGGAGATTGCGCCATTGAAACGCATCGTGCTCACCGGCGGCGGGACCGCCGGGCATGTCACCGCAAACCTCGCCCTGATTCCCCATCTGCTGCAGCGGGATTGGGAGATTCACTATATCGGTTCCGAAAACGGCATGGAAAGGGAGCTGGTTTCGCAGGTGCAAGGCGTGGAATATCACGCCATCGCCACGGGCAAGCTGCGCCGCTATTTTGACTTAAAGAACCTTTCGGATCCCTTCCGGGTCATCAAGGGCGCGGCGCAGGCGGCTTCCCTTTTGCGCAAGCTGAAGCCTGATTTGGTGTTTTCCAAGGGGGGCTTCGTTTCGGTGCCGGTGGCGCTCGGAGCCTTTTTCAATGGCGTGCCGCTAATCTGCCATGAATCCGACCTGAGTCCAGGCCTTGCCAACAAGCTTTGCCAGCCCTTTGCCAAGAGGGTTTGCACGGCCTTCCCAGAAACGGCAAGGCTTTTGAAAAAGGGCGTTTATACGGGCACGCCGCTGCGCGACGAGCTCTTTTTTGGCACTAAAAAAGAAGGGCTGGCCCGCTTTTCGCTCGATGAAGGCAAGCCGGTTTTAATGGTCACGGGCGGCAGTTCGGGCGCGCTTGCCATCAACAACGCCCTGCGCGAGGCGCTACCATCCCTTTTGCAGGAATTTCAGGTGCTGCACCTCTGCGGCAAGGGAAACCACTCCGCGCTTTCGATGCGCGGTTACGTAGAGCTTGAATACCTGAGCGACGGCATGGCGGAAGCCTTCGCCTGCGCGGATCTGCTGGTTTCGCGGGCTGGGGCAAATACGCTCTGCGAGATTTTGGCGCTTCGCAAGCCGAATTTGCTGATCCCTTACCCGAAGGGATCAACGAGCAGGGGCGACCAAATCGAAAACGCGGCTTCGTTCGAGCAGCGCGGCCTTTCGATGGTGCTGCGGCAAGACGAGCTCAGCGCCGAAACCCTGGCCGCCGGGGTAAGGGCCCTTTATGCGGGGCGCGAAGGCTTCATCAACGCGATGTGCCGCGAACCCTCGGGCAACGGGCTGAACGCCGTGCTTGAGATCATTGAAGAGAGCGCCAAGAAAAGGTAGAGGCGAAGGAGAAAAGGGCTTGCACGGCCAAATCGAGCGAGACGCCGCGTATTTGCGCCGCCTGAAGGGTTTCATCTAAAAAGAATACGGGATTAATCGAGCGGGAGGACTTTTTCGACCAGCCGTGCGGAGTTCTTCTTTCAGCAATGGAACGGCTTGCGGGAAAACCCGCGCGATGGGGCGACTGCCCGCATAGACGCGCTTTCTTCAAGGAACCGATCAAGGATCCTGGGGCGGGCCGGAAGGCTTGCCCTATTTTCTTGCCGCTGCAAGGGCGAGGATGCCGACTTTTGCATCACCCACGGCGATGCCGGGGGGCAATGTCGTCACAAACGGAAAGCGGCACTTCCTCGTGGATTGGGACGCGCCGCAATCGAAGAGTATTTTGACTGTTGGATTGAAGACGATCTTCGCTTTGCCGACCAACTGCCCTGAAGCGCGAAAAGAGTGCGGGGACGGAAAGGTTCTGCCCGCCCCCATGCCGTATGATGGAAGCATCCTAAAGGGAAGGGGGAAGGGCGATGGGGGCAAGCGAAATCATTCGCTGGAGCCTGGACTTCATCGAAAGCACACTTAAGGCCGAAATCAGCCCGCGGGAGCTGGCCGAAAGGGCGGGCTATTCCCTGCGGCAGTTCGGCGGCCTGTTTTTGCGGGCAACGGGTTTGCCGCCGAAGAGCTACATCGTAAAAAGGCGGCTTTACCATGCCATCATTGAGATTTCGGCCGGGCGCACGGCTGCCGACGTGGCCGCGGAATACGGCTTTGGCAGCTACGCTGGGTTTTACAAGGCCTTCGTCCGGGGCTATGGTTGCTCCCCAAGGCGCTTCCTCGCCCTATATGGGAAAGTTGCGCCAAAGGAGGAAGACAAGATGGAAAAGAAGGCATTGAGCGAGGCAGAGCTGCGCGCGGCATTGGCGAGTTGGGGGCTTGCACAAGATCTGCCCATTCGGGAAGTGATGGTTATGGGCGGCACAAAAGCCGCCGGCGATGTTTGGGCGATCGGGAAGGAATACATCTTGAAGGCGGGGGACAGGGAAAGGCTGCAAAGAGGCCTTTTCATCGCAAACGCGCTGAAAGCGCATGGATTTTTGGCGGTGATTCCGATCAAAACCAGCGATGGCGCGGAAATGACCGAGGGGAAGCCCGCTTTCACCCTTACGCGAAAGCTGAAGGGGATGCCGCTTTCGCCAGCCAAGCGACTTGGCACCGGCCGGGAGGGCTATGGCGAGGAGTATGGGCGAGGGCTGGCGAAGCTCCATCTTGCCTTGGCTGCCATCGAGGAGGAGATTCAGCCCATGGAAGAGGATCTGGCCAAGCAGCTCACGGGTTGGGCGCTGCCCGCGCTCCGCCTGCAAAACGAGCAATGGAAGATGGGGCTAAACGATGGCTTTTTCGAAGGCTTCGCCGCCGAAATTGGCGAATCCCTCCCCGCCCTGCCAAAGCAGCTCATTCACCGCGACCCGAACCCGGGTAATCTCCTCTTTGAGAAAGGGAAGCTGAGCGGCTTTATCGACTTTGAACTTAGCGTGCGGGGAATCAGGCTTTGGGATCCTTGCTATTGCGCCACTGGGATCTTGAGTGAAGCCGAGAGCCTGCCGGAGGCGGAAAGGGGCTGGATTGAGCTTTTGCGTGGGATCTTGCACGGCTATGACGAGATAAACCCACTGACCGCAGCCGAAAAGCGCTCGGTCTTCCCCGTGCTGTGTTCCATTCAGGCGATTTGCATCAGCTACTTCGAAAGCCGGGAGGAATTCAGGGAGCTTGCGAAGAAAAGCAGGGAAATGCTGCGCTTCATCGTAGGCGTTGAGGAAAAAATCCGGCAAATTCCCTCTTAAACCGAGAAGTTTTGGGCTATGGGCGCGCTCGGAATTGACTTCCGGGCGCGCTTCTTGTATCATAATGAGTGAACTTTTGCGCGATGCTTTTGAGTTTTGCCGTGGAGGAAAAATGTATTGAACCTGCCAAACGCGCTAACGGTTTTGAGGCTTTTGCTAGTGCCCGTGGTGCCGATCCTGTTCGCCCGCGCGGAACTCCTCTGGGCGCTTTTCGTGTTCCTGCTGGCCTCGCTGACCGACCTGCTCGACGGCTACCTGGCAAGGAGGCTGAACCAGATCACGACCTTTGGCCAGCTTTGCGATCCCCTGGCCGATAAGCTCATGCTCATCGCCGTGCTGGCGAGCCTATATTGGGTGGGAAACATCCCGCTTTGGCTGGCGATTGCGACCATCGTGAAGGAACTCACCATGATCGTGGCGGCTTCGCTGCTCTATCACGAAGGCGGCGTAATCCCGGCGAACTGGTTAGGCAAGGCCGCGACCATTGCCTTTTTACCGGCCGTGCTCTCGGCTTTTTTTGCAGCGTATTTGGCTCCGTGGCACATCGTACTGCTCGCGCTGGCGACCCTGTTGGCTTACGTGGCTATGACGCAGTATGGCATCCTGTTTTTAAAGCTCATGCGGCGAAAAAGGGGCGGCGATCATGGCGCTTGAGATCCGCGCGCCGCTGGAAAGGGAGCTTTTTGACCTGCCAAATCTTTATTTAAGATGCTGGCAGAGCACTTACCGAGGGATATTCCCCCAAAACTACTTGGACTCCCTGACGCAAGGCGATATGCAGGAAGAATACTTGGGTGAAGAAAACGCACCGAACACCAAGGTGCTGGTCGCTCTGGACGACGGAAAAATGGCCGGCGTTTCGACCTACGGCCCACCGCGCGAGGAGATGCCGCCTGGGTATGGGGAACTGAAATCGATCTATCTGCTGCCCGAGCATCGGGGCAAGGGAATTGGCCAGGCCTTGCTGCACCGGGTTTTGCAGGCCCTGCGGAATGAGGGCTATTTTTGGGCCTTTCTTTATGTGCTTGAAGAAAACCGCGGGGCAAGGCGCTTTTATGAGCGAGAGGGCTTTTGCGCTAAGGGGGAACGGCACCTATTTGAAATCGAGGGCGAGCGCCTTTTTGATTTGACCTATGAAACCAAACTATAGAACCCGGCAATGACCGGAGCCGAAGGGAGAGCGCTATGAAAAAGAGAAAACGGGGCTTGTTGATCGGGTTGTGCGTGGGCGTTGGGCTGCTGCTCGCATGCGGCATCACAGTCTTTGCCTTCGCAAACTACATTCAAAATCCCGAAAACGCTTTCAGCGAGCTGGAAATTCGGGCGACACCAACGCCGGAGCTTACCGCCGAGCCAACAATAGCCCCTTTGGCATCTTCCACGCCGGAGGCAACCGCTACGCCGGATCCTCCAGAAACCCCGCCGGACTACGAATTCGAAAAAAAGCGCATCAATATCTTGCTGTTGGGCGCGGATTCTTCGGTGGAGCGCGTAGAGGCTGGCTTGAACTTCAGAACGGATACGATGATCCTCGTTTCGGTAAACTTCACCGATAAAAAAGTTGATATGATCTCGATCCCCAGGGATAGCTATGTACGCATCAACGGCGGCAACACGCGCAATAAGATCAACGCAGCCTTCACCTTCGGCGGAGGAGCCAAAAAGGATGGCTACCAGTACGCGATGAACACCGTCAAGGAAGTCTTGGGCGTGCAGGTCGATTATTACGTCGGCTTTGGCATGAATGTGGTCAAAAAGGTTGTGGACGCGGCGGGCGGCGTGGATTACGATGTAGACATCGCCTTCACCATGAACGGCCGCAGGCTGGAAAAAGGCCTGCAGCACTTAGACGGCCAGCAAGTGCTCGACTACTGTCGCTTCCGCCACAGCGGACGGGGGGATGTGGATCGTGTCGAGCGTCAGCAAAAGATTCTCTTCGCACTATTCGAGCAGATGCTGAGCACGAAGCAGATCATGAACATCCCCAAGATCTATCAGGCTGTGCAGGAGGAGATCGACACCAACCTGGACTTCACTCAAATCGCCACGCTTGCCTATTTCGCAAAGGATCTTTCTATGGCGGATCTTCAGCGCTACATGCTGCCAGGCGATGGCCGCTATATCGGCACGACCTCGTACTATATCATCTACCAGGAACAAAAAAACAAGATGGTGAAGGAAATCTTCGGTATTGAGGGCCCCTTTGACTCCTCCATGACCTTAGCTGCCATCGAAAGCGCCTATTTAGCCTCGCATCCGGAGCAAGACCCCGAGGCATCTTCGCCGGGTGCGGAAGGAGAGCCAGAAAATCCCGGCGCTATGCCGCCGCCAGATGATGGCTACATCTTCGAACCGGATCCGCCTGAAGAGGGCGGCCAAGGGGGTATAGCGAATTAACTAGGCTGTTGAGCGATTCTGCGCCCGAGATCCCTCTCTGGCGCAGAATCCTGTTTTTAGCGAAAATTAGCCTTTTTTTCGCTCCTTGATAAATGAAAAGGGTTAGAAAAAAGACCTTGACAAACCATTTTTGCTTGGGTATAATATCGCTTGTCGTTGTGTTGAAGACGCGCGCTGGGGAGCATAGCTCAGCTGGGAGAGCACTTGCCTTACAAGCAAGGGGTCACAGGTTCGAGCCCTGTTGTTCCCACCAAATGTGGCCCGGTAGTTCAGTTGGTTAGAATGCCAGCCTGTCACGCTGGAGGTCGAGGGTTCGAGCCCCTTCCGGGTCGCCAAATAAGCCTGGGTAGCTCAGTTGGTAGAGCAACAGACTGAAAATCTGTGTGTCGATGGTTCAATTCCGTCCCTAGGCACCATGTATGCGGTAGTAGCTCAGTGGTAGAGTGCCACCTTGCCAAGGTGGATGTCGCGAGTTCGAATCTCGTCTACCGCTCCAAAAGGCAGAGGATTGCCCGCGTTGTTTTTACGTGGGCAATCTAAATCTTGATAAAAAACGGTGCCATGGCCAAGTGGTAAGGCAAAGGTCTGCAAAACCTTCACCGCCGGTTCAAATCCGGCTGGCACCTCCACATCGCCGCG
This sequence comes from Christensenellaceae bacterium, assembly GCA_031280685.1. GTDB lineage: Bacteria > Bacillota > Clostridia > Christensenellales > UBA1750 > JAITGM01. The sequence continues at coordinate 170,682 of JAITGM010000035.1, forward strand.
AGCTGAGTTAAAGTTCGCGGCGTTTGATTTCCTTTTCGCCTTCGCCGCGAACCAGGCTGGTTCGCGGCGTTTTTGGCAGACGGGGGAGCGACTTCATTGCGGCATAAGACAAGAGCGTGCTTCGTGTCAACCTTTGCTGGGAGAGCGAATCATTATGAGCGGTCATTCGCAGTGAATGAATAGAAAAAACGCTGTTGTTTTACAAAAACTATTGAAAATATAGGCAAAGCAACGTATAATAAAATATATAATGAAGTGAAGCGAGGACGAAGAGCATGGAACTCACTGCTCTGGATGCGTTATGGGCAAAGACAGCGGATGGTCGCCGCGAGGCACTCTCTCTGCTTGATCATATGCGCGAGACGGGCGAAGTTGCCCAAAAGATGTGGCGGGAATGGCTGCCTATTGGCCTAAAAAGCTTTCTTGCACGCCTATCGGGCATTGAAACAGCCGAAAAGCTCTTTTTTTTCCTAGCCTTTTGCCACGACCTCGGCAAGGCTTCGCCCCCGTTTCAACTTAAAAAGGCTCCTAATATTGATCCTGAGCTGCGCGAGCGGGTGCTCGACGCCGGCTTTTCAGATCCTATTTTGGAAGATGCCGGCGTGGTTCATCATTCGCTGACCTCGCAGTTGATTTTAGAAAGGCAGGGCGTCGATAGCAGCGTAGCCGTTGTTTTGGGTGGCCATCACGGTAAGCCGCCCTCCTCGGCTGCGGTAAGCAAATCGAAGACGCGCGCAAAGAACATCGATGGCGGTAGCGAAACATGGCGTGCCGCACAGGATGAGCTATTTGCCAAGGCCTTGGAGTGGTCTGGTTTGAATTTGGAGGCACTTCGCACCATTAAGTTGAGCATTCCTCAGCAGATGCTCTACACAGGGCTTGTCATCATGGCCGACTGGATCGCTTCCGGCGGCGGAGACGTTCCTTTGCCCCAAAGCTGGGATCCCTTCGGCGGCCAGGAAGGCTATGCCTACGATGAAGACGTTTTCGAAGACCGTTTTGGTTTCCCGCCAAACGAACTGCAGCGCACCGTAATCGATGCCATCAACCAGGCCGAAAGGCCGGGAATCGCGATCATAGAAGCCCCGATGGGCATGGGAAAGACCGAGGCAGCGCTCGCGATGGCCGAAATTTTCGCGCAAAAGGCAGGCCGCAGCGGCGTGTATTTTGCCTTGCCAACGCGCGCCACGGCGGATGGCATCTTCAACCGCTACCAGGCCTGGATCGGGAAGGTATCGGCCGACAGGCACAGCCTATTCCTCGCGCACGGCAAGTCCAAGTTCAACACGAGCTACACGGCTTTGCCAAAGTTCCGCCTCGATGAGGAGGGGGAGGGCGTTGCCGTGCACGATTGGTTTACAGGTCGCAAAACCGGCCTACTCGCCGATTTTGCCGTCGGCACGATCGATCAGCTTCTGATGGGCGCGTTGCGGCATAAGCATCTGGCTTTACGTCATTTGGGCCTGGCAAATAAGGTCATTGTGGTCGATGAAGTTCACGCCTATGATGCCTATATGGATAGTTATCTTTATCGCGCGCTCCGTTGGCTGGGCGCCTATGGCGTGCCCGTCGTAGTCTTATCGGCCACGCTGCCACCCCTGACGCGCAGGGAACTTCTTGCCGCCTACACGGGGGCAGAGCCGGACGATAGCCCCGCCGACTTGGCCTATCCGGTTTTGACGCTTTCAGATGGAACGGCGACCCGCCGGGTCGTTCCGGATGATGCGGGTGAGCAGCGCCAAAAAGAGGTTCTAATCGAGCGCTTCGATGGCGATATTGCCCAAAAGCTCGAGGACTTACTGTCGGGCGGTGGTTGTGCGGGAATCGTCGTGAGCACGGTCGGCCGGGCGCAAGAACTCGCGCAGCGGCTCGCCGCACACTTTGGCGCCGCGCAGGTCGATTTGCTGCACTCTCGCTTTTTGAGCATTGACCGCAGCGAAAAGGAGGCCGCGCTACTCCTTGAGCTTGGGCCAAAGGCGGACGAGAAGCGCCCCAAGAAGAAGATCGTCGTGGGAACCCAGGTCATTGAGCAGTCGCTCGACATCGACTTTGACCTGATGCTCACGGATCTTTGCCCGATGGACTTGCTGATCCAGCGCATCGGGCGGCTGCACCGTCATCTCGAGCATTCCCGGCCCGCAAAGCTGCAAAAGCCCCTTTGCCTGGTGATGGGCACGGAAGAATTCGATGGCGGCACGAAGGCCATTTATGGCGAATACAGCCTGATGAACACCAAATATCTGCTGCCAAGCTCGCTTGTTCTGCCTGACGATATTGCGGGATTGGTGCGGAGTGCTTACGGCGGCGATATTCAGGTTCCTGAAGCTGAAAAAGAGCATTATGCAAGCGCGAAGGCGGCCTTTGACAAACTTGCGGCAGATAAGAAGGTCAATGCCAAAGCCTTTCAGCTCGGCGATCCTGCAAGAGGTTGGCCGACCCTCGTCGGCTGGCTTGAGTTCAGCGATGACGAGGCGGCGGGTAAGCAGGGCGAAGCCTCGGTGCGCGATTCCATGGGTTCCATCGAGGTTCTGGTCATTCAAAAGCTGCGCGACGGGCTGCATCTTTTGCCCTGGATCGATGGCGGCAGGCTCATCGAGCACGACCGCATGCCCGAGGATGATCTGGGTTTCGCCATCGCCGGCTGCAGCGTAGGCCTGATGAGCGAGCTGGCAAAACGCTGGAATATCCGCAAGACCATTGAAGAATTGGAGGCGCGTAAGGCGGAACTCATCCCCCCTGCCTGGGAGAGGAGCCATTGGCTGCGCGGGGAGCTCTTCCTAGTGCTCGATGAAGCATTTTCCTGCGAACTCCAAGGCAAGAGGCTGCGCTACGACCAAAAATACGGCCTGAGCATCGAAAAGGAGGCGGAGGATGAGCGAATTTAACCTATTGGATGAACGATGGATCGCCGTTCGAAGCGGCACAAAAACAGAAGAGCTCTCCCTGAAGGAGGTCTTTGCACGAGTGCCGGAGATCAATAGCTTGGCGGGTGAACTGCCCACGCAGGATGCGGCCATTTTGCGCTTGCTCCTGGCCGTACTCTATGCTTCGCTGGCACGGGAAGAGCGCGATCTTTACGAAAGCATAGAATTTTGGAAAAAGCTCTATTATGAAGCGGGTCGCTTCCCTATGGAACAAATCGAGGGCTATTTAGAGCGATTCCGCGACCGATTCTGGCTCTTTGACGATGAAAAGCCCTTCATGCAGGTGGCCGGGCTGCGAACGGCGGACGAAAAGACCAACCCCATCGCCCAAATCATCGCGGACGTGCCAAGCCGCAAGGAGCGCAGGCTCTTTTCGACCATGAACGGCGAGGCCCTGCAATCGCTGAGCTTTGCGCAGGCCGCGCGCTGGCTCGTGGACTTGCAGGCCTGGGATTACGCGGGCAAGAAGGCCTCGGTTGTCGGCGGGGCGCCGAATGGCGGCGGAACCGGCTGGTGCGGCAAGCTCGGGCTGATCTACCCGCGCGGAAAGACGCTCTTCCAAACCCTGATGCTCAACTTTGCGCTGTTTGATACTTTGCCCTTCAAGCCCCCTATTTGGGAGCAGGCGCCCAGAAGCGCCGCAAAGCTTGAGTTTGAACCCGAGTCCTATATAGAGCTTTTGACCTGGCAATCCAGAAGGGCGTGGCTCTTTGCCGAAAATGGGCGCGTGACGGGGATTCTCTCGTCCTACGGCGATGTATTCGAAAAAGAAAATACCTTCATCGAGCTCATGAGTGGCTGGCATCAAAGCTCTATCGCAAGCCAAGGCTTCATCCCAAACACCCACGATTCTTCGCGTCAGATCTGGCGCGATCTGAGCGCGCTCCTGCCGCCTTCTAACGTGGAAACCAATGAAAAGAAGGAAAATCATCGCGCGCCGATCCTCGATTGGCTAGATAAGCTTGAAATAGAGGGAACTCTCTCGCTGGTGGCGGTGGGCTACGAATACGGCCCGATGCAGGGCGTGGTCGATAAAATGATCTCGGACTCACTCAACGTCAACGCCGAGCTGCTCGGGCGGTTGGGCGCGATATGGGCAAGCCGCATCTCGGATGTGCTTGAGCGCACCGATAGCGCGGTCTATGCGCTGGGGCGCTTCGCCAACGACCTTGACAGGGCGGCGGGCGGTGGCGGAACCGCCGCCGGCGATGCGCCGAAACTGCAAGCCTATGCCGCGCTGGACGAACCCTTCCGCGACTGGCTCGCGCGAATTGCACCGCGGGAGGATTCCATCGAAGAGAAGATGATCGAGTGGAGGGGCATCGCGAAAAAAGAACTCCGCAGACAAGGGAGCGCCCTCGCTGCGGAGGCCGGAACCGCGGCCTTTATCGGCCGCAAAGACAAAAACGGCCACCTTTTGAATACCCCGATAGCGCAAAGGCACTTTTTATGGAGTCTGAATCAGCATTTGGGCAAGGGAGGATGACGATGAGCACGAGAGATGAGATCGGCGCCTTTGTGGCCAGGCAAATCGCCGAGCTTGACAAGGACGAGCCCTACGCGCGGGCATCTTTGGCGAAGCTGCGCCGCGCGGTAGGGAAGGAACCCTCGGAAACCCCGGATGTTTGGGGAATCACGCTGAGTGGAGGTCGCTTTGGCGACAATGCCCTGGTAGCGGTGCACACCGCGCTTTCGCTTTATGCCGTGCACAGGCAGAGCAAGCCAAGGTCGATGCACCGCGAAGGCCAGTCTCTGGGGAAAGCGGCGCGAACCTTGATTTTAAAAGAAAAAAGCAAAAATCGCGACAATGAAGACGCCATCACCCGCAGGTTTAACGCGATCGCCAGCGCCGGGGATCTGGCGGAGCTCAGCCGCCACGCGCTGGGCCTTGTGCAGCTGCTCAGATCCGAGGACGTAGAGATGGACTATCCGCGCTTTGCGCAGGCTCTTTACGGCTTCACATACGCGGAAGCCCGCTCCGGCATCCGGCTTAATTGGGGTAGGGACTTTTACTCGAGCGACAAACCAGAGGAGGAACAACAAGATGGATAGGCTCTACGTCGATTTCCACATCATTCAGAGCGTGCCGCCTTCCTGCGTCAACAGGGACGACACCGGCAGCCCAAAGACCGCGATCTACGGCGGCGTGCAGCGCGCGCGGGTATCGAGCCAGGCCTGGAAGAAGGCCGTGCGGGACTATTTCCCCGAGGCGCTGAAGGGCTTTCGAACGAAGAAGATCGTAGAGTTGGTCGCGGAGCAGATCCTCGCGATCAACGCCTCCGCAGACGCCGAGGTTTTGGCGAAAAAACTTCTAACATCAGCTAAACTGAAGGATAAAAGCCTGGATGCGGGCCCGAGCGCGCCGCTGTTCTTCATGAGCCCGGGGCAGGCAAGGGCGCTCGCGCACTTGGCGCTTGAAAACCCCGAGGCAGACAAGGCAGCGGCCCAGGCAGCGCTCAACAGTGCGCCGAGCGTGGACATCGCCCTGTTTGGCCGCATGGTCGCGGACGACCCGACGCTGAACGCGGATGCCTCTTGCCAGGTCGCCCACGCGATCTCGACGCATAAGGTCAACAACGAGTTTGACTACTTCACCGCCGTGGACGACCGCTCGCCGGAAGACAACGCGGGCGCCGCGATGATCGGCACGGTGGAGTTCAACTCCTCAACGCTCTATCGCTACGCGACGATCGCGGCGCACGAGCTTAAAACCCTGCTGGCCGACTCGAACCAGGGCGCGGGGGAGGCGATCGCCGCCTTTGCCGAGGCCTTTATTTGCTCGATGCCGACCGGCAAGCAGAACACCTTCGCAAACCGCACAATACCAAGCGCCGTGTACGTCGCCCTGCGTCAGGATCAGCCCATCAACCTGGTGGGCGCCTTCGAAAAGGCCGTAAAGCCGAGCGAGCATGGATATATAGGGCAATCCGTGAAGCAGCTCAAGGAGTACGCGGAGGGCGAGGTTTATTCCTCCTTTGCCGCAGAACCCGCAAAGGCCTTTACGGTTGGTACGGGCCTGGACGGGCTTGGCCTGCCGGTTTCACTCATGGAATTGATCCCCGCGCTGCGGGCCGAGGTGGAAGGACGGCTGCAATGAGCACGCTCTTGCTGCGTTTTGCGGCGCCGATGCAGTCCTGGGGAGTTTCCAGCCGCTTTACCGAAAGGAGCACGGGCCGCGAACCCAGCAAGAGCGGCGTAATCGGTCTGCTGGCGGCCGCGCTCGGACGGCGGCGCGGGGAAGGGATTGAGGATTTGAACGCGCTGCGCTTTGGCCTGCGCATAGACAAGGCAGGCGTGCTCCTGCGGGATTTTCATACGGCCCATGCTTGGGAAGGGAGAGCGGCCCGGCACTCCTTCGTTTCCGAGCGCCATTATTTAGCCGACGCGCTTTTTCTCGTTGGCCTGGAAGGCGATGAGGAACTGCTTAAGCTGCTTGATGCGGCGCTGCAAAGCCCCGCCTTTCCGCTCTATCTCGGGCGGCGCTCCTGCCCACCCGCCGGGCGACTCTCGCTTGGGCTACGCGACGCTCCCCTTGAGGCGGCGCTACGGGCCGCACCTCGGCTTGCGGCGGATTCCCCGCCACTGGAACTCGTCCTGGACGCGGCGGACGGCTCCATTCTTTCGCGCGATCTGCCGCTGAGCTTCGACCCGGCGCAGAGGCGTTATGGTTTCCGCACCAGTAGCCGCGAAAGACTTCCCATTTTGAGTACAGAGCAAACCGACCACGATGCGATGGCCGCGGTAACAAATAGGGAGGAGAATGGTTGATGTTTCTTTCGCGCGTTGAGATCAACCCGCACTTAAGCAAGACGATGTGGACCCTCGCCTCCCCGCAGAGGATGCACGCCATCGTCGCGGCAAGCTTCCCCAGCGCCCAAGACGCGGAAGGCCGCGTGCTTTGGCGGCTTGACCGGCTCGGCCCCGCGCAATATATCCTCGTTCAAAGCTCGGTAAAGCCCGATTTTACGCATCTCATCGAGCAACTGGGCTGGCCACAGAGCGGGCAGCAATGGGAAACCCGAGAATACGGTTCCTTTTTGAAAGCGCTTGAGGAAGGACAGCGCTGGCGGTTTAGGCTCTGTGCCAACCCGACGCATAGCGTCAAGGCGCTGGGGAATGGCCGGCGCGGTAAGCTGCTCGCCTGCGGAAGCGCGAACCATCAAAAGGAGTGGCTAGAAGCCCACGCAAAGCGTTGCGGCTTTAATTTAACGAGCTTTGAGCTGATCGGACGCGATCTACTTAGGTTTCAGCGCAAGAGCGAGATCGTGACGCTTGGTGTCGCCGTTTTCGAGGGAACTTTGGAGATTGAGAGCGCAGATACCCTGCGCGGAGCGATGATGACCGGCATAGGCCGCGCAAAGGCCTATGGCTGCGGCCTGCTCACCCTGGCGAGGGTCGGGGAATGAGCGAGCACAACGGAGCAAAAAGGCCTGAATTACAGGAGCTTCCTCAGATTCGTGAGCGCCTTTCTTTCCTTTATCTCGAGCGCTGCGTGATCAATCGGCACGACAGCGCTCTGACCGTGACCGACGCACGCGGAACCGTGCACATCCCGTCGGCCTCGCTTTGTGTGGTTCTGCTTGGCCCGGGCACGAAAATCATGCATCGGGCGATGGAGCTTTTGGGCGACTCCGGTGCAAGCGTGGTCTGGGTAGGCGAGCACGGGGTGCGTTATTATGCGCATGGTAGGCCGCTGACGCACTCCTCCGCCCTGCTCATCGCCCAAGCGGCCCTTGTTTCCAATACGCGCTCGCGCCTAGCCGTCGCGCGGAAGATGTACCAGATGCGCTTCCCAGGCGAAGACGTATCCAAAATGACCATGCAGCAACTGCGCGGCCGCGAGGGCGCGAGGATTCGCACGGTCTATCGAAAGGCTTCACAAAAGACCGGAATCCCCTGGAGCGGCAGAACCTATACCCCCGACGACTTTTCTGCGAGCGATCCCGTCAACATGGCCCTTTCCGCCAGCCATGCCTGCCTATATGGCATTGCGCATAGCGTCATCGTCGCCATTGGCTGTTCACCGGGCCTGGGCTTCGTTCATACGGGGCACGAAAGATCCTTCGTCTACGACATCGCGGATCTCTACAAGGCAGAAATCACGATTCCCATAGCCTTTGAGGTCACCGTATCGGGCGAAGGCGCGGAAAATATCGGCTCCCTTGCACGCCGCGCCGTTCGAGATGCGGTTTCAAATGGTCATATCCTCGAAAGGATGACGCGCGACATTCAAGCGCTCCTCGCGCCATCGGAAGGAATTGCTGTCGAAGAGCCCTTTGCCAATTCCGTGCGCCTTTGGGATGAGAAACTGGGCGAGGTGCGCAACGCAGTCTCTTACGGAAAGGAGCAGGGCATGGAGGAGTCCGAATTGGAGGAGCCCGGCTACGGCCGTGTAATAGGAGTAGATGAGTAAATGGTCGTGCTGACGCTGACCGATTGCCCGCCGGCCCTTCGCGGGGATTTGACCAAGTGGTTTTTTGAAATCAACGCGGGCGTGTACGTCGGCAGGGTCAATGCCAGGGTTCGCGACAAGCTTTGGGAGCGTGTCAAGCAGGCTGCGCCCCGTGGCAGGGCGACCATGGTGTTTAACGCAAATAACGAACAGGGTCTGGATTTTCGAACCCACAACAGCGACTGGCTACCCATTGATTTCGATGGCTTAAAACTCATCATGCGCCCTAATTTTTCGCATATGAAGAGGGGGGAGGTGAGATTTGGGCAAAGTAATGCAAGCCAATACCAACGGGCGCGAGTTCAGTCGGCAAAAGGTCTGCGGCAGCAAAGCGAAGCGGGTGCTAAAAGTGTTTATGTGGTAATCGACTTAGAAACGACAGGGCTTCTTCCGAACAGGGATGAAATCATTGAAATCGCAGCGATTCGCGTTGTCGATGGCGTCATTCAAAGCCAGTTTGAGGCTCTTCTCGCAAGTAGTGTACGCATCTCTCGGCAAATCGAGGAGTTGACCGGTCTTACGCCAGCGATGCTTGCCGAAAAAGGCCAAAAACCAGAGGATGTGCTCCCGCGCTTCCTCGTTTTTCTGGGCAAGGATTGCTTGGTCGGCCATAATATTCGCTTTGACTTAACCTTTTTAAATGCAGCCTTTCGGAAATGCGGGCTTGTGCCATTGGCAAATAAGCAAGTAGATACTTACGCGTTGGCAAGGCAGAAGCTATACAACTTGCCCGGGCATAAACTTGGCGATCTGGCAGCCCATTATGGGATCTCCGTCGTTGAAAGGCATCGCGGGGCAGCGGACTGCATGCTTACAAAGGAGATTTATGAGCATCTTTTAAATGAAACCTAATGAATTTACCTACTTGCGCTTTGCAAACAGGCTTTTTTTCGGCACTTTCCAAGTGCTTTCCCCGCTCACGCGGGGGTGATCCCGTGAATTGCCTGTCCAAATGCGCCGTCATATAGCTTTCCCCGCTCACGCGGGGGTGATCCCTGTGCCACTGCCTGCTTTCGTACAGGTCTTTCGCTTTCCCCGCTCACGCGGGGGTGATCCCGCTTGACATTTCCGCTCAAAAGAGCGATACTGGCTTTCCCCGCTCACGCGGGGGTGATCCCCGAGCGAAGACTATACGCCCTCCCCATCCTCGGCTTTCCCCGCTCACGCGGGGGTGATCCCTCTACGACGACGCCCGCGCGGACGAACTCACCGCTTTCCCCGCTCACGCGGGGGTGATCCTAAGACCAAACCGGCAGGAAGCCGCCCGAGAGGGCTTTCCCCGCTCACGCGGGGGTGATCCCCGGGTAGGAGGTGCAACGTGTATTACAGACCCGCTTTCCCCGCTCACGCGGGGGTGATCCCCGCCGAGAAAGTGCCGTACACCTTCTCGGTCAGCTTTCCCCGCTCACGCGGGGGTGATCCTCCATAGCGACGTGCAGCCTCGTCGACGACGAGGCTTTCCCCGCTCACGCGGGGGTGATCCCTCAAAGATATTGCAGCCGAGATTGGCGTGCCGGCTTTCCCCGCTCACGCGGGGGTGATCCCATCATGACGCAGTTTCATGTAGATATTTCGGAGCTTTCCCCGCTCACGCGGGGGTGATCCTACATGAGGGCCAGCAGCTGCGATGTCTGGTACGCTTTCCCCGCTCACGCGGGGGTGATCCCTGGACGGGCTGGATCGCGCCGCAGCCTGTCGAGCTTTCCCCGCTCACGCGGGGGTGATCCTTTCATAGTTGCCGCTGGCGTTGGTTGTGTCAGGCTTTCCCCGCTCACGCGGGGGTGATCCTTCTTCAACCCGTCCGTGGCCGCTTGAAGCTGCGCTTTCCCCGCTCACGCGGGGGTGATCCCCTGTTCCGAACGCGAATTTTGAAGGTATGATCGCTTTCCCCGCTCACGCGGGGGTGATCCCAGTGCGTTCTTTCGCGGTGTCGGCATCGAAAGGCTTTCCCCGCTCACGCGGGGGTGATCCTCAGTTCGCGCACCTCTTCGGTGATCGTGTTTCCGCTTTCCCCGCTCACGCGGGGGTGATCCTTGTTCACGCACTCGGCAGTCGGATAACAAAGAGCTTTCCCCGCTCACGCGGGGGTGATCCCGCGCATATTTCTTTTGACAACAAATCATCGTAGCTTTCCCCGCTCACGCGGGGGTGATCCCTGGCCGATGGTAGCATCGCCACATATCAA
>JAITGM010000029.1 GCA_031280685.1 Christensenellaceae bacterium
GAAGTGGTAAGCGGCACCTACGTGGTAGATGAGGACAGCATCAAAGCGGTGCAGGCAGAAAGCCCGGAGTGCATCGAAGAAGCGTAAGGCAAGAACGGCGGCGGGGCGAGAGCCCCGCCAGCCAGTATAAAGCGCATATAGGAGGACATATGAAAATCTTGCAAATTGGCGCATGCGTCATTTTGAGCCTCTACGGCACGGCTTTGATTTTGAGCATGCTAATGCTGAAAGTGTGCATTGCGTGGCCGGAAATGGTTTATCCGTCGATTGATAAATCGGCGAGGGGCGGGGGTCGGAGGTTGATAGAGATTGCACTTGGCATTGGGCCAAAGATTTGGAGCGCGGAGCAAGGCGGCACGCGATACCTTATGCGTATCATGCCAATCGGCGCACGCTGCAAATTTGAGGAGAAAAATAACGGAAATGAGCGCGGATGAATCCACCTACCGCGCCCGTGATAGGCGAAGGGGCCATATCCACGCCGAAAGGGAGAAGAAGAATGCCAAGGCCGAAAGCTAAACTGCCGGACGGATTCGGAGGGGAAATTTATCAAATACGCCAAGAAAAAGGGCTGACTTTTGACGCGGCAGAGAAAGCACTTGGGATACCGTCGCGCACATTGCAAGAACATGGAAAAGTAAAAAAAAAGAAAGAGAGCGGCGGCCAGATGGCCGCCGCTCTTCGTTACCTAAAGCACACAACCCCAAAAATTCCGTTGAGAAACACAAAGAGGGGTTCGGCCTTAGGCGTCGTTGGTGGAGGCGAGGGGAGTCGAACCCCTGTCCGAAAAGCTGTCTAGGCGGGCTTCTCCGAGCGCAGCCGACGCTTTAAATTTCCCTTTTCCAAGCTCCCGTCGGCGGGATCAAGGGGCTGGTAGCTTCATAAATACGGCTTGCCGCAAAGCTTAGGCAAGTTCGGTGCCCTGCATTTCTTGCGCCGGGGGCCGAGGCTGCAGGTGGCCTCGGGCCGACGTCGCGGGGATTAGGCCGCGAAAGCTAATTGATTATTGTCAGTTGTTGTTTGCCCCGCTTGTTGCGCGGTTGCGGGTCCGCGGCTCGCTTACCGAGTAGCCATGCTCCCCGTCGAAACCAGTACGCCCCCATGGAAGTGCCTTTTAGTATAGCACAAAGCCTGCCGCCTTAAAAGCACGAGTTTTTCGGCGCGCCTCTGCCATGGAGAGGGGCGCGCGCGCTTCGCTCGCGCGCCGGGGGGCCAGCGCCGCGCTCCGCGCGGCCCGCCGCTTCGCGGCGGCGGCAGCTCCGCTGCCGGCTGGCCCACGGCCCACCGGATCGCCCTGCGCACCGATGGCTCCTCTGCCGCCATCGCGGGGAAGGAACGGCGAAGCAACCCGGCTGCCGCGCGGAAAGGCCACGCAAGGGCCGGGCCGGTCGAACAGCCCGCTCCCATGCGATGCGCGGCGGCGAAAAAAGCGCGCGCGGCCGCCTTCATTCGCCAATAACGATGATATTACGTTGTTTCGTGCAATAACAGGGTCGTTTTATACGAATCTGCTAGAATGCAGCGCAAAAAAGGCAAGAAAAGATGAAAAAAGTCATAATATGTATAGACGGCCCCTGGGGTGCATGCTATACTGTATCAAGGATGTTTCTAAGTTGCTTCGAAGGGGTGAACACGATGGGGAACGAAAGAAATAAACTGCTTGGGCGCAGACTGGGCCGCGCCTTTTTGGCGCTGGCCATGGGCCTGCTGCTGGGTGCCGTGGGCGGCTTTGTGCCCGGGGCGAACGCGGCGGAATTTGTGGTGGGCACAGAGCGGACTTTTCCCGCAAGCGGATCCGTTGTGCTGAACCAAAGCGGCTGGTATTATATTGAGGCCTGGGGCGGTCATGGCGGCGGTACGGAAGCGTATGGTAGTGGTGCGACTTGTCTCTCGGGGGGGGGGCAGGAGCCTGCGCATTGCCGGATATTTCTTTTTCAACGCTGGGGATACCCTCTATATACAGGCTGGTGCCGTGGGTGGTAACGGCACAAAAAACAGTTCAGAAATCGGCGGCTCGGCGGGTTTGGCGGGCGTGGGCACATACTTTGGCAGTGGCTGCGTCGGTGGGGCCGGAGGGAAGGGGATAGTCGGCAGTGCTGGTGGCGGCGGCGGCGGCGCTGCTTCCGGCGTCTTATTAAACGGCACGGGCACTTTCGACCTGATCATCGCTTCTGGTGGCGGTGGCGGTGGCGGTGGTTTTGGCAACATAGGGAGCGGCACGGGCGGTCGGGGCGGCGCTAGCGATAGACCAGGCTTGTCCGGAATGAATGCCAACAGTGCCGGCACAAACCATTCCATTACGCAGACCCAAGGGTATATAGGCGGGTTTAGCAGGCATGATGGGGAAGAAGGCATGATGTATGGTGATATTTATATTGGGTATGGCGGCGGTGGAGCCGGCGGTGGTGGCGGCGGTTGGGATGGGGCAGCCGGCGGCGGTGGGCAAAGCGGTTGTGGTGGGGAACACAGTTTGGGGGGTACTCACTGGGGCGGCGGCGGCGGCTTGGTTGCCATCACGCTGCTGAGCGATGTATATAGCATAAGCTATGACCTGAACGATGCGGGCTTCACAAGTGCGCAGTGGCCCGGCGGGGCGGCGCATCCCGCAACCTACATCGGCCCGGGCAGCACGGCGATTTCGATTACCAACCCCACGCGCAGGGGCTACACCTTTGAAGGGTGGACGGTAGACTATGATCAGGGCTTGACTGCGCTCCCTGATGTAGGCTCGCTTTCGGCGTCGTACTCGGTGCCCGCCGAGGCAAAGGGCGATATAGCGCTAATGGCGCATTGGGTTCCCGTCCAATACACCATCAGCTACGACTTTAACGATGGCTCTTTAAGTTCCAGCGCGGCCTGGGATGGGGCGACGCATCCCTCGGGCTATAACATAACCAATACCGCTATCGCCAACATTTCGGATCTCGAGTGCGATGGCTATACCTTTCGGGGTTGGACGATCGACTACGACGACAATACCGTTTCTGGGGACGTTACTTCCCCGGTGACGTCGCCGACGATTCCCGCGAGCACGACCGGGGATATCGCCTTCACGGCGCAGTGGGAGATCATAGAGTATACCATCGTCTATGATTTGCAGGGCGGTCAGCATCCCTCTCCGGGGGACTATCCCGATCCGCACACCTACAACGTGGAGGGAAGTTTCCCCATAGCGATTCCGGATCCGGAACGGGCGGGCTTTAGCTTCGGCGGCTGGGATGTCTTCTATGGCGGCAATATGGGCACGGCCGATTTAGAGGATCAGACGGGGTATTCCGTGCTCAAGACCACGCTGGCCAATATTCGCTTGGTGGCAAAGTGGATTCCTATCGACTACAGCATTACCTACGACCTGCAGGGCGGCGCGCATGCGGGCACTCCTAATCAATATACGGTGCCGGGGCTGCCGTTAACCCTCGTGAAGCCCACCCGGTTGGGCTATAACTTCCTCGGTTGGTCCGTCACGAGCGATGATGCGGGCATCGACGACTTTGACCTCGGTCCAAACGAGGCCCTGCCCCTGGGCAAGCTCGGCAGCCTCATGCTCACGGCCAAGTGGCAAAAGCGCAATGTGCTCCCGGGTGGCGGCGGCGAGAGTTCGGGCACGGCTGTAATTCCGCAGCCAAGCCCGGTATCTTGGTGGCCCTGGGCGAAGACGAAGCCAAGCTCCAGCGTTCCCCAAACCGGCGATGATGCCAATTTGCCCGCCTGGGCGCTGGCGCTGCTGGTTGCGGTGCTCGGCGCGGGGGCGCTCGGCTGGCGTGGCTATTCTTTGCTGAGGGCAAAGCGCTAAGGGCAAGGGTTTTGGGGCATGGCCTCCCGCCTGGGGGCCATGCCTTTTCCTTTGGGCGTTTTTCTATTGACTTTTGCGCATCTTCAGGCTATAGTAATGGGCAGAATCGCATAGCGCGGTGAACGGAAACAAGTAGGGTGCTTTTCGCGGCAAAGAGAGTCGGCGGTGCTGTGAGCCGATGCGCGAGTTGGAGCCGAAGGCAGCCGGGAGCGTATTTTTCCAAAGCTGGGCGCGTTTTTTCGCGCCAACTGGGGTGGAACCGCGGAAGGCAAGGCCTTTCGTCCCTAAAGTCAGGGACGGGAAGGCTTTTTTCTTTCCCACGAACCAATAAATTTGAAGGAGGAACTCGGTATGGCGGTTGAAAGTATGGATAAATTGGTGGCCCTGTGCAAGGGTAGGGGCTTCATCTTCGCGGGCTCCGAGATCTATGGCGGCCTGGCGAATACCTGGGATTATGGCCCCTTGGGCGTTGAGTTCAAGAACAACGTCAAAAAGGCCTGGTGGCGCAAATTCGTGACCGAAAGCGAATACAACGTGGGCGTGGACTGCTCTATTTTGATGAACCGCGAGGTTTGGGTGGCGTCAGGGCACGTGGGCAATTTTAACGACCCGCTCATTGACTGCAAGGCCTGCAAGTCTCGCTACCGGGCGGATAAGCTCATTCAAGAGGTCGCGGGCGTGGACGCCGATGGCTGGAGCAACGAAAAGCTTGAAAGCTTCATCGCCCAAAGCGAAATTGCCTGCCCGGTCTGCGGCAAGAAGGAGTTTACCGCCATCCGCAAGTTCAATATGATGTTTAAGACATTTCAGGGCGTCACCGAAGACGCGCAGGCAGAAATCTACCTGCGCCCCGAAACCGCTCAGGGCATTTTCGTCAACTTCAAGAACATCGCCAGAACCACGCGCAAGAAGCTGCCCTTCGGCATCGCGCAGATCGGCAAATCCTTCCGCAACGAGATCACTCCGGGCAACTTCACCTTCAGAACCCGTGAGTTTGAGCAGATGGAGCTCGAGTTCTTCTGCGAGCCGGGCAAGGATTTGGAATGGTTCGCCTACTGGCGCGCCTTCTGCCGCGACTTTCTGCTCTCTCTGGGCATGACGGAAGCGCATCTGCGCCTGCGCGACCATGGCGAAGAAGAGCTTTCATTCTATTCCAACGCGACGACCGACTTTGAGTACCGCTTCCCCTTTGGCTGGGGCGAGCTTTGGGGCATCGCCGACCGAACCGATTACGATCTCAAGCAGCACCAGGAGCACAGCGGCGAGTCCATGGAGTACATCGACCCGCTTACCAACGAGCGCTTTTTGCCCTTTTGCATCGAGCCTTCCCTGGGCGCGGATCGCGTCGCGCTGGCCTTCCTTTGCGACGCCTACGAGGAACAGCAGCTCGAAAAAGACAGCCGCGTGGTCCTTCACCTGCACCCGGCGCTGGCGCCCTTCAAGGCAGCCGTGCTGCCCTTGCAAAAGAATAAGCTGGGCGAGCGGGCCAAGGAGATTTACGACGCCCTGCGCAGGGCCTTTCCGGTCGATTACGACGAAACCGGCTCCATCGGCAAGCGCTACCGCCGCCAGGATGAGATCGGCACCCCCTTCTGCCTGACGGTGGACTTCGATACCGAAACCGATGGCTGCGTCACCGTCCGTGAGCGCGACGCCATGACCCAGGAGCGCGTTCCAATCGCCGATCTGCGCGCTTATATCGAAAAAAGGCTCGAATTCTAGCATGATTGAGCCGCTGGGCGCGGAAAGGGCCGGCTGGCTCTACCATACGCGGCTGCAGAGGGACTTCCCGCGCGCGGAACTGCGGCCGCTGTTCTGGATCAAGGCCCTGCTTGCCTCCGGAAATTACAGCCTGCTTACCTGGAGCGAAAACGGCGAGATGCTGGCCTATGCGGCCCTCATCCATGGCGATGGCATAGGCGGCGTGCTGCTGGATTACTTCGCCGTGGAGGAGGGGAGCCGTGGCCAGGGCATCGGCGGCCGCTTTTTGGGCGAACTGCGCGCTTATTTAGGCGAAGAAGGCAAGGCGGGCTTGCTTATCGAGAGCGAGCTGCCCAAAAGCGCCCAAAACGCCGAAGAACGCGCTATTCGCGAGCGCCGCATCGCGTTTTATGCCCGCTGCGGCGCCGAGCAAACGGGCCTTGGCTGGCGCGTCTTTTCGGTGGACTACGCGCTGCTCTGGCTGCCCATGGCAAAGGCCACGGCCGAGGTTTCGCCCGGCGAAGACGTGCAGGCGCTCTACGCCCTCTCAATGCCGTCGCCCATGCGCGCGGCGGCCCTCAAGCTCTATAAATTGCCCTGAAATCATACAAAAAGGGCTTCGAAAATATCGTTTTCGAAGCCCTTTTTGTATAGGGGGGGGGGGAACCCTACGGTACTTTGCCGGGCTTCTCGGCGGCCAGCCGGTTGCCCAGGCTGTTCAGTCTTTCGCAAGGGGCGTACTCCGCTCTGTAGCCTTCCCCATCCACGATGAGGAAGGGGTTGCAGGCGTTGACGCTATGGTTCGTGCCATCCGCCATATGAAGGGTATAGACTACCGCCTGCGCGGCATAGCGCCCATAACCCTCAAAGCGCTGGAACACGACCACCTCGTGCAAAAGGGCCGCCAGCTCGGTGATTTCATCATCGCCTAGCTCGATCTTCACATCGGGCGGGTAGAGCTCCACCGTCGCGGATGCGATTTCGCCCGCCTTAAGCCCTTGAAACGGCCTTGCTCCGGCCAAATTTCGGTTCAAGACCGCGCAGAGCACGAGCGCGGCGAGCGCGCCCCCAAGCAGCCAAAGCAGCTTTTTCATCTTCCATACGCCTCCTGCGGATTAGACGGTATTCTGGGGCCCAAGGTTGCATAAAAAGGCTGCGTTTTTGGGTGAAAACGCCCCACGCGGCTTTTTGCGCGGCCCTCTTGGCCCCTGGGTCAGCCCGCTTCATCATTCGCCCGCCAAAGGGTGCCGCCCGGGGCTTAAAATCCGTTATAAAAGATGGTTTCGGTTTCGCCCAGGCGCAGGGCGTGCCTGTCGGAAGGCTCCGCGTCGGCCGCCGGGTGGCCGAGAGGCAGCACCGCCACAGGCACGAGGGTTTCGGGTACCTGGAAGAGCTCCATGACCTTGGCGGGATCAAAGTGCATTACCCAGGTGCTGCCAAGGCCTAGGTCGGCGGCCTGCATCATCATGTGGTCGGTGACGATGCTGGCATCGACCCAGCCCGAGCGTTCGCCGTCGAAGGGGCGGGCCCAGGGTGCGTCGCGGTCGAAAAAGACGATCAGCGCAGCCGGCGCGCCGAAGCGGCAGGAAGTGCACGCATCGAGCTTTTTCAGGCCCTCTTCTTCGGTGAGAACCAGCACGCGCTGGGGCTGGCGGTTCGCGGCCGTCGGCGCGATGCGCCCGGCCAGCAAAACGGCCTGAAGCTCGGCCGCGGTCACGGGCTCGCGGCTGAACTTTCTTACGGAATAACGCTTGGTGGCCAAGGCCTTAAAATCCATGGGGGATTCCTCCTTTGGGAAAGCTTTTGGATTGGGGGAGGGGCTTTAGCGGGCTGCCTTGGGCTGCCCACTCACGGAATCGACGCCGCCAAAGAGGGCGTGGAGCCGATCGAGCACGGCGTCTGGCAGCTCCGGCCCTTCGATGGAGCGTAGATTATCGAGCAGATGGGCCTGGCTGCCGGTACCGGTCAGCACCACATCGATGCCCGCGCTGTGGCGGCAGAAGCGGTAGGCTGCCTCCATGATGGAAGAAGCGACGCCGCCCTGCGTGAGGAAGGAAAGATCTTCGTCGGGCCTTAAAAGTGCCGGGTCGGCCTGACCGTTCTGAAGGATCTCCGCGATGTCGGCCTTTAGCTGCGCGGGATTTGAGAGGGCGGTGCGCACGGCGAACATGCACAGGGTGCCCACGCCGTTTTCGGCTGCGAGCGGCAGGACTTCTTTCGCGGCGGAGGGGTTGAGCAGGTTATAACCCACCATCACGACGTCGAAAAGGTCCTCAGGCAGGGCGATTTTCAGCATCGCGTGCGTGGTATCGGGTCCAAAGGCCTCCGTGATGCCCGGGAAGCGGATCTTGCCCTGTTCCTGTGCCTTTTTGAGGGTGGGCAGCAGCTCGTCGCGCACATAGGGGTAGTCCTCGGCGCTCACGCCGTGGATATGGTAAACGTCGATATGGTCGGTCCGCAAAAGGCGCAGGCTTTCTTCAATGGTGGGCATCAATTCTTCCTTGGTCTTGGCCTTGTAGGGGAATTTGGTCGAGAGGATATAGCTCTCGCGCGGCAGGCCCTTTAAACCCTGGCCCACTGCGCCCTGGGTGCCGTAAGCCGTCGCCGTGTCGAAAAAATTCACGCCGGCGTCGTAGGCGGCGCGCACGATAGACGCAGCGTGCGCCTCGCCCTTGGTCGCGATGCCGATGCGCGAAAACCCGCCGCAGCCAAGCCCCGCGATGGTCGTCTCCAGGCCCGTGCGGCCTAAACTGATCTTTTGCATGGGGCAATCCTCCTTATCTATTGGTTTTTATTGCCCTTTCAGTATAATTCACTTTTTTGCTTTCCGCAAATGGAAAATTGGGTTTACATCGGGCGGATATAATGTTACTATATGGTTAAAAAATCAGTTCAAGGAGGAAGGCAAGATGACCAATAACGTAGACTTCAAGGGCTTTATTCAGGTTGCTCTGGTGGTCAGGGATATCGAAAAAGCGGCTGAAACCTGGGCCAAGTTCTTCAACGTGCCCAAGCCCGAGATTAGGGACAATAAGCCCACCCATAACCCGAACTTGACCTACCGCGGCAAGGAGGCCTATTACGGCCTGAAATTCGCCGTGATCCAGGCCGGCAACTTCGTCGTGGAGCTGCACGAGCCAGACGAGCACGATTCCACCTTCAAGGAATTCCTCGATAAGCACGGCAACGGCGTGCATCACCTGGGCTTTTGCGTGGGCGAAAGGCGCGATGCCGTGATCGGCGAGCTTGAAGAGATGGGCTACGAGATGCGCACCATCGGCTACTACCCGGGCTCGAGCTGGACCATCGTCGATTGCGAGGACGACCTGGGCGTGAACCTCAACATCAAGCCAAAGGCCTAAAAAGAACGAAAAAGGGAGGAAAGCACAATGGCGGAGCCCAAACTCGTCAGCGTTTTGCGGATTTACGACCTCGAAACGGGGTCGGCCCAGGTTATCAAGGAGTTTCCGGAGCGGATGGAGGCCCCGAACTGGACGCCGGACGGCAAGGAGCTCGTCTATAACTCTGGCGGCGGCATCTATCGCTTCGACCTGGCTACGAAAGAGAGCACAAAGGTCGATACCGGCAGTTGCAGTTTCTGCAACAACGACCATGTTCTTTCGGCGGACGGCAGCTGGATCGCCATCAGCGCGGGAACGGCCGAAGTGCGCTCTTCGCGCGTCTGGGTCGTGCCCTTAAGCGGCGGGGAGCCCAGGCTGATCACCGAAAAGATGCCCTCCTACCTGCACGGCATTTCGCCTGACGGCAAAACCCTGGCCTATTGCGCCGAAAGGAACGGCAACTTCGATGTGTACACCATCCCCACAACTGGCGGTGAGGAAACCCGCCTGACCACCGCGGAAGGGCTGGACGACGGCCCCGAATATTCGCCGGACGGCAAGACGATCTGGTTCAACTCCGTGCGTACGGGCCTCATGCAGGCCTGGAAGATGGACGCGGACGGCGCGAACCAAACCCAAATGACCTTCAACGAGGATATGAATTCCTGGTTCCCGCATATTTCGCCGGATGGCAAAAAGGCCGTTTACGTGGCCTACCACAAGGGCGACGTGGAGCCAGGCGCGCACCCCGCCAATAAGAACATTGAGCTAAGAATGATCCCCGCTGAGGGAGGCAAGCCCGAGATCTTGCTCAAGGCCTTCGGCGGCCAGGGCACCATGAACGTCAACTCCTGGTCGCCCTGCTCGAAGCGCTTCGCCTTCGTAACTTACCGCTTCGAGGAATAAAAACCAATCGCAACGCCTTTTTTGCGGGCCTTTTCTTAGAGCGTTCCAAGGAAAGGCCGTTTTTTGCGTTTGGGCTGGCGTGCGGCCCACGGCTTGCGGTATACTGATGGGGCAGATTAAGAACGGGGAGTGATCCATTGCAGTTCATACTCAAGAAGAAGGACGAGCGCAGCGAGGCCAGGCGCGGCGAATTGCGCCTGCCGCACGGCGTGGTGCAGACGCCGGCCTTCATGCCTGTGGGCACGCAGGCGACGGTGAAGGCCATGAGCCCGAATGAGCTCGAGGAGCTTGGCGCGGAAATCATCCTTTCTAATACTTACCATCTATTTTTGCGCCCCGGGCACGAGATCGTGCGCGAGGCCGGCGGCCTGCACGCGTTCATGAACTGGAAGCGCCCGGTTTTGACCGATTCCGGCGGATTTCAGGTTTTTTCGCTCGCGAAAATCCGCAAGATCAGGGAAGAAGGCGTTGAGTTCCAGTCGCATATCGACGGGGCGCGAAGGTTCATCAGCCCCGAAAGCTGCATGCAGATCCAGCAGGCGCTGGGGGCCGACATCGCCATGGCCTTTGATGAATGCTCGCCCTACCCCTGCGACCACGAGCGCGCCAGGGAGGCCATGGGCAGAACCCACCGCTGGGCGGCGCGCTGCAAGGCGGCGCACGCCCGCGAGGATCAGGCCTTGTTTGGCATCGTGCAGGGTGCGTTTTATAAGGATTTGCGCATAGAAAGCGCCAAAACCCTGGTGGAAATGGATCTGCCGGGCTATGGCATCGGAGGGTTGAGCGTGGGCGAACCCAAGCCCCTCATGTATGAGGTGCTGGGCGAGCTTTCGCCCCATATGCCGGCCGAAAAGCCGCGCTATTTGATGGGCGTAGGCTCGCCGGACTGCCTTTTGGAGGGCATCGCTCTGGGAATCGACATGTTCGACTGCGTTCTGCCCACCCGCATCGCGCGCAATGGCACGGTCTTTACCAAATATGGCAGGCTCGTTGTGCGCAACCAGAGCTACGCCCGGGATTTTGAACCCCTCGACCCGGGCTGCGACTGCCCGGTGTGCAAAAGCTACTCAAGGGCCTATATCCGCCACCTCATCAAGGCGGAGGAGATTTTGGCTGCGCGGCTGACGAGCTACCATAACCTTTACTTCCTGCAAAGGCTGATGCGGGGCGCCAGGGTGGCCATCGAGGAAGGTCGCTTCCTGGAGTATAAAGATGAATTTTTTGAAAACTATAACCAAAACCCCTAAGCGCGATTGTAAAGGCAGGATAGCTTTGCTATACTAAGCCGTAGTTTGATGTGGAGGTGCCCCAAATGCCCCAAGACGTTGCCAATATATTGATGCAAATCGTTCCCTTTGCGCTGATCATCGTCGTGTTTTACTTCCTGCTGATCCGCCCGCAGCGCAAGAAGGATAAAGAGGTCAAGAGCATGCTCTCTAACCTGAAAGTCGGCGACCGGATCGCGACCATCGGCGGCCTGTATGGCAACATCGCGGCGATTAAAGACGATGTGCTGACGCTGACCGTCGGCCCGGAAAAGGTCAAGATCATGGTGGCCAGGTGGGCGATCCGCTCGCTTGAAAGCACGCCCGAAGGCAGCGAAAACGACCTGATTTAGTCCCGTTTAGCGGCTAAAACGCAGCCCTTTCCCAAGCCTTTGGGGAAGGGCTTTTGCTATGCGCCACTCTTTTTGCGTTTTTCGGCAAACCTCCCGGGCCTTTTTGCCATATGGTAGGAAGGGGGCGCTCCCGCGCCCCCTCATTTCCTTTTTTGAAGAAGGGGGAAAAGGCTTATGGGAATTTGGCCCGACAATACCTGCCTGATGTGCGACATGCCCTGGAAGAACAACCGCGTGCTCTATGACGGCTCCCCTTGCTGCAGGGGCGATGGAGAGGAAAGCCTCGCCTGCTGCCTCTGGCTAGGCGCGCTCTGCCTTAAAATGGGCGCGGATGGCCGCTTGCGCGGCGAAAAACTGGGCGAAAGCGAGCCGCTCTTCGCCTTTGAAACGGGGAAGAGGGTGCGGCGCGGCAGCATGGCCGCGGACGTGCTCTTTAAAACCCTTTATTTTGCGGCGGGGGACGAGATCTTGGCGCTGGATCTTGAGAGCGGCGAGATTCTTTGGTCGCTGCGCCTTAATGGTGAGGCGCAAAGCCCCATGCTCTTTGAATTGGCTGGGCCCGGGGGGATATTACCCCTGCTGGGCGCGGGCGACGAAAGCGGCAGCTTCTTCGCGGTTTGCCGCGAGAGCGGCGAAACGCTCTGGCGCGCGGAAATCGGCTTTCCCATCGCGGATGTGGCGGCGTATGCCGAGGGGCGGCTCTACATCAGCTGCACCAAGCTCGTCGCCTGCCTGGATGCTTCAAGCGGCGATGTGATCTGGTTCCAGAACACGGAAGCGGAGCGGGGCATTCTGCACGATGGCTACTATCTGGCCGGGGGCAAGGCCTTCCGCGCGAGCGACGGCCTGAGTTCCCCATAAAAAGGGCGAAAGCCGCCCGGGGCTTTTTCGCCCCGGGTACATAACGAAAACCCCTTCTTCAAAGCGAAAAGGGCCTCCCCCAATCATGGGGAAGGCCCTTTCGCCGCCTGGTTAAAGCAGAATGCAGATGACGCCGCCGCTGCCCTCGTTGATGATGCGCTGCAGGGTTTCCTTAATCTTTTCTCGCACATCGCCGGGCATGCGCATGAGCTTACCGGTTAAACCTTCCTCGACGAGGGAGCTTAGGGACTTGCCGAACATGTTCGCGTCCCAAATCTTTACGGGGTCGTTCTCAAACTCCTGCAGCAGGTACTTGACCAGTTCCTCGGACTCCTTCTCGCTGCCCATGATGGGGCTGACCTCGGTGGCGATATCCACGCGCATGAGGTGCAGAGAGGGCCCGGAGGCCTTCAATCTCACGCCAAAGCGGCCGTTTTGCTTGACGAGCTCGGGCTCTTCAAGCGTGAGTTCGTCTTGCAGGGGCGGGACGAGCCCGTAGCCCGTGGCCCGCACGGACTCCAGCGCGCCCGCGAGCCGGTCATACTCGAGCTTGGCCTTCACCAGGCCGCTCATCAGGCTCATGAGGTGGGCGTCGTTCTTGATGGTGGCGCCGCATTGTTCGCCAAGGACGCGATAAAAGAGCTCTGGCTTGATGTTGGCCTTCAAATTTACCGCGCCCTCGCCAAGGGTGATGGAATCCAGGCTCAGCCCTTCGCTTTCAGCAAAGCTGAAGGCGTCGATGAAGCTTTGGTAGTCCCGCACGTGGCTTAGGGCCTGGCCGCTTTGCCTTACGGAGGAAAGCAGGCCCGAAATCAGCGGATCCGAGGGGTCGAGGGCCTGCATCCAGCCCGGGATTTCCACGCGAACCGTGCGCAGGGGGAATTCATAGAGCACGCTGCCAAGGATCGTTTCGATATCGCCCTCTTTCAAGTTCAAAACGTCCATGAGCAGAACGGGCAGGCCGTATTTTTCCTGCAGATCCACCTGCAGGGAAACCGCTTCGGAGCCATCCGGATCCGAGGAGTTGAGCACCATCACGAACGGTTTGCCGGATGCCTTCAGCGCGTCTACAACGCGCTCTTCTGCATCCACATAGTTCATCCGCGGGATGCCCGCGATGCTGCCGTCGGTCGTGACGAGCACGCCGATGGTCGAATGGTCGGTGATGACCTTGCGGGTGCCGAGCTCGGCCGCGTCGGCAAAGGGAATCTCCTGATCGGCCCAGGGGGTGCGCACCATGCGCGGCGTGCCGTCCTCCTCACCGGTGCCAAGCGCCCCGCGCACCATATAGCCAACGCAGTCCACCAGGCGCACGTTGAACTGGCCAGCGCCGGGCAGGCTGACCGGCACGGCCTCGCTTGGGATGAAGCGCGGCTGGGTGGTCATCACCGTGCGCCCCGAGCCGGACTGCGGCAACTCGTCCACCGTGCGGCCCTTCTTGTAGCCTTCCTCCATATGGGGGAGGACCATCAACTCCATGAGCCTGGAAATCAGCGTGGACTTTCCGGTTCGAACCGGTCCGACCACACCGATGTAGATATCGCCGCCGCAGCGCTGAGCGATATCGCGGTAAATATCGTATCTTTCCATCTGCGTACTCCTCCTTGCATTTAGGCCTTTGCTATGGGAATATATGCGGGCGTGGCCCGCGCTTAGAAGCGCGGCAATGCAAAAAGGGGAAAGAATTTGGCTGGAAGCGCCCGGGCGCGTATGCTATACTCTTTAAAGAATTGGGAAAGGCAGGCGCAAAGCATGAGAAAGATCATCAACGATCCTAGGAATTTCGTGGAAGAAACGATGGAGGGCATCACCCTGGCTTACGGAGGCAAGGTTGCCCTGCTGAACGGCGATCCCCGCGTGCTGGTGCGCGCAACCCCTAAGGAAGAGGGCAAGGTGGCCGTGGTCACCGGCGGCGGCAGCGGCCATTTGCCGGTGTTTTTGGGCTACGTGGGGGAGGGCATGCTCGATGGCTGCGCCGTTGGCAACGTCTTTGCCTCGCCCTCCGCCCAGAAGATGACCGATATGATCCTGGGCTGCGACCGGGGCGCCGGCGTTTTGTGCCTGTATGGCAACTATGGCGGCGATTCGCTGAACTTCGGCATGGCCCGTGAAAACGCGGACTTTGAGGATGTCAAGACGGCCGAAGTCCGCTTCGCGGACGACGTGGCCTCCGCGCCCAAGGGCGAAGAAGCCAGGCGCAGGGGCGTGGCGGGCGTGGTGTTCGCCTTTAAGGTCGCAGGCGCCGCCGCCGAGCAGGGCAAGAGCCTGGAAGAAGTCACCACGGTGGCCGAAAAGGCCCTGGCCAACATCCGCACGATGGGCGTGGCGCTCTCGCCCTGCATCATTCCCGAGGTCGGCAAGCCCTCCTTCAGCATTGAAGAGGACGAGATCGAGATCGGCATGGGCATCCATGGCGAGCCGGGCATTGAAGTGCGCAAGATGATGACGGCCGACGAGATCGCGGAGGTCATCCTGGGCAAGATTTTGGAAGATATGCCCCTGAGCGAGGGCGATGAGGTTTCTGTGCTGGTCAACGGCCTAGGCGGCACGCCGATGGAGGAGCTGCTCATCGTTTATCGCCGCGTGCATCAAATCCTGGCCCAAAAGGGCGTCAAAATCCACATGCCGCACATCGGCGAGTACGCAACCTCGATGGAGATGGCCGGGCTTTCGGTTTCGCTCTTTAGGCTCGACGCCGAAATGAAGGCCTTGCTAGAATCCCCCGCGGGCACGCCCTTTTACACCAACGCCAACAAATAACGAAGGAAAGCGGGTGCCCCCATGCTCACGAAGGAAGCGCTGCAAAGGGCCGTCGCGGCCATCAGCCAAAAGATGGACGAAAATAAGGAGCTGCTCGTGGCCCTCGACCAGCAAAACGGCGATGGCGACCTGGGAATCTATATGAGCGCGGGCTTCGCCGCCGTGAAAGAGAGCCTTTCAACCGCGGAAGAAGCCGATCTTGGCCGCCTTTTGCTAAAGTGCGCCTCGGTCTTTAACGAAGCGGCGCCATCCTCTCTTGGAACCATCCTCTCGTTCGGCTACATGGGCATGGCGCGTGCCCTGCGCGGCAAGGCAGAGGCGAGTCTGCCCGATGTGACCGCGGCGCTTGAGGCCGGCGTCAACAACATCATGGAAAAGGCCAAGTCCAAGCCCGGGGAAAAGACGGTTTTAGATGCGCTCTGCCCCGCTGTGGAGGCGCTGAAGCAGGCAGCCGGCCAAAGCGCTGCGGAAGCCTTCGCCTTGGCCGCCAAGGCGGCCGCCGAGGGCTCGGAAGCGACGAAGGCCATGGTGCCAAAGCACGGCAGGGCCGCTTACTACGGCGAAAAGGGCCTTGGGCTGCTCGACGGCGGCTCAGTCGCCGGCAAGCTGATTTTTGAGGGCATCGCGCAGGCCTGCGAAGGGAAATAGACAAATCTGAAACAAGATCGTTACCGGATTGTAAAAAAATGCAGTAACATCTTGCGCGCTTCCTAGACGTTTGCTATAATAAACTGTCAAAAGCGTCCGGCCTTTGCCGGATGATGGGCAGATAGCAAAGAGAAGGGGTAAGGGCGATGGGTTTGCGGCTTCGAAAAAAGGCGGTTTCGCTCTGCTTGGGAATGTTCTTCATGGTGCTGGCTTTGCTGGCACCTTTTTTGGTGCCCGAAACGGCGCTGGCGGCAACCAACACGATTTCATTTACTGGTGGCGGCAGCTACCAGACCTCGACCGGCAGTTTTTTGATTCCAGCCGCAGAAGCGCTTTCTGTTGGACAAGCGTGGGTATACAACGATGGCTCAAAGAATATCGCGATCTTGGACTGGGATATTGGCCGCACGACCATCCCCGTGTCGGGCGACATTACCCTTACCCTCTATAGTGGGCCAACGACATATTGCGGTTTTACGTTCACGATGTCGGGCGGCCCCACTAGTCCCCATAATATCCCATACAGCCAATACTTGTCTCTTCCTGGGAGCGTCGGCTGGGTGAACTACGATGTGGGCCCGGGGAGCAGAACAATTAATAGGAATATCCCGTCAAATTACTGGTTCCGCTTGCCGCCTGCGGATTGGTTTAATGGCCCCTTGGTTGTTAATGTAGATATAAGCATTAATGATGCTGCCCCCGTGCAGTTAAGGAACACGGGGGAGGTGATTCAGGACTGGATTAGCCACGCTCATTGGACGTCCGACGCCAGTTCGCAGCCTGGGGATGAAATTGCGGCTCCGGGCGAACTTCGTTATATTGGCGCGGATTGGGATCCAGGCTATAGCGTGCATCGCCTTGGGCCGCCTGCGGCGCCACCGCAGCCAACAACCCACACGGTGACCTTCCAGGTCGTGAATGGCGACTTTGCCGCCGACTACACCAGCGGCTTGCCAGCCAACGTGAGCTGGAGCATGGCCGATAAAAAACTAACCATCTCCGACGTAGCCGACGGCACGGCCCTCAGCTCGTTGCTTTCGGGGCTGGGGCTTGCCTTGCCTTCCGCGGCTCCTGGCGTGCCGGCCGCCGCCTGGCAATGGAGCGCCTCGCCGGGCACGCTGACGAGCGGTGTTCCCGACGGAGCGCAGACCATCACGCAGGATTTGAACTTCACCCTGAGCTACAGCTACCAGACCGTGAGCTTCCAGGTGCAAAACGGCGAATTCTCCACAGATTACAGCGGCCTTTCGGCGGCGCTGCCCGCTTCGGGCGAGGGTAAGGCCTGGAATTCGGCCACGAAGACGCTTACGCTGCGCAGCTACAAGGGCAGAACGCTGAATGATCTGCTCTCTGCCTTGAGCGTCACCATGCCCGCCGCGATCTCGGCCGCACCCTCGACCGGCTACCATTGGAGCGGCTCGCCAGGCGCGCTGACGAGCGCCGCCACCCCAGTCCCCGACGGAACGCAGAGCGTGACCCAAGACCTGAACTTCCTCCTGACTTACGATTTCCAGACCGTGAGCTTCCAGGTGCAAAACGGCGACTTTGCGGCGAATTACAGCAGCTTTCCGACGGCGCTACCTGCCTTGGGCGAGGGTAAGGCCTGGGATTCGGCCACGAAGACGCTTACGCTGCGCAGCTACAAGGGCAGAACGCTGAACGAGCTGATTTCTGCCTTGAGCGTCGCCATGCCTGCCGCGACCAGCGGAAACTACAGCGCCGCCTGGGTGGCTTCGCCGGCGAATGCCACGGCCAGCGGCGCCCCCTATTTGAGCGGCGGCAGCCCGGACGCGACCATCGCCATCGCTGAAAACGTGGCCTATACCCTTAGCTATACCGTCGAATTGGTCTTTACGGTGGTCGGCGGCGAGTTTGACGCTTCGAGCGTGGCGGGCTTTACGGAGGGAACCGACGCTGACGGCAACAGGACCTACACCCTGAGCGGCGTGCCCCGCAATGCGCAGCTAAGCGCGGCAAACTCCGTCCTGCCCGCCGCTGACGCTACGGATTTGCGCAACCATCTCTGGGCCTGCGCGCAGAGCGGCTACCTGGGCGCGGATGGGCCGGATGCGACGAAGGCTGCGGATCAGAACCTGCACTTTACGCTCGGTTACCTGGTCAAGGTGCGTTTCGGGGTCAACGGCGGCGACTTTAACGGCTATGGCTCCGGCGGTAGCAGCTATTTGGGCAGCGAGAGCTATGGCGGAAAGAGCTACCAATATATCGAGCAGGAGGTCGTCTGCGGCACGCCCTGGAGCGCCATCCTGCTGCCCACGCCCGCGCAAAAGAGCGGCTATAGCTCCGCTTGGCGGCTGGCTGTGCCGGTGGGCGGCTTCGCGGCCGCCCCGGCAGGCAACGCGGGCAGCCTGCCCGTGCAAGAGGGCGTGGTTTATTTGCTGGACTTCAGCAGGCGGAGCGCCATCGGGGGCGGGGAATTGGGCGCGGGCGGCGAAGCGAAGGGCGAGGGCGCCGCGCCACAAAAGAAGGGCGCGGCCGCCGCCTTGCTCTGGCCCGCTGGGCCGGTCAAGGTGCCAGTCACCCACGATGGGGCGAACATGGCCCTTTGGCTGCCCCTGCTCGCGCTGTCGCTTTTTGGGCTGGGCTGGCTCGGGCGCAGGCTCCGGCCTGCGCGGTAACGGCCGGGAGAGCGATGCGGCGGCCCGCTGGCATATCTTGCCGGCGGGCCGCGCCTTGCTTCCTTGCCGCGTTTGGTCTATCATGCTAAATAGTCAAGAAAAGGGCCGTGGCGGCCCGAATTTGAAGGATAGAGTCGGGGCGGAGCGATGAATAGACGGGTAGCCTTGAGAAAACGAAAAAAGCAGCAAAAGCGCGTCACGATTCTGGTGGCGGGGGCGGGCATCGCCCTTTGCTTGACCATAGCGCTGATCGCCACCATCAATATTGCGCGGATTCAGCTCGACTATAACAATTCGGCAAAGGAATACGCCGATTTGCGCGCCTTCGCCCCGGTGGAAGCGAGCGTGGCCCCGGCAGGCTCCAGCGACGCGCCCGGCGCCTCGGGCGCCTATGCGAGCTTGGGCCAGGCCGAAGGGGAAACGCTGCAGGCGCTCGAATCCGAAAAGGTCAAGAGCCTTTCTGAAATCAATGCGGACTATACCGCCTGGCTGCGCATCCCGGGCACGAAGGTCGATTACCCTGTGGTTTTCCCGCCGAACAACGAAAAATACCTGAAGACCGGCTTCCGCGGCACGGCAAACCCGCAGGGCACGCTCTTTGTGGATGTGCGCAACCAGCAGGCCTTCGGCGGCCTGCACGCAATCATCTACGGCCACAATTCCCAAAACGGGGAAATGTTCGGCGCGCTGCAGAGCTTCATGCACGGCGATTACCTGGCGGATCACCAAAGGCTTGAGCTCACCCTCAAGGATGGAACCTGCCTGAACTTCAAGGTGGTCGCCGTGTGGAAAACCAGCGTGAGCGATAAGGTCTTTACCCTCTATGGCGCAGATGACGAGGCGATACGGGCCTATTTCGGCAGCGTTTCCGTTCTGGCGGACGCGCGGAAGTACCTTACGCTTTCGACCTGCACCAGCGGCGGCAGCGATGAGGAGCGGCTCCTGCTGCACGCGGTGCTCGAATAACGACGCTCCCTGCCTTTTCGTGGATGCACCAATTCAAACTATGCGCCATAGTATAGGGTGACTCCAACAGAAAGGAAGGGATTTTTTCATGCCCTTTATTGACGATACCCGCTGGCTCGGCACCTCAAGGAGCGCCATTGCCGGGACGAGCACGGCCTGCGGCAGCTACGGCCTGCGCAGCCCGGAGGGGTATGCCTTCGGTTCCGGTTTCGGTTTCGGCTACGGCCGCGGTGGCGGTGAAGACGGTGGCTGCGGTTGCGACTGCGATTGTGGCTGTGGTTCCGATTGCGGCAGTGGCTGCTGCTCGATTCCCGGCCCGGCAGGCCCGGCGGGCCCGCAAGGTCCACAGGGTCCGCAGGGGGCGACCGGCTCGCAAGGCCCGGCAGGCCCGGCGGGTCCGGCAGGCCCGCAAGGTCCGCAAGGCCCGCAAGGTCCGCAAGGCCCACAGGGCCCGGCGGGCCCGCAAGGCCCGGCAGGCCCCGGAGCAGCTCCGGCCTTTGGCGGCGTATATAGCTCAATTGATACCTTTTTCCCCTTAAACACCACCCAGACGCCCTTGGCCGTGGCGGGGTTAGCCAGCGCCACGAGCGGCGTGACCGTGAACCCGGTAAATTCGACGATCACGATCAACCAAGCGGGCACCTATCAGATCGCGTATGGAACCAGTTACTCGGTGCCGGGCTCCGGCAATTACGTGCAAACCTACGTGACCGCGGATGGCGCGCCGATCTCTGGAACGCTCGCGAGTTCAAACCCGAGCGCGAACCAAATCACCTCAACGGCGCAGTCAACCACGGTTTATCTGCCGGCCGGCACGGTTTTGCAGCTGGCCGCGCAGGCGACGAACAGCACCTCGCTGTATCTGCCCGCAAACGGCACCTCCCTGCAGGTCAATCGCGTCAGCTAATGGAGGGGAACCACTCCGAAACCAAGAGCAAAAGCTCGCGAAAGCGGGCTTTTGCTCTTCTTGCTGCTGAACGGCGCGCAGCTGCGCATACTAAGCCTGGGCTTTGGCTGCGTTTGGGTGCTTATGGCAAAAACGCGGCACGCCTCGCGCCTGCGGCGCCTCCTAAAGGCGCAAAGCTTGCTTTTCCCTTTGCATAGCTGGTAGACCGTGCTATAATAAAACAAATTTTGACGCTTGAGGTGCTCGTGCATGAGCGATTCTTCCAGGCCGCCAAGGCGGCAGTTCGGTCTAGAGCCTTCCGAGGCTCGCTCCTCCCAAAGGCAGATTCAAGATAAGGCCTTGCCCCCGCGCAGGAACGCCCCAAACCGTGAGCAGGGCCACCAGCCCAGGGAAGACAGGCCGGACTTCCAGCGCCGGGCGGAGCTTCGCAGAAACCGCCGCCGCCGAGGGCGCCTGCTCGCCATTGGCGCCGCCGCGCTGCTGGTTTTGGGCTTTTTTACTGTGCGCATGGTGCTCGATCTGGGCTCCGCAGGCAACGGCTTTTACCCGGGCGTGCGCATCGACGATGTGGATCTTGGCAAGATGCAGCGCACCGAGGCTGCTTCGCAGCTACGCGCGGTGAACGCGCCCCGGCTCGAAGCGCTGACGTTGCGCTTTAGCTTCGGCGAAAGAAGCTGGGTCATCCCGCCCGAGCAGATCTCGATCCGCGCGAATACGGACGCGCTCATCGAAGAGGCCTGGGCCTTGGGCAGGGAAGGGAACATATTCCAAAGGCAGGCGGAGATCCGCCGCCTGCGCAGCGAGGGCGAAACGCTGCATAGCCAGATCAGCTACGACGAAAGCGCGCTGCTCGCGGCCCTGCAAGAGATCAAGGCCGCGGTGGATACCCCTGCGGTCGATGCGACGGTGAGCTTTGATACGGATCTGGAAGACCGCTTCCGCATCACGCGGGAGCAGAACGGCCGCAGCATGGATTTGGATACCTTGCGCCTGCAGGCCAAGCGCCAGCTCGAAAATGGCTTCACCGAAACCATCGAGCTGCAGCCGGAAACCATTCTGCCCACCGTGCTGGAAGAAACCCTTGCGCTCAACACAAAGCGCATCGTCCGCACGACGACGGAGCTAGGCTCCAGCTCAGAAGAGCGCATCCACAACGTCAAAACCGCTCTGGCCAAGTTCAACGGGCTGGTTGTGCAGCCCGGCGAGGAGCTTTCCTTCAATAAGGTGACCGGCGAGCGCGGCCTTGCGCAGGGCTATAAGAACGCGGGCGTGATTCAGGACGACGAAATCGTAGACGGGCCGGGCGGCGGCGTCTGCCAGGTTTCGACCACGCTGTATCAGGCAGTGGTCAAGGCAGGGCTGCAGGTGCTCAAGTCCAGCAAGCACTCGCTCACGGTCAGCTATGTCGAGCCTGGAACCGACGCCGCAGTGGCCTGGGACTACAAGGATTTCGTCTTTAAAAACAACAGCAATTACCCGGTCTTTATCGAGGGGCGCGTGAGCAACAAGGCGGTCGTCATCGCCATTTGGGGCCACCCGCTCGAAGAAGGTGTGAGCTACGAGATCGTCAACGAGGTCTACGAAACCATTCCCGCGCCCGAAACCGAGATCATTCCAGATACGGCCGCGGAGTTTGTGACCTACACGGACGAAAGCTACATCAAAAAGAAGGGGCACGACGGCGTGCGTGTGCGCTCCTACCGCGTCGAGAAGAAAAACGGCGAGGAACTCAGCCGCGAGCTTCTGCGCGACGACTATTATAAAGAGATTCAGGGCGTCCACTATGTTGGCGTGACCCCAAGGCCCGGCGGCGCCACGCCGAAGCCCAGCAGCACGCCCAAGCCGAACTAAGCGCGTAAAAAGCAGCCGGGAGCAAGGCCCTTCGGCTGTTTTTGGCGAAAAAGCACCTGAAAAGCGATGAAATATGGAAGCGAGGAGCAAAACTCAGAATGAAGGTGGAAGCTTCAGATCTTTACGGCAAGGGCTGCGAGCAAGCACGGCTTCGGTTTCTTGAGCTGGAAGCGGAGTTTCAGCGGCGCTTCGGTCAGACGGGCGGGCGCTTTTTCTCGTCGCCCGGGCGCACGGAGATCGGCGGCAACCACACCGACCACAATAAGGGCAGCGTTCTGGCGGCGGCCGTGACGCTCGACATGAAGGCGGTGGCGCGCCGCAGCGGCGACGGCCTGGTGACGCTGTATTCCGAGGGTTTCAGCGAGCCCTTCCTCGTGGGCTTGAGCGATTTGGAGCCGCGAAAAGAGGAAGAGGGCACGAGCCGGGCCTTGATTCGCGGCATCCTGCAAGGGCTGCAAAACGCGGGCTTCCAAATCGGCGGCTTTCAGGCCGTCATGCGCTCCGATGTGCGCTCTGGCTCGGGGCTGTCGTCCTCCGCCGCCTTTGAGCTGCTGGTCGCGGCGATCATAGACGGGCTTTATAACGATGGCGAAATCGACGGCATCGCCCGGGCGAAGGCCTGCCAATGGGCCGAAAACCGCCACTTCGGCAAGCCCAGCGGCCTCATGGATCAAAGCGCCTGCTCGCTCGGCGGGCTAATCGCCATCGACTTTGGTGGCGAAGAACCCACGATTTTGCGCTTTGCCTTCGATTTTGACGCGGCGGGCTATTCCCCGGTGGTGCTTTCCACCGGATCGAGTCACGACGATTTGACTGCCGAATACGCCGCGATTCCGGCCGAAATGCGCGCGGTGGCCGCCTGCTTTGGCAAGCAGACACTAAGCGAGCTGCGCGAAGAGGACTTCGCCCAAGCGCTACCCCGGGTTCGCGAAGCGCTGGGCGACCGCGCCCTTTTGCGCGCGATGCACTTCTTTGCCGAAACGAGGCGCGCCAAAGGCGAGGCGGCCGCGCTTCAAAGTGGCGACTTGAGCGCCTTTTTGCGCCTGGTGGTCGAATCCGGCGAGAGCAGCTGGAAGCTTTTGCAAAACCTCTACGTGCCGGGCGGCAGGGTTCAGCCGCTGGCGCTGGCCTGCGCCCTTTCGGATGAAATGCTACGCGGCAGGGGTGCTTGGCGGGTACACGGCGGCGGCTTTGCGGGCACCATTTTGGCCTTCGTACCCAAGGCGGATTTGGACGCTTACATCCAAAGGATGGATGCGGTCTTTGACCGGGGCGCCTGCGAGGTTTTGGGAATCCGCACGCAGGGCGCCTGCGAAGTGGGGTTTCAAGAGCCGCTTCGGGAGGTCTTCAGCTACGAAATCGGCACGCTGCCAAGCTATAAGTACGTCACAACCCTCTCGCGCGTGCCCGGCGGCTGGCTCTTTGGCAGGCATCGTGCGCGCGGCAGATGGGAAGCCCAGGGCGGCCATATCGAAGCTGGCGAAACCCCGCTCGCGGCGGCAAAACGCGAGCTTTACGAAGAAAGCGGCGCGCTCGAATACAAGCTGGTGCCCATCTGCGACTCCACATTCGGTGCAAAGCCCTATGAAGGCGAGGGCGGCCGGCTCTTTTGGGCCGAAATCTCGCGCCTGGGGCCGCTGCCCC
Source organism: Christensenellaceae bacterium (assembly GCA_031280685.1). Classification (GTDB taxonomy): domain Bacteria; phylum Bacillota; class Clostridia; order Christensenellales; family UBA1750; genus JAITGM01. Next base: position 23,633 of record JAITGM010000029.1, read on the forward strand.
AGAGCGAAATCGCCGAAGTTGCGGTGTTTCGCGATTTGCCCGAGGATTTGGGCTTCCCCGAGCTGATGCGAACCTTCCTGCGCCAGGTGAAGGCGCATATCGGCCAGCTTCGGCGCACGGGCAGCGAGGGCGAAACCGAAGCCTTTGGCGAAAGCATCGGAAAGGGTCTTAAAAACGGCGATATTCTCTTGCTCGAGGGTGGGTTGGGCGCGGGCAAGACCGCGTTGACCCGCGGCCTGGTCAGGGGCCTTGGCGGCGACGCGAACGAGGTTTCCAGCCCGACCTTCGCCCTCATGCAAAGCTACGGCGCGCGCTGGCCCGTGCACCATTTCGACCTATACAGGCTCTCATCGGCGCAAGAGGCCGAGGAAGCAGGCCTTGCCGAGACCCTGCGCGGGGGCGAGGGCGTCTGCGTGGTGGAATGGCCCGGCCAGGCCGAAGGGCTTTTCGACGGCCTGAACGCCAAGACCATCGCCCTGCGAACCTTTGAGGGCGAAGAAAACGCCCGCGAGATCGAGCTGAGCGGCGACTGGTTTGGCTTCAGCCTTTGGGATGGCGAAAAGGGGGAAGGCCTGTGCTGATCCTGACGCTCGACGCCTCGAGCGCTTCCGCTTCCGCCGCGCTGAGCGAGGAGGGCAGGCTGATTTATGAAGCTTATGTGCAGAATGCGCTCACCCACTCGGCCTCGCTCTTGCCCATGATTCACGACTGCTTCCGCTATGGGGGCAGGGCAATCGAAGAAGTTGAGCTCATCGGCGTGGCGGCGGGGCCCGGCTCCTTCACCGGGGTGCGCATCGCCGTGGCCACGGCCATGGGCCTGGCCGGCTGCCGCCCCTGCGCGCGCCTGAGCAGCCTCGAGGCCCTCGCCAGGCAGGCAGCTTCGTTTCCAGGCATCGTCTGCCCGATTTTGGACGCGCGCGGCGGGCAGGTCTATTGCGCGGCCTTTGAAGGGGGCGAAGCGCTTCTGCCCGAAGCTGCCGAGGGGCTTGAAGCCTTCATGGCGAAGCTGCCAAGGGGCCAAAAGGCCCTCTTCGTGGGGGACGGCGCCGCGGCCTATGGGGCCAGGATCGAAGAAGCGGGTTTCATCGCGGCCAGGGAGCCGTCCTTGCTTGGGCTGCACGCGGCTTTTTTGGCGCCGATGGCCCTTGAAAAGAAAGAAAGCTGGTTGCCCGCGGCGGCGCTTCGGCCCCTCTATCTGCGCCGGCCGCAGGCGGAGCGCGAGCGGCTGCAAAGGGAGGGCATGGCCGATGCCTGAGCGCTCAATCCGGCCCATGGAAGCCCGCGACCTGCCCCGCGTTTCCGAGATGGAGCGGCTTTGCTTCGCCACGCCCTGGTCCAAGGATGCGATGGAGTACGAGATCACGCAGAATGGTTTGGCGCGCTACCTGGTGCTCGAAGAGGGCGGCCTGGTCTGCGCTTACGCGGGCGCCTGGTTGGTCTTTGAAGAAGGGCACATCACCAACGTGGCCGTGCACCCGGATTTTCGCCGCAGGGGCCATGCAAGGGCGGTTTTAAGCGCACTGATGCGCCTCGCGCTGGGCGAAGGCGCCGAGTTCATGGATCTGGAGGTTCGGGTTTCGAACGGGGCCGCCATCGCGCTGTATCAAGGCCTGGGCTTTAAGAAGGCCGGCCTTCGCAAGGGCTACTATGAAGACAATGGCGAGGATGCCATCGTGATGGTGAACGACAGGCTCGGGCGCGCCCTTGGTTCTGCGCCCGCGCCCTGAGCAATAAGAATGCCCAAAAGGCAAAAGCCCGGCCCTACACAGCGGCACGGTTTTGCCGTATAATAAACGTGGCGCGCTTTCGCGCGGGAGGTTTTTGCTTTGAACCTAGAGATCCGAGGGGTAAATTGCCGCGTCGAGCAGGCGGGGGAAGGGGAAAATCTCCTCCTTTTGCATGGCTGGGGCTGCGACGTTTCGCTGATGAAGCCCATTTTTGGCGCGCTTTCCAAGCGATGCCGCGTGACCGCCCTGGATTTCCCGGGGCATGGCCAAAGCGGCCTGCCGCCTGAGAGCGGCTACTCCCTTTCGGACTACACAGCCTTTACGCTGGAACTGATTCGCAGGCTGGGCATCGCCCCCTGCGGCATCATCGCGCACAGCTTCGGCGGGCGCGTCGCGCTCAAGATCGCGGCCGAAAGCCCCCAAACCCTCAAAAAGCTGCTGATCACGGGCGGCGCCGGGCTAAAAGCCAAACGGAGCCCCAAATTCTACGCCAAACGCGCCGTTTATCGCTGCCTGCGCGCGCTCAGCCGGGTTTTTCCCGACGGGGAAGGCTTCCGGAACGCTCTGCGCCGGCGCTTTGGCTCGGCGGACTACAACGCGCTGCGTCCCGAGATGCGCGCGACCTTTAACAAGGTGATCGCGGAGGATCTACGCCCGCTGCTGCCTCGCGTCCAGGCCGAAACGCTGCTGGTTTGGGGCGAAAACGATGCGGAAACTCCGCTTTATATGGCGAAGATCATGGAAGAAGAGATCTCGGGCGCGGCGCTCGTCGTCCTTGAGGGCGGCCACTTTGCCTACCTCGAGCAGGCGCCGCGCTTTGCGCGCATCGCCGAAGCCTTCTTCTTTTCGGACTAAATCGCGCAGAATTGCGCTCTTTTGGAGGGGTTTGTTTGCTCCGGTTCGGCTTTTTGCTCCTTTGCGCCGCGAGTGCCGCGCTCAGCTCATTGGATGCCCTGCACATGCTGCAGCTCGAAAGCTACCAGCTTCCGGGCTACTTCCGCTGGTTTGGGCAAAACAGGGCCCGCGCGCTCGGCTGGCCCGCCGCTATCGGCGCGGGCGGCGCGCTTCTGGGGCTGTGCCTGTGGCTTCTCGCGCCGCAAAGCGCCGCGCTGCGGCTTACCGCGCCGCTATGTTCGCTGGGCCTTGCGCTGCTGTGGCTCTTTCTTCGCAAAAAAAGGCCGGCGAAAAAGCCTTTAAAGCTCACCCAGCGCGCCTCAAGGTTGCTGCTGGCCGCCTTTTTGGTGAACCTGCTGGCCGCCCTTCTCGTTTCCTTCCCATATGGGGGCTGGCTTAGCCTGTTCCTGCCCGCCTTTGCGGCGCTGAGCCTGCCCTTGGCCGGGTTCTTGGTCGCCCCACTCGAAAGGGGCATCAACCTTTGGTACTTCAGGGATGCCCAGCGCATGCTGCGCGAAAGCCCGAATCTCATCAAAATCGGCATCACGGGCAGCTATGGCAAGACCTCGGCTAAGTTCATTTTGGGCACCATCTTGGGCGAGCGCTATAAAACCCTGATCACGCCCTCGTCCTACAACACGCCCATGGGCGTAACAAGGGTGATCCGCGAGCAATTAAAGCCCGAGCACGAGGTGTTCGTGGCCGAGATGGGCGCGCGGCACAAGGGCGACATCCGCGAGATGTGCCAGCTCGTGCCGCCCGACATCGGCGTGCTGACCTCGGTCGGCCCGCAGCACCTAGAAACCTTTGGGAATATCGAAACCGTGGCCGCCACGAAGTTCGAGCTGATCGAGGCCCTGGGCGAAGAGGGACGGGCCTTTTTCGCCGCGGACGGCGGATGGAGCGAGGTGCTCTATGCCCAGGCGCGGGGCCCGAAAACCCTGGCAGGCCTGAAAGAGAACGCCACGGTGCGCGCGAAGGCCATCGGCGTGTCGCCCGAGGGTTCGAGCTTCACGCTCGTGAGCCCCGAAGGCGAGATCGAGTGCAAAACCCGGCTTTTAGGCCGCCATAATGTGCAAAATATCTGCCTGTGCGCGGCGGTCGCCCTGCATTTGGGCCTGAGCCCTGCTGAGCTTGCCCGGGGCATCGCTAAACTGCAGCCCGTGGAGCACCGCTTGCAGCTCTTGCGCGGCGCCGGCGGGGTGACGGTGATTGACGACGCCTTCAACGCAAACCCCGAGGGCGCGAAGGCCGCGCTTGACGTGCTCCTGGGCTTTGAGGGCCGGCGTATCGTGGTCACGCCGGGCATGGTGGAGCTTGGCAGCGAGGAAGAAGCGCGCAACCGCGAGTTTGGGCGGCAGATGGCCGCCGTGGTCGACGTGGCGCTGCTCATCGGCAAAAAGCGCGCCCAGCCGATCTTAGAAGGCATGCTCGAGAAGGGCTTTGCGGCCGAAAACGCCCACTGCCTGGACGATTTGGCCGGCGCGACCGCCTTTTTGGCCAGGGAGGGCAGGCCGGGCGATGTAGTGCTCTTTGAAAACGACTTGCCCGACAATTATTAGGGCTGATTTGAAGGGGGAAAGATCATGCTAAACCTTGCCGTGGTGTATGGCAGCAGGGCCTGCGAGCACGACGTATCCATCGTAACCGCCCTGCAAGCGATGGAGAATGCGGACGCATCCAAATACAACATCATTCCGCTCTATATCGCCAAGGATGGGCGCTGGTTCACCGGCGAAGCGCTGCGAAAGATCGAGTTCTATCGCGATTTTGACGAAAAAAAGGCCACGGAATGCCGCCTGGCCCCGCAAAAGGGGGGCAAGGGGCTGCTCCTTCGCTGGCCCGAAAAAAAGGGCCTGTTCGGTGGCGGAGGCGGCGAGATCGCGGCCATTGATGTTGCGCTTTGCGCGCTGCACGGCCTCAACGGCGAGGACGGCACTATCCAGGGCCTTTTTGAGCTGTACGGCATTCCCTATACCAGCGCCGGGGTGTTGGGTTCCTCCGCCGGCATGGATAAAATCGCCATGAAGCTGCTCTATAAAGGCCTTGGCCTGCCGGTTTTAGACATGGTTTGGTTCCTTCGGCAGGAGTTTTTCGAAAACCCCGGCGCAAAGATCGAAGAGATCGAAAGGGCTTTCGGCTACCCCTGCTATGTGAAGCCCGCGAACCTGGGCTCTTCCATCGGCATCTCGAAGGCGATCGATCGCCAGAGCCTGCAAGAGGCCATCGAGGTGGCTGCGAGCTACGATAAGCGCATCCTCGTCGAGCGCGGGGTCGAAAACGTCAAGGAAGTCAACTGCTCGGCCCTGGGCTACGGCAATGAGGTTCGCGCCTCGCTTTGCGAAATGCCGGTGAGCTGGGAAAGCTTCTTGACCTTTGAAGATAAGTACCTGCGCGGCGGCAAGGGGGAAAAAGGCGCGAAAAGCGCAAAGGGCGGCATGGCTTCGCTGCAAAGGCAGCTGCCCGCGCCCATCGGCGAAGAAAAGACCAGGCTCATTCAAGAGCTAACCTGCAAGATGTTCAAGGCGATGGATCTAAAGGGCGTCGTGCGGGTGGATTTCATCCTCGACGCGGGCAGCGACGAGGTCTTCGTCAACGAGGTCAACACCATTCCGGGCTCGCTGGCCTTCTATTTATGGGAACCGCTTGGGCTGAGCTATCGCGCGCTGATCGACAAGCTCGTCGGCTACGCCTTTGCAGCCCAGAAGGATAAGGAGGCCTCAGCCTTCTCGTTCGACTCGAGCATTTTGCAAAAGGCGAACCTTGGCGGGGCCAAGAAGTAACCGCAGCCCAAAAAAAAACGCAAGAAAACCCCCGGCGAAGCCGTTCGCTGGGGGTTTTTGTGATCATTGCGCGCGCATCGTGGAAGGGGGGAATGCGTCAGGCTCCTCCCGGCCGCGCGGCGCCGTGCTGAGCTGGTTGATTGAAAGCTCATAGGCCGTTCGCGCCTGGATTTCACCGCTTGGCAGCAGCTTTGAGTAGCTGCGGGATTGCAGCCTGCCGGTCACGCGCAGGGGGGCGCCGGGCTGCAGGCCCTGGGCGAAGCGTGCGCAGCCGCCCCAGACGATGGCGGGGATGATATCGTCCCCGCCCCTGGCTCTGGGTACGCGCAAGAGAAGATCCGTGATTTCGCGGCCAAGAGGGGTCTGCCGATAGAGCGGCGGGCGGAAGAGGCTGGCCTCAAGCTCCACGCGGTTGTTGTCTTCTTCCGGCTGATCGGTCAGGGATTTGACCAGCGCCATGAGCTTTAGCCGCCTGCGGCCCTCTTCGAGCCTGGAATAGCCGCGAAGCTGGCCGCTCAGCCCGATTTCCCCTTGCATCTTTGGCAAAAAGCGGCCGTCAAAGAGCAGAACGACCTCGTCCTCGGTGCCGGAAAGCCTGGGCACGAGCAGTTTGCAGGTATACATCGCGCTGCCCGCGATCGCGTGCGAGAATTCGGCCGCTGAAGAAATGCGGCCCAGAAGATAGACGCGGTTTTCCATCTTCCTCAGGCCTCGCCTTGCGCTGCCGCGAACTGCTTGCCCGTGTTGTCGATGATATAATCGCCCTGGAGCAGGATCTCTGAAACGGGCACGATCTCGTAGCCCTTGGCCAGGAGTTGATCGAGGATGAGGGGCAGTGCCTCGGTGATGTATTGGGAATTGTTGTGAAAGAGGATGATGGAGCCAGGCTTTGCGTTGTTCATGACCTGGCTGACCATCGGCTGGATGCCGAGGTTCTTCCAGTCGAGGCTGTCGCAGTCCCATTGCACGATCTCGTAGCCCTGCGCGCGCGAAACGAGCACGAGCTTGTCGTTATAATCGCCGTAGGGCGGGCGGAAGAGCGTCGGCGCCACGCCGGTGACCGCCTTCACCTTGGCCGATACGCCCTTGAGCTCCTCAATCATTTGCGATTCGCTGAGCTTTGACATATGCGGGTGGGTGGTGGAGTGGTTGCCGATTTCATGCCCCGCGTCAAAGATCTGCTGGACGCGGTCCGGATAGCGATCGACCCAGTAGCCTACGAGGAAGAAGGTCGTCTTGATGTTGCGATCCTCCAGAATCTTTAGGATGGCGTCGGTCTTTTCTTCGCCCCAGGCCGCATCGAACGAGATCGCCACCCGCTTTTCTTCGCCCACGTCCACCGAATAGACGGGCAGGGGGCGCTTTGCGGGCGAGTAGGCATCCGTGAAGGCCTCCGGATTGAAGAGCCGCACATAGGCTGCTGAGATGAGTGCCAGGCATAGGACGAGCGAAGCCTGCACGAGGCTGCGCTTCTGGGCTGCGCTGAGCTTTGGGCGCATAAAAAGACCTCCTCCTTGGCATAAAGCGTATTTACACCATCTTTATGCTAAGGGGGAGAAGACATTCCCTAAAAGGGGACGCAAAGGGGGCGGTTTTTTGGCCGGGGTCAGGCAGTCGCCGGCAGGGCGTCCTCCCTGGGGGTCTTTCGCGAGCGGAGCAGGTACCAAATCAGCATCCACAGCCCGCGAAGGGCCGAGCCGATGGTCAGCGCCCACCAGATGCCCTCCATGCCCAGGCTGGTGTTGACAAGTGCATAGGCCAGCGCGGTGCGAAACACGCTGGAAGCGATGCTCACGGTGGAAGGGATCATGGTCTTGCCCATGCCGCGGGAGAAGCCGATGGCCACGCCCTCCAGGCAGGAGAGGAGCTGGCAGAGCGCGAGGATCTTGAGATAGGTCACGCCAATCTCTAAAACCCGAGGTGCGTCCGGCAAAAAGAGGCGGTAAAGCGGGGCGCCGGCGGTGAGCAGGAGCAGCGTGACGAGGGAGCCGTAGCCCAGCATCGCAAGGGCCGAGATGCGAAAGCCCCTGCGGAGGCGGCTCCACTTGCCGGCGCCGAAGTTCTGGCCCGCAAAGGCGGTGAGCGCGGAGGAAAAGCCGCCGCCAATCAGCCAGGTCAGGCTCTCGATTTGCGAGCCGATGCGGTTTGCTGCCATCGCGTCGGCGCCAAAGCCGTTGATCAGGCGCGAGATGAGCATGGTCAAGGTGGTGAAGAGGAAGTTTTCGAGCGCGACCGGAGTGGCCCAGCGAAGGATTTGCTTGAGGAGGGCGGGCTTTGGGACGCAGAAGGGCTTGAAGCGCGCAAATGGCCGCTGCCTGAGCACCGTAAGCGCGAGGATGGAGAGAAGCCCGCCCGTGAACTGGCTGATGGCAGTGGCGAGCGCCGCGCCCGCGATGCCCATGTGAAAGACCGAGATCAAGATCGGATCGAGCGCGATGTTGAGCCCCACGCAAATGATCGAAAAGAAGAAGGGCAGGCGCGAGTTGCCGGATGCGTTGTAGATGCCCACCGTGGCCATGCTGAGGAAGTCAAAGGGAATGCCCGCGCTTACGATCGAGAGATAGAGCTTGGCGTTGCCGGCGACGCTTTGCTCCTGGATGTTGAACAGGTCGATCAGCGGGCCGCGTAAAAAGAAAAGGCTGAGCGAATAAAGGCAGCCCAGGCAGGCGGCGACGAAGATGCCCGCCTGGGCGTAGCCGAGGGCTGCTTCCGAATCGCCGTGGCCCAGGTTTTGCGCTACCCCGATTTCCGCGCCCATGCGCCCGAACATCATGAACGCGACCGACAGCCACATATACATGCCGGCCGTGCCGGAAGCTGCCACGGCGTTTCCGCCCAGCAGGCGGCCCAGCCAGAACATATCGGCAAGGTTATAGGTGAGCTGAAGCAGGTTGGTGCCCATGATGGGCAGCGCCACCATCAGGATCTTGTTGAGAATGCCTCCCTGGGTGAGGGAAAAGCGGTCGGTCTGGCGGGAAGTGCTCATTGCATTCCTTCCTTTCTATGGGGGAACGTTCTTTATGTAAGGGACGCGCTGGCGGGCGGGAGCGTTTTGGCGTTAAATTGGAAGATCAAGGGCTTTCACCGCCGCTTTGCGCATAGGCGCCATGGCCGAGGGCATGGGCAGGGCTAAGATTTCTTCGGCGCTGAGCCAAACGCAGCCTTCCGGGGTCTTTTTGGGCGCTTTTGCGAGGAAAAAGCGCATTTCCCAGACGCGGTGGGTGAAGAGATGGCGGTGGCTGAGCAGCGGCTCGCCGAGGAGCTCGGGCTCCTGCTCCAAATGATGAGGGAACTCCCAAAGGGAGGCCAGCAGGCCGGCATCCGGCCGCTTGCGCAGCAGTGCCCGGCCGCCCCGAAGGAAGAGATACACATCAAAACTCTCGTGCGCGCGGGCCTTCCTGGGCGCCCTGCGCGGATAGCGCGCAGGCTCGCCGCCGGCAAGGGCCAGGCAATGGGCAGCGATTGGGCAAAGGCCGCAGCGCGGGCTTTTCGGCGTGCAGAGCAGCGCGCCAAGATCCATCAGGGCCTGGTTAAAGGCGCCGGGGTCGGCGCCCTCGGGCATTTCGGCCAGGCAGAAGCGCTCGGCCTCACGCCGGACCGAGGGCAGGCTGATTGCTTCCTCTATGGCGCGCAGCCGCGAGAAGATGCGCAGCACGTTGCCATCCACCGCCGCCCTGCGCTGCCCGAAGGCGATGGAGCAAAGCGCGCCCGCCGTGTAGGGCCCAAAGCCCGGCAGTTTGCGCAGCTCGTCATGGCAGCGGGGGAAGGAGCCGAGCGCTTCGATGGCGGCGGCGGCCCTTTTGAGGTTGCGCGCGCGGGAATAGTAGCCAAGTCCCTCCCAAAGCTTGTGGAGCTTTTCGTCGGGCACCGCCGCCAGGGCGTGAAGCGTCGGCAGCGCCTCTAAAAAGGCCTCGTAGCGCGGCAAAACGGCCTCGACCCTGGTTTGCTGCAGCATCGTTTCGCTGACCCATACGCGGTAGGGGTCGCGATCCTTGCGCCAGGGCAGGCTTCTGCCGTTTTGGGCGTACCAAAGGAGCAACCCCTCCCCTAGCACAGCGTGACCACTGCCTGCGCGGCGATGCCTTCGCCCCGGCCCGTGAAGCCAAGTCCCTCCGTGGTCGTCGCCTTGACTGAGATCGTCGCATCCGGCAGGGCCTTTTGCAGGCTCTGCGTGAAAAGGGGCATAAAGGGAGCCAGCTTCGGCCTTTGGGCGATCAGGGTAATGTCGGCATGGAGGAGCCTGCGGCCTTCCAGAAGGCCGTTTACGGCCTTTAGGAGCAGCATGGAGGAAACGCCGCGGTACCTCTCGTCGCTATCTGGAAAAAGCCTGCCGATGTCGCCCAGCGCGGCGGCGCCCAAAATCGCGTCGATGAGCGCGTGCACGGCCACGTCCGCATCGCTGTGGCCTTCCAGACCCAGCTCAAAGGGGATGTCTACGCCGCAGAGGGTGAGCTTTCGGCCGCTGACCAGCCTATGCACGTCAAGGCCAAAGCCCGTCACGGGGGCTTTGGCTTCGCCGAGCAGCGCCTGCGCAAGGAGCAGATCCTCTGGCTTGGTGATCTTGAGGTTCGGGCCCTCGTATTCCATGAGGTGCACCGCCTTGCCGAGCCGTTCGAGCACGGCCGCATCGTCGGTGACGGGCTCTGGGGCCGTAAAAAGGACCTCGTAGCCCTTTTTTAATTCGCTAAGCCAGAAGGCCTGCGGCGTCTGCACGGCACGCAGATCGGCCCGCCGCAGCGTCCTGGGGGGCGCGCCGTTTCCGTCCAGCGCCTTGATCGTGTCGCTGACCCGCGAGGCGGCTACGCAACTGCCGTGTTCCATTACGGCTCCGTAGCAGCTCTCGATGAGCGTGGGGCTTAAAAAGGGCCGCGCGCCGTCCTGCACGAGGACGATGCTTTCATTCCCCTGCGCGGGGAGGGCTTTTAGGCCGTTATAGACCGAATCCTGCCGCTCCTTGCCGCCAAGGGCCAGCCAGCGCAGCTTTGAATAGCGCGCGGCGAGCGCCGCCGCGCGGGGCAGATCCTTGGGGGAAACGACCAGCGCGACGGCATCGATGCAGGGGGAATCCTCGAAGGCTTTGAGGCTGTATTCAAGCACGGCCCGGCCGTGTATGGGCAAAAACACCTTGTTTTCGGCTGCTTTTCCATCGCTCATGCGCGAGGAGCGCCCCGCGGCCACGAGCAGGCCATATCCCTTTGGCCTCATGGCAGCGGGCGGTAGAGATCCGCCGCGCCGGCCTTTGGCACGTGCTCGCTGATGCTCAGGATCTCAAAGCGGGAAAGCTTTTCGCCAAAGCGGAGCTCTAAAACATCGCCGGGTTTCACCTCGGCCGAAGGCTTGGCGACCTTGCCGTTGATTGTGACGCGGCCCGCGTCTGAAACCTCGTTGGCGACGCTTCGCCGCTTGATGATGCGCGAAACCTTCAAAAACTTATCAAGGCGCATAGTGCCCCTCCTTTATTTGCCGCAGATCGCCCCTATTATAAGGAACCATGGCGAAAAAAACAAGAAAAAACGCTTCGCATTGGGAATGCGAAGCGCCTTGAACCCAGAATGGCAACCTTACTTGTTAACCGCGTCCTTAAGCTGCTTGCCCGCCTTGAAGACCGGGGACTTACTCTCGGGGATCTGGATTTTTTCCTTCGTCATGGGGTTGATGCCCTCGTGGGCCGCGCGGGTCTTGACTTCCAAAGCGCCGAAGCCAACCAGGGAAACCTTTTCGCCGGCGGCGAGGGTTTCGGTGATGGCATCTAGAACGCTGGAAACCAGCTTTTCTGCATCCTTACGGGTAATGGCGTTCTTTTGCGCGACCGCCGCGATCAGATCGGCTTTGTTCATGAAACGAAGTACCTCCTTTAAATTAGCCCGGTAGTCAGGGAGTATAATACACTATAGGAAGACCCTCTTACCCGGGGAGAAACATTTTGCGGCCCGGAGCCTCAGTTAAATTTTGGGGCGCCTTCAATTGCCACTCACTTATTATAGGGGAATTTATGCGGAATTCAAGGCTTTTCTAAAAATTTCTTCTTTTTTTCGCCTTCTTAACGAAAAGAAGCCTGGGAAAGTGCCGAAACTCCCATTGAAATGGCCGCGAATTTCTCAATCCCCTTTTCCTTCCAAGGCTTTCGCTTCTGCCCAAAGTATATCCAATTCCGGCATCGTCATACCGGAAAGCGCCGTTTTTTTAGCCAATGCCATCGCTTCCATGCGCCCCATGCGGGCGATGAAGCGCTCGGTCGTCGCGTTTAGGGCGATTTCCGGGGAAAGGGAAGCAAAACGGCAAAGATTCACCGCCGAAAAGAGCAGATCCCCAAGCTCGCGCCCCCTTTCTTCGGTGGATGCCGCCCTGCACTCGTCGATTTCTTCCAGCAGCTTCTGCAGGGCTTCGTCAAAATCGTGGAAATCAAAGCCCAGCTTGCGCGCCCGCTTTTGCACCTTTTCGGCGCGCAGAAGGGCGGGGAAGGAGGAGGGCACGTCCCTGAGCGGAGCGACTTCGGAAGCGAAGCCCTTTTCGGCCTTCTTGATTTCGTCCCAGTTGGCGAGCACTTCGCCCACGGAGGCCGCCTGGACGTCGCCAAAGACGTGAGGGTGGCGGCGGATCAGCTTTTCGCAAAGCGCGCTGGTCACGTCTGCCAGGGCAAAATCGCCGTGTTCCTTCGCGATCTGGGCATGCAGCGCGATTTGCAGCAGCACGTCGCCCAGCTCATCGCAAAGCGCGGGCATATCAGCCAATTGAATGGCGTCCAGCGCCTCGTAGCTCTCTTCTATGAGGTCGCGCGTGAGGCTTTCGTGGGTCTGCTCCTTATCCCAAGGGCAGCCGTCTGGCGCGCGCAGGCGCGTGACGATCTCATCCAGGTGATGAAGGTCAAAGCGCGAGGCCTGCAAAAGGGGCAGAGCCGGCACGAACAGCGCGCAAAGGTGGCCATAAACCCCTTCCGGCTGCCGGTCGAGCTCTTCAAGGGGGATTTCTTCGCCGCAAAGGCTTACGCGGAACCCCGCAGGGTAATGCTCGAGCAGCTTGAGCTTGAGCTCGGCGGCCAGCACGCGGCTGCCCAGCTCCACGAGGATGAGCGGCAGGCGTGGGTTGGCAAAGCGCGGGCCAAAGTCTGCCGCGGCAAGGGTCAAGGCTCCAAAAGCCCCCCCGTTCTGTGCCGCCGCGGATTCGGCAAGCCCCACGCCCGGCAAGATCTCGATGGCGACGCCCTCTTTCCGCGCGGCGCTCACCACGGCGCGCACGCCTTCGTCAAAAAGGCCTGCGCCCCCCGGCGCGGCAAAGACGCAGGGGGCGCTTTGCAGCACCGCCTGCGCGATGGCCGCGTTGAGCGATGAAAAATCCTCGCTTTGCTCATACAGGGCATCGAAAGCCCGAAAGGGGATGCCTTCGGCGCTCAGGGCTTCGGCTACGGGGTGGCGCGCCGTGCGCAGGAGCAGGGGCAGCCCGGAGCGCAGCTTCGCCCGGGCGTTCAGCGTAAGCTCGCCGGACTTTATGCCAAGGCCTATGATCGTAATCATTGGGTAGTTCCCCCTTTTTTGCTGTGTGGAAGGCCCCGTGCCCATCGTGGCAAGGGCATAGAGGGTATTATTGGGCTCTGCTCGGCCTTATGCCAAGGCCGGCGGCCGTGATCGTGGGCGGGTTCCCCTTTATTTCCCCGTGTGTGTGGAAGGGCAAGGGCTAGCGGATCGGGATGCGCAGGGAGGAAAGCAGCCGAATCAGCCTGGCGCCGCCGGGCACGAAGCTTAGATCTTTGCGGCTTAGGCCGCCAAGGCCCAACAGCAGCGCGCCGTAGACCAAAACCCCGACGCTGACCGAGAGCGCCGTGGTCAGCAGTGTGGAAAGCCCCAAAAAGCCCAATCCCCAAACGGCGAGCGCCATGCCGCCAGCGGCCAGAGCCGGGCGCAGCACATAGGCTGAAAGGCCAAGGCGCAGGCCGGTGGAGCGCAGCACGAAATAGAGGTTGCCAAAGGCGGCTGCGGCGTAGCAGGCGATGGTGGAGTAGGCGGCGCCCAGCACGTTCACCCCCGGCAGGCCGATGAGCACATAGTTGAGGATGATCTTGAGCGCGACGCCCAAGAGCAGGGTGATCACGGGTTGAAAGGGCTTGCCTAAGCCTTGCAGGATGCCCGTTGTGACCTGCACGACCGAAAGGAAGAACACGGCAGGCGCGAGCAGGGCCAAAAGCCGCCCGCCCAGGAGAATTTCGCCCTCTCCAGCGCTGCCGTGAAAGAGCAGCTCAATGATTTGCGGCGCCAGCAGCCCAAGGCCGACTGCCGCGGCCGAGCCAAAGAGGAACGAGAGCTTAAGGCCCGTGCCCGCGGCGCGGCGCAGGCCGGATGCATCGCCCGAGCCTTGCAGGCCCGACATGACGGGCACCAGCGCCATCGAAACCGCCAGGGTGATGACCGCGGGCATGTTGATGATGGGGATGACCATGCCGGTGAAGGCGCCGTACATCCTGCTGGCGGCTTCGACGCTATAGCCCAGGAACTGCAGGCGGTTTTGGATGAGGGCGGCATCCGCGATGCTGACGATGGGCAGGGCAGAGGCACCGATGGTGATGGGGATGGCGATGGAAAACAGCCTGGAATAGAGCTTTTCGACGGGCTTTGGGGGCGCTTCGGGGCGCTTTTGCCCGCGCCTGTGCAGAAGATACTTGACTAGCATGCAGGCAAAGCCCAAAAACTCCGAAATCGTCACGCCCAAAATCGCGCCGACCGCGCCCCAGATGACCCCTTGGGGCCGAAGCGCGATGGCCAGCCCGAAGCCGAAGAGAACCTTGCCAAGCTGCTCAACGATTTGGGAAAGGGCCGTGGGGGCCATGTCTTCCATGCCCTGAAAATACCCCCGATAGGCCGACATCAAGCACACGAAGAAGATGGCGGGCGCCAGCGCGATGAAGCCCGGGGCGCTACGGGGGTCGCCCGTTGCCGCGGCCGCGGGGCCCGCGAGCGCGGCCATCAAAATGCTCGCCACGAGGCCGGTGAAGAAGAGGATGCGCCGCGTTTTGCTTAAAATCACGAGTGCTGCGGCGGGGTTGCCCCTGGCGCTCTGCTCGGAAACCATCTTGGAGATCGCGGTGGGCAGCCCGGCGGAGGATAAAACCAAAAGAAAGGAATACAGCGCGTAGGGGCTTTGATAAAAGGCCGCGCCCTCGGTGCCGATGAGCCCCACCAGCCAGATGCGGTAAAACATGCCCACGAACTTGCCCAGCAGCCCGGCGGCCGATAGAATCGCGGCCCCTGCCACGAAGGAGCGCTTCGCCATATCGCTTCCCCTGCCTTTCATGCTTCCCATACCTTAGCGCCCGAGGGGGAAAAAGTCAATGCGCGGGAACGAAAATGGGCAGATAGGGGGCGGATTTTTTCGTGCGCTCGTGCGCTAAGGAAAAAAGAGAAAAGCCGCGGCGGGACCTCCGTCCGGCCCGGGTCGTGGTGTGATC
>JAITGM010000020.1 GCA_031280685.1 Christensenellaceae bacterium
CGGACGCGACCGGCTTTTCGGCTCTGCTTGGCCCCGGCTGCGCGGATCCCTACGCGCCCAAGGCAGTTCGCGCGGCGATGGGCTCGCTCTTTCGCGTGCGCCCGGCCCAGACCGCAGACCTTGCGGCCGAGCTTCGCGCGCTCAGGGAACAGGGCGCGGAAATCCTGGTTTCAGCCCTCGACGGCGAGGACTTTTTCGGCTTTTTCGCCTCGAAGGCGCCGGCCCAGCGGCCTGTGCTGGTCGTGGGCAGCGAAGGGCGCGGCGTTTCTGACGCCGTGCGCGCGGAAGCTACTTCCATCGTGCGGCTGCCCATGCGCCCGGGCGCGGAATCGCTGAACGCTGCGGTGGCGGCGGGCATCATGATGTATGGCATCTATCAAAGCGGCCAAAGCGGCGCCCTTCTAGGCGTGGAGCAAAAATCGAGGCGGTAGCCCTTGAAACGCCGCCTGAAAGGCCCTCGCCGGCCGTGGGCGGCGAGGGGAAGGCATTTGGGGCTGCGGAATCGCCCGAGGCGGCGGTGGCGGCCCTCTTCGGGCACGGAGCTTTCAATTGACCGTGTGCGCCTTTCGTGGTAGGATAAGCGCGCCGGGTCTGGCCGGCGACTCCAATCTTTGGGGAGGACGATCGGATGCGAAACGGGGCTAAAATGAAGAAAATCGGGCTGACCATATTGGCGCTGCTCATGCTGGCGCTGGCTTTAAGCGCTTGCGATTCAACGACCGCGCTGCTGCAGGGCAACTGGGTGGACGATCAGGAAATCACAACGATGGTCTTCGCCAAGGACGGCGCGGGCACCATCGCCTATCTGCAATTCCCCTTGCCAATGACCTATACGGTGAAAAACGATGTGCTCACCGTGCGCTTTGACGACAGCGAGCAGTTCCAAAGCGGCAAGATCACCTTCTATGGCGACCACGAATTCTATTGGGAAGTGCAGGATAACGGCGAGGGTGAGATCAAGACGCAGCACTACACGCGCAAGGTGACGCAGTAGGGGTTTAAAAAGGAATGTGCATGTGCGCGTCGGAAACGCGCCAGCCCACCAAAAAGCCTGCGCCTTTGGCGCAAAAGATGGAGTCGGCGGGGTTTTCCCTGTCGGCTTCCTTTTCGTATGCGCGCTTTTGAAGGATTGCATCCGGGTTGTGGCAAGGCTCGTAGCCGTCGAAGCGAAAGCTCAGCGCGCCAATGCCCCTGCTGAGCGCGGCCAGGGCCTCGGGGTAGGTGAGCAGGGTGGCTACCGGTCCGCGTCCGAGGAGTTCCACGCCTTCGCCCCGCTGCACCGGGGGATCGAAGGAGCAAAAGAGCTGGCGAAGATCAGAACTGACGCGCCCGAGCAGCGCAACCGGCACGCGGATGGAGAATGCGTAATAGGGCTCGAGCAGCAGGCTCTCCCCTTTGAAGAGGCCCTGGCGGATGGCGCGGTAGCACGCCTGGCGAAAGTCCCCGCCGTGGGTGTGCTTGAGGTGGGCGCGCCCGGCCAGAAGCGTGACGCGAAGATCGGTCACGGGCGCGCCGGTCAGCGCCCCTGGGTGCTGCCTTTCGAGAACATGGCCTTCCACAAGGCGGTGGAACTGGAGGGGGAGGGCGTCGAGAGGGGCCTCGTCCTCAAAGGCGACACCGCTGCCCCGCGGGCCAGGCGAAAGGCGCAGATGCACTTCTGCATAGTGGCGCAAGGGCTCGTAATGGCCCCGGCCGAAGGCGGGAGCGGCGAGGGTTTCCAAATAGAGGATTTCGGGCTCGCCGAAACCAAAACTGAGCGAAAAGCGCGAAAGAAGAAGCTCGCGCAGCACCTCGAGCTGAATCCTTCCCATCACCGAGATTTGAATGCTCTGGCTTTCTTCGAGCCAGAGCACGCCAAGAAGCGGATCCTCCTCTTCCAAAAGGCGTAGCGCCCGCAAGGCCTGGGCGGGGGCGCAGCCGCCCGGCGGTTCCGCCTTGGCCAGAAGCGGCGGCGAAAGCCTGAAGCTTGCGGGCTTTGCGTCAGTGCCCAGCGCGTCGCCCACGCGAAGCTCGGGCAGGGCGCAAAGGACGAAATGCTCCCCGGCCAGCGCCTCCTGGATGCGCGCAAAGCCGCCGCCCGAATAGCGCCGAATTTCATTGACCTTATGGGTCTCGCCGCCGGGCAGGGGCAGTTCGTCCTTGAGGCGCAACTTCCCCTGAAGGAGCTTAAAATAGACCAGCCTGGCGCCTTGTTCGTCGTGCCGGATGCGGGTGACGATGGCCTGAAGCGGGGCGCTTTGGTCGTATTGGGTGAAGCTCAGCGCATGAAGGGCCCGCAAAAAGGCATCAACGCCTTCGCCTTTGAGCGCGGAACCCGAAAAGACCGGGCAAAGCTGCCCTTTTTTAATGGATGCGCGCAGGGCTTCGCGCCAAAAGTCGGGATCGCGCCGATCCGAAAGGTAGGCATCGAGCAGAGCCTCGTCGCCCTGGGCAAGCTCTTCGATTAGGGCGGCGGGCAGGGCGCCTTGGGTGGCTTCATCGAAGAAAAAAGCCGGCGCGCCGAGATTTTGGCGGATTTCGCCCAAAACACGGCCCGCGTCCGCGCCCGCCCGATCCATCTTGTTGACGAAGAAAAAGACGGGCAGCTTCGCATCGCGCAAAAGGCCCCAAACGGTGTAGGCATGGGCCTGCAGCCCTTCGACCGCGCTGACGACCAGGACGGCATAATCCATCGAGGCGATGCAGCGCTCCATCTCGGCCGAAAAGTCGGCGTGGCCCGGGGTATCGACGAGGGTATAGCGCCTTTGGCCGATGGTAAACTCGGCCTGCTCCGCGAAGATCGTGATGCCGCGCCGCCTTTCGAGGGGATCGTGATCCAAAAAGGCGCTTTGGTGATCGACTCGACCGAGCGAGGAAAGCGCGCCCGAGCGAAAGAGGATCTGCTCGCAGAGCGTGGTCTTGCCCGCGTCCACATGAGCGAAGACGCCGACGGTGGTCTGCTCCATCCCTATTCCAGCCCCTGGAGCCAGAGCGCCGAGCTTGCGTCGGAGGGCATGCGCCAATCCCCGCGCGGCGAGAGCGTTACCGTGCCGACCTTTGGGCCGTCAGGCAGGCACGAGCGCTTAAATTGCTGGCTGAAAAAGCGCCGCAGGAAGGTTTTTAGCCACTTTTTGATGGTTTCTTCCTCGTAGGCGCCCTCAAAGGCCAGCTTGGCCAGCCGCAGGATCTTTTGCGGCTCCATCCCAAAGCGCGCGAAGTAATAGAGGAAGAAGTCGTGCAGCTCATAGGGCCCAACGATGTCCTCGGTCTTTTGGGCGATGAGTCCGTCCTTGGGCGGCAAAAGCTCGGGGCTTACCGGCGTAGCGAGGATGTCGAGCAGGCAGGCTGCAAGCGGGCCCTGGCTGCCCTCCGCCTCAAAGGCCACGAGATGGCGCACCAGGGTCTTTGGAATCGAGGCGTTAACGCCGTACATCGCCATGTGGTCGCCGTTATATGTCGCCCAGCCAAGGGCAAGCTCAGAAAGGTCGCCGGTGCCGACTACGAGGGCATTGAGCTTATTGGCCATGTCCATCAAGACCTGGGTGCGCTCGCGCGCCTGGGCGTTTTCGTAGGTCAGGTCGTGCAGATCGGGGCTCTGCCCGATGTCATCAAAGTGCGCAAGCACGCTTTTGCTGATGTTGATCTCGCGGAAGTCCGCGCCGTAGGCCAGGGCGAGCAGCTCGGCGTTGGAGCGGGTGCGCGCCGTGGTGCCAAAGCAGGGCATGGTCAGCGCGTGGATGCCCTTACGGGGCAAGGAAAGCCGGTCGAAGGCGCGGACGGCCACGATGAGTGCCAGCGTGGAGTCGAGCCCGCCCGAAAGGCCCAGGGTCACGTCCCGCATGCCGATCGCGTGCAGCCTGGTGGCCAGGCCGGCGGCCTGCATGTCGAGGATCTCCTCGCAGCGCGCCCTGCGCTCGGAAGGCTCGTCCGGCACGAAGGGCAGGCGGGGGAAGGCGCGCGAAAGCGCGGTTTCGCGCCGCTCCATCCGGAAGGGGATGCGCAAAAAGTCGTCCTGAGCGGGCACGAAGGTCGAGGTTCTGGCGCGTTCGTGCTTGAGTCGGTAAAGATCCGCGTCGGCAAAGCTCAATCCGCCCGAAAAGCGCTTGGATTCGCTTAAAACCGAGCCGTTTTCGCAGAGCAGGTTGTGCCCGGCGAAGACCAGATCCTGGCTCGATTCGCCAAAGCCCGCACTCGCATAGAGATAGGCCGAAATCGTCTTGGCGGATTGCATCGCGACCAGATTGCGCCGGAAGGCAGCCTTGCCCACGACTTCGTTTGAGGCAGAGGGGTTGATGAGCACCATCGCGCCGCCCAGGGCAAGCGCGTTGGAGGGTGGGTTGACCACCCAAAGATCCTCGCACAGCTCGATGCCGATGGTGAACTCGGGGAAGTCTTCGCATTCAAAGAGCAGCTTGGGCCCGAAGAAGACGTCGCCCCCCAAAAAGGGGATCATTTTGCGAAAGGGCCACGAGGGCCCGGGCGAAAAGTGCCTGGCCTCGTAAAACTCGGTGTAATTGGGGATGTTTTGCTTGGGCACCAGGCCCAAGACGCGCCCCTGATAGACGAGCGCGGCGCAGTTATAGAGCTTGCCCTCAAAGGCGACGGGCAGGCCCGCCACAAGTAGCATCGGCAGCTCGGCGCATTCCTTGGCGACCAGCGCAAGGGCTTCTTCTGCGCCGCGCAGCAGGGTCCCCGAAAGAAAGAGATCCCCGCAGGTGTAGCCGGTGATGCAAAGCTCGGGGAAGACGGCGAGCGCGGCGCCGTCCGCCGCTGCCTCCTTTGCCAGGCGAATGATTTCCGCCGCGTTCTTTTGCGGGTTGGCCACGCTGACCTCTGGCGTCGCGCAGCAGAGCTTGAGGAAGCCGTCCTTCATAGTAAAACCGCCTTTCAACGGGGACTGAAAACAGCTAAAGTATACCCGCTTTTTAGCGTTTAGGCAAACGCTAAAAAGAACCCCGCCCTTTGGAGTGGAGCCGGATGGGCGACTTTTTTGTGGAGCGGAGCATCCGCGAGTAAGAACACAAACCGGCGGGAAGTGAGCGCTGTTTCTTGTATTCGGCAAGGCACCATGCTGTAATTTAAGAAATTGGGAAAGCTGGTGGTTGTCTCATGGCGAATTTTGTCGGTCATGCGGAAGGGGAGCGAAGGCAGCCCCTGAAGGTGCATCTGGAAGGCGCGGCCGAGCGCGCCAAAGGCTAGGCCTTTTGGCTGCGCCGATTTTGCCTGCCAAGTCGGCCCTAAGATCGCCTAAGAGGGTTCAAGATCGGCATTCCATCCTCGCAGTTAGAAATTGAATTGGCGCGCTTTTTTGGTTGGCTCTTATTAAAGTGCGTATTTCACTTCGCCGACCAACAAGCGACCATATCGACGTCCATATTCTTGTAGGTAATGCGAGTGAACCTGGGAAAAACTGCGCTGTAAATGCGCTCATTCATACTCCCATCATTTTCGCCTTGATCTGTATAAATTAGGCGAAAGGCAAAGCTGATTTTTCAAGTTTTCTATTGTGTACGACTGGGCTTCTTTGGGGATGGAATCCTCTTGGGCAGAATTGCCGACCCAGACCGGTAAAAAACCGGCCCTAAGCGCCGCTCTGGTGGAGGCAAGGTTTGCGCTCCAGGTCGTATAGAAGGCCTGCAGCCCCTTGTTTTCGATTTGCAGGGCGAGCTCGTGCGTCAGGTAGGCGGCGAGCCCTCGTTGCCGGTAGGCCGACAGGGTGTCGATCCCGATTTGCCAAAGCCCTTCCACGCGGTCGTCCGCGCCGGCGAGCGCCGCGATCTGGTCGTCGTTGTAGGCGGCCAGGGCGATCACGTCGTCTTTATAGTTCAGCGCGTTCTCAAAGCCCGGGTGCAGGCTGAAAAGCCGCTGCATGTCGCCTTTTTCGAAGAGCTCGTAGCGGAAGCCCGACGGTTTTCTCGCTCGCACACCCGGATTTAAATGAAGATAGCAGACGTGTTCGCCCTGAAGCTGCTTGCCGAACTGCCGCATCTTGCGCTCGATGACGTAAAGATCGGCACCGCTCATCGCCGTTTTTGCCTCTTTGCCGGCGAAAAACTCGGCGCACCAGTCGCAGAGCAAGGGATCGGCCAGCACGATGAGGCCGCCGCCGAAGCAGAGGACTTCGAAAAAATGACGCTCGGATTCGATAAAAACATGCTCTTTTTGTGAAAAAAGGGCGGGGTTTATGCCGAAATGAGCGGCGTACTTCTCTTTGGCGTAGCGGATGCGCTCGGTCGCGTTCATGTTGAGCCCTCCCTTGCTAAATTGCGCATAAGAAACCATAAACTGCATAGGCTAAGCGCAGAAAAAACCCCGCATCGAAGGAGGCCTGCCCCCATGCTGCCCTTTTTGACCATCGGCCCAATCCGCATCCCGCTTTATGGCCTTTGTATCGCCCTTGGCATCGCTCTCGGCCTGGTTTTTTGCTTCCGGCGCCTTAAGGCGCGCGGCGAGGGAGGGCGAGCCTTCGCAACGCTGCTGCTCTATGCCGCCCTCTTCGGGGTTTTGGGCGCGAAGCTTCTTTATGTTCTGCTCTCGCCCCCGGCCCCCGGCGTGCCGCTCGCCGAGAGGATCTTCAGCGGCTTCGTCTTTTATGGCGGGATTTTGGGCGCCTGCCTGGGGCTGTTCCTTGCAAAGCGCGATAGCGGCGCTTCGCCGCTTGCCTATGCAAACCTCGGCCTGCCCGCGCTGCCCTTGGCGCAGGCCTTCGGGCGCATCGGCTGCTTTTTCGCTGGCTGCTGCCATGGCTTTTATGTGAGGGAACCCTTCGGCATCGCCTTCCGCGAAGCCATCGGCGCGCCGAACGGGGTGCCGCTCTTCCCCGTGCAGTTGATCGAGGCTGCCTTTGATCTTGGCCTGTTTCTGACCCTTTGGCTTTTTAGCAAAAAGCCCCGCAAGCTCGGTTCGGCGCTCGCGATCTATCTCATCGCCTACCCGAGCCTTCGCTTTGCGCTCGAATTCCTTCGCGGGGACGCGGCCCGCGGCTTGGTCTTCGGGCTTTCGATTTCGCAATGGATTTCGATCCCCCTGCTTTGCTGGGGGCTGCTTCTGGCCGCTCCGCGCAAAAGGCGCGATGCAAGGCTTTTGGCATGAACATAGCAATTAGGATAGTATAGACGAGGATCGGCGTCAAGCGCCGGCGCCCTTAAAAAAAACCATAAAAGCCCTCCCCTTTTTTGCCGGGCGAAGCCGGGGGAGAGGGAGGGAGGACGCGTTCAAGGCGAATTCAAACAAAAAAGAAACAAGAATCGGTCGAAAAATCCGGCTTTTCGCTTGATTTTACGAAAAGCTTTTGCGATAATGCGCTTATGGGGACTTCTTCGCGAGTTCGTACAAGGAGGAAAGCGAAATGAAGGCAATTTGGAAAAGGGGTTTGAGCGCGGCCCTGTGCGCGGGGCTGCTTTTAGGGCTTCTGGTCTGGGCGCCGGGCTCGGCCCGCGCGGATATTGGCATGAAAAAGAACCTGCCTGCCTTAACGCTCGGCACCGGCAGCGCAACGCCGACCGAGATTGGCTTCGCGGGCAAGCGGTGGATCGCGATCGGCCAGGAGCAGCCGCCGAGCGGGCAAAGCACGCCCAACACGCTGACGCTGCTGCTCAAGGGGACCGAATCCTTTGGCGAGCTGCCTGCCATCCCTTCGGGGAACGCCATCTTTGCGGCTTCCTCCAGCGCCTATAGCGGCTCGGCGCTCCAGAGCGCGATGAACGCGGCGGCAACGGCCTTAAGCGCGGCGGCGCCCAAGGAATACGCCAAGATCTTGCCAAAAACGCTCGATAATATGACGGGGAATGCCGTGACCGACGCCAGGCTCTGGCCGCTCTCTGGGGCCGAAGCGTCCCAGTTGACGCCGGGCGCCAGGGCTGCGATCGGCGATTGGTGGCTGCGCTCGCCGGGCACTTCCGACGGCCTTGCCCAAAAGGTCAGCACGGACGGCAACACGATAGATGCGACGGGCGCGGCGGTCAACACGGCCTTGCTCGTCCGCCCGGCCATGAAGATCGACAGCTCAACCGTGATTTTGACTTCATCCATTGTCGGCGGCAAGTCGAACGCGAGCGTAGGCCTATCCTTCCAGCCGCTGGCCAACCTGAGCGGCGCCGTGAAGTTCACCCTGCTGGATGCCTACAACGCGGCGACGAATCCAAGCGGCCAAAGGCTGGAATTGCGGGCCCCCGCCACGCAGAGCGGCGCGGCGCTGAGCTTTAGCTACCAAAACGCGACGACGGGCTCCAACCAATACATTTCCGCCCTCCTCGTGCCCCAGGGCGCGGAGGATGCGCAGTATTACGGCAAGTTCGCTTCCACCGCGTCCGCTGCGAGCGGCACATTGTCCATTCCGGTCGCGGGCGTTGCGCAGGGCAACTATACTCTGCTTGTGTTCGGCGAGCAGATCAATGGCGACAACTTCAGCGACTTTGCCAGCGCCACCGTTGTGATGAACCTGGGCGTCGTGAATGGCGTCGGCACGGTGAGCAGCTTTGGCGGAATCATCGAAGAGGCCACTCCGAACGCCACGATCGACTTCCCGAACGAGGAATTGGCAAATCTCACGCCAAACGCCGCGTACACGGTGGCCGGCACACAGAAAACCGCCAGCGCGACGGGGCGCATCGCTATCGAATCCGCCTGGATCAACACCAGCGTTTCCATCATCAAGAAGGCGGGCGGCACGAATGGGATCGACAGCCCGGCGCAGTCCATTACCCTGCCCCCCAGGCCCGAAAAGCCGCAGCCAACCGGCGTGAACGCGAGCGCGGCGGGCAGAAACGACGGTAAGATCACCGGCGTGAACGCCAACATGGAGTATAGGGCGAGCAATGCCGCGTCTTACCTCCAGGTTTCGTCGGGTACCGAGATCGTAAACCTCGCGCCGGGCAACTATCAGGTGCGCATCAAGGCGACCAGCTCCACTTTCGCGAGCCTGCCGGCGGATCTGACCATCGGCATAGGCAATGGCTCCACTACCCTGCTCAACGTCAGCGCGCCCACCTTTGACGAAGCGGCGCCAGGCTATGCAAGGCCCGACGCGAAGTCCATCACCATCACGAATTCGGGCAGCGGCTCGGCCAGCATCACTTCGGTGACCGTTTCCAACACAAACTACTTCGAAATCAGCGGCAGCGGCGCCCAGATCGGCCCGAATGAGAGGGTGACTAGCTGGAAGGTGCAGCCCAAGGCGGGGCTGGCGGCCGGCGTCTACCAGGCGACGGTCACGGTGAACTACAACGGGCTGAGCGCCAGCGACACGGTGACCTTTAAGGTGGGCACCAGCGGCAAGCCCAATCTCGTCGTGCTCTATGGCCTAGGCTCGGGCAGCTACACGGCAGGTCAGCAGGTCAGCATCACCGCGAGCATGGCGCCCGTCGGCCAGGAATTCGATAAATGGGTCACGAACGGCGGCGGCAGCTTCGCTAGCGCCACCAGTCCGGCCACAATCTTCACCATGCCCGCCAATAACGTGACCATCACCGCGACCTATAAGAGCAAGCCCGTTGGGCAGACCTCGAGCTACAGCGTGGCCGCGCGCAAGCTCAACGTGCGCTCTGGCCCCAGCACCTCAAGCTCGATTTTGGGCCAGTTCACCAGGGGCAGCGTGGTGCAGGTCATCTCCATCAGCGGCGGCTGGGCCCAGATCCAATACGGCAGCGGCATCGCCTACCTTTCGATGGACTATCTGCGCCCCATCCAGGGCAACGAACCCGGCTGGTACACCATCAAGGCCTCCTGGCTCAACATCAGGGCCTGGCCTTCGACTTCGGCCTCCAAGTTTGGCGCCCTGAAGAAGGGCAGCCGCATCTACGTGCTGGCCATCGAAAACGGCTGGGCGCGCATCGAGTTCGGCGCGGGGCCAGCCTACCTTTCAGCCCAGTACCTGAACTAAAAGAAGGCACTGCCTGATCCAGAAAGGCCCCCGCCGCGAAAAGAGCGGCGGAGGGCCTTTGAATTTCCGCACAAGGCGTTTTTTTGCGGGGGCGTGCGGGGAACCCCTTGCGCTTGTCGCGCTCATCATGTACACTACAAGCGGTGGTGTTGCGTATGAAGATGACCTTCCGCTGGTACGGCGAAAATGACCCGGTCAGCCTAAGAAGGATTCGCCAGATCCCCATGATGAGCGGCATCGTTTCCGCCGTGTATGACGTGCCCGCGGGCGAAATTTGGCCCGCCCAAAGCATTCAGGGGCTCAAGAGCGCCGCCAATGCAGAAGGGCTGGCCTTTGAGGTCGTGGAATCGGTTCCGGTGCATGAAGAAATCAAGCTGGGGCTCCCTTCTCGCGACCGCCTTATCGCAAACTATGCAGAAAACATCCGCAGGCTGGGCGCTGCCGGCGTGCGAGTGATTTGCTATAACTTCATGCCGGTTTTTGACTGGCTGCGCTCCGAGCTTGAGCGGCAATTGGAAGATGGCTCCAATGCCCTGGCCTACGACGAGGAAGCCATGCTCAGGCTCGACAAGGCCACGCTCTCGCTTCCCGGCTGGGACGAGAGCTACAGCAAAGAGGGCCTGCAGGCGCTGCTCGGGCAGTATGAGGGCATAGAGGAAGAGGCTCTTTGGGCCAACTTCGCCTACTTTTTAAGTGGAGTGATCCCGGCCTGCAAAGAGGCTGGGGTTTCGCTGGCCATTCACCCCGACGATCCGCCCTGGAGCGTCTTTGGCCTGCCGCGCATCATTACCGGCGCCAAGAGCTACGAGAGAATGCGCCAAATCGAGCCATCGGTGCGCAACGGCATCACGCTTTGCACCGGCTCGCTGGGCTCCACGCCGGAAAACGACATTCCGGCCATCGTTCAGGCCTTTGGCGAGAGGATTCATTTTGTGCACGCCCGCAACGTAAAATGGACGGGCGAACGCAGCTTCGAGGAAGCGCCGCACCCCTCCGCGAAGGGTTCGCTCGACATGTACGCCATCTTAAAGGCCCTCTATGACGCGGGCTTTGACGGCTATATTCGCCCCGACCACGGCAGAATGATCTGGGGGGAAACCGGGCGCTACGGCTATGGCCTGTTCGACCGTGCCCTGGGCGCCAGCTACCTAACCGGTTTGTGGGAGGCGATTGAGAAAGCGGGGGAGGGAAAAGCGCATGGAACTGCCCTTTGATTTGGATTTAAAGGGCCAGGTCGCCGTCGTAAGCGGCGCCGGCGGGGTGCTTTGCTCCATGTTCGCCAAGGCGCTGGCTGCCTGCGGCGCTTCTGTGGCCCTGCTAGACATTAACCAAGCTGCGGCGCAGGCCGCGGCGGATGAGATCGCAGCGCAGGGTGGCAAGGTGCTAGCCGTGCAGGCCGATTGCCTGAGCAAAGAAAGTCTTCTTGCCGCGCGTGAGGCCGTTTTAAAGGCCTTTGGCCCCTGCGATATACTCATCAATGGCGCCGGCGGCAATAGCCCGCGCGGCACGACGGACGATGAGCAGTTTTCGCCCGAAATCGAAGGAATCAAGAGCTTTTTTGAGCTCGACCCAGATGGCGTCCGCTTCGTTTTCGACTTAAACGTCGTCGCCGCCCTGCTCACCACCCAGGTCTTCGCCCGGGATATGGCGGGCAAGGGCAAAAGTGGCGGCAACATCATCAATATTTCCTCCATGAACGCATTTAGGCCCCTCACGAAGATTCCCGCCTACTCGGGCGCGAAGGCTGCGGTTTCTAACTTTACGCAGTGGCTTGCCGTGTACTTTGCCAAGGCTGGCATCCGCGTCAACGCGCTGGCCCCGGGCTTTTTCGTTTCAAACCAGAACCGCGCCCTGCTCTTTGGCGAGGACGGCAGCCCG
This sequence comes from Christensenellaceae bacterium, assembly GCA_031280685.1. Lineage (GTDB taxonomy): Bacteria > Bacillota > Clostridia > Christensenellales > UBA1750 > JAITGM01. The sequence goes on from JAITGM010000020.1 coordinate 11,738, forward strand.
ACGGCGCGCACGGGCAAGATTTTGGCCGCGACGCCCATGGGCCGCTTCGGCGAAGCCGAGGAGCTGATCGGTACGCTGCTCTTCCTGCTCAACAACAGGGCGGCAAGCTTCGTCACCGGCGTGGTGATCCCCGTTGACGGCGGCTTTTCGGCCTACAGCGGGGTTTGATTTCTGGGTACACAGCGGGCCTGCCCGCGATACCATAAACGCCAAACATGAAGGGAGCAAAAAGATCATGAACATCGACCAAATGAGCAAAAAGATCGAATCCCTGGGCATCGTGCCCGTGGTCGTCCTCAACGATGCGGCGGATGCCGTGCCCCTTGCCAAGGCCCTGCTGGCCGGCGGCCTGCCCGTGGCCGAGGTTACCTTCCGCACCGCGGCCGCCGAGGAATCCATCAAGCGCATCAGCGCCGAAGTGCCTGACGTTTTGCTCGGCGCCGGGACCGTCCTCTCGATCGAGCAGGTCGATAAGGCCATCGCGGCCGGCGCGCAGTTCATCGTCACCCCGGGCTTCAACCCCAAGGTCGTGGGCTACTGCGTAGAGAAGGGCTACCCCGTCTACCCCGGCTGCCCCACGACTTCAGACATGGAAGCCGCCCTTGAACTCGGCCTGAAGGTCGTCAAGTTCTTCCCGGCGGGCGCTATGGGCGGGCTGAACACCATCAAGGCGGTCGCCGCACCCTACACCCAGCTGCGCTTCATGCCCACCGGCGGCGTGAACGAGAACAACCTGCTCGAATACCTCGCCTTCGATAAGATCGTGGCCTGCGGCGGCAGCTGGATGGTGGATCCCAAGGCCCTTGCCGCGAAGGACTTCGCCAAGATCGAGGAGCTGACCCGCTCTGCGGTCAACAAGATGCTGGGCTTTGAAATCAAGCACGTGGGCATCAACACCGCAAATGAAGAAGAGGCAGTCAAGGTCGCCAAGCAGTTCTCGGCCCTCTTTGGCTGGCCCGTGAACGCGGGCAATTCCTCCGTGTTCGCCAGCACCGGCGTAGAGGTCATGAAGACCATGTACTTGGGCAAAAATGGCCACCTCGCGGTGGCGACCAGCTCGGTTTCCCGCGCGATCGCCTACCTTGAGTCCCTGGGCTTTGAGTTCGACCAGAGCACGCTGAAGACCAAGCCCAACGGCCAGCCTAACGCCATCTACTTGAAGGGCGACATCGGCGGCTTCGCGATCCATCTCCTGCAGAAGTAATTTTTGAGGGGAAGAGTGTGCGGGCGGCCTGTTGGGCCGCCCGCGCTTGTTCCTCCCTTGTTTTAGGGAAGGGGAAGGCAATGAGAGTGCTTCTTTGGCCGTTTAAGGCGCTGTTTTCGCTGCTGGGCGCCATTTTATCGCTGACCGGGCGGCTGGTCGGCGTCATCCTGAGCCTGGTTTTGATGGTCGTCGGCCTTGTGCTCACCATAACGCTCGTGGCGGCGCCAGTCGGCATTCCGCTCTTCGCGATTGGGCTGTTTTTGCTCATCCGCTCGTTTTTTTAAGGCTTTTTCGCCCTTATAACGCTGCTTTTCATCATCCGCACAAAAAGGAGGGGGATCGAAAATGGCGCTTCGTTGCTTCAGCGATTCCTGCGCCGACCTATCAAAGGCATACGCGCAAAGGCGCGGGCTCACCATCCTGCCGATGCTTTACTCTATGGATGGGCAGGAGTATTTCGACGATTTTGGCGACTCGCTGCCCTACCACGACTTTTACGAAAAACTCCGTGCCGGGTCGGTCGCGCAAACCGCCCAAATCAGCGCCGAAAGTTTCAAAGAAGCCTTTGCGCCGTGCCTGAAAGGCGGGGACGACGTTTTTTACCTGGCCTTTTCCTCAAAGCTTTCGGGAACCTACAACAGCGCCCGCCTAGCTTCTTTAGAGCTTGAGGAGGAATTCCCCGGCCGCAGGGTCTATGTGGTGGATTCGCTCTGCGCCTCAATGGGCCAGGGCCTGTTGATGGATCACATCCTCGATCTGCGCGACGAGGGCAAGCCCGCGGAGGAGATCGTCGCCTGGGCCGAAGAAAACAAAGGCAGGCTTTGCCACTGGTTCACCGTTTCTGATCTCGACTTCTTAAAGCGCGGCGGGCGCGTTTCGAGCGCAGCCGCCTTTTTTGGTACGATGCTTTCGATTAAGCCCGTTTTGCATGTGGACGACGAAGGCGGCCTGACGCCGGTTGAAAAGGTGCGCGGCAGGGCAAAATCCATCCGGGCGCTGTTCGACCATCTCAAAGAGAGCGCCTTTGAGCCGGCCTCCCAGCGCATCTTCATCAGCCATGGCGACCATCTGGCGGATGCCGAAGCTTTGGCCGGGATGCTCCGCGAGGAGCTGGGCATTAGCGATATTCAGTTCGGCCATATCGGGCCGCTCGTGGGCAGCCATTCGGGGCCGGATACCATCGCCCTGTTCTTCCTGGGTGAGCCCAGGTAAAAAGGGAAAGGGGAAAAACCCGTGCGCATCAACTGGAAGGACGACCGCCTCGGCCGTGCCGCAGGCTATGCGGTGATCATATCGCTGGCCGGGGCAGCGCTGATGCTTTTTTGGCGCTTTTTGGCCGATGCGGGCAACATCCTAGTGCAGCTTTCGAAGTTTGGCGCGAGCCTTTCGGCGGTGATTTTGCCCTTTTGCCTTTCGCTGGTGCTGGCCTATGTGCTCGCGCCCCTCGTGCGTCTCATCGAGGAAAAGCCCCTCGCACGCCTTCGCAAGAAAAGACCCGTTCTAGCGCGGGGCCTGGCGGTGCTTATCTGCTATTTGCTGCTGCTGGGCCTGCTCGCCCTGCTGCTTAGGCAGGTTGTGCCCATGCTCATGCTCAATATTCGCGACTTTTGGAACCGCCTGCCGGGCTACCTCGATCATCTTGACGGCATCGTGGGCGAGATGGTGAATGGCAACCCCGTGCTGAGCAACCCAGCACTCTCAAAACCCCTTGAAAACGCGCTGGATGGCGCCCAAAACGCGCTGAACAGCCTGAGCGGTTCGCTGACCCAGCGGGCCATGCAACTGGCCAGAGGCACCGTGCAGGCCGGCCTTGGCGCGTTCATCGCGCTGATTGGCAGCATCTATTGCCTGATGGACGGCGGGAGGATGCTGTGCGGCGTTAACCGCTTAACCCGGGCGCTCTTGGGCGAGAGGCGCGCGGCCGTCGCCTTTGACATCGCGAGGATCTTCGACCGGGTCTTTGGAGGGTACCTGCGCGCGCGCCTGATCGACTCGCTGGTGGTGGCCGCCGCCGTTGGCCTGGCCTTTTGGGCGGCCGACATTCCCTTTTCGGCCCTGTTTGCCGTGATCAACGGCGTGCTGAACCTCGTGCCCTTCTTTGGGCCGATCCTGGGCTGGGGGATCACCGTCTTTGCCCTCGCCCTGAACGACCCGATGCAGGCCATTTGGGCCGCGATTATCGTGCTGGCCGTCCAGCAGATCGACGGTTACGTCGTCGGGCCGAAGATCATGGGCGATTCGATCGATCTGCGCCCACTGTATGTGATGCTGGCCATTTCTGCAGGCACCGCCTTTTTCGGCCTGCCGGGCATGCTGTTGGCCGTGCCTTGCGCGGCCGTCGCCCGGGCGCTCTTGAGCCGTTTCATTTCCGGCAGGCTCGATTCCTTCTTGGGAGCGAAGTAAAATGCCCCAGGCGGCGCTCCGCGCCGGGCCCGCTTCTTCACGGCTGCGAAGCAGACGGGTTCGCCGCATTGCACGCTTCAAGGCCTGCTTTTGCCCGGTTTCGGCTGCCAAAACAGCCCTTTTTGGTGCCGCAGCCTTTTTTTGCGGCCTTTTTTGCGTCAAGCGCTTGCATAAGCCCCGGCGCTGCGCTATAATGCGAGTACGCTCTGGCGCTTATGCATTTTTGGCCCGTTTTCCCCTTGGCAAAAGCACGAGATTGCAAGTTTTGAGGGGCATTGTTGCATGAATGCGCGGACTAGGATTGAGAAAGGCGGAGGATGCCCTTGATGAAGATTTCGAAAAAGGTGGCGGCCGTGCAGGGCTCTGTAACGCTGGCCATTGACGCCAAGGCAAAGGCCATGCGCGCGGCCGGCGAGGATGTGATCGGCTTTGGCGCGGGCGAACCGGATTTTGATACCCCATCGCACATCCGCGCGGCCGCTGTGGCGGCCATGGAGGCGGGCAAGACCCGCTACACCCCGGCGGCTGGCGAACTTGCCCTGCAGCAGGCCATTTGCGCCAAGCTCCTGCGCGACAACGGCCTGCAATACGAACCCAATCAAATCGTGGTTTCCAATGGCGCGAAGCACTCGCTGTTCAACATCTTTCAGGCGCTGCTGGACGAAGGCGACGAGGTGATCGTTCCCTCGCCCTGTTGGGTCAGCTACCCTGAGCTCATCCGCATGGCGGGCGGCGTGCCCGTCTTCGTAAAGGGTGAAAAGAGCAATAAATACAAGGTTGGCGCGGCCGAGATCGAAAGGGCAGTCAGCCCCAAGACCAAGGCGATCCTGATCAACTCGCCCAACAACCCCAATGGCTTTGTGTATTCAAAGGAAGAGCTTTCGGGGATCGCGGCCCTGCTGCCCAAGCGTGATCTTTACGCGATTTCTGACGAAATTTACGAATACCTCGTCTATGGCGGCGCGGAGCACCTTTCCATCGCCTCGCTTTCGGGCGAAGCGAAGGCGCGCACCATCGTCGTCAATGGCGTTTCGAAGGCCTACGCCATGACCGGCTGGCGCATTGGCTACACCGCCTCGCCGGTAGAGCTGGCCAAGGCCATGACCAACTTCCAGAGCCATTCAACCTCTAACCCGAACTCAATCGCTCAGCACGCGGCGATTGCCGCGCTCAACGGCCCGACCGACGAACTCAAGAGCATGGTCGCCGAGTTCGCCCGCAGGAGGGATCGCATCGTGGCGTTGATTCGGGGCATCGAAGGCCTTGGCTGCGTGGAACCCGAGGGCGCTTTTTATGTAATGGTCGATATTTCGGCGCTCTTTGGCAAAAAGCTTGGCCAAAAGGCCATTGAAGGCTCGATGAGCTTCACCGAGCTGCTCCTGAGCGAAGAAAAGGTGGCCGTTGTGCCAGGCGACGGCTTTTTGGAGGATGACTGCGTGCGGCTTTCCTACGCGGTTTCGATGGGAAGCATCGAGGAAGGCCTGAAAAGGATCGACCGCTTCGTCAAAAAGCTTCACTAGTGGCAAAGAGGCCGAGGCGTTGACGCAAGGGGAAAGAGAAAAAATAAAAAGCCCAAAGGAGGATCAAAGGCGATGCTCGAGTTTAGCGATCAATCCAACCTATTAGAGCAGAAAAACTACAGATACGAACTGCAGGATGTGGAGGAGCCCAACCTCTACAGGGAACTGTTCGATTATAAATCCGTGCCCAAGATCGCGTTCAACCACAGGGTCGTGCCCATGCACATGCCAAAGGAGATCTGGATTACGGACACGACCTTCCGCGACGGGCAGCAGTCGGTTTCGCCCTTCTCGGTCGAGCAGATCGTGACGCTGTTCAAGCTTTTATCGAAGCTTTCGGGGCCGAACGGCGTTGTTCGCCAGAGCGAGTTCTTCCTTTATACCGAAAAAGATAAGGAGGCCCTGCGCAAGTGCCAGGAGCTTGGCCTGAAGTTCCCCGAGATCACCTCGTGGATCCGCGCCAATGCCAGGGACTTTGAGCTGGTCAAGGCCATGGGCGTGCCCGAAACCGGAATTCTGGTTTCTTGCTCGGATTACCACATCTTCAAGAAGATGCACCTCACGCGCCGCCAGGCGATGGATCAGTACCTGGGCATCGTAAAATCGGCGCTGGAGCACGGCATCGTGCCGCGCTGCCATTTTGAAGACACCACCAGGGCCGATTTTTACGGCTTTGTGGTGCCCTTTGCAACCGAGCTTATGGAGCTTTCGAAGGAAAGCGGCGTGCCCATCAAGATCCGCGCCTGCGACACGATGGGCTTCGGCGTTTCCTTCCCGGGCGTGGCGCTGCCGCGTAGCGTGCCTGGCATCATGTATGGCCTGCGGCATTATGCCGATGTGCCGGAGGCCCAGCTTGAGTGGCATGGGCACAACGACTTTTATAAGGTCGTCGCCAACGCGGACGCGGCCTGGCTTTATGGTTGCGCCGCGGTGAACTGCGCGCTGATGGGCATCGGCGAGCGCACGGGCAACTGCCCGCTGGAGGCTATGGCCATCGAGTACGCAGGCCTTCGCGGGGACACGGGCGGCATGGACCTCTCGGTCATCACCGAAATCGCCGAGTTCTTTGAAAAGGATATTGGCTATGTTATCCCGCCGCGCACTCCCTTCGTGGGCCGCAACTTCAACTCCACCAGGGCGGGCATCCACGCGGACGGCCTGCTGAAGGATGAGGAGATTTACAACATCTTCGATACGGCTTCGATCCTTAACCGCCCCGCCACCGTCGCGGTCGATAGCCACTCCGGCCTGGCCGGCATCGCGCACTGGCTCAACGGCTTCTTCGGCCTCAAGGGCGAAAACGCGGTCGATAAGCGTGACAAGGTCGTGGCCGAGATCAAGACCTTGGTCGATGCGGAGTACGAAAAGGGCCGCAACACCGTGATGGGCGATGAGGAGCTCAGCGATATGCTCTTCCGCGCCGACCCCGACTTTTTCGACAGCGTGAGCAGGCACAAGAGGATTCTTTAGGCGAAAGGGAGGGAAAAGCGATGCGCGTAAGCGAGCACGTCGCCTGGTTAAAGGTCAATGGCCTAAACCCCATCCTCGTCATGGCGGGGGGAGAGAATATCCTGGTCGATGCCTGCCTGCCGGGGCAGTTCGCACTGCTGAAGGCGGCGATTCAGGCCGAGGGTGTACCCATAGAAACGCTGACGAAGCTCGTCTTTACCCATCAGGACATGGACCATATCGGCTGCGTGAACGAGCTGCTTTCCGCGGCGCCGGGGCTAAAGGTCTATGCCCACGAGAGCGAAACACCCTACCTGGACGGCACGCAAACCCCGGTGAAGCTGGCCGCCAGGCTCGAAAAGCTCGAGGAAATGAGCCAAAGCGAGCGCGAAGGCGTCCTTAAAATGAAGGAAGGGTATGCGGCGCGCAAAATCAGCTTCGAAAGGGGCCTGAAGGACGGCGAAGGCTTCCCCGAAGCCGCGGGCTTTAGGCTTGTGCACACGCCGGGGCACACCCCGGGCCACGCCTGCGCCTATGTGGCGGGCGACAAGCTGCTGATGACCGGCGATGCGATGAACCTGGGCGCGGGCGGCGAGCTGCAGGGCCCGAACCCAGTCTACACCAAGGATATGGTTCTGGCGCAGGAATCGCTGAAGAAGCTGCAAGGGCTAGAGATCAAAACGCTGATCTGCTACCATGGGGGGCTGCTTGAGGGCGAGTTCCAACCCGAACTTAAGAAGATTCTGGCCTGAACCCGACGCAAAAAAGGGGCGCTGCCTTTATGGCAGCGCCCCTTTTTTGCGTGCTCCGCTCAAGAAAAGAGATGCTTGAGGAAGCCCAAGACCAGGAGATGGGCGGGGTAAAAGGCGTAAAGGCTCCATTTTAAGACCTTGGAGCGGATCCGCCTGCCGTTTTGGCCGAGCAGAAGCGGAATGGCGAGGAAAAGCCCGGCCTGAAAGAAGGTCCAGAGGGGAAGCGGGCTATCCGGGCTGGTCAGCCGGAAGGCCAGGGGGTAGCTCAGCACCAGCGGCAGGGCGGTTAGCGCGAAGAGGCGGGCCATTTTAGTGGGATTTTCGCGCTGGCGGTGGAAGATGCCGGCCCAGAGCACGGGGAAGAAGTACCAATCCCCGAAGACGCTGAGCGCGCAAAGGCCGATTGTGCCCAAAACCTTGATCCAGGCCGAAGTTCCTGCCTTGCCCTGCAGCTCAAGCGCTAGGAGGGCGAGGAAGAGCGACCAGAACACGCTGGTGCTTTGAAGGCTCAAGAGCAGCGAGGGCAGATCGCTCGGGATGGAACCGGTTTCGAAATAAACGAAGGGCAGGTGCGAGAGCAGGGCGAAGAGCAGGAGCCGCAGCGCGTAGCGCCTGCGGTCATGGCTGAAGCGGTACCCTTCGGCGATGCCCAGGCACATGATGGGGATGGTGGTGCGGCCGATCAGGTGCGAAACGAGGCCAAGCGGGCCTTCGATGGGCAGGAAGAGCCAGCCAATATGGTCGATCAGCATGGCGCCAATCGCCCAAAGCTTGATCGCATCGGCGGAAAAAGGCTTTTTCAAGCGGAAAACTCCTCTCATTCAGGGGCTGGGAGCGGCGCTTCTATTGGCCCATTATAGCAAAAGGGCGCGGAAAAGAACAGATTGGGCTGAGAGGAAGTATTTACTCTAACAGATATGGCGAAAAGGGGAACCCAGACCATGCTACCGGAGAAAAGCCCATGAACTGGGCCTTTTTTTGTTTCAGAGTTGTTTATTCTGCTGCGTAAGGCCGCAAAAAAAGAGGAAGGACGTTGATTAATACGTCATAACATTGTAATATAGCCACATCAGAAGAAGAGTGCGCCCACATCCGCGCTTTCGGGCCTGGGCGAACCGGATTTGATAGGCTAAAGAAGACTGTAGGAGGTATTTTCAATATGCGAAAGATTAGCGCGGCCGTGCTCAGCCTTTGCGTGCTGCTGGCGGCCATCGCGTTTATGCCGGTGGAAAGGGCGCAGGCCGCGGTTTCCGGCATGGTGCGGGTGAAGTTAGATTCCATGGGCAGCCCGACCTCGGTCACCATCACGCTCAACGGCGCATATTCCATTCCCTCTTCGTCGGTATCGCTTTCTAGCAGGAGCAGCTACGACGTTTACCTGAACGGCGGCTCGCTCTGGATTACCGGCCCCGGGGCTTCATCGCCGCAAAACATGGGCAACAAGTTTACGATTCAGCAAAACCAGGATTCCAGCGGCGGCACCGGCACGATGAGCTTTTATAACGCCAGGTACGGCAGCCGCAGCTACCGCGGCGATATGCAGTTTGAGGTTTCGGGCTCTTCCATTCGGATGATTAATCGTGTCTTCATCGAGGATTACCTTTATGGCGTCCTGCACGGCGAGCTTTCGAACAGCTTCCCGCTGGAAACCCTGAAGGCGCAGGCCATCATCGCCCGCAGCTATGTATACAACAAGATGCTGAGCGGCGCGGCCAGCTACGACATTGGCGACACCTCGAACGACCAGGTCTATAAGGGCTATACCTCTTCGGACGACGTGATCATGCGCGCTGTGAACGAAACCGCGGGCATGCTGCTCAAATATGGCTCCAGTTACATCAGCGCCTACTTCGGCGCGTCCAACGGCGGGCAGGTCGAGCTGCCGGGCAATGCCTGGAGCGCTTCGGCGGGCTACCCCGGCTGCTATGTAATGAAAGACGACCCTTACGATCTGCGCAACCCCTCGTCCAGATCCTCAACCTACAGCTTCGGGCCGGATCCGTTCACCCTCACGCAGGGTTTCCGCACGGCGATTGAGAACGCGCTGTATTACCAGATGGGTTCGGGAGCCAGTCTGCAGCGCATTTTGGATGTAAGGCTCGTTAACCCGCTAGAGAACGCCCCGGCAAGCTATGGCAAGAGCCGCAACTACCGCGCGATGGAGATTACCGTCGAATACTACCAGAACGGCACGCAGACGACCACGGTCACGCTGAACAACATCCACGATACCCTGCGCTACACCCTCTTTGGCGCGGATTCCGACCTGAGGCTCTTCGAATTGACGCAAAATAGCGGCTATTGGTCGCTGACGTTACGGCGCTACGGCCACGGCGTGGGCATGAGCCAGCGCGGCGCCCAGCAGATGGCTTTGGAGGGCTGGAACGCCCAGCAGATCATCAACTTCTACTTCGAGGGCAGCCAGATTGAAACCCTGAGCTTCAGCAAGGACGGCGTGCCCGCGGGCCCCTCCCAAAACCAGCCGGCGGCCGCCTGGGGCACGGTGAACGCCTCCTCGCTCAACGTGCGCGCCAGCGCGTCCAACAACGGCTCAAAGCTCGGCTCCTTGACGCGAAATTCCCGCGTGGGCATCGTGCGCAAGGAGGGGGATTGGTACCTCATCAACTACGGTTCCGGCACGGGTTACGTTTCTGCGGGCTACATCGTGCTGGATCCCGGTTCAAACCTGGACGGCGCGACGCCAACGCCCACCCCGGGCGCACAAACCCCGACGCTTACCGCCACGGTGCGTCTCTCGACGAACTCCTCCACGCTCAACATGCGCAGCGCGCCCTCGTCGAGCGCGAGCGTGGTGACCTGGCTGAACAACGGCACGCAGCTCGGCGTTTTAGAGCAGCGCAGCGACGGCTGGCTGCGGGTGAGAACCTCGGGCGGCCTGGAAGGCTACGTGAGCGCCGCCTATGTGACGCTCAGCAGCATCGGCACGCCGACTTACACGCCAGGCCCCACCCCGACCACCCAGCTGGGAACCGTTACGGCTTCCCAGCTGAATGTGCGCGCGGGGGCTTCGTCGTCTAGCGCAAAGGTCGGCACGCTGAACTACGGCGCCAAGGTCAAGATCTTGGGCGAAAGCCTGGGCTGGTACCGCGTCGAGTTTGGCGGGCTCGAGGCCTACGCGGCCAGCGCCTATATCCTAAAAGATGCGCCGAGCGGCGAACCCGCACCCGGCGCCACGCCAACTCCGAGCCCGACGCCCGGCTCCTCGACGGGGCTTGGAAACCTCACCCCCGGCGACATCCCCGCAAACGGGGTCTTGGGCACGGTGGAAACCGGGGCCGGGGTCTATTTGGAGGTGTATGGCGGCACGAACCAGAGCACGACCGGGTCCTGGCTGATGAACGGGGCCCAGGTTTTGATTACCGGCGTGGAAGGCGACTACTACAGGATCGCGATGAGCGGCGACCGGGTCGGCTATGTGCTCAAGCGCTATATTCGCACCGCGAAGGATGGCACGGCACCCACGCCCAGCCCCACGCCGGTCGGCCAGACGCCGACGCCCAGCCCCACGCCGACCAATCCCGGCGATTTGCCGCCGGGTTACGGCCTTGGGGTGTTGAGCGCCTCGAATATTCCGGCTGGCGGCGTACTGGGCACGGTTCGCTTAAGCGGCACGACCACGTCGCTGACCATTTACGCGGACGCGAATAAGACTTCGCCGATCAACACGCTGGCCAATGGCATCGCCGTGACCGTCATGGGCGTGAATAACGACGTATACAACGTGAACGTGGGCGCGATCAACGGCTTCGTGCTCAAGGCCTTCATCATGACCCCGCTGCCGAGCGGCACGGCGCCCACGCCAACCCCTAGCCCGGCGCCTGGCGACGGCACGATCACGGGCTACATCCAGCTTTCGACCGCGGGCGGCACCCTGCGCCTGCGCCAGGAGCCCAGCACGGCTTCCTCCGTGCTGACCCAGCTCCCCAACGGCGCGATGGTGGCGGTGATTAACCAAACCGGGGATTGGTACCGCATCGGCTATGGCGCCTACACCGGCTATGTGATGAAATCCTACGTGCGCCTTGCTACGAACAGCACGGTGCCAGATGGCGGCTCCGGCGGCACGGGCTCGGGCGGAACCGGCTCCGGCGCGGTGGGCGAAACGCTCTATCTTGGTTACATCGCCCTGAGCGATGCCAATAGCAGCGTCAACGTGCGCAGCTCGGCCTCGTCCAGCTCTTCGGTGCTGGGCTCGCTCAAGCATGGTACCGCGGTCGAGGTTCTGGCCAGCAACGGCGACTGGTATAGGCTCAATTACGGCTCTGGCTCGGGTTATGTGCTGCGCAGCTATATACGCCTGACGGGCGAAACCAAACCGGGCAGCGGCTCAGGTTCTGGCGCCGGTTCTGGTTCTGGTTCGTCGTCTAACGTGGGCAGGAGCGGCACGGTCAAGCTCTCAAGCGCTTCCAGCACGGTCAACGTGCGCAGCGGCCCGGGCACGAGCTACGCTGTCACCTTCGTGGCCGCGCACGGCCAGCAGCTCACCATCACCGCCGAGCAAAGCGGCTGGTATGGCGTTACCATCAACGGCAAGTCGGGCTATATCAGCGCACAGTATGTCGCCTTGGGCGCTTCGCCCGCCCAGAGCAGCGCGCAGACCACGGCCGCGGTGCATCTGCGCTCTTCTGCCTCGGCCACCTCAAACTCCTTGGGAACCTACACGGCGGGTACGACGGTGACGGTGCTTGAGAAGGGCGCGGACTGGTCCAAGGTCAGCGTTGGCGGGAAGACTGGCTATATGAAGAACAGCTACTTAAGATTCAGTTAAGCCCCGCTTGGGGTGCGTTCAGGGCGAAGGGCCGGCTGCATGCCGGCCCTTCGTTTTGCGCTCTTCCGCGTTCCAAAAGCGCAAAACGAGAGGAACTTTTTACGAAGGATTAGGGGAAGCAGGGAGGAGAAATGAGCCCACCAGCGAATCCTTAAGGGGTAGAAGTGGAACGATAGGGGCTATTGGGGAACAAAAGGGAAGAATAGCCCACTGAAAAGGCTCGAAAACACCCTTGAAGTGGAAGGAGGCGCGGCCATGGCGGAATTTTTTGCGGGGAGCTATCACTATAGCATAGACCCCAAGGGCCGCGTCATCATTCCGGCAAAGTATCGCGAAAGGCTGGGCGAGAAGGTGGCGATCCAGCGCGGGGCGGGGCCTTGGCTTGAGGTGCAGCCTCTTGGCGAGTGGTATAACTGGCTTGAAGGCTACTCAAGGCTGGACGAATACAGCGGCGACCAGGCCATGCGCGCCAAGCTGCGCAGAAAGGTACAAGGCAGCCAGATCGACAATTTGGTCGATAAGCAGGGCCGTTTGCTGATCCCGCAGGAAATGCGCGAGCATGCCCATTTAGAAAGGGAGATCGTGATTGCGGGCTCCATCAACGTGATCGAGATTTGGGACAAGGCCCGCCACGAAGAATTCTTAAGGCGCGAAGAGGAGGAGCCATGAGCTGCTTTTCGCACACCCCGGTGATGCCGAAGGAGTGCATGGAGCAGCTCGGCATCGCGAAGCGCCCGCAAGGCGTCTTCGTGGATGGAACCCTGGGCGGCGGCGGGCATTCCGAGCTGATTCTATCGGGCACGAAGGGGCTGCTCATCGGCATAGACCGCGACGAAGAGGCCCTTGCCGCCGCCAAAGAGCGGCTGAGCCTTTTCGGCGGGCGTTTTTGTGCACAGTACGGCAATTTTGCCCAGATGGACGAGCTTCTGGGTGCGATCGGCATCAAGGAAGTGGACGGCGTGCTGCTGGATCTGGGGGTTTCCTCCCATCAACTCGATGTGGCCGAGAGGGGCTTTAGCTTTCATCAGGATGCGCCGCTCGATATGCGCATGGATAAGAGCCAGACCAAAACAGCCCAGGACGTGCTCAATACCTACTCTCTTGAGAACCTGACCCGGGTTTTGAGTGAATACGGCGAGGAAAGATGGGCCTTTCGCATCGCGAAGTTCATCATAGAGCGCAGGCCGCTGCGCAGCACCCTTGATTTGGTGGCGGCGATTGACGCGGCGGTACCAAAGGCTGTGCGGCGCGAGGTTTCGCACCCTGCAAGGCGAAGCTTTCAGGCATTGCGCATCGAAACCAACGACGAATTAAGATCCCTTGAAAGAGGACTGAAGGCCGCAGTCTCGATTCTGAAGCCTGGCGGCAGGCTAGCGGTGATCAGTTTCCACTCGCTCGAGGATCGGATCGTGAAACGATCGTTCCAAACCATGCAAAACCCTTGCGTGTGCCCCAAGGGCGCGCCGGTCTGCGTCTGCGGGCGCAAGCCGATGGGCTTTGTGGTCACGAGGAAGCCCATCTTGCCGGGCGAAAAGGAGCTTGAGCAAAATCAGCGTGCGCACAGCGCAAAATTGCGTGCCTTTGAGCGCGCGGGCGGCGAAGGAGGGGAAGCGCGATGGCAGATCCAAAGATTCGGCGCAGAAACAACCCGCTAAGCGACGGCTCCCTGGCACTGAAGATGGAAAAAAGGCGGCAGGAAAGGCAGGTCGTATTCACCCCGCTCGAGCGGGGACGGGGCGGCGAAAGCCTAATTGAAGAGGCCAGGCAGGCCGAGCGGCGCAGGGCGCTGAATGCGCACGCGCAGGAAGCACAGCTTGGTTTTGCGCGCGCCCCAGCCCAAAAGCGCGAGGAAAGGCAGCGGGAAATTGCCCAAAAGGCCTCCCTTGAACGGGAAGAGCAGGCAAGGCTGCGCAGGGCCACTGAGCACAAGCAGGGCGGCGCCAAAAGGGCGGTTTTAACCGCGCTGTTCGCCGCGCTGGCACTGCTGGGCTGCTGCAGCTTCTTCCTGCTGACCGGGCAGGCGAAGGTTGAGGCGCTGCTGGTGGAATCCCATAAGCTCAGCGCCGAGATTCGCGAGAGCGAAAGGCGCATCAGCGAGCTGGAGCTGAGCCTGAACGCGCAGAGCGACGTGAACTTCATTCAGGACTATGCCCGGGAAAACCTAGGGATGGATTACCCGAATGTGGAAAATGTCCGCGTAATTGCGCTGCGCAAGGAATAAAGGGGCGAAGAAAAGGAAAGAAAACGCCAACCATCTTGAATGCCCGCGGCGAAAGAGGTATACACATAAAGGGAAAAAGCATGGTGCGGGCGGAAGGGGGAAGAGGCGTGACGGAAAAGGGGCCGGGCGAGCTTTCTAAGCGGCGCCTGGGGATCTTGATCGTGGGCGTATTCTGCGCCTTCACGCTTCTGATCGGCAGGCTGTTCTACATCCAAATCGTGGACGGCGAGAATTTGCAGCAAAAGGCGCTGAAGCAATGGGCGCGCGAGTTCACCGTGACGGCAAAGCGCGGCGAAATCACCGACAGGAACGGCAAGGTTTTGGCGCAATCAGCCTCGGCAGCTACGGTGATCGCCACACCCTCGGACGTAAGAGACAGGAACAAGGACGAGGAGCAGTTTTATCAAAAAACCTGGCGCCTGGCCGAGATTTTGGGGCTGGATTACGATGGCTTGCTCGCGAAGCTGAGCGACACCACCAAGGGCCAGCAGGTTTTGGCCAGGCAGATCAGCCTTGAAAAGGCGGATGAGATTCGAGCGATCAATTTTGGCGGCATCGCAATCAATGAAGACAGCGTCAGGGCCTACCCGCAGGGGAGCTTTCTCACGCAGGTGCTGGGCTTTACCGATATATCGGGCCAGGGGCAGGAAGGGCTTGAGAAGAGCCTGAATAAGTACTTGGCGGGCACCAATGGGCGCATCGTTTCGCAAGTGGACGCAGAAAACCGCCAGATGAGCGCCGGCGCCGACGAATACATCGAGCCTGAGGACGGCTACACGGTCAAGCTGACCATCGACTACGTTATTCAGTCCATTGCAGAAAAAGCGGCGGAGCGCGCCTTGCGCGAAAATGGCGCCAAGGGCGTTGAGGTTGTGGTGATGGACCCCAAGACCGGCGAAATCCTGGCGATGACCAACAAGCCGGACTTCGACCTGAACGCCCCGCCGCGTGACGACCTGAGCGCGCTCTCGAAGCTCATGCGCAACTCCACGGTGGTGGACGCCTACGAGCCTGGCTCGACCTTTAAGATCCTCACCACGGCCCTCGCGCTCAACGAAGGCGTCGCCACCATGAATTCGGGCTTTCACTGCTCAGGCTATGTGATGGTGGACGGCGACAAGATCAAGTGCTGGCGCTCGAGCAACCCGCACGGGCACCAAAGCCTGCAGGAGGCAGTGAATAACTCCTGCAACCCTGCCTTCATCGAGCTTGCGCTGCGCCTTGGCATCGAGCGCTTCTATAAAGGCCTGGACTCCTTCGGCATCGGCAGGGATCTTGGGGTGGATATGCCCGGGGCGTCTTCCGGGCAGCTCATCCCGATCAAGTACGTCAAGAACGTCGATCTGGCCCGCGTGGGCTTTGGGCAGAGCGTGGCGGTTTCGCCCATCCAGCTTCTTACGGCGGCAAGTGCGGCGGTGAACGGCGGCAGGCTGATGAAGCCGCATATCGTCAAAGAGATGCTTGACAGCGAGGGCATGAGCGTAGTCAGCTACGCGCCAGAGCAGGTCGGCCAGCCGATCACCGAAGAAAGCTCGGCCCTCATGCGCAAGCTGCTCGAGGGTGCGGTGACCGACGGCGGTGGGCGCAACGCCTACATTCCAGGCTACCGCGTCGGCGGCAAGACCGGTACCGCCCAAAAATACGTGAACGGCAAGGTTTCAAGCGATGTGCATATTTGCTCCTTCCTGGGCTTTGCGCCCATGGACGATCCCCAGGTAGCCGTGCTCTTCATCGTGGATGAACCCAGCGTGCGGCCGGACTTTGGCTCGACCGTGGCCGCGCCCTTTGCCAAGGACCTCTTGAGCGATACGCTCAAGCACCTGGGCATTCAGCCAAAATATAAGGATGGCGAGAAGGACTTGGTGGGCAAGACCACCACGGTGCCCAATGTGGTAGGCGAAAGCATCGGCACGGCGAGCGCGGCGCTTTCTGAGGCCGGGCTCAAGGCCATGACGGACGGGATCGGCAGCGTGATCGTCGAGCAGCTGCCCGCCGCCGGGGCAGAGGTGCCCGAAGGCTCGCTGGTCGTGCTCTACACCGAAAGGCTGGGCGCCGGCGAGCAGGAAACCCAGGGCTGGATTGAAGTGCCAGACCTGAAGGGCTTGTCGATGATCAGCGCCAACCGGCTGTTGAGGGATCTGGGGCTCACGATGAAGATCGAGGGCTCGGGCTTGGCGGTTTCGCAGGAGCCAAAGGCCGGCACGAGGGTGGATCCCAACATCAACCCCGACGAAAAAGAGGTCAAAGTGCGCTTTGAAAAGCCATAAAAGATAAGATCAGGTTCAGGAGGAATGGGTTGTGGATTTAAGAAAGCTGATGGCTGAGGTTGCCGGCATAGAAGGGTTTGATGGGGACGATTCGGTCGAGATCACGGGCCTGAGTTACGATTCGCGCAAGGCGGGCAAAGGCTTTTTGCACTTCTGCCTGCCGGGCCAGAAGGTGGACGGCCATGATTTCGCCGCCCAGGCGGCCGAAAATGGAGCGGCGGCGCTTGTGGTCGAAAGAAGGCTGCCTATCGGGTTGCCTCAAGTGCTGGTGAAGGATGCGCGCAAGGCCATGTCGTACTTTGCGCAGGCCTTTTACGGCCACCCCGCCAAGGACATGATCTGCGTGGGCATCACCGGCACGAAGGGCAAGACGACCAGTTCGTATTTGATCGCCTCCATCGCAAAGGCGGCGGGGCATAAGGTGGGCCTGGTGGGCACGGTGGTTACGCGCATCGGCGAAGAGGAGGAGGAGGCGAGCCTCACCACGCCCGAGGCCATCGAGCTGCAGGCCCTGCTCGCCAGGATGCGGGATGCAGGCTGCAGCTTCTTCGTCATGGAGGTATCGGCCCACGCGCTGGCGCAAGAGCGCCTTGCCGGCATGGTTTTTGACGCGGGACTATTTACGAACCTCAGCCAGGATCACCTCGATTACTTCCACACCATGGAAAACTATAAGCTCGCCAAAAAGCGCTTCTTCAGCGCGGAGTATATCAAGCGCGCCATTGTTAACCTCGATGATGACGCGGGGGCGGAGATGACCGACGGGAAGGTGCCCGTAACCGGCTTTGCGGTGGCGGGGCGCGCGGGCGTGCAGGCCTGCGCCGAGGACATTGAGATTCAGGAAAGCGGGGTTTCCTACACCTTGCGCTATAAGAGCCTGGCCGCCGAGATCCGCATGCGCTTTTCGGGCATCTTCAACGTCTACAATTCCCTCGGCGCGGCAGTGACCTGCCTTGAGCTGGGCGTGCCGATGTCGGCCGTGAGAAGCGGCATTCAGGCCGTGGCCGTGGTGCCGGGGCGCATCGAACCGCTGCAGACGAGCACGCCCTACCGCGTCATCTTGGACTATGCCCATTCGCCTGCTGCGCTTGAAAACATCCTCGAAACCATCCGGCAGTTCACGCAGGGGCGTCTCATCTGCGTCTTTGGCTGCGGCGGCGGGCGCGATAAAGAAAAAAGGCCGCTGATGGGGGGCATTTCGGGCCGCTTGGCCGATTATTCCATCCTCACATCAGATAATCCCCGCTATGAGGAGCCGACCGAGATCCTGAGCGCTATCGAAAGGGGCATCGCCCCGACGGGCGGGCCTTACAGGGTGATCGAAAACCGCCGGGAGGCGATTGCGGAGGCCCTGAAAATGGGGCAAAAGGGGGATATCATCGTCTTGGCGGGCAAGGGCCACGAAACCTACCAGGAGGTCGCGGGCATCAAGCGCCCCTTTGATGAAAAGCAGGTCGTGGCCGAGCTTTTAAGCGAGATGGGCCTGGATTAAAGGCGAATGAGAATAAGAAAAAGAAAGAAGTCACCAAAGAGAATGGGGAGTGCCTGACGACATGCGAAGTTCGCTCTTTACGCTGATCCTTTCCTTCCTGTGCATGATGGCCTTAGGGCCGGTGATCATCCCGCTGCTGCAAAAGTTGAAGTTCGGCCAGACCGAGGCGAGCTACGGCCCGCAGAGCCACGCAGCAAAGCAGGGAACCTTGACCATGGGCGGCATCATGATGGCCGTGGCCTTCACGGTTTCAGCCTTTGCCTTCGCGCCCGCCAATACCCGCTTTGGCGCGATGCTGCACCTCATCCTCTTTACGCTAGGCTTTACCGCAATCGGCTTCATCGACGATTACATCAAGGTCTGCCTCAAGCGCAATTTGGGCCTTCGCGCCTGGCAGAAGATCGCGCTGCAGCTCGGGCTATCGTTTGGCATGGCGCTGTATTGCTACCTGAACGAGCAGATCGGCTCGAGCCTCATCGTGCCCTTCGTGAACATCGAATGGGATCTTGGGCTGTTCTACATCCCCTTTGCGATGTTCGTGATCATCGCCGTGGTGAACTCGGCCAACCTGACCGATGGGGTGGACGGCCTTTGCGCCTCCGTCACGACGGTGACGATGGCGACCTTTTTGCTCATCGCCCTCTTCATGAAGGACGCGGCCGGCGATCATGGCCTTTCAGACAGCGCGATGGTCTTTTGCGCGGCGATGGCGGGGGCCTGCCTGGGCTTCCTTCGCTATAATGCCAACCCGGCGCGCATCTTCATGGGCGATGTGGGCTCCTTCCTCCTTGGCGGGGCCGTGGTGGCGGCGGCGCTCGTGCTGCGGCTCTCGCTGCTGCTGCCGATGGCGGCGGTCATGTACGTGGCCTCCTCCTTGTCAGACATCATTCAGATCGGCTCGATCAAGCTTCGGCATAAGAAGGTCTTCCGCATGGCGCCGCTGCATCACCATTTTGAGCTTGGCGGCATGTCGGAAACCCGGGTGGTGGCGATGTACACTGCGGTGACGGTGCTTTGCTGCCTGCTGGCGCTGATCTCTTTGGGAGTATAGGGTTATAAAAGGCAAAGTCATTTTAACGATGTGGAGGGGCTAGGGCATGGGCTGCAAGGGGCAAGGGCTGTTTATGGGCAAGAGGGTCTTGGTCGCCGGCATGGCGCGCTCCGGCGTGGCGGCGGCCTCGCTTTTGAGCGCGATCGGCGCAGAGGTAACGATTTATGACCAAAAGGGCGAAGCGGAGCTGGCCGAGGCGCTAAAGCCGCTGGAAGCACTGCCGATCAAGAGGGTTTTGGGCCGCGAACCGGAGCTTGCGGGCTTCGATCTGCTCGTGACGAGCCCCGGCATCCCGCTCACTGCCCCCATTTTGAGGGGCGCCGCGCAAAGGGGGCTGAAAACCATCGGCGAGCTTGAGCTGGCCAGCAGGCTCTGCCCGGCGCCCATCATCGCGGTGAGCGGCACCAACGGCAAGACCACGACGGTCACGCTGCTGGGCGAGATCTTTCAAAACGCCGGACGGCTGAGTTTCGTGGTGGGCAACGTAGGCCTGCCCTTTTCACAGGAGCTGCCCAAGATCAAGCCCGAGGACATCGTGATCGCCGAGGTTTCCTCCTTCCAGCTCGAAACCATCGAAAGCTTTCGCCCCGAGACCTCCCTGCTGCTCAACATCACCGAAGATCACCTCAACCGCCATGGCTCGATGGAGGAATATATCCGCCTAAAGGCACGTATCTTTGAAAACCAAAGCGGCGAAGACTGCGTGATCCTGAACCTGGACGATCCGCTTCTGCGCGATCTCGCCCCGAAGGCGAAATGCAGACTGGCCTATTTTTCCCTCGAAAAGCAGGTGAAATACGGCTGCTTTTTAGAAGAAGGCTACGTCGCCTTCGCCGAAAAGGGCGAGGTGAAGCGCATCGTTTTGGCGGATGAAATTCGCCTGCCCGGCAAGCATAACCTGCAAAACTCCCTCGCTGCCGCCACGGCCGCGATGATCGCGGGCGTGCCCGCGCCGGTGATCCGCCACACGCTCAAGACCTTCGCGGGCGTAGAGCACCGCATTGAAACCGTGCGCGTGCTGGGCGGCGTCACCTACATCAACGACTCAAAGGGCACGAACGTGGATGCTTCCATCATGGCGGTGCGCGCGATGAAGGCCGGCAGCGTGCTGATCGCCGGCGGCTACGATAAGCACACGGACTTTTTGCCCTTCGCGGAGGAAATCGCCAGGAGCAAGATCCATACCGTGGTGCTGATCGGCGAAACCAGGGGGCAAATTGAAGGGGCGCTGCGCCAGGTCGGGTTTTCGGCCATCGAGATGGCCGAAAGCTTCAAAGAGGCCGTCGTCTTGGCCGGGGAGCGTGCAAAAAGCGGCGAAAACGTGCTGCTTTCGCCGGCCTGCGCCAGCTTTGATATGTTCAAGGACTATGAGGAGCGCGGCCGCGTCTTTAAGGAGATCGTCAACGCGCTATAGCTAAAGAGGAAAAAAGTCGAAGGGGAGGGCTGAACCATGCCCAGCGGCGGGATGCGCAGCGGAAACCGGAACGAGAGGCGGGCGGGGCGCCCCGGCCCCTTTGGCATCGTGGACTCCTCAAGGGAAAGGAGCCGCAGCGAGCGCATCGAGGATTCCATCCACGCGCGCAAGGGCTTTGCGAGCGAAACCTTCACGCCCTTAAGCGGGGTGCGCAGGCCTGCGGCGCGAAGCGGCCGCGAG
Source organism: Christensenellaceae bacterium (assembly GCA_031280685.1). Classification (GTDB taxonomy): domain Bacteria; phylum Bacillota; class Clostridia; order Christensenellales; family UBA1750; genus JAITGM01. The sequence continues at coordinate 32,540 of JAITGM010000020.1, forward strand.
GGGAAAGAGCCTGGGCCGGAAGAAAGAATTCGGCTTTTCGTGTTTGGGCAAGGCCTGAGCTTTGACTATGGCGTGCTGATTTTGACCTTCGTTTTGATGGTCGTGGGGCTGCTGATGGTGCTTTCGGCCTCGAGCTACGAGGGCATCGTGCGCTCGTCGGATTCGCTCGCAGAGTTCCGCAACCAGGCGCTCTGGGCGGCCATCGGCTTTTCGCTCATGCTGCTCATCATGAATATCGACTACCGGGTGCTCAAGAGGCCTTGGGTCGTGGGCGCGGGCGTGGGGCTTACCCTGCTGATGCTGCTGGCCGTCATCGCGCTGCCCAAGCTGGTCAGCGGTCCGCCGATTTGGAGCCCCTACGTCAATTACTCGCACCGCTGGCTGCGCGTGGGCACTTCCTCCGCCTTTTTGTCGGTTCAGCCCTCTGAAATCGCCAAGATCACGCTAATCCTCTTCCTTGCCTGGTTCTTCGACCGGCAGGCAGAGCAGATGAAGAGCTTAAAAAAGACCATCATTCCGGCGCTTGCCATCGCGGGCAGCTATGCCGGGCTGATTCTTTTGCAGCCCAACCTTTCTACCCTTGGGGCTATCCTGATCGTGACGCTCTTAATGATGTATGTGGCTGGCAGCCGCTGGTGGGTCAATACCGGCCTGATCGCGGCCGGCGTGGCCTTCATCGTAACGGTTTTGCAGTTCATGCCAGATCGGCTCAAGCGCTACACCTCCTTCCGCGACCCTTGGGCGGTGGCGCAGGGCGACGGCTGGCAGCTGGTGCAGTCCTACTTCGCGCTGGCAAACGGCCGCTGGGCGGGCACGGGCATCGGGATGTCGCGCCAAAAACTGCTGTTTTTGCCCTATTCCTCGTCGGATTTCATCTTCGCCATCGTGGGGGAGGAGCTGGGCTTCATCGGGGCCTCGGTCATCCTCATCGGCTTCATGCTGCTGATCTTTTTCGGCATCCGGGTGGCGCTGAACGCGCAGGACCGCTTCGGCTGCTACCTGGCATCGGGCACCACGATGATGCTGGCCGTGCAGGTGGTGATCAACATACTGGTCGTCACCGGGTGGATGCCGACCACCGGCCTGCCGCTGCCCTTCTTCACGGCCGGGGGTACCACGCTGATGATCTTTCTTTGCTCGATGGGCCTGCTCTTATCGGTTTCCAGGCGCAAAAACGCCTTCGTGCGCAAGATCAGCCCAAGCCCAGCCGGGCGCGGCCTGAAATCGGCGCTGTGAGGCCCAAAGGCCGGCCGTAAGGCGAGCCGCGCGCACACATTTTTCCTTCCCTTCATAGGATACCGCGGTACCCGGAAGGAAGAAGGAGGAATGGCGCGTGACTGCCTTTCGAATTTTGGGCGGTAGGCCCTTGAATGGGGAAATCGGCATTAAGGGGGCGAAGAACGCGGTCTTGCCGCTGCTGGCGGCCGCGCTCCTCGTCAGCGGCGAGGTTCTGCTTCGCGACTGCCCAAGACTCAACGACATAGACCATATGCTGGAAATTCTTGCTGCAATCGGCTGCCAGGTGCGTTGGGAAGGGCAAAATATCGCCATAGACGCGGGGAATGCGGCGGAGCACCGCATGCCGGAGGAGCTTTCCAAGCGGATGCGCTCGTCGATCTTCATGCTGGGGCCGGCTTTGGCCCGCTTTGGCAAGGCGCGCTTCAGTTACCCGGGCGGCTGCGAGATTGGCCTTAGGCCGATCGACCTGCACCTTTCCTCCCTGCGGGCGATGGGCGCGCAGATCATCGAGGAGCGCGGGCATATCTATTGCTCGGGCAAGCTGATCGGGGCGAAAATCCACCTGGATTACCCCTCGGTCGGCGCGACCGAGAACATCATGATGGCTGCGGTCGGCGCACAAGGCGACACGGTGATCTATAACGCCGCGCGCGAGCCCGAAATCGAGGATTTGGCGGCCTTTTTAAACGCCTGCGGGGCCGAAATCAAGGGCGCGGGGCAGAGCAGCATCGAGATTCGGGGCGGAACCCCGCTGAAGGCCTGCGAATATGTCCCGCTCAGGGATCGAATCGTGGCGGGCACCTTGCTGGTGGGCGCCGCGATGACCGGGGGCGAGGTCTTCGCCAAGGGCGCCAGGGCGAAGGATATGCAGGCTGTGCTCCAGAAGCTTTCGGAGATGGGCTGCACCATCGGCATGGAAGAAGGCGGCGTGCGCGTGCGCGGCCCCAAGGCCTTAAAGGCCGTGCGCAGGGTCGAAACCAACCCCCACCCAAGCTTCCCGACCGATATGCAGGCGCAGATCATGTCCGCGCTCTGCGTGGCCAGGGGCAGCTCGGTCGTAGTCGAGAACGTGTTTGAAAGCAGGTTCGGCCACGCAGCGGAGCTTTGCCGTATGGGTGCCGATATTCAAATAGACGGCAAGATTGCGGTAGTGCGCGGGGTAAAGCGGCTTTATGGCGCGAAGGTCGTTTCGCGCGATCTGCGCGGCGGCGCCGCATTGACGCTGGCCGGCCTTCGGGCCGTGGGGGAAACGATTGTGACCGAGGTGGAGCTGATCGACCGGGGTTATGAGCGAATGGAAGAGATGCTGCGTTGCCTCGGGGCAGGGATTGAGCGGATAGAAACGGAGGAGTAGTGCCTTGCGCGCTAAGGTTTTAGGGGTTTTGTTCTTGATGCTGACGCTGCTGGCACTCTGCGTGGTGCTGGGGCTGAAGGTCTTTCTGGTCAGGCATGTGGCGGTGAACGGCCTTGTGCGCTGGGACCCCGCGGTGGTGGAAGAACTGGCCGCGCTGAGCATGGAAGAGAGCGTCTTTCAGGTCAATTTCAGGCAGGTTCGCGAAAACATAGAGGCAAACCCTTACTTTGAAGTTGTTTACATCGGCTTTTCGCTGCCAGACACCGTGGTGATCGAGCTGCGCGAACGCCAGCAGAGCGCCGCGGTTCAATTTGGCGGCGAAACGCTGATCGCGGATGAGGACGGCTTCGTGCTCGAGAGCAGGCCGGCCCTTGGAGATCTGCGCGTGCCCGTGGTTTCGGGGTTGGAGCTTTTAGGCTTTGAAGCCGGGGCGAAGCTTGAGGCGGCGCAGCCCCTGCAGATGGATGCGCTGCGCCTCCTTTTGCTTGGCCTGCGGGAAGAGGAGCTCTTGCAATCGGTGGCTGAGATCAATCTGGGCAACCCATCCGCGATGTATTTGATGACCGCGGATGGCTTCACCGTGGAGCTTGGGAACATAGAAAACCTCGCTAAAAAGCTCAAGTGGTTCGGCGCGGCTTGGGCGGTTTTGGTATCTGAAGGCAAAACTCCGGGCATTATAACCGTGAGCACCGGGGATGCCGCGTATTACCGCCCCGCGCAAGAGGGCGGCGAGGGCCTGGATCTGCTGCCCGATGATTCTTCGGGGGACGAGCCCCCGGAAGGGGATGCGGAGCCCTTGGCCCCCTAAATCCCCCTGCTTTGAGGGAGGAAAACCGCTTGTTGGGCCAAAAGTGGAAATTCGGCCTGCCCATGGCGGCGCTGGCCGCAATATTCGGGCTTTTTTGCGCGCTTTTGCTCAGGAGCGGCGCCGGCCTTTATGGGCGGAGCGAAGGCGGCGTGGCGGAGCTGGACGCGCGGGCGCGCCAGTTGCTGGCCGATAACGAGATTTTGAGTCAGCGTGTGGAGGCGCTTTCGCAAGAGCTGTGGACCGCCAAGAGCGCAAAGCTTTCGGAGGCCGAAGCGACGCGTTATTTGGAAGGGCAGATCGAGGCGCTGCGCAGATCTGCCGGGCTGACGGAATTGACGGGGCCCGGGGTGCGCATCACGCTGGCCGCCAGGGAGCAGAACGGCGCGCTGGTGCTCGTGAGCGACGAGGATGTGCTGCAGATCATCAACGAGCTGAACGCCAGCGGGGCCGAAGCGCTCGCGATTAACGGCGAGCGCTTCGTCGCGACGACCGAAATTAGGAAGGCCGGCGACTTCGTCTCGATCAACGCGCGGCATTACAGCGCCCCGTTTGAGATCCTGGCCATCGGCAACGCGCAGACGCTGTATGCGGCGATGTTCCTCTATGGCGGCGCGGTGGAAAGGCTCGAGCGCTGGGTGGATATTCGGGTGGAGATGAGCGAGGAGCTCAGCGTGCCTGCCTTCCGGGGGGCTTAGCGGCTGTGCGCGCCTGGAAGGCTGCCCTTTTGCTGGTGATTGGCCTTGGGCTAGGGCTTTTCCCCGCAATATTTCTTGGAAATAGCCGCGCGGGCAAGGCCGAGGCCGAGCTTTTGCGCGAGATTGAGCGGCAGGAAGGCCGCCAGCGCCTTTTGCGGGAGGAAGAGGGCAGGCTCGAGCGCTGGCTGGAGCTAGCGGAGCAGGAGGCGGCTGCCGAAACGGATTTGAGCGCGGCTCTGCGCGCCAGGGAGCAGGAGGCCGAGGAGGCCGCGGGGATGCGCGGGTTGACCGGCCCTGGGCTTGAGCTGGAACTGGACGACGCGCCGCGGGAAAGGATCCCAGCCGGGATCGACTACGCCTACTTCATGGTGCACGACCGGGATCTGCTCTATATCGTCAACGAGCTGCGCGCGGCGGGGGCGAAGGCGATCGCCATCAACGGCGAAAGGCTCACGGCCACCTCGCCCATCATCTGCAGGGGGCCGACGATCTACATCGCGCGGAATTCCTTCGCGCCGCCCTATGTGGTTTCCGTCCTGGGCGAGCAGGAGGCTTTGCTGCGGGCCGCGCGGGAGGCCATTCCTCGCTTCATGGGGATTTCCTATACGATTCGTGTGCAAGAAGCGCTTTTCATGCCATCGGCCAGGGGATTTAGGCCCGTAGCCGAGGGGCCGGGCGGCAGGGCGGCGGAATAAACCCCGGCTCGCGCGCGGCGGGCCTTGGAGGGAGGATTTTTGATGTGGATTTTGATTGGGGCCGTTTTGGGCCTCGCCGCCGGGCTGCTTTTGCCCGTCTCCCTTCCAAAGGGAGCAGAGGGCTTTTTGCTGGTGGGTATTCTTTGGCTGGGCGGCCTGCTTCTGGAAGCGCTCGCTGGCAGGGGCATGGAAGAGGGGCGCGGCATGGTCTTGCCGCTGCGCGCCGCGCTCGAAGGCGCCCTGCTCGGCTGCCTTTTGTGGCTTGGGCGCAGGGTTGGCCTCGCCCTGGAGCAGCCCGCCATGGCGGCCCTGTTCTGGCGGCTGCTCCAGGGCTGCCGCAGGCTCTTTTGGCCACGGCCGGGCGGGAAATTCGCCCCGCCGTTGAAAGGGCCGCAATCTTAAATGAAGTTTTGAGGCAAAAAGATGGGAAAATGCACGGAAGGGGCTTTTCAGGAGCCGCGCTTTGGAGTATAATCATTAATAAAATGGGTGGAGTGCGCAAGGCAAAACTTGCCTGGCGCATTGAGATTGGGAGGCAAGGAACGAAAAATGAAGAGCACGGTTGCGGCAATCGAATTTGGCAGCTCCAAGGTCGTCACACTCGTGGGGGAAGGATCGGGGAGCAGCGCCGCGCAGCTTTTGGGTTTTGGGGTCGTGCCCTATGATGGCTATTCCGAAGGCCATTGGAATATGCCCGATGAAGACGTAGACCAGGCAATCATGAACTCCATCCGCGAGGCCGAGCTTTCTTCGGGCCGTGAAATTCGCGAGATCTACGTGGGGGTTCCGGCTGCCTTCATCCATATTGAGCAAAACGAGGTTTCATTGACCTTCGATACCGAAAGGCGCATCGCCGAAGAAGATGTGGACGAGCTGATGGCCAAGGCGCTGAACCATTCCGCGCGCGATGGCTGGGTGGTCATCCACAGAAGCCCCGCCTGGTTCCGCGTCGGCGAAAGAACCACGATGGAGCCCGTGGGCCTGCGGGGGGATTCGATGCGCTGCATGGCTTCCTTCGTCACCGCGGATCCAAGCTTTTTAGAGGACGTGCAGGCCAGGCTTGAATCGCAGTCCGTGCGCATCACCGGCTACCTTTCGCCCTCGTTGGGCCAGGCGCTGATGCTGATCCCGCCGGAAGAACGCGACCGGATCGCCGTTTTGGTGGATGTAGGCTATCTCAACACCGAGATTCTCTTCGTGCGCGGGGACGCGCTGGTTTATCAGGAGGTCTTTGGCCTGGGCGGCGGCCACATCACCGCCGATCTTGCCTACGGCCTCAAGTTCACGATGGAGATGGCCGAGGAACTCAAGCGCAAATTCACCTTTGGCGCGGGCCAGGATTTGAGCGCGACCGATTCCTTGGGCCGCGAAGTTCACGTTTCGCGCGAAAGGGCGGCCGAGATCATCCTGCCGCGCGCCGAAGAGATCGCAGACGAAGCGCAGAAGATCATCGAGCGCGCCGGGGTCAGACTGGATTCCAGATCCGTCTTTTACCTCACCGGAGGCGGGCTTATGATGCGCGGGAACAGGGAGTATGTTTCCAATATCTTCGAAAGATCGGTCAAAACCCCGCAGCCCATGGCCGTTAAACTCAATTCCCCGATGTATTCGGCGGCGCTTGGGCTTTTGGAACTCGTTTACGAGTCGGTCAGCCAGCTCGATCTAAGGCCTGATGCATCGGGCAAGAAGGGCGGCAAGTTCGGCCAGATGGTGAAGGGTTTTTTCACCAAATAACGCAGGCGGTTGCAGTGCATCGCTGCCGGGCGGCAGCGGCAAATCTTTTTTTCGAGGGGGATTTTCGTGTTGGAATTCGAAGCGGATCAGGTTCTGGGTGCGCAGATCAAGGTTGTGGGCTGCGGCGGCGCGGGCAATAATGCAATCAACCGAATGATTGAATACGGTCTTCGCGGCGTGGAGTTCATCGCGCTGAATACCGACAGGCAGGCGCTTGGCAAGTCAAAGGCCGAAAATAAGGTTCAAATTGGCGAAAAGCTCACGCGTGGGCTGGGCGCGGGCGCAAAGCCCGCCATCGGCCAGAGCGCCGCGGAAGAGAGCAAGGAAGAGATTTCCAAGATCATTCGCGGCTCTGATTTGGTCTTCATCACGGCGGGCATGGGCGGCGGCACGGGCACGGGCGCCGCGCCGGTGGTAGCGCAGCTCGCCAAGGAAATGGGCATTTTAACCATAGGGGTCGTGACCAAGCCCTTCCTTTTCGAGGGGCGGCAGAGGATGCTCAACGCCGAAAAGGGCATTATGGAGCTCAAGGCCCAGGTCGATACCCTGGTCGTCATCCCGAACGACAGGCTTTTGCAGATCGTGGGCAAAAACACCTCCCTGCCCGAAGCCTTCAGCATTGTGGACGACGTTTTGCGCCAGGGCATCCAAGGGATTTCGGACCTCATCGCGGTGCCCAGCCTCATCAATCTGGACTTTGCGGATGTCAAGACCATCATGGAATCGCGCGGGATGGCGCATATGGGCATCGGCCTGGGCAAGGGCGAAAACCGCATGCTCGAAGCCGCCAAGCAGGCAATTCAGTCTCCGCTTCTGGAAACCACCATCGAAGGCGCCAGGGCAGTGCTCATCAACATCACGGGCGGCAGCTCGGTGGGCATCCTTGAGGTCAACGAGGCGGCTTCCCTCATCGCGCAGGCCGCGGATCCCGAGGCGAGCATCATCTTCGGCGCGGGCATCGACGAAAGCTTCGACGACGAGGTGCGCATTACGGTCATCGCAACCGGCTTTGAAGGCGGGATGAACGACGGCTACGCGCCCCCGCAGCAGCCGGGGCTTGGCAATAAGCAGGTTATCCGCAGCCCTGAAAGGCCGGCTGACGAGCCGACCATCCCCTCCTGGGTGATGAGCAGCGAGCCACGCGAGCGCGAGCAGCGCCCCCTGCGCGCCCCGCGCGTGCAGCCGCCGCAGCAGCGTTACAATAATACCTACGACGAATACGACGAGGAGCCGCAGACGCAGCCCCAGCAGCCGGCGCAGGGCTATTATGACGATCGCTCCCAGCCGCAGCAGGGCCGCCAAACGCAATACAATCCCCGCGTCTATGGCAGTGAGGAGGACGTGCCCCCTTCGCCGCCGAACAGGCAGGAGTATTCGCCCGATGTGCCCGCCTTTTTGCGGCGCGGCCCCAAGAACAACAACCGCTAGACCAGACCCCCATTGGGAATTCAACCCAATGGGGTTTTTTTCGACATTTTGAGCAAATACCACTTGCGCTTTGGAAACAACTTTGTTACAATGCTCCTAAAACATGGCACCGTGCTTCCCGGCTCGGGGAACTGTGGACCATGACCGTCTTTTGACGGCAAGAAAGGGGAATTCCCGTGCGCATGAAAAGAATTTTCGCTCTTTCAATCGTTTTGGCCTTGGTTCTTGTGCTGTGCCTTGGCACCGCTTCCGCTTCTTCAAGCTCCCGCTATGGATATGGCAGCGGCTACACCGCATTCGTTGATGCGAGCTCGCTGAACCTGCGCGCGGCGCCCAGCACTGGCGCGGCCAGGATTGGTTCGCTTCACCGCGGCGCTTGGGTGAACGTTCTTGAGGATTTGGGTTCTTGGTCTTATGTGGAATGCTATGTGCACGGCTACTTGACGAGGGGCTATGTCTACACCGGCTATCTCTTCGTGGGTTCCGAGTACGTTCAACCCTCTGCAAGGTATTCCTCTGCGGCCACCACTAAAACGGTGAAAAAGGTCGTGACGGTGCAAGAAACCGTGGTCGTTGTGCCGAGCGAAAATTGCTGGCCCAGCAGTTACTATCCTTGCGGTGGCTATGTCTACGGCGGCAAGGTTCCGCCGGAAGAAAGCGTCTACAGCCGCATTTTGCCGCAGTGATAAGCAAAAATCGCAGTTTGTAAGGAAGCGGGTTTAGCCCGCTTCCTTTTTTTGCCCGGTTCTTGGGCTTGAACTTGGTGCGAAAGTGCGATCGCACGGTGGGCTTCGGGCGGCAAGGGCTTGGCCGGCAATACGCGCTTTGCTATCGCCGTGGCGCAAGGCCCTTCGGATTCTTGAGCGTGGTGCAAAAAAGTAAACGAGGAGGGGTTTGGGTTATAAAAGAGCGCTCCTTGGCCTGGAAGGGTGCTGTACCACTGCCGAGGTACTTGCGCCGAAAAAGCCCAACGCAAGAGCGTCTGCGGCTCTTTGGGTCAAGCCGAACACAGAAGGGCGACCGCGAAGGGCTGGCTTCGGGCGGCAAAAGAGCCTTGGCTTGGCGAACGGCGCCGCCATTTCTATGTGCAAACCCCGCGCGCAGGGCCATTTGCGGCGCCGCAGGGCAAATAAGGAAGCGGGCCAGTTTTTCTGGCCCGCTTCAAAGGGGGTTGCGCTTAATTTAGGTGCAGAGCACGCCGGATGGCGGCGAGCACGGGCAGGGCGATGATCACGGCCAGCGCCGCGGTCACGAGTTGCACGAGCTGGTTAAAGAACGCGGTGGCCAGCGCGGGCGCGAGCGCCCCGGTCTTGGGTAACAGCATGAAAAAGGCCATTCCAAGGGCGATCACCGCGTATTTGACGGGCGCCGCGAGGAAGGCGATCCAGATACGGCCGGGCTTAAAGCCCTGCGCCGCCCCGATAGACACCACTGCGTTGCCCAGCATGACGGGCACCATCATCGGCAGCTGCGAATGGCCCTGCATCACGGCGATGATGGGCGCGACGGCCGCGATGATCAGCGAAGACCAGACGTTGACGCCGGCCGCCGCGACGATGAGCCCAAGGTTGACCAGGGTGCCGATGATGTAGGTGACGTAATCAAGGCTCGGAACCGCGCTGCCCGACGGAGGGAAGAGCGGGCGCGAAAGTTGAAAGAGCAGGGTCAGTGCAAGGAGCACCGCCGTGCGCGTGATGAACTGGACTTGCTTGCTTGCCATACGCTAAAGTCATCCTCCCTGTTTTGCGGCGAGGAGGCTTTTGCAGCTCACGCCCGAAAGCGCGCCGAGCTTGCCGGTGAAGGCGCCGATTTCATCGTTGCTGCCTTCGATGATCAAGGCGATGACGCCGCGCTTGTTTTCTTGATCGGGGATGCCCATGCGCCCTCGAATTAGGCGAATATAGTCGCTGATGATGCGGTTAACCCGCTCGGAGGCGCTTAGATCCTCCACAACGATGCCCACGAAGCCCAGGCGCTTTTCCATGATGCAAAATCCTTTCGCCGCGCATGATATTGGAAAGTGTCAGGGTTCGCTTTCTAGGGGGATCTCATTCCCGCTCACCTCGTTCTCTTCGCCTGAGGCCGTCGTTTTGCCCTTGGCGTCAATGAAATGGGGGCTAGGGCTGCATGAAGCGCCGCCCAAATGCCTTCCCTCATACTATACCATGTTTTCGCGGGGAATCAACGGGTTTTATAAAAAGAAGCCCCGCGCTTTGCGCGGGGCTGGGGTTTTTAGCGGATTCGGGAGACGTTAATCCTCGTCTTCCTCCTCGGGGAGCTCGGCATTGTGAAAGACCTCGTTTACATCATCGAGATCGTCGAGCATGTCGATGATCTTGAGCAGCTTTTCGAGATCCTCGCCCTGGGGAGCGACGGTGTTTTGGGGGATTTGATCCACCTGCGCGGAAGAGAGACTGTATTTGCCTTCAAGCGCCTCACGGACGGCCGAGAGCTCGTTCGGGCCGGTGAGGATCTCGTAAACGCCGTCGTTGAGCTGAACATCGTCGGCTCCAGCCTCTAGGGCATCCAGCGTGACCTCGTCTTCATCGAGGTTTTCATTCTCGATGATGAGGACGCCTTTGCGATCAAAGAGGTAGCTGACGCAGCCCGTCGCCCCAAGGGAACCGCCGTGCTTTTCAAAGGCATGGCGCACATCGCCCGCGGTGCGGTTACGGTTTTCGGTGATGCAATCGACGATGATGGCGGTGCCTGCGGGGCCGTAGCCCTCGTAGCTGATCTCGACATAATTGGCGTCACCATCCTCGCCCGAGGCCTTTTTGATCGAGCGCTGGATGTTATCGTTCGGCATGTTGTTGGCCTTCGCCTTGGCGATGACGTCGCGCAGCTTGGAGTTTGAAACGGGATCCGGTCCGCCCGCGCGGACGATGATCGCGATTTCGCGCCCGAGTTTGGTGAAGATCTTGCCGCGCGCCGCGTCTGCCTTGCCCTTTTTGTGCTTGATATTGGCCCATTTCGAGTGCCCTGACATATTGAAAATCCCTCCCGGATATGCTTTAGCAAATAAGAGTATAGCACGGCAAGGCCGAATCCGTAAAGCCTTGCCGCGCTATTGTTTTGAAGGTTTAACCGGGCTTTTACCGCTTGAGTAGATTCAGGCCGATTTCGTAGGCGCTTTGCAGATCCTTGGGGAATTGCTCCTGCCGCCAGGCGCGCTTATCGTCGATGTTGAAGATCTTGTTCATGTACTTGGAATAATCGTCGAACTGCCAGGTATTGGTGCAAAGATAGTACTCCTTCGGGCCGTTCAGGCTGCTAAGCAGGCCGAAGTTCTGCTGGAACATAGCTGGGTAGCCAGCGCTTTGGGCCTGCTCTGCGCGCACGTTCATGGTGAAGAAGAAGGCGGCCGCGATCTGATTTCCGCTTTTGGGGCCAAGAGGGCCATCATAGCTGCCGTTCATGAACGCCAGCCTTTCGAGGAAGCAGCGGGTTTCGCCGGTCACGTTGCCGCAATAGACGGGGGAGCCTACGAAGAGGGCGTCGGCCTGCATGATGCGGTCTAAGACCGGCTGCAAATCGTCCTTCAGGGCACAGTGCCACATGCCGGAGCCGTCCGCCTTCATGCAGTTGAAGCAGCTTATGCAGCCCTTGAAGTTCAAATCGTAAAGGTGGATGAGTTCGGTTTGGGCACCTTGAGCCTTCGCGCCCTCAAGTGCGGAGGAAAGGAGCTGCGCGGTGCTCCAGTTTTTGCGCGGGCTGCCGTTGATGGCGATTGCCTTCATAAAAAAGGCCTCCTTTCTTGTGTGGCGTATGAGAGAGTGGGCTAAAACTCCTCGTCGATCGCGAGGGGCTTGGCGCCTGGCGGAATTGGGCAGGTATAGCCTTCCCTGGCGTTGAGGGCAAACTCCGCCTTGGCCTTTTTGAGGAGCTCCTCATCTTCAAAGAGATCTATGGCGGCGGCGGCCAGCACCTTGCCGGCCGTGAGCAGGCCCTTGTGGGCGATGGAGCTCTTGCCGCAGGCGACCTGCTGCCAGGAATGCCCTGGGGACTTGGACGCAAAGCAGGCGGTGACGAATTGCGCGGTGGGCGTGAGCCAGGAAACATCGCCTACGTCGGTGGAGCCCATCGACTGCCTGGTGCTTTGGAAGTAGGGCACGATAAAGTCGTTGATGGGCTTTTGCCCATCGTTCGAAAGGCGGCGAACCTCTTCCGTCACCTCGCTGCCGTCGATCAGGCCCTTGCCCGGCAGGCCGCTCTTGGCATTTTCGATGGTCGCGATCAGGGCTTGGGCAAAATCCTCCTCTTCCTTCGTGTAGTTCGGCGCGCCGACGAGCGTGAGATTATCGAAAAGAAGCTTTTCGAGGGTGAAATTCGAGATGGTGTTGGCCGTGCCGTCGATGAAACGGCGCTCCATCCTGGTTTCGGTCATCATCGCGGCGGCCTCGGCGATTTTATCGACGCGCCCCAGCAGCGCGAGGGCCTCTTTAACCTGGGTGGAGCGCACCATATACAGCACGCGGGCCCGCGGCTGCACCACGTTGGCAGAATCGCCGCCCGCGTCGGTGATGGCGTAGTGCACCCGCGCATGATCCGCCATGTGCTCGCGCAGGAACTGTACGCCGATGTTCATCAATTCAACCGCATCCAGCGCGCTGCGGCCGGATTCCGGCGCGCCGGCCGCGTGCGAGGCCACGCCCGTGAATTTGTATTCGACCTGGATGCTCGAGTTGTTCGTGCCCGTGGTGATGGAGTTGACATCGCCCGGGTGCCAGGTCAGCGCCGCGTCGATTTGCTTCCAAAGGCCGTCACGCGCCATGAAGGCCTTGCCCGCGCCGCCTTCCTCGCCCGGGCAGCCATAAAAGACCACGGTGCCTGGCTTTTTCGTTTTTTGCAGATAGTCCTTCACGGCGAAGGCTGCGGCCAGGGCGCCAGCGCCCAGCAGGTTGTGGCCGCAGCCGTGCCCGGCGCCGTTTTTGATCAACTCCTTTCGCTCGGCGATACCGGCCTCCTGCGAAAGGCCAGAAAGCGCGTCGAACTCGCCCAGGAGGCCGATGACGGGCCCGCCGCTGCCAAAGCTGCCCGAAAACGCGGTCGGTACGCCGCAAAGCCCGGTTTCGACCGTGAAACCTTCCTCCTTTAATAGTTCCACATACAGCGCCATGGACTGAAACTCCTTCAGGGAAAGCTCCGCAAAGCTCCAAATTTGGTCGGAAAGCCCGGTGAAAATCGCGCTGCGCTCATCAATATAGGCGAAAAGCTCTTGCTTGGTCATGAAAGCCCCTCCTTTTTGGCCTAATGATAGGGGTTTGGGCTAAAAAAGTCAAGCCAGAGCGCGGTTTTGCGCGCCGCTTGCTTGCCCTTTGGCGGCGCGTATTGTATACTGCAAAAAAACGATGGCTTCGCCCAAGGAGGGGTTTTATGCGCTATTTCGAAAAGATTGCGGGCGAAAGAATCTATCTTTCCCCCATCAATGAAGAAGATCTTCCACTGTATACCCGCTGGATGAACGACCCCGAAACCACGGAATCCCTCGGAATGAAGCGCTCTGTTTTCAGCCTTGCCCAAGAAAAGGAAGCACTGCAGAGCATGGCCCGCAGTGAAACGGAAAAGCACTTCGCCATCGTTTTAAGGGAGGGGAACCGCCTCATCGGCGGCATCAGCCTGCAGAACCTTCAACCCTTCAATCGGCGAGCCGAGGTTGGGATCTTCATTGGCGAAGAAGAGGATCGCGGCAAGGGCTACGGCATGGAGGCCATGCGCCTGCTGCTGGGCTTCGCCTTTTTAACCCTCGGGCTGCACAGTGTTTCTTTAAGCGTTTTTGCCTTCAACGCGAGGGCCATCGCCGCCTATAAGAAGGTCGGCTTTAAAAAATGCGGCCAAAGGCGCGAGGCGCACTTTGCGGACGGCGCCTTTCACGACATCCTCACGATGGACATACTAGCGCATGAGTTTTTGGCTGAAAACCCGGCCAAAAGCGATAGGCTTCAGATCTAAACATCAAGAAAGCAGGGGCAAAGCATGCTATTTAGAGGCAACAACGGCCGCTTTTTGGATAGGCTGCGCGGGCGCTTTGATTGGGTCCTCTTTTTTGTGGTGCTCGCCCTGGCGCTCCTTGGCGTGACGCTCATTGCCAACGCCACGGCGGATCCTTACGCCCAGAGCGAGGGCTCGGGCATCGCTTCGCGGCTCGTGGGGCTGCTCACGCGCTCGGCAAGGCTGCAGATGACCTGGGTCGGCGTGGGGCTTGCCGCGTTTTTGGTGGTCTATTTGCTGTTTGACTACCGAGTTTACGGCGAGCTCGCCATCCCGATCTATATCGCGGCGAACCTGATCCTGATCGCGGTGCTCTTTTTGCCCCAGGTGCGCGGGATCAGCGCCTTCATGACCTGGATGAACGACAGAACCTTTCAGCCTTCCGAGGTCTGCAAGGTGGCCATCATCATCACCCTGGCGCGGCACCTTTCGAGCAGAAATAGCCGCATTTCAACCATAAAGGAGTTTCTTCCTTACCTTTTGCACTTTGCCTTGCCGTTCGGGATCATCATCCTGCAGCAGGATTTTGGCTCCGCGCTCGTCTTTCTGGCGATCTTCATCGGCATGGTCTTCGTTTCGGGCATAGACCTCAGGGTATTCCTGGGTTTTGCGGCGGCAGGCGGGCTCGCGGCGCTCGCATCTTGGCCGTTTTTGTCTGAATTCCGGCGCGAAAGGGTGCTGAACTTCCTCGACCCCTCGCGGGACATCTCGGGCGGGGGCATGCACGTCTATTATTCAAAGATAGCCGTGGGCTCGGGGCAGGTTTCCGGCAAGGGGCTCTTCGTCGAAGGCAGCATCAGCCAGCTAGACTTCGTGCCCGTCAAGCATTCCGACTTTATTTTCGCCGTGACCGCGGAATCCGTGGGCTTTGTTGGCTGCCTGCTGATCCTCGCGCTGTATTTGGCGTTGCTCCTGCGCTTGTTTTACCTCTCGTTCAAGATGATCGATCCCTTCGGCTCGCTCATCATCGCGGGAGTGGGCTCCATGCTGCTCTTTCACATCATCGAAAACATCGGCATGACGATCGGCATCATGCCGGTCACCGGCATTCCCCTGCCGTTTTTAAGCTACGGGGGCAGCTCGCTCCTGGCCAACATGCTGGCCATGGGCCTTTGCTTTAACGTGCTGAGAAACCAGCAAAGAAGTTTATTCTAGCGCTCATATTCAGCCCAATTTGGACATACCGTTTACAAAAAGGGTTGGAGGCTTGATGCGCATGGAAAAATGGGAATATGGCGGCAGCGGCAGGCTACGCGCGGTGACCGAGGCGGACCGGCGCTACAACATCGAGAGGGAAAGGCTGGCCATGCGAAAGAGCCAGGGCATGGCCAAGCGCGGCCGTAACGTCTACCAAAACGCCCTCAACAAGTACAAGAGCTGGTATGATGAGGGCAGGGAGCAAAGGCGGCAGGGCCAGCAGGAAGGCCGGGGCGAAGTAAGGCCCGGCCGCGGCCGGCTGATGATGCAATCGGCCGCGTGCCTGGCGGTTTTAGCCCTGCTGGCCGGGGCAAAATACCTGCCGTTCGGCCCATCGAGGCAGTTCGTGGAAACGGTTAAGACCGTGGCGACGGTTTCGATGGAGGATTCCGGGGTCAGCGAGGCGCTGGGTAAGCTCAAGTTCGTCAGCAATATGATTCCGGACTCGGTTCTGGTCTTTTGGAACAAGGGCTTTGAAAAGGCGCCGGAAACCCTCGAAGCCCCCCTCAAGGATGCCCGCCTGGCCCTCAAGGAGGGCGAGAGCGGCTGGTTCCTCGGCGAAGGGCCGGCGCTGGCGATGGCCGACGGCAAGGTGAAGTCCGTAGTGCGCTCGCGTTACGGCGGCTACCGCGCGGTGGTGGAGCACTCGGGCGGCATGAGCAGCAGCTACGAGCCGCTGACCGGTGTGCGCGTCGCCCCGGGCGATGAACTGCGCGCCACGCAGAGCCTGGGCACCCCCGTGACCGAGGAAGGGCATTCCAAGCTCCTGGTGAGCGTCTTCGTCAACGAGGAAAGCGCCGATCTGGGCGCCTACTTTAAGCAGCCGTGACGCTTTGCGTGATCGGGGGCGTGCGCATTCGCGCGCGCCCCCCTGTTTTGCTGCTGGCCGGGCTTTGCGCGCTCTTTGGCCAGGCCGAGGGGCTGCTGCTGGCCGCCTGCCTGCTTTGCGCGCACGAGGCGGCGCACGCGCTGGCCGCCCGCGCACTGGGGCTGCGGCTGCTCGAAATCGAGCTTGCGCCCTTCGGAGGTGTGGCGCAAATAGAGGATGTGGAGCGGGCGCCGGCGCGCGAAGCGCTCGTGGCCGCGGCCGGGCCGCTCTGCAACCTGGGTCTGGCGGCGCTGGGCGGGCTTTTTGCCTATTGCGCCCCCCAAAGCGCGCCGCATTTGGCGGGCTTCATCGCCGCGAACCTGGTTTTGTGCTTCTTCAACCTGCTGCCCGCCTATCCGCTGGATGGCGGGCGGCTTTTGCGCGCCCTTCTTTTGGCCTTTTGCGAATTCAGGACGGCCTCGCGCGCCGCCGCGGGGCTTGGGCTGCTCTGCGGGTTTGGCGTGACGGCGCTGGCCGTGCCGGTCTACTTGGCGACGGGGAAGTGGAACCTGAGCTTGGCTCTTTGCGGGCTTACGCTCTTCCTCGCTGCGCTGCGCGAAATGCGGAGTGCCAGGCTGGACGCTGCGCGGCGGCTGCTGAAGATGCGAATCCGGCTGGAGCAGGGCAGACCGGTGCCCTTGCGTACCCTGGTCGTGCCTGAGGGGACGCGCCCCGAAGCGCTGCTGCGGCATTTTAAGCCGGGAGCGATTTACCGGGTCCAGATCGTGGACGAGCGGCTGCGCGCCGGGCGCGAACTCTGGCAGTGGGAAATTGAGGAGGAGGTTTTCGGCCGAATCGGGGCGCCGTGAAGGTTTTTGGGGCTGGGCAAGCCAGAAGGGCGGCACGCTTCGTTGCCGTCCTCAAAGCCGGTGGGCCACAGAACAATGGACGGGCGCGGCGAGTGGCGAAGGCGCGGGATTTTCGTGCTTTTGGGCAAAAAAGGGGCATATAAATGGAGGCATGAGGGTGGACGGGGGGAAGTGCGATGCTGGATAAGGCAAGGATCGCCCGGGAGCTGGGCCTTGCGCGCTCGGCGATGACCGGGGAAACGAGGATCCACATGGAGGGCGATTCGCGAATGATCATTGAAGGGCATGCGGGCCTTTTGGAATACACAGGCGGGAGCATTCGCGTGCGGGCGAAGGGCATGCTGCTCCATGTGGAGGGGGAAGAGCTGATGATGGAAGCGCTGACCGCGGAGGATCTCATCGTGGTGGGGAAGATCGACAAAATCCTTTTGCTGAAGCCGGAGGAGCGCTGATGGATAGGCTAAGGGGAACCGTGACGGTGCTGCTCATCGGCCGCCTGCCGCCCAGGGAGCTTAACCGCCTGGCGGAAAGCCTTTCGCTGCAGGATGTCAGGCGCGAAAAGGTGGGCACTTCGATGCGGCTGAGAACGGAGGATTTCAACCTGCTCCGGCATCTTTTGCGGGGTTCGGGGCTGAAGGTGCGCATACTAAGGCGCGAGGGGCTGCCCTTCGTGCGGGTCAAGCTCCGGCACAGGGCCGCGTTCCTGGTGGCGCTGCTGGCTGGGCTGATGGTCGTCTGGGGCCTTTCGCAGACCGTGCTCGAGGTGCGGGTCTCCGGCATCCACGATGAAGGCATGAAGCGGCAGCTGCTTGAGTTCATGGTTTCGCTCGGCGCCGAACGGGGTGCTTTTCGCGAAAATGTGGATCCAAGGGCGATCGAAGAAAGCGTTTTGCGCAGCTTTCCGAACCTGACCTTCGCCTCGCTCCACCAGCGCGGGGTGACGCTGGATCTTTTCGTGGTTGAAGCGGTTAAGCCGCCCGAAATCTTTCGGCGCGACGAGCCCGTGAACATCGTGGCGAGCTGCGAGGGGCTCATCACGAAGGTGACGGTGCTCTCGGGCACCGGCTGGGTGCGCCCGGGGGACACCGTGCGCCAAGGCCAGCTTTTGATTCAGGGCTATGATCCATCCAGCGGGAGCGTGCACGCAAACGGTGAGGTCTATGCGCGCATCTGGCAGACTGGCAGCGGGGAGGCCGAACTTTATGAAACCCTCCGCGTGCCCACGGGCAGGGTGCACGAGCGCATGGTCATCAAGTGCAGGGGCTTTGAGCTCTGCCTTTTTCAGGGCAAGGCGCCGTTTGGGGACTACAACCTCAGCAAGGAAGGCGGCTTTTTGCTTGATGGGCTGTATTTGCCCATCGCCTGGGAAAAGCAGCGCTTTGCGGAGGTGGAACTGCAGCTGCGGCTCAGGCCCGAAGAGGAGGTGCGGCGCCAGGCCGCCCAGCGCGCGCTGACGGATGCGCTCAACCTGGTGCCAAGTGGGGCGCGGATTGTTGACAAACGCCTGGAATATAGTAAGATAGGGGAAGAAAAGCTTGCCGCGCGGCTAACGCTAGAAAGTTTTGCGCAAATCGGCGTGCCAGTGCAGGATAATTAGGGCGCGGCGGCAAAAGGGGAGGATCTTTGCCTTTGGAAGAGATGCTGATCAGCCGCCAGGTGCCGGTTCATTCCATGGCGGAGGCCGCAAGGCTCTTTGGCAATCTGGATGAGAACGCAGAAACCCTGATGCTCCGCACCGGGGCCAGGATCAACACGCAGGGCTCCGAAATCGTCGTCAGCGGCACGGAAGAAAACGTGGAATTGGCCATTACCGTGCTGCAAAAGCTGCTCGACATGATCCGCAGGGAAGAAAGGATAGACAAGAGCCGGATCAACTACGCGGTGGAGCTTGCCCGCGAGGGCCAGGCCGATATGATCGACGCCATCATGCAGGATGTGATCGCCATCACCGCAAGGGGCAGGCAGATTCGCTGCAAGACGCTGGGCCAGCGCGAATACGTTAAAGCCATGAAGAAAAACACCGTCACCTTCTCGACCGGCCCGGCCGGAACGGGGAAGACCTATCTGGCGATGGCGATGGCGGTGGTCGCCTATAAAAACAAGGAGATAGAGCGCATCGTCCTGACCAGGCCCGCGGTGGAGGCCGGCGAAAAGCTCGGCTTTTTGCCGGGCGATCTCCAGAACAAGGTCGATCCCTACCTGCGCCCCCTCTATGACGCCCTGTATGAGCTCATGGGGGTAGACAGCTTCCAAAAGCTGCAAGAAAGGGGCATCATCGAGGTGGCGCCCCTGGCCTATATGCGCGGGCGGACGCTGAACGACAGCTTCATTATTTTGGATGAGGCCCAAAACACCACGACCGAGCAAATGAAGATGTTTCTAACACGCTTTGGCAGCGGCTCGCGCGTGGTGGTGACCGGGGATCTGACCCAGGTCGATCTGCCCTTTGGCAAAAAGAGCGGCCTGACCGAGGCCGTGGAGATTTTGCGGGACGTGGACGGCATCGCGGTCATCGAACTTACCCACAGGGATGTGGTGCGGCACGAGCTGGTACAGGCCATCGTGCGCGCGTACGAGAAATTCGAAAAAAGGAACGCTCCGGAACGGCGCTAAAAATCAAACTTTCCGGTGCGAAGGGTAGAAAATGCAACGAAGGGAACAAAAGAGGGGCGCTGGCACCCGCAGGCTTAAGGAACCGCAGACCCTGTATTCGGTCTTGCTCCTTACGCTTTGTTTTGCGATGATCTTTGGCGCGCTGCTCCTTTTGGTGACGCCGGAACAGCACGACCTCGTGGTGGGCGAGCTCGCGCCCAAGACCATCAAAGCCACGAAGGACGTGGAAGACAAAATCGCGACCGAGCGCGAGCGCGAACGGCAGAAGAACTCGATCATCGAGCCCATCATCAAGACGGATCCCCACATCAGCGACAGGGCGGCCACCAAGGCAAACGAGATTCTCGACGGATTGCGGCGGATTCGCGGCGAATACGCGGTCGCCGCCATGGCAAGTCCGACGCCGATCCCCCTAACGCCGCAGCCGAGCACCGACGAAGCCGGCGAAACCCCGGCCGACGGCGCCACGCCGGAATCCACCGCAAGCCCGGCGCCCACGCAGGCCCCGATGCCGACGCTCCCGCCGGAGGAGCGCTACTTAGAGGCGATGGTGGGGGAATTTTCGGCCTTGGGCCTGAGCGAATACGAAATGCGCGCGGTTTTGGGCGCGGAGCCCGCCGCCTTTGAGCACATGGCGGAGGCGCTGACGACCCTTCTTTCTGACGTGATGGAGCGGGGCGTGGGCGCGGGCAGCCTGGAGATCACCCTAGACAACCTGGCCCTTGATTTGGCCAAGCAAGGGGTGGCTTCGCAGCTCGTCGGCCCGGCGAACGCGATCTTGCGCCAGTGCGTGGAGGAAAATGCCTTCATTGACGAAGTGGCGACCGAGGCCATGCGCAGCCAGCTTGCCGGTGCCGTGGAACCCGTCATCTATAAAAAGGGCCAAAACATCGTGCAGGATGGCGAGATCGTGACCGAGCAGCAATATCGAATGATCGAAGCGCTCGGCCTGATCCGTTCCGGCAGGCAGGACTTTAACCTCTACCTCGGCTTCGGGCTTTTCATGCTCACGCTGTATTTCGTGACGCTGCTCTATATGCTGCAGTACGAAAAGCAGATGCTCAGAAGGCCCAAAATCGTGCTGCTGCTTTGCCTCATCATCCTTTTGCAACTCCTTTTTGCCTGGCTGGTCAAGCTCAGCGGCGTGCAGAGCTTTTTCACCCCCGTGCATGTGGCCGCGCTGCTCATCACCGTGCTGGTGGGGCCGAGGCTTTCGCTGTTCATGAACCTCATCATCGGGCTGTTCGTCGGTGCGATCGTGACCGGCGCCGAAGGCCTGATGGCGGGCGCAATGTTCGAAATCCTGCTGATGAGCGCGCTCACAGGCTCGCTGGCCGTGTTCCTCGGGCGCAAGATGCTCAGGCGCAGCGCGCTGATGTATTGCGGCATCCTCCTTGGTTTGGCAGATGCCCTGGTGGTCTTCACGGTTGGTCTGCTGGTCGATACCAACCTGATCGAAACCCTTCTGGCCGCGGCATGGGCCCTTGGCGGGGGCGTGCTCTCGGCGCTGCTCACCTTGGCTTTTTTGCCGCTGCTCGAGTCTGCCTTCAATCTCATCACCCCGCAGATGCTGCTCGAGCTTTCCACGCCCACGCAGCCACTTTTGCGCCAGTTGCAGACCGAAGCGCCGGGCACCTACTATCATTCCTTGATGGTGGCCAATTTGGCCGAGGCTGCGGCAGAGCGCATAGGCGCCAACGCGCTGCTGTGCCGCGTCGGGGCCTATTACCACGACATTGGCAAGACCCGGCGGGCGATCTTCTTTAAAGAGAACCAGCGCGACCAGCCCAACCCGCACGACGGCATGGAGCCCAAGGTTTCCGCCAATATTCTGGTCAACCATGTACGCGATGGGCTGGTGATGGGCGAAAAGGCGAAGCTGCCGCAGCGCATCCGCGATATGATCGCCCAGCACCACGGAACCGACATGATGGCCTTCTTCTATTACAAGGCCAAGGAGGCTTCTAAAGAAGGCGGCGAGCTGGTCGATCCCGCGGATTACCGCTATGACGGCCCTCGCCCCCAGAGCAAGGAGGCCGTGATCCTCATGCTGGCGGATACGACCGAGGCCGCGACCAGAACCCTGAAGGATCGCGCCCCGGAGGTCGTTTCCGCCTTCATCCACAAGCTCGTGCAGGCCAAGTTCGAAAACGGCCAGTTTGCGGAAGCGCCGATCACCTTCCGCGACCTTGGCGAAATCGAGGATTCTTTTGTGAAGACCCTCACCGGCATCTACCACGAGCGCATCCAGTATCCTTCGCAGCTCCAGGGCGGCGAAGGCGGCGAGACGCCGGCCGAGCCTAGCCCGGAAAAGGCCTGATGCGGCTCGATTTCATCGACCAGCGCGGCCTTGAGGGCGCGGAAGGCCTGCAGGCGCTGCTAAAAGACGTGGCGCGGGCCGTCCTTCAAGAAGAAGCGCTCGGGCAGGAGGCTTCCTTCTCGGTTTCCATCGTGGACGAAGGGGAAATCCGGCGCGCCAACGCGCGCTTTCGCGGCGTGGACGAGATCACCGACGTGCTCTCGTTCCCGCAGGTCGGGGGCAGGGTAAAAACCGCAAAAAAGGCGGATCTTCTTGGCGCTTTCGACCCGGAGGACGGCACGCTCTTCCTGGGCGATTTGCTGATCTGCGATGCCCGCGTGCGCGGGCAGGCGGAGGAATACGGCCACTCGGTTTTTCGCGAATACGGCTACATGCTGGCGCACGGCCTGCTGCATCTGCTGGGTTACGACCATGAAACGAGCGAAGAAAAAGGCCAGATGCGCGCCCTGGAAGAAAGGGCGCTTGCAGCCATTGGCCTAAAACGCGAATAGGAGAATATACTCAAGATGGAACAGTCAAATAAGGGCTTTCGATCCGGCTTCGTGGCCATTTTAGGCAGGCCGAACGTGGGCAAATCCACGCTGATGAACGCGCTGATCGGCGAGAAGATCGCCATCGTTTCCCCCCGCGCGCAGACGACGCGCTTCCGCATCATGGGGGTGCTCACGCAGCCCCAGATGCAGATCGTCTTTCTCGACACGCCGGGCATCCACACCCCGCGCAATAAGCTGGGCGAGTTCATGCTCTCGGCCGTGCAGAGCGCGCTCGAAGACGTGGACGCGCTGCTGCTCATGCTCGACGCTTCCGACGCGCGCGAGAAGGATTTTGAGATTTTAAGGCAGTACGCCGCCCTGCCCGCGAAGAAGGCCATCGTGGTCAACAAGATCGACCTGGTGGATGGCCCGCAGCTTGCGCCGCTGTTGCAAAAACTCTCTGAAATCAAGGCGGATGCCTACATCCCCCTTTCTGCGCGGAAGGGCAAGGGCCTGGACGAGCTTATGAAGCTGCTCGGCGGCTGGATACCGGAAGGCCCCAAATACTTCCCTGACGACATGATCACCGACCAGCCAGAGCGGGTCATTGTGGCGGAAATGGTCCGCGAAAAGGCGCTGCGTAACCTGCGAGAGGAGATCCCCCACGGCATCGGCGTGGAGATCCTGGCGATCGAAAATCAGGGCGATGAAAGGCGCGCCGTGACCATCCACGCCAACCTGTATTGCGAGAGGGAGTCGCATAAGCGCATCCTCATCGGCAAGCAGGCGGATATGCTCAAGCGCATCGGCGAGCAGGCGCGGGGCGACATCGAAAGGCTCCTTGGGCAGAAGGTGAACCTGCAGCTTTGGGTGAAGGTGCGGCCCGACTGGCGCAACAGCCCGCTCGATCTTAAAACCCTGGGCTATGAATGAGGAAAAGGGCTTAAAAGCGAAAAAAGGGGGACTTTTCGTTGGATTATGCCATCGTTTTGGCGGCTGGCGAGGGAACGAGGATGAAATCCGCGCGGCACAAGGTCTTGCACGAACTCTGCGGCAGGCCGCTGATCGACTACTCCATTGATTTGGCTCTGGCCGCCGGGGCAGAAAAGCCCATCGTCGTCATTGGCGACAAGGCCGAGCAGATCACCGCCCATTTAGGCGAGCGCGCAGCCTACGCCAGGCAGGATTTTCAAATGGGCTACGGCACCGGCGCCGCGGCCCGGGCCGCGGAAGGCCTTTTGAACGATGAGAGCGGCCTTTGCTTTTTAACGGCTGGGGACGCGCCCCTGTTTGGTCTGGAGTCCCTGCTGGCGCTACGGAAGGCGGTCGAAGGCGGCGCCGCGGCCGCCGCGCTGCTGGCCGAGATGAGCGAGCCCTTCGGCTATGGCCGCGCCGTTATGGAAGGTGAAACCTTGATCGATATCGTAGAGGAGGCGGCGGCCAGCGAGGAGCAGAAAGCCATCAAGCTGGTCAACGTTTCGCTCTACTGCGTTAAAACCGCGCTTTTGAAGGCGGCGCTGCAGAGGCTAAAACCCCATCCGCCCAAGAATGAGCTGTATTTGACCGATCTCGTGCCGATTTTGACCGAAATGGGCCATGAAGTGCGCGCCGCTTTCTGCGCGGAGGAGGACGCCCTGGGCGTGAACGACAGGGTGCAGCTTGCGCGGGCGCAGAAGGTGATGCAAAGGCGCATTCTGGAAGCGCAGATGCGCGCCGGCGTCACGATCATCGACCCATCGAATACCTACATCGACTTTGGCGTTACGATCGGGGCGGATAGCGTAATCCATCCCGGCTGCCTGCTGCAAAGGGGCACGAAGATCGGCCCGAACTGCACGATTTTGCAAAATTGCCGCATCGAGGGTTCGATTTTGGAAGAGGGCGTGCGGGTCGAAAGTTCTACGCTCCGCGAAGCGCACGTGGGGGCGAACACCACCGTCGGGCCCAACGCCCACCTGCGCCCGGGCGCCCAAATTGGCCCAAACTGCCGCATCGGCGACTTTGTGGAGATCAAGAACTCGCGGATCGGCGCGGGCACGAAGATCTCCCACCTGACCTACGTGGGCGACGCGGACCTGGGCGAAGGGATCAACCTGGGCTGCGGCGTGGTCTTCAGCAACTACGACGGCAAGGCCCATCTTAGAAGCCGGGTAGGCGACCGCGCATTCATCGGCTGCAACGTCAACCTCATCGCGCCGGTCACGGTTGGCGAGGAAGCCTATATCGCGGCTGGCTCGACCATCACGCAGGATGTGGAGCCAGGCGCGCTGGCCATCGCCAGGGAAAGGCAGCGCAACATCCCTGGCTGGGTCGAAAAACGCAAAAAAGAAGGGAAACTTTAGCGTTTTCGCTTTTTTCGTCGTCTGGTTATGGCCAAGCGCTATCCCGGCGGCTGACAGGCCCTACCAATCCCTTTCGCCGCCGCAATTGCTGCGCAGCGCCTTGAATTGCATCTTGGGGGGGGGAGGGGAGGGCACGCGGGGGAATCGGAGCCGAGCGCGCCCGTGACCTACCCTTCACAAGGGCGAAGCAGGCCGTTAGCGCGCTGGGCGAACCATACACAAAAGAGAGGAGGTCTCTATGCTTCGCATCGAGGATGCCGCGCCTTATCGCGGCCGGATCGACGAGCGCATCGCTCAAAGCTGGGGCGAGAAGATCGCGACGCGAGGCGTGCTTTACGACGTTCGCGATTACCCCTGCCTGGCCGTGCTCGATGGGGAGGAGTTCCTCGGCTATCTTCTCTATCGCATCGAAAACGGCGAGTGCGAGATCCTGGCGCTAGAGAGCTTTAAGCAGGGCCGCGGCGTCGGCAGCGCGCTGATCGAGGAAATGCTAAAAAGGGCGACTGAACGGGGCTGCGGCCGCGTTTGGCTCGTTACCACGAACGATAATCTGCACGCCATTCGCTTTTATCAGCGCTTCGGTTTTGATCTGCGCGCCGTGCACATCCGCGCGCTTGCTCTTTCGCGCACGCTCAAGCCGCAAATTCCCCTTTGGGGGGAGGAGGGGCTGCCGATCGCCCACGAATTCGAGTTCGAAATCGCCCTGCCCGAGCGCGCAAGGCTCGTTTCCCTACCGATAGGCCCCAACGCCGAGCTTGCGGCGGGCATCGTTCGCCGCGCCTTTCAAACCGTGGCAGATGCATTTCAGCTCACGCCCCAAAACTGCCCCTCGCATCCCGCGTTCATCACGGCCGAGAGGCTCGAAAAGCAGCTTTCCGCCCCGAATTGCCAGAGCCTTGCGCTGGTCTTTCGAGGCGCCGCGGTCGGCTTTGCGGCGCTCCTCCCAGTTAAGGAAGAAGGCGCCTTCGAGCTTACGCGCCTGGCCGTTCTGCCCGAAAAGCGGCATAAGGGCTATGGGAAAATGTTGCTCGATGCCTGCGCGCAAAGGGCGCGGAGCTTGGGCGCGGCAAAGCTTTGCATCGGCATCATCGATGAAAGCGAGGGCCTAAAAAACTGGTATGCGGCCTTCGGCTTCGTGGAAACCGCGAAGAAGCGCTACGACGCTCTGCCCTTTACCGTTTGCGAGATGGAGCTTGACCTTTTAGCGAAAGGGGAGGAGAAGGAATGAAGAAGGAATACGCAAAAATGCCGCCCTCGATGACGGGAAGGCAAAACTACGGTTTTTCGTGGATGGAATTCGTCTGCTCGATCCCTTCGCCACTCTTCGTCGTCAGTTCCTACAAATCAAACGGCAAGCCAAACGCCTGCCTGCAATCCTGAGCCTGCTTCAGCTCCGATGGCGACGAAAAGAGCTTTTACGTTCTTTTGTCGAGCATTAATAAGAAGGGGCACCTCTATCAAACCCTGAAGGAGGGCGGCGAGGCGGTTCTCAACTTCCCTTCGGCTGAAGTTTACCCGCTATGCTATAAAACAGTCGGAAACAACGGCTTTGATGACGACGAAATCGCCCTTTCGGGCTTGACGGCGGAGCCAGCCAGCCTCGTTCACGCCCCGCGCATCAAGGAATGCTTCCTCGATCTGGAATGCTGTTTCCGCTGGGAGCGCGACATTGCGGAGGGGGCAAGCCATGCAGTGGTCTGCCTTGAGGTGCTGAACCTCTGCATGGACGAGGCGCATCTGGATGAAAATGCGCTGGGCCGTTGCGGCGAAAGCGGCTATGTTTATAACCTGCACTACCCGGTGAACCCCGAAGGCTTTGGCGGCAAGTCGCGGGACTATCTGGCCGTGCTGCAAAAGCTCGAAGAAAGTGAGGAATACTAACGGCGGAGTGCTTCGACATCCTGAAACAGGCAGGGCGAGCCGGGCGGGAAGACCGCGCCATGGGCCAGCGCGCGGGGGCGGGTTCCTGATGCAAAGAAGGGCGCTAGGCAAGGCCTTTCTGCCTGGCGGCTAGGATTCCACACGGGGCACGTCATGACAGGGGAAGGCTCAAGGGCCGCGATGATGAGGGAAATCGGGGAGGAAATCGGCCTGAACCCGAATGAAGACGAGCTTGGCTTCATCGGCCGGGTAGTCTGGGAGCGTGAGCACCATCTTATCGACCTTTGCTTCTTAAAGATAGAGTTTAAGTTGGAAAAGCCGCGCCTGCAAGAGAGCGAGGTCATCGGCGTGAAGGCGGTTTTCAGGGAGGAAATGCTGGCATTGGTCGCTGGAATGAACTGCCGCCCCGAGGAATACCGCCAAACTGTGGCTGAAGCGATCCGCCTGCTTGAAACATGCCCGATCAAACAAAAAAAGGCCCTGAAGCTTGGCTTCAGGGCCTTTTTGATGGGTTTAGACTTCTTCTTCGCCCTCTTCGCTTTCAGCGGCGGCGATTTCTTCTTCCGCGCCGTCTACCTCTTCAATTTCTTCAATCTCTTCAGGGGGAAGATCGGCAAACTCAAGGCCTTCGTCGCCCTCGGGCAGCTCGGTGCCTTCGCCGTAACTATCGGTCTGGCGAATCGAGAGGGAGATGCGCTTGGTGTCTGGGTTGACATCAAGCACGCGCACGCGCACGGTGTCGCCGATGGTGAGCCTATCTTCCACCTTGGCGATGCGCTCTTCGGCCACCTGCGAGATGTGCACCAGGCCGTCAAGGCCTGGCTCCAGCTCGACGAAGGCGCCAAAGGGCACGATGCGCACGACCTTGCCTTCAACGATGGAGCCGGCCGGGTAATTGACCGTGGCGGTTTCCCAGGGCTTTGGCTTGGTCTGCTTCAGGCCCAGCGAGATGCGTTCGCGCTCACGGTCAAGCGCTAGAATCAGCACCTCAAGCTCTTCGCCGGGCTTGACGATGACGGAAGGGTGCTTGACGCGCCCCCAGGAAAGATCGGTGATGTGGATGAGACCGTCAACGCCACCCAGATCCACGAAGGCGCCAAAGTCGGTCAGCCTGCGCACAACCCC
The DNA here is from genome assembly GCA_031280685.1 of Christensenellaceae bacterium. Lineage (GTDB taxonomy): Bacteria > Bacillota > Clostridia > Christensenellales > UBA1750 > JAITGM01. The sequence goes on from JAITGM010000020.1 coordinate 60,112, forward strand.
CTGCACGACCTTGCCAACCTCGAGCTTTTCCCAGGCTACGGCCTTCTTTTCGGCGCTTTCTTCGGCCAAGACCGCCTTGCGCGAGGCGACCAGGCGGCGCTTTTGGCGATCCGCCTCGATGACCTTCAGGCGCAGTTCCTTGCCGATGAACTGGTCGATCTTTTCGACATAGCGCTCGGAAAGCTGGCTGGCAGGCACGAAGGTGCGGATTCCCTGCACATCGACCAGAAGGCCGCCCTTGACGACGCTCTGGCCCACGCCTTCGATGTATTCGTTGTTTTCGAACTTTTCTACCAGGCTGTCCCAGGTTTTGCGGTTGACGATGTTCTTTTGCGAAAGCAGCACGTTGCCCTCGCCGTCGTTCACCTTCACGACCTCGACCTCGATCTCATCGCCGATCTTGTAGGCTTCCAAGGGATTCTCGGAAGTGGTCAGCTCGGCTCTGGGGATCAGCCCGTCGGATTTGTACCCGATATTGACGCAGACCTCGCCTTCGGTGACCTGCACCACGGTGCCGGTCACGGTCAGGCCCGGGCGGATAGAAACCATGGTCTGTTCAAACGCCGCGGCAAATTCAGGCTCCGCGCCCGGGTCGCTGCCGGCCGCGTCTTCTTCGGCGGCGACCACTTCCTCGATCGAAGCCGGGGCTGTGGGCTGCTCGAAGGCTGCGGTTTCTTCCGTTGCGGGTTCGTCGGTCGGGTTGGGCAGGTTCTTGTCAAGCTCGCTCATTCTGGTTACAACCTCCTTGATGATCTCATCCGGCGTGGAGGCGCCGGCTGTGATTCCTACATGGTCTTCCCTGCGGAAGGGGATGCCCTCAAGCTCCTGCGGCGAAGCGATCAGGTAAGAACGCTCGCAAAGGCGCTTTGAGGTTTCGAACAGGCGCTGGGTATTCGCGCTTTGGCGCGAGCCGAGCACCAGCATGAGATCCACCCTGGCTGCCAGCTCGGCCGCGGCGCGCTGGCGCGCGCTGGTCGCGGGGCAAATGGAGTCGAAGACCTCGATTTCGGGGTATCTTGCGCGGAGCGCTTCAACGATGCGAAGGAAATGGCTCCGAATGAAGGTGGTTTGCGCCAAGACCAGGGGGGAAGAGAGGGAGGCAGGCAGATTTTCGACCGCCGATTCGTTTTCGATGAAGAAAACCTCGCCCTTCGCCCAGGCCCTGGTGGCCAAAAGCTCGGGGTGATCCCTTTCGCCGACCAAGATCAGCGCCCCGTCGTGCTCCGCCGCCCTTTGGTGGACTTTCGCCACGTCAGGGCAGCTTAGGTCGGCCACGGCCAGTCCCCTTGCCGCAAGCTCAGCCAAGACGGAGGGGCTTGTGCCGTGGGAGGCGACGACCACGATGCCCTCTTGAATTTCATCCGCAGTCATGGCCAGCCTTGCGCCTCTTTGCAGGAAGCGATCGACGACCTGCGGATTGTGGATGAGCGGGCCGAGCATCGTAAGCCGCTGCCCCGCCGCCAACAGTTCGTTCAGCCCATCGACCGAACGACGAACGCCATAGCAGAAGCCGGCCTGCAAAGAAAGCTCGATTTTCATGTTATTTCCATTGCGGCTCCCTATAAAAACGCTTCTTGCCTAAAGAATTCGATAGGCCCGCCAAATTTCCTGCCCTTTTGCCCTTTTTGGCGGAGAAGAAATGTTATTATTCAGTTAAGAAACGAGGTTTGGCGCAGCGCGAGCAGCGCTTCGCGGATTTGCGCCTCCGCAAGGTCGATATCGCGCTTGCGCACGCCTTCAACGCCCGCGAAGGCGACGGCCTGACCGCAGCGGATCCGCAGGCCGTGAAGCGGCTCGTAATGCCCCGAGATCCACAAGGGCAGAACCGGCACGCCAGCGCGCAGGGCGACCATGGCCGCGCCGGAATGCAGGGGAAGCAGATCGACCGATTCTGGCTGCAGGTTGCGCGTGCCCTCGGGGAAGATCAGGAGCAGACTACCCGCCTGCACGGCCGCGATCATCTCTTTAAGGGCGGAAACGCCGGGGTTTTGGCGATCGATCAGGATTGCTCCGGCCGCGGTTGCGAAAAAACGCCCGAAGGGGTTCCGGCCGATCTCCTTTTTGCCCACGTAGACGATATGCCGCCGCGTCAAGCAGGAAACCGTGATCATATCCCAAACCGAAAGATGGTTGCAGACCAGCACCGCCCCGCCCTTTTGGGGGATGTTTTCGCACCCCGCGCGGCGAAGCCGGGTCCAAAAGAAGGTGAGGAAGGCCGCAAGCTCGCGAAAGACTGCGTAAAACATCATCGCCGCCCCATGAGGGCGAGGAGGAGTTCCACAACCTCGTCGATGGTCAAATCGCCACTATCGACCACCGTGGCGCCCTCCGCGCGGACGAGGGGGGACTCCGCCCTGGTGCTATCCTGCAGGTCGCGGCGGCGAAGCTCGCTCAAAACCGTTTCTAGCGCGATGTTTTCGCCCTTTTCGCGCAGCTCCAAATGGCGGCGCGCGGCTCTGATGCCGTCGTCCGCGGTCAAGAAGAACTTGAACTCGGCCTGTGGCAGCACCTTGGTGCCTATATCGCGGCCGTCCATCACGATGTTTTGGCCCTTTGCGATTTCCTGCTGCATGGCCACGAGCCATTCGCGCACGACGCGCTGCGCCGAAACCGCGGAGGCGGCCAGCGAAACCTCGCGGCTGCGAATCGCTGAGCCCACATCTTCGCCATCCAAGAAAAGGCGTTGATCCAGGCCGTTTTTGCCGCGCTCCACGCGCAAGATAGTGCCCTGCAGCATGGCCTTAAGCGCGGCTCCGTCCGAAAGCTCCAGCCCCAGGCGCAGCGCCTTCAGGCCAACGGCGCGATACATCGCGCCGGTGTCTAGATAGGTCAGCCCAAGGCGCTTCGCCAGCGCCTTGGCTATGGTGGACTTTCCAGCCCCGGCTGGACCGTCGATTGCGATATGCACGAAAAAACCGCCTTTGCTCTTTCAAATTACGCCTTTTTATGCGCTGGCAGCGCTATGCCCGGCCAGCGCGCCGGTGGACCAGGCAATCTGCAGGTTGAAGCCGCCGGTGTAGCCGTCCACATCCAGCATTTCGCCCGCGAAATACAGCCCGGGCACCAGCTTGGATTGCAGGGTGCTCGGGTCGATCTGCTTAATCTTCAGCCCGCCGCGCGTGATGATGGCCTCGTCAATCGGGCGAAAGCCCGCGGCGTGCAAAGGCAGCGCCTTTAAGGCGCCGGCCAAATCGCCCCTTTGGGCGCGGGTGAGCTGCGAAGCGATGGTGCCATCTGGGATGGCGGCTTGCGCCAGCAGTACGGGTGCCATGGATTTGGGCGCGAGCGCGCCCATGAGGTTGGCCATTTGCCTGCGGGGTTCGGCCGCGAGCTCGCGCAGGAGCCTGGCGTCGAGCTGCTCGTGGCTAAGGCCCGGCTTTAGGTCTATGAGCAAATGAAGTTCATCCAGCGGCCCTTCGACCAGGTGGGCGGAGGCCGAAAGCACCAGCGGGCCCGATAGCCCAAAGTGCGTAAAGAGCATCTCGCCAAGCTCTTTAAATAGCAGCTTCTTGCCTTGTTTGGCGCTGAACTCCACGTTTTTAAGCGAAAGGCCGCTTAAGGCCCTGGGCCAATCCTCCTTGGTGAGGATGGGGATGAGCGAGGGCTTTAAATCGGTGATTTCGTGCCCCAGCCCCCGGGCAAGCTGAAGGCCGAAACCGTCCGAACCCGTGGCCGGGTAAGAAAGCCCGCCGGTGCAGAGGATGACGCGCGAAAAAAGCTCTTCCCGGCCGTTCGCGGAAAGGTGAAAGCCGCTTTCAGCCCTTTTGATCGCTTCGACCCTCGCATTCAGGCGGATTTCCACGCCCAGGGCGCGCAGCCTGCCTTCGAGCGCGCGGCTTACGTCGCTGGCCTTGTTCGAAACGGGAAAGACCCGGTCCCCGCGCTCGACGTTCAGGGGAACCCCAAGGCCCTCGAGGAGATCCATCATCTGCAGGTTCGAAAAAAAGTGCATGGCGCTGTGCATGAACTTGCCGTTGTGCGCAAAGCCCTTAAAGAACTCGTCCCCGATCTTGGCGTTGGTCAGGTTGCAGCGGCCCTTGCCCGTGATGTAGACCTTTTTGCCGAGCTTCTCGTTGCCCTCGAACAAGGTCACGTTGGCGCCCGCTTCCGCCGCCTTTATGCCCGCCATGAGCCCGGCCGCGCCCCCGCCGATGATCGCGATCCGCATTTAACTATCCTTCCCAATGTAGACTTGGTTCTTTTCCCAAAGGGATTCCATTTTTGAAAAATAGGCAGAAACCTCGCCCTTGTGGCGAATCGAAAGCGCAACGATCAGCGCGTTGATGAGGCTCAGCGGCGCTACGAGCGAATCGACGAAGGAAGCCATGTCGCTCCGCGCGGTCAGGCATAAGTCGCTGAGCTGGCCAAGGGGGGAGAGGGGCGTATCCGTGATGGCCAAAACCCGCGCGCCCTGCTCGCGCGCATAGACCATCGCGTCGATGGTTCTGCGCGAGTAGCGCGGAAAGGAGATGGCGATCAATAAATCGCCTCCCCCCACGCGCGCGATCTGCTCCATTACGTCCGAAACGCCGGAGGTGATGACCGAAACATCTCTGTGGATGAAGTTCATGTAATAGCCCAGGAACTGCGCTAGCGGCCCCGAGGAGCGCACGCCCACGAGATAGACCCTTTTGGCCGAGGAAATCGCCTCGATGGACTGCAAAAAAATCTGCTCGTCCACATCTTCGATGGTCTGGCGGATATTTTGCATATCGGCTCGCAGAACCGTCGAAAGCGCGGCGATCTCTGAAAGGTCGCCGGTCATTTCCACCCGCTGCACTGCGGTGAGGCGGTTGCGGATCATCTCCTGCAAGGCCTTTTGCAGCGTGGGGTAGCCGTCGTAGCCCAGGGCGATGGCGAAGCGCACCACAGTGGATTCGCTGACCTCTACCTTTTGCCCAAGCCGCGCGGCGGTCATGAAGGCGGCCTTGTCGTAATGGTTTACGATGTATTCGGCGATGCGCTTTTGGCCCTTTGAGAGCTTGCGGCCCGTTTGGTTGATGCGCGCGAGCAGCTCCTGCCTGTGTTCCAATGCGCATCCCTCCTATCTGCTTTAAACGCTAGGCCCCATTATAGCCTTTTCTGGCCCGTTCATCAAGGGCGGAGGCTCTTGGCGATGCGCGCGGCCGCGCCGAGCTGGGCGTGGGCGGTCATATCCCAGTGCAGAGGGGTCAGGACGATCTTGCCCGCGCGCATTTCGTCGCCGTCGGAGCCCGTGCCGGGGAATTCATTGAGGAACGGGCCGTAACGGTACTCGTTCTCGGCAGGCGAAGTAAAGTCCTGGTTGTAGTGCTGCAGGCCCAGCGGCGCCACGGCAATTTGCGGCCTGTCGCCCTGCTGCAGATTGGGCAGGTTCACGTTGAGCAGGCAGCCAAGGGGCAGCGGATCTTGCAGAAAGGCCTCGAAGATTTCGGCCGAAACCTCGCCGCAGTAGGCGCTGTTGTGAAAGTTCCCCCTGGTGCGCACCGAAAAGGCGAGCGCGGGCCGCCCCTGAAAGACCCCTTCCATCGCGGCTGAAACCGTGCCGGAATAGTGCGTGTCTCCGCCCACATTCGGGCCAGCGTTCATGCCGGAAACCACGATCTCGGCTTCGGGGGCGATCTTGCACAAGCCCAGCAGAACGCAATCGGCCGGGCTGCCGCTGACCGCGTAGCCGATGCCGGCCTTTTCCACCCTTAGGCTGCCGCTTACGGTAATGCCGTGGCCGGCGGCGCTGCGCTGCTCGCTGGGGGCGACCACGGTGACGCGGTGTTTTTTGCGCAAAGCCTCATATAGGGCGATGATGCCCTCGGCATGGATGCCATCGTCGTTGCTCAACAGGACGTGCGCCATGGTGCCAGCCTCCAATCGTGTTCGTTTCACTTCAAGTATAGCATATTTGGGCGCGGCGCGCCAAAAGCTTTTCATTGAAGGGGAACTGTGCTATGATGGCGGGAAGAAAAGCGAGAAATAGGAGTGGTTTTTGTGGATTACCCCGCGCACATCGCCCAAAAGCTGTTTTCGCGCATTCAAGGCGCTTATGGCATGGAGATCGAGGGGCTTGAGGGCTTTTTGGAAACCCCACCGGATCCCTCACTGGGCGATTACGCCTTCCCCTGCTTCAAGCTCTCAAAGGCGCTGCGCGCCGCGCCGCCTAAAATCGCCCAGACCCTTGCCGAGGGCTTTGCGGCGGACGAGTACATCGCAAAGCTCGAATGCGCCGGCGGCTATTTGAACTTCTTCCTCAACCAGGCGGCCTTTGCGGCGGCGGTGCTGGATGAGGTGCTGCAAAAGGGCGAGAAATACGGCGCTTCCGGCGAGGGCCAGGGCCGCGTGGTCTGCATCGACTATTCTTCCATCAACATCGCCAAGCGCTTCCATATCGGCCACCTTTCCACGACGATGATCGGCAACGCGCTCAAGAATCTTTATAACCACCTGGGCTACAAAAGCGTGGGCATCAACCACTTGGGCGACTGGGGCACCCAGTTTGGCCGAATGATTGCGGCCTATTTGAAGTGGGGCAGCAGGGAAATGGTCGAAGAAGGCGGGGTTAAGGCCCTGATGGCCCTCTATGTGCGCTTCCACGAGGAGGTCGAAAACGACAAGTCCCTCGAGGACGAGGGGCGCTTTTGGTTTAAGAAGATCGAGGAGGGCGACGCGCAGGCCCTTGAGATTTTTGCCTGGTTCAAGGAGCTGACCCTTAAGGACGCGGCAAGGGTCTATGAAACCCTGGGCGTCAGCTTTGACTCCTACGCGGGCGAAAGCTTCTATAACGACAAGATGGGCAGGGTTGTGGATGAATTGCGCCAAAAGGGCCTGCTGGTTGAGTCCCAAGGGGCCTATGTGGTCGATTTGGAGGCCGAAAAGATGCCGCCCTGCATCATTCTGAAGAAGGATGGCGCCACGCTCTACGCCACGCGCGACATCGCGGCGGCGCTCTATCGTAAAGACAATTATGATTTTGCCAAGAGCCTTTACGTCGTGGCCTATCAGCAGGATCTGCACTTTCGGCAGGTCTTTAAGACCATCGAAAAGATGGGCTATGATTGGGCCGCCGACATGGAGCACGTTTCCTTCGGCATGATCTCTTACGAGGGCGAAACCCTTTCCACCCGCAAGGGCAATGTGGTCTATTTGGAAGATGTGCTCGAAAAGGCGGTCGAAAAGGCCCGCGCCATCATGGAAGAAAAGAGCCCGGAGCTGGAGGGCAAGGACGAGGTGGCCAGGCAGGTGGGCATCGGTGCGGTGATCTTCTTCGATCTGTTCAATTCGCGCATCAAAGACATCGACTTTTATTGGGATCGCGTGCTGAACTTCGACGGCGAAACCGGCCCCTACGTGCAATACAGCCACGCGCGCTGCTGCTCGGTTCTGCGCCGGGGCGAAGGGGTTCCGCAGGTGCCCGATTACGAGGGGCTCAACAACCCGCAGGCCTTGGCCGTGTTGCGCGCGCTTGAGCGCTTTCCCCAGGTGCTGCGCGAAGCTTGCCAGCGCAACGAGCCCTATCTCGTCGCGCGCTTTTCGGTCGAATTGGCGCAGGCCTACAATCGCTTTTATTACGAACACCAAATCTTGGGCGAAAGCGCGGGCGTCAGCGCGGCTAGGCTGAGGCTGACGCGGGCCGCGCAGGCGGTTTTGCGCCTTTCGCTTTCGCTCATCGGCATCCAGGCGCCAGAGAGGATGTGAGGGCATGGAAGAGCTGCGCAGCTTTTTACAGGGGCGCGGTGCGAAGCTCGTCGGCTTTGCCGACCTGCGGGAGTTCGCCCAAAGCTACCCCTTTGGCGTGGCCCTTGCGCTGCCGCTGCCTAAGGGGGTTTTGCGCGGCATCGAAGGCGGCCCGAAGCGCGATTATTTCGAAGCGTACCATGCGCTGAACGCGGAGCTGGACGGCCTTGCCCTTGCGGGCGAGGCCTTTTTGCGCGAAAAGGGCAACAAAGCCTTCGCGCAGACCGTGGAGAGGGTCGTCGAAAGCGAGGATTACCGCAGCGAGATGCCGCATAAGACCGTCGCGACCCGTGCCGGACTGGGCTGGATCGGCAAGAGCGCCCTGCTCGTGACCAGGGAATTCGGCCCGGCGCTGCGCCTAAGCTCCATCTTGACCGACGCGCCGCTCGACTGCGCGAAGCCCAGCGACGTTTCGCTCTGCGGAGAGTGCGCCGCCTGCCAAGCTGGCTGCCCGGCGGGCGCGATTTTGGGTGAAAACTGGCAAAGGTGCCTGGAGCGGAAAGGGCTTGTGGATGTCTTCCGCTGTCGCGAATATGCGCGGGCCCTGGCCAAAGAAAGGCTCGGCGAGGCAATCACCCTCTGCGGAAAGTGCATCGCGGCCTGCCCCTATGCCAGGGCTTACTTGGCCGGCTAGTTGAGGAAGAGAGACGCCGTGGGCGGGGCAAGGAAAGCGTGAATTGTTTCGCTGCCACTTACGAGGAGCGCAGCGAGCGCGGAGGTGGCGAGGGCGGGTCGGGGCTGGGGAACCGAAATCGCCCTCCCCGCACCCCCTTACGGGCCTGAAGGCCCTGCAGGGGGCGGGGGAGGCCAATGCCGCGCTGCGGCGCGGGGGTCGTAGCCGCGGCCTCGAGCGACAAACCCTGCCCTGCCTGCCAATGCCGCCAGAGGAACGCCGTGCCCGTCGAGTTTCCTTGTGACCCGGCGGCGTTTCGCGAGGCAAGGGGAGCTTGCGGCCTGCCTCAGGGGGAGCGCGAGGGGGTTGCCCCCTCGCTGGTGGTGATGGCGGGTCACCCAAAGGAAAAAGGCCCTTCTTTGGTTCTGCCCGCTGGGCGGGGAGCGATGGCAAGAAATTTTCACGGCTGCTCCAGTGTCAAAAAGGGCCGGGCGATGGTATATTAGGGGTAAATGAGAGCAAAGGGGGATTTATGCGCATGCGTCAAGCGCTGCTTTGGGCCGCCGGGGGAACGGGATTTATCTTTTTGATGACCTCCCTTGGTTCAGGCATGGTCTTTTTATTCAAGGGCGCGAAATCTAGCCGGATGCAAAGGGTCTTTTTGGGGTTCGCCGCGGGCGTGATGATTGCGGCCTCAATTTGGAGCCTGCTCCTTCCCGCCATCGAGGAAGCGGAGGCGGCGGGCATGCCGGGCTGGATTCCGGCCGCCGGCGGGTTCGTGCTGGGCGCGGTCTTCCTCTTTGGGCTCGACCGGCTCATCCCGCATCTACATGCGGTTTCAAATACCTTCGAGGGCCCAAGTTCGCGCCAGAAGCGCACCACGCTGCTGATCTCCGCGCTGACGCTGCACAACATCCCTGAGGGCATGGCGGTGGGCCTGGCCTTCGCGCTGGCGGCCCAGCATCAGGGCAGCGCCGCTCTCTATGCTTCGGCCGTGGCGCTCGCGCTGGGCATCGGCATCCAAAACTTCCCCGAGGGCGCCGCGGTTTCCCTGCCCCTTCGCCAGGAGGGGATGCCCCTTGGCAAAGCCTTTTTGATGGGTATCGTTTCCGGCGCCGTGGAGCCGGTCTTTGGGATGCTCACGGTGCTGAGCGTTTCTCTCGTTGGGCAGTTCATGCCCTGGCTCCTCTCGTTCGCCGCGGGCGCGATGATGTATGTGGTGGTCGAGGAGCTGATCCCTGAGGCGCGCGGCAGTGAGCACGGGGATGTGCTCGGCACCGCCGGGGTGATGGGGGGCTTCCTCATCATGATGATTTTGGATGTGGCGCTAGGCTAAGCATTGCCCCAAAAAAAGCGGGCGGACGCCTTCCATTTTGAAGGCGTCCGCCCGCTTTTTTTGGGGCCTAGGGCAGCGCTTCATAACCGGTGGCCGCGATGGCCTCCCGCAGGGCGTCTAAATTCGTCGCTTCCGAGTCAAAATCGACCTTAGCGCGCTTAAACAGCAGGCTGACCGAGGCCCTCTTTACGCCGGGCACACCCAGAATCGCCAGTTTAACGGTGGATTTGCAGTGCTCGCACATCATGCCGCCCACCTTGATGGTCACCCTTTCCATGGTCGCTCCTCCTTTTAACCAGCTTTCTTCCATATTCCATAGCATAGCGTGGTTTCGGCTCCTTCGCAAGCGCCCGCCGCGGCGGAAAGCTCGGGTTTACATCCCGGCGCATAGTATGGTATACTCCCTTTTAGATTCAAATCGCTTTCCGGGGGTTATTCTTTGCATACTTTCAGCCTGTTTCCGGGCCCTTTGAGCAAGAAGGAAGCCCTGCAATACAACGCCTTGCAGCTTGCCTATGTGGGCGACACGGTATACGATCTCTTCGTGCGCGGCGCCCTCGTTCGGGGCGGGAAAAAGAATGTGAACCAGCTCCATAAGGAGGCCAGCGCAATCGTCAACTGCGCGGCGCAGTCCCGTGCGTTGCAGGCAATCGACGGCCTGCTCAGCCAAGACGAGAAGGATTTGGTGCGCAGGGGGCGCAATGCGCACTCCAGGCCGCCAAAGAATGCTGACCCTGCCGATTACGCGCGGGCGACGGGGCTTGAGGCCCTGATCGGCTGCCTGTATTTGAGCGGCGAGGGTGAAAGGCTTAATGAAATCATGCGCCTGATCTTGGAAGGGGGGCCGAGCAATGCCCAGGGCTCGCTTTAAGCTGGAATTGATCGCCCATACGCCGGAGCCCGAAAAGTGGATCGCCCTTGCGGCGCGCACCTGCTATTCCGCGGCCGACATCGCGGGCCTGCGCCGCGCATCAGAGAAAAACGACAATGCGGCCTATATCCGGGGCATCATGGCCAGCGGTCACCAGTCGGTGATCGAGCACGCGAGCTTTAGTTTTGCCGTCGAGGGCGTGTCGCGCGCCCTGCTCGCGCAGATCACCCGCCACCGCGTGGCGAGCTTCAGCGTGCAGTCCCAGCGCTATGTGGATTTTTCGCAAAAGGGCTTTGATTATGTTCTGCCGCCCCGAATTGAGGCCCTGGGCTCAGAAGCCATCGGGCGCTTCGGCGCCCAAATGCAAAAAATGCAGGAATGGTATGGCGAATGGGCCGCTTTGTTGGGCGAAAACAGCGCCGAGGATGCGCGCTTTGTGTTGCCTCAGGCCGCGGCCACCAGAATCACCATGACGATGAACGCAAGGGAGCTTTTGCACTTCTTTTCCCTGCGCTGCTGCTTCAGGGCGCAGTGGGAGATCAACGCGCTTGCCTGGGCGATGCTCGATTTGGTCGCCCCCTTGGCGCCCACGGTCTTTGAAAACGCGGGCCCGGGCTGCCTGCGCGGCCCTTGCCCAGAGGGCGCTAGATCCTGCGGCAGAGCAGAAGAAGTCCGCGAAAAGGCGGCAAAAAGGAGGGGTTTCGATGCGGCGAAATGACGGCGACCGCCCAAGGCAGGGCGGCAGACCCAGGCCAGAGGCCAACCGGCTCCAACGCGCGCCGGTGGGGCGGCAGCGCCCGCAAGAAGGCCTCCGCCCCGCTCACCCCACGCATTCCGTTGAGGCGGCGCCCGCGGAGCCGCCCGAAAATATGCTGATCGGCCGCAACCCGATTAGGGAGGCGCTCAAGGCAGGCAGCCAGATCGACAAGATCTTCGTGGCCAAGGGCGACCTTTCGGGCTCGATGCGTGAGCTGTTGAGCCTCGCGCGCGAACGGCGCATTCCGGTTTCGGAGGTTGACCGCCGCAGGCTCGACGAAATCGCGCTAGGGCACCAGGGCATCGCGGCCCAAGTGCCGATGTTTCCCTATGCTGAACTGAATGATCTTTTCGCCCTGGCCACGAAAAGGGGCGAATCTCCCTTTTTCGTGGCGCTCGACGGCATTACCGACCCGCACAACCTCGGCGCCATCATCCGCTCCTGCGAGTGCATGGGCGCGCATGGCGTGATCTTGCCCGAAAGGCGCTCGGTGGGCCTGACGCCCGCAGCGGTAAAGGCTTCGGCAGGCGCCGCGGAGTGGCTCAAGGTGGCCAAGGTCAAAAACCTCGCCCGCGCGATAGAAGAGATCAAGCAAAAGGGCGTATTCGTCTACGCGGCCGATGTTCAGGGCGAACCCATCGAGCAGGCCAAGCTTTCGGGTGCGATCTGCCTGGTGGTCGGCGCGGAGGGCGAGGGGCTTTCCAGGCTCGTGAAGGAGCGCTGCGACGGCGCTTTGAGCATCCCCTTGCGCGGCCGGCTTTCGTCGCTCAACGCCTCGGTCGCGGCCGGCATTTTGCTGTATGAGGCGGCAAAAAAGCGGTGCTCCTAATCGTTGATGGCTACAACATCATAGGCGCCTGGCCGGAGTTCGCCAAAACGGTGGATCTCGCCCAGTCCAGGGATCGGCTCATCCACATGCTGGCCGATTATGCAGGCTTTTCGGGTGCTGAGGTCATCCTGGTCTTTGATGGCTATGGCAGCGATAAAAAGTTCGTGACGCTCGAAGAGCAGTTCGGCATCCGCGTGGTCTACACCAAGCAGCACGAAACTGCGGATCACTACATCGAGCGCACCGTGGACCGCTTCCTCGAAGGCCTTCCAAAGTTCGCCAGGGGCGATGTGCGCGTGGCCACGAACGATGCGCTGGAACAGTCCGTTGTGCTCTCTCGCGGGGCCACCCGCCTGCCTGCGGCGGAGCTTCGCCGCGAGGTGCTTGCCATGCGGGGCGCGGGGCGCGAGCGGCATGGCGGCGGCACGCACAGGCCCATGACCTTTGAAGACAGGCTCACCGATGCGCAAAAAGAGCGTTTAGAAAGGATGCGGCGCGGCGAATGACCGAAAAAGACCGTGATTTCGAGATCGAAACCGAGGGCCAAGGCCTTTGGGACGAACCCGACGGGCTAGACGAAGCTTCGCCCGCCCAGGCGCCGCGCGCCGAAAGGGAAACGAGGGCGCTGGAGCCAGCTGGCCGTTTTGCCGGCCAGGCAGATGAAGAGATCGTCGCCATCGCCTGCACGGGCGACAGTGAGGCCCTTGACTTTCTGCTCGAAAAATACAAGAACTTCGTGCGCTCCAAAGCCCGCAGCTACTTTCTCATCGGAGCAGACCATGAAGACATCGTGCAGGAGGGGATGATCGGCCTCTTTAAGGCGATTCGCGACTTTAAGAGCGAAAAGTTGAGTTCCTTCCGCGCCTTTGCGGAGCTTTGCATCACCAGGCAGATCATCACGGCCATCAAGACCGCGACGCGTCAGAAGCACATCCCCCTAAATTCTTACATTTCCCTCAACCGACCCATTTACGAGGAGGAATCCGAGCGTACCCTGCTCGACGTCCTCGCCGAGGGACGCGTCATCAGCCCGGAGGATCTGCTCATCAGCCGCGAGGAGTATTCCAGCATCGAGGGGCGGATCCAGACCGTGCTTTCAGAGCTTGAGCAGAAGGTGCTCACCGCCTATTTAGACGGCAAAAGCTATCAGGAAATCGCCCGCGACCTTGGCCGCCACGTCAAGTCAATCGATAATGCGCTTCAGCGCATGAAGCGCAAGCTTGAGCGCGCGCTGGAAACAGACTAAAAAACCTAGGCCGTAAAGGACGCATCATGCCATACCCCCAAGCGATTTTAGTGTTTGAGATCGTGCACGCGTCATCGCCCGCAAAGGCACCGGCGCAAGCCAGCAGCCTGCCCGTTTTGGGCTGGAGCGCTCCTTGATGTGGCCGTTTTCTCCTCGGAGACCGGCCTCGGAATTCACCGCCGGGTGCTTTTGCGGGCCGGTTGCGAGCCGGAACAGGCCGTGATGATCGGCGACCGTTCAGCAACGATATTTGCCCGGCCAAATGGCAGGGCGTGAAGGCCATTTGGCCGGGGCGGACTGGCCAGGTTAATTTCAGAGGAATATACGCGGAATATCGCCATCCGATCGCTGTCTGAGGAGCAGTTGCGGGGGCGAATGCCTCGCTTAAGGATTGGCATGCCCGCCGGGATCATACTATTTGGGCGATGGCGATGATGGAAATCCCGCAAGCGGCCAGAGTATTGGCTGAATTTGGGCTTGAAAAACGCGATAAAGGGAGAGATCCGTCGTTAGAGCACTTCCTTTATCGCGTTAAGCGAGCCCGAAGCAAGCTTATAAAGGAGCTTTTGCATCGCGCAAGCCCTTAGTCAAACTCCTCTTTTTGCAGAGCAAAAGGGCACCTCCGCTCGTGTGGAGGGAGTTTGACCATTATGCCAACGCCGCCCTTTAGAGTGGGAATATCCCCGCCCGTGGCGGGGAGAGCTCAGCTTTGTTCGTTTTTGCCTTGATTCAGCCAGGAACACCGCCGCTCGTGCGGGGAGAGCTGTCTATCCTGCGTCGCAGAAGGCGCCCACCAGGAACACCCCCGCTTGTGCGGGGAGAGCCATCTTCTATGCCATCATGAAGAACACCCAGCAGGAACACCCCCGCTTGTGCGGGGAGAGCGCATCGGCGCTAATAAATCGCTGGAGTACTTCAGGAACACCCCCGCTTGTGCGGGGAGAGCCCCAGGATTTCCGGGGGCACCCCGAAGTGCGCGGGAACACCCCCGCTTGTGCGGGGAGAGCTCGTCCCTCGCGGGCGGTTCGGGCGATCCGCTGGGAACACCCCCGCTTGTGCGGGGAGAGCTTCTTCTACGTTCAGCCAGGGCCCGTCGTTAAGGGAACACCCCCGCTTGTGCGGGGAGAGCCCTTCTTTAATGTCGTAGCCGTCTCCGCCGACAGGAACACCCCCGCTTGTGCGGGGAGAGCCGGAGGTACATAGCCGACCCCGACACATTGTGGGGAACACCCCCGCTTGTGCGGGGAGAGCTGCAATGACGGCGGCCTCTGCGTCTGCCAAGCGGGAACACCCCCGCTTGTGCGGGGAGAGCTGAGACCAGATGCCTTTGAGGCTCTTGGTGCTGGGAACACCCCCGCTTGTGCGGGGAGAGCATCAAGGCGGGCAAGATGCTTGAGTGCGAACTAGGAACACCCCCGCTTGTGCGGGGAGAGCGGGCTACCCGCAACAGCCTGCCGCCCCTATTTAGGAACACCCCCGCTTGTGCGGGGAGAGCAAGACATCTTCGGCATACCGATAACAGTCTGAAGGAACACCCCCGCTTGTGCGGGGAGAGCGAACGCAGTACGTCGCCGTGAGCGGCGGTGTGAGGAACACCCCCGCTTGTGCGGGGAGAGCAATGCGAAGAGGACAGGCTCGAAGATGGTATCGGGAACACCCCCGCTTGTGCGGGGAGAGCGTCACGCACCTCGTCGTCGGAAAGGTCGTCCAGGGAACACCCCCGCTTGTGCGGGGAGAGCATGCAGAGGGCGTTAGGTCTGACCGCGCCCACGGGAACACCCCCGCTTGTGCGAGGAGAGCGTCTTTGAGCCAGTAGGTCGCGGGGTTGCGTGAGGAACACCCCCGCTTGTGCGGGGAGAGCAGGGTATACTGTCGATCAACCCTTGCACGATCGGGAACACCCCCGCTTGTGCGGGGAGAGCACCGTGAACAATACCGCCGTGCGCACGATGACAGGAACACCCCCGCTTGTGCGGGGAGAGCGTGTCCATGTTCTTTCCGTGCTTCGGGAACCAGGGAACACCCCCGCTTGTGCGGGGAGAGCACTAAAAAAATGCTTAGAAATCACATTTCATGAGGCATCAAGCGAGCGAACTTCTTCTTTTTTTGATTAAAGGCGCTACGGAAATAGTTCTGTGGGCCACCCTGCCATTGCATTCACCTTTCTGGCCAAGGGGTTTCCTCAATCTTGTGCGGCTCGCCGAATTCATGGCCTATGCCCGGTTTCTTCTTGCCCCGTACCGGCCCCGTATCGTATAAAAAGCAGCCCCCGACCGTTTGCCGGCCGGGGGCTGTTCGTCTTTGCTAACCGCTCAGGTCGTGGCCGGCGTGGCGCTCGGGGATTCGCCCGGCGACTCGCTTTCGTCTGGATTCGGGGTTTCGGCCGGGGTTTCACTGGGTTCGGGCGAAGGGCTGGGTTCCGGCGTGGCCACCGGAACGAAGCTTAGGTGCCGGTTGAGCAGCGCCGCGATGGAATCGTCGGATGCGATGTATTTTTTGCCCGTCGTGATGGATTCAAAGCTGACATTGGGACTCACGACGACTTCGACGCCGCCGTTTGCCGCGGAGGCAGCCTCGCGCAGCTCGGCGATATGCGCTTCCACACCAGCCTGGGTCGCGGCGATCCCGATCTCACGGGAGCCAACCTTGACCATGACGCCTTGGGTGGCCTCAATAGGCTGCTCGCTCATGCCAGGCAGGATCTGGGTCACGAAAAAGTAGCCGCCTGCGACCAAGACGAGGGCCAGAACGATCCAAAGCGGGAAGCGGCGCCGCGGCTGCTCAGGGTAGTCGTATTCCTCGCCCTGATCGTCGTAGGCATATGCTTCAGGGCCGGTGCTTGCGGCGGGCGGGGCGGGATTTTCGGGCATCAAGCCCGGGATTTGATCCCACTTTTCTTCGCTCTGCTCGTCAAGGGCGCTCCAATAGCGGATTTGGTGCCAGTCCAATGTGGCCGTGCGCATATTTAAGGGAGGAAGCAGTTCTTCCTGCCTGCCCTGTCTTTTCTGCCCGGTGCTTTCCAACGCCTTCTTCGCCTCCGTTTTGAGCGAAATCATGCAAAATGCATTTTCTTCATATAGAATAACATTTGACGGGGCAGGACGCAAGCCAAAATAAGTGCTTTTCCGATAAATTCTTTAAGGAGATTCGACAGAAGCTAAAACAGATAAGGCAGGGAAGCGCAATTCGTCCCATACGGAACGGCCGCGCTTCCCTGCAAAGGGGATAAAAAGGTGCGGAGCTAGAAGATGCGCGCCTGAATCCAGCCGCCGCGCTTTTCGCCTGGCCCCACGATTTGGATCTGGGAGTTTTCGTTCCCCTGGGCGTAAAGATTGAGGTAATCCGTGGCGTTGGTCTGGTTTTCGAGGCAGAAGCCAGAAATCATGCTCGGCGTAAAGACGACCATGTTCACAAACTCATCGCTGGCGCGCAGGCCGAGGTTCATACCCAGCTTCTTATAGCTGATCACGGCCTCCTTTTGGCTGTTTAAGCCATGGTAAACATGGTCGATGGCAAGCTCGCTCAGGGGCGAAGGCTGGCGCAGATCGAACATGCCCTCTACCGGCAGCAGCTTGCCGGTCGGCATTTGCTTTTCGGATTCGTAGATTTCGTCCACGGGGACGGTCAAGGTCACATCCTCGGGGGAGCCGAACTTGTTAAAATAGGGGTGGATGGCGAAGCCGTAGGGCAGGGCCTCCGCGCCGTCGTTTTTGACCTCGTACTCAAGGCGCAGTCCCTCCGCGCTTAAGGTATAGGTCAGCGTCAGAGTGCAGGGGAAGGGGTAGCTCGCAAAATACTCCTTGCCGGAGTCGATCGTAAGGATGCCCTTGCACCAAGCCGAGTTCTCGTCCGCGCCGTAGCTGTATTCATAGCTTTCGCCGCCCACGATGCCGTGCAAAAAAACCGTTTCGCCACCGACCATGATGGTGCAGTCATGCCCGCCGAAGCTGTAGTTGCAGTCCTTCGTGCGGTTGGGGAAGGGGAAAAGGATGGGCACGCCGCTGCCCGCGCCGTGGGCGAGCACGTCCCTGGTGGGCATGATGAATTCGCGGCCCTTGAACACGGCCGAAAAGAGCTTAAAACCATGCCCAGGGGCGATTTGGAACTGACTGGAGGGACCGAGCAGGCAAATCTCGACGTCATTCCGGCCGACTTTTTGCTCAAAAGCCTGAAAAGCGAACATGGAAAGGCCTCCTTTAATTGTGCGCGCAAGCTTCTTCGCGCGCCGTATTCAACGGTAGGATACCATAGGGAGCAATCCGCTGCAATCACCAATCACCAATGAAAAAACAGCTTGCCAAGGCTCTCTTTTCCTGCTAAGATGAAACGCGATTTTATGCTTTGAATGAGGTGCGTCGGACTTGACCTTGCTTTCGGCCCTCTTGCTCGGCTTGGGCCTTGCGATGGACGCCTTCGCGGTTTCCATCGCCACTGGCATCTGCCTGCCCAAACCGCTGCCGCGCCACGCCCTGAAAACCGGCCTGTTTTTTGGCGGGTTTCAGTTTTTGATGCCGTTGATCGGCTACCTTTTCGGTAGCACGGTGAGCCATTACATCACGGCGGTTGACCACTGGATTGCCTTCGCTCTGCTCCTGCTCATCGGCGGCAAGATGCTCTACGACGCGATCAAGAACGAACCCGAGGACTCCGTAGACCCGACCCAGACACTGCGCCTGCTGATCTTAGCTGTGGCCACGAGCATCGACGCGCTGGCCGTCGGCGTGAGCCTGGCGCTGGTGGATGCCGATATTTGGCAGGCCTCCGCCTGCATCGGCCTGGTGACCTTCGCGCTCTGTGCCGTCGGGGTGATGCTGGGCAAGCGGCTTGGCCAGGTCTTTCAGCGGCGAGCGATGCTGGCCGGCGGCCTGGTGCTGTGCTTTTTGGGCTGCAAGATCCTGATCGAGCACCTTCTTTTTTGAGCCAAAGGGCATAAAAAGGCCAAGCGCAAGGCTTGGCCAGAATGCTCAGGTTTAAAATGAAGGCGTAAAAAGTAGAGACAAGAACCAAAACACATAAAAGGCACCTTTTAAGGGGAGAAATGAGAAAAGAAAAGGAAACCTGCCGCATTTACAATTAAAGTATAACGATTTGGAGCGGGCTTGTCAACTGCAGGAGGAATTTTTCCCCATGCGCCGTCCGCGAAAAACTCTTCTTTTTGCCAAAAGGGCGCGGAAAAAATTCGGCGCTGCGGCGCGTTTTGGCCTTGCGTGCAATGGGAGGCAAGGGGTATACTATTGCACGTTCAAAAGGCCGTAAGCGGATTTTGATAAAGCTGAAGGAAACCTTAGGAGGTTGTTTCATGGCTCTTGTGAAATGCCCGCGCTGCGAGCTGAATTACATGCAGGAAACCGACCGGTACTGCTCCGTATGCAGGCGCGAAATGCACGGGGAAGACGAAAGGGAAGAAGTCGAGCTCTGCCCCGAGTGCGGGGAGCACACCGTGGTGCTCGGGGAGGAGCTTTGTGCCTTTTGCCTGAAGGAGATGGCCAGGCAGGAGCTGGCCATGGCAGCGGGGGAGGATGCGGTGCCGCCTGCCGGCGAAGAGGTGGTGGAGATGGACGCCGCCAGCGGCATGAACGAGATCGTCGATATCGCGGAAGATGAGGACATCCCCACGGACGAATATCAGGAAATTCACCGCGAGCTCAAGATCGGCGGCGAAGAGGAAGAGGGCGTGGAGATCATCGACCTTGCAACCGCGATTTTAGAGGAAGAGGAGCTGGCCGATGACGACGAGCTCGAGGATGAATAGCAGATGCGACTCTTTGCGGTAGGCGACCTTCATCTGCCCGGTTCGCAGAATAAGCCTATGGACGTTTTCGGCGGCCATTGGGAAGGGCATTTTTGCAAGATCGCCGCGGATTGGGCGCAAAGGGTGGGGGAGAGCGACCTGGTTTTGCTGCCCGGGGATCTTTCCTGGGCGATGAGCTTTGAGGATGCCATGCCGGATTTGCGGGCCATCTTCGCGCTGCCCGGCAAAAAGGTGCTGCTGCGCGGCAATCACGACTATTGGTGGCCCGCAATCTCGCGCCTGCGGGCCGTTTTGCCCCCAAACGCCTTCGTTTTGCAAAACGATGCGGTCTTGGTCGGCGAGTATGCCGTGGCGGGCTCCAGGGGCTGGATCATTCCCCGCGAGGGACGGGGCGACAAGCAGGACGAGAAGATTTACCAGCGCGAGCTGATGCGGCTTGAGCTTTCGCTCAAGGATGCGCAAACGAGGGCGGCAGGGCGGCCCATCATCGGGATGCTGCACTACCCGCCCAGCCTGGAGGGCGGCGAAAAGACGGGATTCACCGAGCTTTTCTCGGCCTATGGGGCGAAGCTGGCCGTCTATGGCCATCTGCATGCGGAGGGCCTGGCCGGGGCCTTCAACGGCCCCATCGGCGGGGTGCATTACCAAAACGTTTCCTGTGATGGGCTTGGCTTTAAGCTCAAGGAGCTGCGGATAGACGCGGAAGATTAACGGGGCGGCGTGGGCCGCCCCGTTGCTTTTTGCGTGCCGCGTCAAAAAAACATAGAAAACATCTATGTGTTACTTGGTAAAAAAGGATTTGGCGTGCTATACTGGCTCCATAGGATCGAGAGGGCAGAAGGGAGACCGCAGGGAAGATGGAAACAAGGCATTTCCGCATCGGGGGGATGAACTGCCAAAACTGCCAGGATCGGATCATGAACGCGCTGCTGAAAACCGAAGGCGTTGCCGCCGCGAAGGTCGATTACCGCAGCGGTCGGGCCGAAGTGGTCTTTGACGCGGGCAAGACCCGCTTTGCCAAGCTTTGCACGGCCATAGAAGCGCTGGACTATACGGTCTTGGGCCAAAACGAGTCCGCCTTTAGCTGGAAGCGCGCAGCCCTTTCCCTCGCGCTGATCCTTCTCCTTTACGTTCTGCTCGAACGGGGCGGCGCGGCGAAGTTCCTCCTGCCGGGCGCCCTTGCGGGGAGCGAAATGAGCTTGCTTGCGCTGATGTTGATCGGGTTGACGACCTCGCTGCACTGCGTGGGGATGTGCGGCGGCATTTCACTTTCGCAAAGCCTGCCTTCCGGCGCGCAAAAGGCCGCATTTTTGCCCGGGCTTTGGTATAACCTGGGCCGGGTGCTCTCTTACGCCGCCGTCGGCTTGGCGCTGGGGGGCGCGGGGGCGCTTTTGGGTGGCGGCGCGGGCTTTTCCATGCCCACGGCGGCGCAGGGCGCGCTGAAGATCGTCGCGGGCTTGCTCATGGCGGCGGCTGGCCTGAACCTGCTGGGCGTGTTCCCCTGGCTCAGGGTCTTGAGCCTTCGCCTGCCGCGCGGCCTTGGCGGGCGGCGCGGGGGGCCGTTCACGCTCGGCCTGCTCAACGGCCTGATGCCCTGCGGCCCCCTGCAGTCGATGCAGATCGTGGCACTGGCCTCGGGCAGCCCAATCTTGGGCGCGCTCTCGATGCTGGCCTTCGGCTTGGGCACCCTGCCCTTGATGCTGGGCTTCGGGGCTGCGGTGGCGCTGCTTGGCAGGCGCTTTCGGCGGGCCGTTTCCGCCATCGGCGCGGGGCTAATGGCCGTGCTGGGGCTGCTGATGCTGGCCCAGGGCACGAGCCTGACCGGCCTTTTGACGCAGGAAAGACTGCTCCTGCTGGTGCTTGCGCTGCTTGGCCTCGGCCTTGTGGCGGCCATTCCCTTTAAAAAGCCGTTTGCGCGGGGGATCTGGGTGCTTGCGCTGCTTTTGGCGCTGCTTTTGCCGCAGCTAGGCGCGAACGGCATCCAAAGCGGCGGAAACGCAGACCGGGCCGAACGCACGGGCGGCGGGCAGACCGTGCGCAGCACCCTGGAGCCAGGCGCCTACCCAGACATCGAGGTGGAAGCCGGCCTGCCTTTGACCTGGGTCATCGACGCGCCGCAGGGCAGCGTCAACGGCTGCAACAACCGCATGCTCATCCCCGAATGCGGCATCGAATACGCCTTTAAAACCGGGGAGAATACCATCGTCTTCACGCCGGAACGGGCCGGCGTGCTGCCCTATAGCTGCTGGATGGGCATGATCCGCGGCAGCATCATCGTGAAGGAGAACATGGAATGAAAACAGCGAAAAAGGCCCGGTTTTATGCTAGTATGGCTCTGATTTTGACGCTTTTGCTCGCGGGCTGCTCGGGCGGCGGCGAAAGCGGCGAAAAAAGGGAGCCGCAGACCGTAGCGCAGGGCGAAAGCCTGCGCATTCCACTCGGGGGCCTTGGCGAAACGGCGAGCTTTTACCCGGTCGAAATCGACGGCACGGACATGGAAGTCCTGGCCGTCAAGCTTTCGGACGGCGGCATTCGAACCGCCTTCAACACCTGCGAGCTCTGCTTCGATTCCGGCAGGGGCTACTACGAGCAGGAAGGGAGTGATCTTATCTGCCAAAACTGCGGAAACCGCTTCGGCATGGATGAAATTGGCCGGCCCTCGCGCGGCTGCAATCCCTGGCCGATCCTGGATGCGGATAAGACGCTTACAGAGGAAGAAATACTGATCTCTTACGAGTTTTTGGCTGGCTCAAAGCGGTTTTTTGGGCGTTGGAAGAGCGGGGCCTAAGCGCCTGAGCGACGAAGGCAGAAAGGTGAAAGATGGAAAGCAGGATTTTGGATGTCCGCGGGATGACCTGCGCCGCCTGCGCGGCCAGGATTGAGAAAACATTGAATAAGCTGCCCGGCGTCGGCCGGGCGACGGTGAACCTGGCCAGTGAAAGGCTTTTTGTGGAATATGACGAGAGCGCCCTGAGGCTGCCCGAGATCCAGCGGGCGGTGAGCCGGATCGGTTATGAGCTGGCCGAGCGGATTGAGGATGGCGATGTGACCATCCCCATCGGCGGGATGAGCTGCGCGGCCTGCGCCCAAAGGATCGAAAAGGGCCTGAAAAAGCTCGACGGCGTCGTGCGCGTTTCGGTCAACTACGCGACCGAAAAGGCGGCGCTCCGCTATGACCCGCAAAGGCTTCGGCTGTCGGCCATCCGCGAAACCATTCAAAAGCTGGGTTATGAAGCCCTCGAAATCACCCGCGCGGACGCCGCGGAGGAAGACAGGGCACGCAAGCAGACGGAAATTAAGCGGCTATGGGCGAAATTCCTCGTCGCCGCCACGTTTTCGCTGCCGCTGCTCTATATCGCGATGGCGCCCATGCTGCAGGGGCTGAGGCTGCCCTTCCCAGGCTGGCTCGCGCCCATGGATTTCCCCCTCGTCTATGCCCTGGCCGAGCTTTTGCTCACCCTGCCCGTGATTGGCGCCGGATACCGCTTTTACTACGTGGGCTTTCGCGCGCTGTGGATGCGCAGCCCCAATATGGACTCGCTCGTGGCCATCGGCACGAGCGCCGCGGTGCTCTACAGCGCCTATAACACGGTCTTAATCGCCTTTGGGCAGTTTCAGGCCGTGGACGCGCTGTATTTCGAGTCCGCCGGGGTGATTCTGACGCTAATTTTGCTTGGGAAGACGCTCGAAGCCCTCTCGAAGGGCCGCACGGGCGAGGCCATCAAGAAGCTGATGGGCCTTGCGCCCAAGACCGCCA
Organism: Christensenellaceae bacterium; assembly: GCA_031280685.1. Classification (GTDB taxonomy): domain Bacteria; phylum Bacillota; class Clostridia; order Christensenellales; family UBA1750; genus JAITGM01. The sequence goes on from JAITGM010000020.1 coordinate 82,980, forward strand.
TCGTGATTCGAGACGGCAGCGAAATCGAGATCCCCATCGATGAGGTGGAGGTCGGCGACTTGCTCCTTGTCAGGCCGGGCTCGACCATCCCGGTGGACGGAAAGGTCAGCCAGGGGGAGAGCGCGGTCGATGAATCCATGCTTACGGGCGAAAGCATGCCGGTGGATAAAAAGCCCGGCGACCCGGTCTACGCGGCCTCGCTGAACACGACCGGCGCGTTCCGCTTCAGGGCGGAGCGGGTCGGCGCACAAACCGCCCTGGCCCGCATCATCAAGCTGGTTGAGGATGCGCAGGGGCAAAAGGCGCCGATCGCCCAGCTGGCGGATCTGGTTTCGGGTTACTTCGTGCCCGCGGTTTGCGGGGTCGCCCTGCTTGCCGGGCTTGCCTGGTACCTGGGCACGGGCGGGGACTTAAAATTCAGCCTGACGATCTTCATCTCGGTCCTGGTCATCGCCTGCCCCTGCGCGCTGGGCCTCGCCACGCCGACCGCCATCTTGGTGGGCACGGGCAAGGGCGCGGAACACGGCATCTTGATCAAAGGGGGCGAGGCGCTCGAGACCGCGCACAAGGTCGGCGTCGTGATTTTAGACAAGACGGGCACCATCACCGAAGGGAAGCCCGCCGTGACCGATCTTTGGCCCGCTGACGGGCAAGACGCCGGGGAACTGCTGCGGCTTGCGGCTTCCGCGGAGCTCAGTTCCGAGCACCCGCTTGGCCAGGCCGTCGTGCAAAGGGCGCAAAAGGACGGTTTGGCGCTCGAAGGGGCCGAGGGTTTCCGCGCCTTGACGGGCAGGGGGATTGAGGCTACAATTTGCGGTAGGCAGGTTCTGGCCGGGAACCAAAATCTGATGGAGGAGCGCGGCATCACCCTTGGCGAGATGGCCGGGCGAAGCGAAGCGCTGGCCCTCGAGGGCAAAACGCCGATGTTCATCGCGGCAGACGGCGAAATATTGGGGATTTTGGCCGTGGCCGACGTGGTAAAGCCCTCAAGCCGGGCGGCGATTGCCACACTGCGTGCAATGGGCATCGAGGTTGCGATGCTGACCGGCGACCACCGCCATACCGCGGAGTTTATCGCCAGGCAGGTGGGCATCGAGCGCGTTTTGGCCGAAGTGCTTCCGGGCGATAAGGCCGGCGAGGTCAAAAAACTGCAGGGTGAGGGCAAGACCGTCGCCATGGTGGGGGATGGCATCAACGATGCACCGGCCCTGGCCCAGGCGGATGTGGGCATCGCCATCGGCACCGGAGCGGATGTGGCCATGGAGTCGGCTGGCATCGTCTTGATGCGTGGCGACCTGACCGAGGTGCCCACGGCCATCGAGCTGAGCCGTAGAACCATTCGCAACATCAAGCAGAACCTCTTTTGGGCCTTTGGCTATAACGTGATCGGCATCCCCGTCGCGGCGGGGCTGTTGCACCTGCTTTGGGGCGGGCCGCTGCTCAGCCCCATCTTTGCAGCCGCGGCGATGAGCCTAAGCTCGGTTTCCGTTTTGACGAACGCCCTGCGCCTGAAGCGCTTTCAGCCCCCGGCAAGGGCATGAAGGAGGGAATGATGCGGGTCTTCAAGCGGATTTTGCCCCTTTTTTATCTAGCCGCGCTGCTGGTAGCGCTCAGCGCCTGCGCTGCGCTGGACGTGGTCGCGAACGACGCCTCGCGCGCCTTCGGCGATGTGCTGGAGGCTTTACCGGCGGCCTTCAGCGACGAGGAGGGCGGCTGGTTCTTGACCGCGCCGGATGGCGCCGCCAAATTGCAGATCCAATCCCAGTGCGTGGTTCTGCGGGTGGATGCGAAGCCCTTCATCGACGCTGGGCTGAACGTGGACGAGCGGCCAGAACACAACCCCGATAGCCTTGTCTTTTCCACGCTGGGCTTCGATATGCTGAACATGAACGTGAAGGCAAGCGCGAAGGAGCAATTCGCCTCGAATTTGCGGCCGCTGCGCTCAAAATTGGGCTACCATGGCGCGATGGACCATTACACGCTGCAAATCGGCGAAGGCGCCGCCTTTGAGTGGGCCAAGAACCTTAAAAAGCACAGCGTCAGCGGCGCAGATCAGGAGAAAGACATCGTGTTTGTGCTCGATCCAGAGCCGTTGATCGCGGCGGGGCTCGATCCTGAAAAAGTCGAGGGCTGGAGTTACGCCGCGGTGCCCATGGAGCAGGATGGGCAGATGAAGGAAGTGTGGAAGCTGCTCAAGGCCTTCGATTTGGCCTGATAAAGAAAGGGAATGCGCCATGCTGGTGGAACTGGTTCCGGCTACGGCGGCAGACGCGGGCGCGCTGGCCGCCATTCAAAAGAAAGCCTTCAAGCGCCTTTACGCGCTCTATCAAGACGAGGGCAGCCCCTATCTTCGCGGGGAGGAAGAGATCCTTCGCTGGCTCGAGCGCCCGGGCTGGAAGGTCTTTAAAATCCTTGCGGACGGCGTTTTGGCAGGCGGGCTCGTGGCCTGTGAGCGGCCGGACGCGCCCGGCGAAGGCTATCTCGCGCGGGTCTATATTCTGCCCGGCATGCAAAGGCAGGGCATCGCCAGCCGGGCGCTGCTGCTCTGCGAAGCTGAGTTCCCTGCGGTTTCGCACTGGACGCTGGACTTCCCCGCGGAGCAGACCGCAAACCGCAGGTGCTACGAGAAGGCGAGGTATGCCGACACGGGCAAAAGACTGGAACAAAGCCAGGGAAAGATCGTTCTTGCCCTGTATGAAAAGCAAACGCAAGCAAAATGAAAGGCGGTAAGGAACAATGACAAAGACGGTTTTGAAGGTGGAAGGGATGTCGTGCGAGCACTGCGTGCGCGCGGTGACGAAGGCGGTGGGGTCACTGCCCGGCATCGGCAGCGTGGCCGTGGAGCTGGAAAAGGGGTTGGTGACGGTGGAGCACGACAAGGCGCTGAGCCCTGTCGGAACCATCGCGGAGGCGATTGAAGATCAGGGCTACGATGTGGCCAAGTAAAAAAAGCCCGGCCTAGGCCGGGCTTTTTTTAAGCGCTTTATTCCTGCGCCTTGAGGAATTCGATGCAGATCTTGGCTTCGGTCAGGCCGTCTGGCGTCAGGGTTTCGCTCTCGACCACCATCGGCACGCCAAGCGCCTTGGCCTTGGCGTAGACCGCCGTCACCGGCGCCTCGCCCAGCCCAAGGGGAGTGCCCTTGCCTTCTTTTGAGCCGTCCTTAATGTGGATGAAGACCAGCCGATCCTTGAGCTGTTCCATCAGGGCGACTGGGTCCTGCTCTCCCACGAAGGCCCAGAAGGTATCGATCTCGAAATGGATCTTGCTGCGGGAAATCAGCTCGGGGTAGACGATGATGCCGTCTTGGTTGGGCCTGAATTCCTGCGCGTGGTTGTGATAGGCAAGGCGGATGCCTTCCGCCGCAAGCTTTGGCTGAATGCGGTTGACATCCACGATGAACTGGTCGAGCTTTTCCTTGGTGGAAAGGTCGTGCGAGGGGATGATGTAGTTCTTGTTGCCGATGGCCTTGTGGAAGGCGAGGGTGCCCTCGTAGTCGTTTAAAAGCTCGGTGATCATCGTGTGCGTGCCCGAGAGCTTGACGTTGTTCTTGCCCAGCATCGTCACTACGTCTTGCGCGCTGTGGCCGAAGAAGCCCGCGAATTCGATAAGAGTATAGCCGAGTTTGGCCACCTTTTCGAGCGCGCCGGGGAGGTCTTCCTTCGTGATGTCGCGAACGGAGTACATTTGCAGTCCGTAATCCATAATCTGTCACTCTCCTTTGGGCGTTTGGCCCTGGTGGCGAAGGCCGCCAAGCCTGTTACCCAAAGTATAGCACGCCTAAAGAAAAGTTTCCATACGTAAAATGGAAATCAGCGCTCGTTTTCCTCGGGTTCGTCGGCGCAGCTCTGGCATTGGCCGCCCTCGCCCAGGCAATTTGCGCAAACCCACTGGCTGCAGGCCGGGCAGAGCGTCATCGAGCGGGTATCTTCTATTTTTTGGCAGTATGAACAGTTCGCGAGGGCCATTTTCAGTTCCTCCTTAAATTGCTATACTGTTATGGTGCCCAGGCGCGCAAAGCGCCATTCCAAGGGAGGGAATGCGAACGATGAGGCCGCCCGAAGCCTTTTTGGAAAAAATGCAGGCGCTGCTTGGCGCCGCATTCGGCAGCTTTTTGGCGGAATACGAAAAGCCGCCGCTGCGCGGCCTAAGAAGAAATGCCCTAAAGCTTTCGCCCGCGCTGGACGCCGCCTTGCGCGGCTGGGAGCCCGCCGAATGGAACGAAGCCCTGCTGTTTGTGCCGGAGGGGCGCCGGCCCGGCCTTTGGCCGGAGCAGGCGGCCGGGCTGTATTACCTGCAGGAGCCCTCGGCGTCGCTGCCTGTGGGTGCGCTTGGGGTGCGGCCCGGCATGCGCGTGCTGGATCTTTGCGCGGCGCCCGGGGGCAAATCCACGCAGATTGCGGAAGCGCTCGCCGGCGAAGGAATCCTCGTGGCCAACGAGGTGCATGCCGGGCGGGCGCGAATTTTGCTTGAGAACATCGAAAGGCAGGGTGTCGCCAATGCGGTGGTCTTGAACGAGAGCCCGCAGCGGCTGGCCGCGCACTTCGGGCCATGGTTTGACGCGGTTTTGGTCGATGCGCCCTGCTCCGGCGAGGGGATGTTCCGCAGGGATGACGAAGCGATCGCCCAGTGGAGCGAAAGGGCCTTGCGCGGCTGCCACGAAAGGCAGCTTGAAATCCTCCTTGAGGCCGCGAAGCTTCTAAGGCCCGGCGGGCGGTTGGTCTATTCGACCTGCACCTTCAACACCCTCGAAAACGAGGGCAGCGTCGAGGCTTTTTTGTGTGCCAGGCCTGAGTTTTCGCTCATCGGCGCCGAGCGCGCGATGCCGCACACCCACAGGGGCGAAGGGCAATTTTATGCGGTCTTCACCAAGCAGGGCGGCGAAGGGGAAAGGCGGCTGCCCGCGCTGGGGGCGGCCGGGCCGGACGAACGATTTTCGCGCTTTGCCGGCGAGGCCCTAAACGAGTCCCCGTTTTGGCGCGAAACCAGGCCCCAGGGCGACTGGCTCTATGCCCTGCCAGGCGGGATGCCCGAGCTGAAAGGCCTGCGCGTGCTGCGCGCGGGGCTGCAGCTTGGCAGGTTGCTCCCTAAGCGATTCGAACCCGCGCACGCGTTGGCGCTCTGCGCAAAAAGGGGAATTTTTCAGCAAGAAAAGGTGCTCTTGCCAGAAGAAGCCCTTCTTTATCTGCGGGGCGAGGCCCTGGAAGCGCACTTTTTGGGCTGGGGCACCGTGACGCTGGGCGGCTGGCCGCTGGGCCTTGCCAAGGGCGCGGAAGGCAGGCTGCAAAACCACTACCCCAAGGGCCTGCGGCGCGAAGGGCTGCGCGCTTGCCCTTGAGCCGCCTTTCGTATTATAACCGATGAGGTTTATTTCCAAGCAAAGCGAGAGAAAGGTGAGTGTTTATGAGAAAAGGACTTTTACGGCATGGACTCTGCCTATTGCTTGGGCTGGTTTTGGCATTTGGGTTGATTTCCTGCGGTGGAACGGCCCCGGGCAGGAAGACGGAGGAAACATGGCTGGGGAACGACAGCGCGACCTTCAGGCCAGACGGGGGCGAAGATGAATTCTACGCCATGCAGGCCGGAATGAGCGACGACGGCGACGAGGTTTATGCCTTTTTGCGCCTGGATCTCGGCGCGGACTTCCTGGCCGGCGAAATTACGGATGCAAGGCTTTTCTTCAAGCCCATGGGTGGCGCGCCAAGCCCCAAAACCCTTCGGATCGCGATGGTTACGGGCTTTTGGAATTCCTACTTCAGCTCTTATGACGAGGCGAAGGCGCTCATCGACGAAAAGAGCGCGGCGACGGTTTCGCTGCGGGGCGAGCCGGGCGGATGGCTGAGCCTTCCGCTGACGGACTTCGTGAAGGCTTGGCTGGGCGGCGCCGCGAAGAACAACGGCCTTGCGCTCTTTGGGGAAACGGCCGGGGAGCTTTACCGCTTTGCGTCCAGCTTCATCGACGAAGGGAGCGAAGAAACCCGCCCCTATGTGAAGCTGAGTGCCGCGGTCGGCGACAGGCCGTTGGATTATGGTAAATACCCTTATGCGGAGGCCGTGCCGCCGGGGGAAGGGCAATCGGGCGGCAACTGCATTTCGTACTCCTTGCGGGATCTGAACCCGATCCTCATCGAGAATTTCGGCGGCGGCCCGGACGAGATGAAGCGGATCTATGAAGAGGCTGAAGGCGCGGTCTCTGGTTCCGGCGATGACGCGCTGGCGGAATATTTCGCGGAGCTGATCGCGGAGTACGTCCGAGCGAACGCGGAAGGGCTTCGGATCTCGCAAATCAGGCGCATAGAGGATTTCGATTCGAAGATCGACCCCGCCAAGGAGTACCGCATCGTCATGCGCTTTGGCGTGAACCTCCCCGACGAAGACGTGGTGGATTTCACGGATCCGCATTCCTATGACTGCCATTTCCGGGCGCAGTTGAACGACGGGCGCTGGGCGCAAAAATTCCCGACGGAGGCATCGCAGATCGTGCCCTGCAGCGGCCCTGGCATCTCGCCGGGCGCATTCCCCTGGGACTCGGACTACAGCCCCACGCCCAAGACCGCAAATTATTACACCAGCAAGGCGATCTACTTCGCCGTGACCAAGGAGGGCGACGAGCTCACGCGCCATCGCGGCGAAACGAGGGATAGGGCCATCGAGCCATAGGGAGGATTTTCGCCGCAAAAGCGGCCCGGGGAAGCGTTGACGGGCCTAAAGAGCGGTGGTATCATGAAGGCGCCGCAAAACGCGGCGTTCCAACCCTATTTCGCAAGGAAGAAGGTACGCGCGAGATGGCCAAAATCACTTTTATGGGCGCGGGCAGCACGGTGTTTGCCAAAAACGTGCTGGGCGACGCGATGCTGACGAAGTCCCTGGAGGATTCCGTCATCGCCCTGTATGACATCGACCCGGTTCGCCTGGGGGAATCCCAAAAGATGCTTGAGAACCTGAACCGCAACTTTGGCGGCAAGGCGACGATTTTTCCCTATTGCGGCGTAGAAAACCGCAAGGCGGCGCTGCACGGGGCCAATTACGTCGTCAACGCCATCCAGGTGGGCCTGTATGAGCCCTGCACGGTCACGGATTTTGAGATTCCAAAGAAATACGGCCTGCGCCAGACCATCGCAGACACCTTGGGCATCGGCGGCATCTTCCGCGCGCTGCGCACCATCCCCGTTCTGCTCGATTTCGCGCGCGACATGGAAGAGGTCTGCCCAAACGCGCTGCTGCTCAACTACACCAACCCCATGGCCATGCTCATGCGCGCGGTGCTGGGCTATTCCGGCGTCAAGGCCGTCGGGCTGTGCCACAGCGTGCAGGTCTGCGCTCAAAGGCTGCTGCAGGGCCTTGAAATGGACTATGACGAAACCGTGCAGTGGAAAATCGCGGGCATCAACCACCAGGCCTGGCTGCTCGAGATCAACAAGGACGGGCAGGATCTCTACCCAGAGATCAAAAGGCGGGCCGCCGCGCGCACCGAAAAGCATGACGACATGGTGCGCTACGAAATCATGAAGCGCTTTGGTTATTACGTGACCGAGTCCTCCGAGCACAACGCCGAGTACATGCCCTACTTCATCAAGGCGCGCTACCCGGAGCTCATCGAGCGCTTCAACATTCCGCTCGATGAATACCCAAGGCGCTGCGTGGAGCAGATCGCCAAATGGGCAAAAATGCGCGACGAGCTGCTGCTGCGCCACGACCTGAGCCACGAGCGCACGCACGAGTACGCCTCCCACATCATGGACGCGATCGAAACCAACCGGCCCTTCAAGTTCGGCGGCAACGTGCTCAACACGGGCTTGATCACGAACCTACCCCAAAATGCCTGCGTGGAAGTGCCCTGCATCGTAGATAAATCCGGCGTGACGCCGACCTTCGTGGGCGAGTTGCCTCCGCAGTGCGCCGCCATGAACCGCACCAACATAGGCGTGCAGGAGCTGACCGTCGAGGCCGCCATCACGGGTAAAAAAGAGCATATCTACCACGCCGCTCTGCTCGATCCGCATACCTCCGCCGAGCTTTCCATCGACGAAATCGTCGCCCTTTGCGACGATTTGATCGCGGCGCACGGCGACTGGCTGCCCCAATATCACTAAGGGCAAAGAAAAAGCGAAAAAACGACGAAAAGAGGTAAACTCCCATGAACAATCCCATCGTGACCATAGAACTGGCCAGCGGCGGCGTCATCAAGGCCGAGCTCTTTCCCGAAACCGCGCCCAACACCGTGGCGAACTTCGTCAAACTCGTCGAAGACGGCTTTTACGATGGTGTGGGCTTCCACCGCTTGATTCCGGGCTTCATGATTCAGGGCGGGGATCCGGAGGGCAGCGGCATGGGCGGGCCCGGCTTCACGATCAAGGGCGAGTTCAGCGGCAACGGCTTCCCAAACCCCTTGAAGCACACCCGCGGCGTGCTCTCGATGGCGCGCAGCGCCATGCCAGATTCCGCTGGCTCGCAGTTCTTCATCATGCACGATGACGCCCCGCATCTTGATGGGCAGTATGCCGCCTTCGGCCGCGTGACCGAGGGGATCGAGCAGGTGGACGCGATCGCGAACCTGCCGACCGACCGGCGCATGAACAGGCCTGCGGAGCTGCCGCTGATGAAGAAGGTCACGGTGGAAACCTTTGGGGAAAGTTATAGCCCGGAGCGGAAATAAGAACTGCGTCCAAACAGCCCGATCCTGGCTAAAAAACGCATAAAAAACGATGTAAAGGGGCCGCTCTGATTTTGAGCGGCCCCTTTTGCGCGCGCCGGCGGCCGGGCCGCTCTGCCATGCCCACGCGGCGCCGGGCCGAGGGGCTTTTGGGAAAGGGCAGCCCAGTAAGGGGATGAAAAACAGGGCAAAAAGGCGGGCTTCTGCGTGAAAAAGGCTTGAAAAACGAAAAAAGAAGCCGCTCCGGTTTGGGATGGCTTCTTTACATGCCTTAGCGTTCCGTTTGCTCCGTCATGAGCTCCCAGCGCAGGCCGAAGCGGTCGATCAGCGAAACGAAGCAGGAGGAATAACTCGTGCTCTGCATGGGGTGAACGATGCGAGCGCCCTCCTTCATGAGGTCAAACGCGGCCTGTACCTCGCCCGCCGTGCCGAAGCTCAGGCAGAGCGAAACGGGAACGCCTTGCCTAGGTGTCGCCAATTCCTCGTCAGAGAGCATGAGACGCTGCCCCGCGATGAAAAGCTCGGCATGGTAGACGAAATCTCTCTTTTCGGCCTCGTTTTGGGGAAAATCCTTCGGGGTTGCGTCGGAATAGCGCAAAAGGCTCTTGACTTGAGCGCCGAAGGCCTGTGTATAGAGCTGGATGGCCTCCAGGCAATCCCCTCGAAAGTGCAGGTTCGGCGTTAGGCTCAGCATGTGGGCTCCTCCTTCGTTTCAGGGCATGATTGCGGCCAATTCCTCGCGCATTTGGGCGATAAACCAGCGGTATTCTTCCTCGTCTTCATAGGGTGAGTCGCTCACGCGGTAGTCGATCGGTCCGGAGGGGAAGCCGTCGTCGAGGTAACGGGGGAAGAGGTGAATGTGCAGGTGCGGGCCGGAGTTGGCGTGCATTTCGTAGTTGATTTTGACCGCGCCGGTGACCTTGCGCAGCGCCGCGCCCACGATTTGCACCTCGCGCATGAAGCCCGCCATTTCTTCAGGCGGCAGATCCTCAAAATGCACGGCGTGCCGCTTTGCAAGGATGTGCATTTTGCCAAAAAGGCGGCCTTGGCCGGGGTACTCGCCCGTGGCGAAGGAATAAGGAAGCTCCGCGATGTCGATTTGGCCGCCGGGCATGGCCTCGTGGTTACAGGCCAGGCAATGCGCCTTTTGCGAGGCCCTGGCGTAAGCCGGGAAGTTATAATGGAAGCTGTGGCCGTGCCGTTCGAGAGGACTTGCCGGCTTTTCCAGCAAGAGCACCGGGCAGCCATTTTCGGCTGCCGCGCCGTCAACGACCGAGAAACCGTTTTGCTCGAAGAAGCGAACGCCGCGCAGGATGTGCTCGTGCGCGCTTTTGGGCTGGCTGGCGGCGACTGGGCGGCCGACGTCGAGCTGGCGCAGCGCGGTGGAGAGCAACCCCTGCGCGGCACTTGAAAAGTCGGCTTTTTGACCGATGCCGAAGAAACTGATGCGGTTGTGCTTGCGGGAAAAGGCGAGCAGGCCAAGGCAGGCCTGGCTGCGCCGATCGAGCGCGATGAGGGCTTCGTACTGCGCGATTTTGCGGGCCATGAACGCATCAAAGCCGGCATACCATAGGCCCATATCGGGTGCGATGGCCGCGATGAGAGGGTCGTATTCGCCGGAAAGGGCCAGCCAGGCCGGCATGTCATCGTTCGTCGCCCAGCGGATGAGCATGGGCTTCATCTCCTTTGCTTTTGTGGGTGGTGATGGCCCCGCAGGGCGGGGAGGAAGCTATCGGAGGTGATCTGGGTATGGTAAAATCAAGGAATGCCCCGCACGGCGGGGAAGGAGTTGAAGGCGTGATTGAGGCGCAAGAATCAAAAAGAGACACCCCCGCACGGCGGGGAAGGAGCTGCCGTACCATCGGCCCGCTAAAAATGATCGGGGGATACCCCCGCACGGCGGGGAAGGAGATGGGCGTGCATTTTTTCTTGGATGATTACCAGGGCCCCCCCTGCACGGCGGGGAAGGAGGTAGTAAACGCGGAACTCGCCGTTTACAACGAAGGGACACCCCCGCACGGCGGGGAAGGAGATAACCCGATGTTCTTCAAATGCCGCCCCCAAAGGGACACCCCCGCACGGCGGGGAAGGAGTTTCTCCGACGTGTCCGAAATTGCGCCGGAGGGGGGACACCCCCGCACGGCGGGGAAGGAGGGTTAGAAAACGCTTAAAAGGCAGCGCTTTCGTGGTGCAATGGGCCGGGTTCAAGCGGGTTTGCTCCGCGAAGGCTCGCCAGCTTTTCTTTGCTCGTTCGCAGACCCGCAGGCCCGGGGGTAGTTCCAGAAAAATACGGGCCGATGGCGCAAGCGGGGCTACGCAGGCCGATGTTAAGATTCAGTTTAGCACATTTTCTCACATTATACATCCTCCATAGCCCCAAGACCCGCCGCGTGGGAGGGGGAAGCAGTGGGCCATGGAACGAAGCAACGCGACGAAGGCCAAGACCCGCCGCGCGAGCGGAGTGGAGCCTCGATGGTAGGGTCGCGGCGCCCTTTGCTTCGCGCTTTGGCAAATCGCGCCGCGCCTTTGTCGTAAAGCTCGGCTATTGGGCATAGCCTAAAAGCGTGGGGAGGATGGAAGGATGAAAAAAAGCGTTGCTTGCCTGCTGATGGCCGCCCTTTTTTTACTGGGGGCGTGCTTTGGCTACGCCAAAGAGGGCGGCAAGGAGGAGTTCCGCGTCGCGGCCAAGGCGGCTGCTCTAATCGAGCCCTACAGCGGGCGGATTCTGTATTTGCAAAACGGCGATGAGAGACTGCCCATGGCTTCGACCACCAAGATCATGACCGCGCTGAGCGTTCTTTTGCACGGCAGCCCCGAGGATCGCGTGGTGATCGACAAGGCCGTGGTCGGCGTGGAGGGAAGCTCGATCTATTTGGAGGCGGGCGAAGAAATGAGCGTGGAGGATCTGCTCTATGGGCTGCTGCTGCGCTCTGGGAACGATGCCGCGGAGGCCTTGGCGCTGTATGCGGGCAAGGGCGAAAGGGCTTCGTTCATTGGCACCATGAACGAGGACGCGAGGGCGCTGGGGCTTGAAAACAGCCAATTCCAGAATCCGCACGGCCTGCCGGCGGCGGGGCACTACACCTCGGCCGCCGATTTGGCAAAAATCAGCGCGGCGGCCTTTAACCAGCCGCTGTTTCGGCAGATCGTGGCGAGTGAGCGCCACACCATCCCCTGGAGCACCCATAATTTCGACCGGGCGATGCGGAACAAGAACAAGATGCTGGGCCTTTATGAGGGCGCAAACGGCGTAAAAACGGGCTACACAAAGGAGGCCGGTCGCTGCCTGGTTTCGGCCGCGGAAAGGGACGGGATGCAGCTCATCGCCGTCGTGCTGGGCTGCCCGAACTGGTGGGAGGAAAGCGCGAAGCTGCTCGATTACGGCTTTGCGGGCTTTGAGATGGTGGAAATTTTAAAGGGAGAGGAGCCACTGGGTACGATCAGAGTGCAGGGCTCGGTTGAGAGCATCCCAGTTCTGCCCGCCGAAGGGCTTTCGATTCCCCTGGGGCTTGACGAGGGCGCGCAGATCGCCCTGAACCTTGATGAGGGCCTCAGGGCCCCTATTGCGAAAGGCCAGGCTTTGGGGTATGCTAGGGTCATGGCTGGCGGCGAGGAGATCTGCCGGGTGAAGCTCATCAGCGGTGAGGAGGCCTTCGGGCTGCTCGGCCAGCTACAGCGCGGGATTGCCGAGTTGATGAGGGCTTGGCTGAGCTGACGAAAGAGGATTTGACGAATGAGATTGCAAAAATACCTGGCGGAGCGCGGCTTTGGCTCGCGCAGGGCCTGTGAAGAGATGATCGCTCAGGGGCGCGTGAGGCTGAACGGCCAGATTGTGACGGAAATGGGCCGGCAGGTGGATGAAAACGACCTCGTGGAGCTGGATGGCAAGCGGGTTTCCGCCGCGCGCGAGGCGCTGCGCTATCTATTGATGAACAAACCGCAAGGCGTGGTGACGACCCTGAGCGACGATAAGGGCCGGCCCACCGTGCGCGGCTTGATTTCAGACGTGCGCGAGCGGGTTTTCCCCGTGGGGCGCCTGGATTGGGATACCGAGGGCCTGTTGCTGCTCACCAATGACGGCGCGTTGGCCAACAAGCTGATGCACCCTTCGTTCGAAATTGAAAAGAGCTACTTCGCGCGCGCGAAGGGCGAGCTTGGCGAAATCGCCCTGGCGAAGCTGCGCCTTGGCGTCAAGCTCGACGACGGGCACATGACCTCGCCCGCGAAGATCGAAAAACTGCCCGAAGATGCGGCCTTTCAGGGGCAAATCAACCTGCGGGTTCTGGTGCATGAGGGGCATAACCGGCTCGTCCGCAGGATGCTCCTCGCTGTGGGCGCGCAGGTGACGTTTTTGCGGCGCGAAGGCCTCGGGAATTTAAGGCTCGGTCATTTGCGACCCGGCCAGTGGCGCAACCTGACGGAAAGCGAGCTTGGCTATTTGCAGGGGCTATTCCCCAATGATTGAGCTGAAAAACGCGCGCTTTTTGGGGCGCGACCTGATGCGGGATTTGATTTTGGAGGGAGACATGGCCATTGACGCCACGGCGGGCAATGGCCACGACGCCCTTTTTTTGTGCCGGCAGGTGGGGGAAGGAGGGCTGGTGCACGTTTTTGACCTGCAGGAGGAGGCGCTCGGCCGCACCAGGGCGCGGTTGGAAGGCGAAGGGCTGTTGCACCGGGCGAAGCTGCACCTAAGGAGCCACGCCGAGATGGCGGAGGCGCTGGAAGGGGAAAAAAGAGGGGCGAAGGCTGTGCTTTTCAACCTTGGCTGGCTGCCGGGCGGCGACCACCAGCGAACTACGCGCGCGGAAAGCAGCGTGGCCGCCGCCCGGGCCGCGCTTTCGCTGCTTTTGCCGGGGGGAATGGCGCTCATCTGCGTTTACCCCGGCCATGCCGAGGGCAAAAGGGAGCTTACGGCGCTTACGGCGCTTGCGGAAGGGCTGGACCCAAGGCGCTACAACGCGCTTTTTTCGTCTTTTTTAAACCAGAGCGAGGATTCGCCTAAGCTGATCGCCGTTCAAAGGAACGCAAACTAGGGAAGGGGAGAATAACCATGAACCTGGAAGCGCTTTCGCGGGCGAAGCGAATCGCCGTGCTGGGCAACACCGGCAGCGGCAAGAGCTTTCTCTCTAAAAGGCTGCACGAACTGACCGGCCTGCCGCTCATCCATTTAGATAACGAGTATTGGGGCCCGGGCTGGACGCCGAGGCCGGACTGGGAAAAAAGGCAAAATGAGCTTGCGCGGGGTGAGAGCTGGATCATCGACGGCAATTACTTTAGGGGAGGCGAGGCGCGCCTTGCGCGGGCGGAGCTTTTCATCTTTCTCGACCGCCTCGCGCCGCTCTGCGCGCTTGCCGCGGTTGGCCGCAACGGAAAAAAGCGCAGCGACCTGCCGGACTACCTCAAGGAGCACTTCGGCCGGGGCTTCTTCCAGGGGCTGCTCTTTTCGATTTTTGGGTTTTGGCGCAAGGGCAGAAGGCGCATACTAGCGCTGAAGGAAGGGCTGCCGGGAGCCTTTTTGCGGCTGAAGGGCAGCAGGGCGGCCAACGCGCTGCTGCGAGAGCTGGAGGAGCGCGCGGCAATGATTAAATCCGCGTGAAATTTTGCGCTTTCTGCAGGATAAAAAGCCCTCAAAGAGAATAACTAGAATATGGCTTATTTTGTAGCCTTTCGTGCCGCGAGCCCGTTTTTCACGGATGCCGGGGGCGCGCAAGGCGCGGCGCATCAATTTTAATCACGGAGGAATACGGCATGAGTGAACTGAGTGAGCGCAAGCGGGCATTGCTCGAAAGTGCCGGGGCCAATGGTCGGCTCGGCGCGCGCGAGCGAATCGCCAAACTGCTCGATGAAGGCAGCTTCGTCGAGCTGGGAACCATCGCTAGGGCCGGGGGCGACGCGCCCGGCGTCGTAACCGGCTTTGGCACGGTGGAAGACAGGCCGGTCTACCTTTACGCGCAGGAATACTCGCGCAAGGGCGCGGGTATGGACGCGGCGCAGGCCGGCAAGATCACCCGCGTGATCGAGCTTGCCGCGAAGACCGGCGCGCCGTTGCTGGCCATCCTCGATTCCGCCGGGGCTAAGCTCGAAGAGGGCGTTTTGGCCCTGGATGCCTACGCCAAGGTGATGGCCGCAACCGCGCGGATATCCGGCGTGGTGCCCAGCCTTGCGCTGGTACTCGGCCCCTGCGTGGGCGGCGCGGCCTATATTCCTGGCATTTCAGACTTCGTGATCGCTGCGCAAAAGGCGAGCGCGCTGTTTGTGACCGGCCCGCAGGTGGTTTCGGCAAGGACTGGCGAAGACATTTCCGCCGATGCCCTGGGCGGCGCCGAGGCGCTCGCCAAATCCGGCGCGGCGCATTTGGCTGCCAAGGACGAGGCCGAGGCGCTGGCGCTTGCCCGCAAGCTGCTCTCGTTCCTGCCGGCCAACAACGAGGAGGATTCCCCTCTCGCCCTGCAGGACGATTTGAACCGCCAGCTCGATATTTCTTCTTACGCCGATGTGCACGATCTTTTTGCCCGCATAGCGGACTTTAACGACTTTTTTGAGCTGCAGGGCGGCTATGCGAAAAACCTCGTCACCGGCCTGGCCAGGCTCGGCGGCAGGACGGTGGGGCTTTTGGGGAACAACCCCGCCTCGCACGACGGCGTTTTGTGCCACAAGGCGGCCGGAAAAGCTGCGCGCTTTGTGGGCTTTTGCGACAGTTTCAACATCCCGGTCTTAAGCTTTATCTCAACCAAGGGCCCGAGCACGGTCACGGCCGAGCAAAACGCGGCCTCGATCAAGGCCGGCGCGCAGTTGATCGGCGCCTACGCCTCCGCGACGGTGCCGAAGATTTCAGTCATCTGCGGGGATGCCGTGGGCTCCGCCTATGTGGCGCTGGGCTCCAAGGAACTGGGCGCGGACCTTGTTTATGCCTGGCCTTCCGCCTTCATCGCGCCGATGGAAGACGATGCCGCGGTTGCGATCCTCAACAGGGAAGAGATCAAGGCGGGCGAAGACGCAGAGGCGCTTCGCGAAGCCTACCGCGAAAAGAACGACGGCTTTGGCGCCGCCGAAAAGGGTGCGGTTGACGATGTGATCGAGCCCGCCTCGACCCGCCAGATCCTCGCGGCCGCCCTGGAAGCGCTGCTTGGCAAGCGGGAAGCCATCCTGCCGCGCAAGCACGGCAATCTGCCCCTATAGTAAGGAGGGAATGCGCTTGAATCCGATTCAAATCGTCGGCATCGCGGCCATCGTGGTCGGCGGCTGCCTGCTCCTTTGGCTGATCGGCCTGCAAATTCGCCGTATCAGTCTCGCTAGGGACGCGGCGACGGAACCCAGGCACGAAAGGCAGGCCGCGGCGGCCCAAAGCGCCACGGCTGGCGGCGACGCAGCCATCGCGGCGGCCATCGCGGCCGTCTACCTGATGCTCGAGCAAAGCGGCGTTTCGTCAAACGGCCTGCGGGTCAAATCCGTGCGGCGCGTGGGCGTGAACATCCCGGCTTGGGGCGCGGCCGGCCGCAGAGAGAACGTTTCCACGCGCCTTTGAGTGCTTTTGCCCCCAAAGCGCTTCCCTTACAACTAAATGATAATGACTAGCAGGAGGTTTTTTAACATGAGCCGTAATTTCGTTGTAACAGTCAATGGCGTTCCCTACGAGGTGGCCGTTGAAGAAGTCGCGGGCGGAGCCCCGATCGCGGCCCCCATCGTGGCTGCGGCCCCGGTCGCGGCCGTTCCCGCTCCGGCGCCCACAGCCGCCCCCGCTCCGGTTGCAGCGCCCGCACCCGCCCCGGCACCGAAGACCGCCGTGCCGGCAGGCGCCACCATCGTTTCCGCGCCCATGCCCGGCAGCATCGTGGCAGTGAAGGTCTCGGTCGGGCAGGCGGTGAAGCGCGGCGATGTGCTCGTGGTTCTGGAAGCGATGAAGATGGAAAACGATATTCAGTCCGCCGTTGATGGCACCATAACCGCCATCCAAGTGCAAAAGGGCAGCTCCGTCAACTCTGGCGACGTGCTCTGCGCGATTTCGTAAGGGGGGCAAAGGGATGCCGAAGGTCAACATCACAGAAACGATCCTGCGCGACGCGCATCAGAGCCAGGCTGCGACCAGAATGCGAACCGACGAAATGCTGCCCGTGGCCGAAAAGCTCGATAACGTGGGCTATTACTCCCTCGAGATGTGGGGCGGTGCCACCTTTGATAGCTGCATGCGCTTCCTGAACGAGGATCCTTGGGAAAGGCTGCGCGTTTTGCGCAAGGCCATGCCCAAGACCAAGCTGCAGATGCTGTTGCGCGGCCAAAACATCCTGGGCTATAAGCATTATGCGGACGATGTGGTGGATCTCTTCGTGAAGAAGTCCATCGAGAACGGGATCGATATCATTCGCATCTTTGATGCGCTGAACGACACCCGCAATATGAAGACCGCGATCGAATCGACCAAGAAATATGGCGGCACGGTCGAAGCCGCGATGAGCTACACCATTTCCCCGGTGCACACGATGGAGTATTTTGTCGATCTCGCCGTGGAGCTGGAAAAGATGGGCGCGGACATCATCTGCATTAAGGACATGGCCAACCTCCTTCTGCCCTATGAGGCCTATAAGCTCGTCAAGGCGCTGAAGGAAAAGGTGAGGCTGCCCATTCACATCCACACGCACAATACCTCGGGCACCGGCGACATGACGCTGCTCAAGGCCATTGAAGCGGGCGCCGAAATCGTCGATACCGCCCTTTCGCCCCTGGGCAACGGCACCTCCCAGCCCGCAACCGAGCCGCTCGTGGCGACGCTGCGCGGCACGGAGTACGACACGGGCATTGATTTGGGGGCCCTGACCGAACTTTCCGACTATTTCCGCGGCGTTGCGGAGCGCCTGAAGAACGATGGCTTCCTCGACCCGAAGGTCTTGGCGGTTGACATCAACACGCTGCTGTATCAGGTGCCGGGCGGCATGCTCTCGAACCTGATCTCGCAGCTCAAGCAAATGAACGCCTCCGACAAGTTCCTTGAAGTGCTGCAGGAGGTTCCGCGCGTGCGCGAGGACTTTGGCTACCCGCCACTGGTCACGCCCACCTCGCAGATCGTGGGCACGCAGGCCGTGCTTAACGTGGTCGCGGGCGAGCGCTACAAGACCTTCACCAATGAATCCCGCGGGCTGCTGCGCGGTGAATACGGCCGCCTGCCGGCCCCGGTGAACGAGGAAGTGCGCCGCAAGGCAATCGGCGAGGAGGGCAAGGTCATCACGGGCCGCCCAGCGGACGACATTGCTCCGGAATTGGCTAAGTACCGCGAGGAGATTCGCGAATACTACACCCAGGAAGAGGACGTGCTCTCTTACGCGCTGTTCCCGCAGGTGGCGCTCAAGTTCTTCCAATATCGCCAGGCGAGGGATAAGGGCATTGATTCCACCTTGCTCGATCAAGAAAACAAGGTGCACCCCGTCTAAACCCTGAAATTCATCGCTTTGAAGGCCGCCTTTCATCAAGGGCGGCCTTTTTTGCTCCCATTGAAACGCCGGAGGGTTTTGCCCTGTCTAATTACCATAAGGGATGAGCGCTCAAACCCATGAAAACGACTGAAGAAGGAGGGATGCGAATGGCGGCGGAAACGGGCAAGGCCGCTTTGCTCCCGTTCAAGGCCATAGACGAGGGCGCGGGCAGGGCGAAAGGGCTTAGCGACGAGCTTTTTGTGGATTTGGTGACGAGCTACGAGGTCGTGCTCTACCGAATGGCCTATATCTATCTGCGAAACGAGCACGATGCGCTTGAGATGGTTTCTGAAACGATCTATAAGGCCTACAGAGGGCGAAGCACGCTCAAAAACCCGGAGGTTTTTCGAAGTTGGCTGATGAAGATCCTCATCCGCAACTGTTTGGACTGTGCAAAGCGCCAAAAGCGCCTGGGGCTGTTTGAAGAAGCTATGGAGGAGATTCCGGCCGATGGGTCCGCGTTGGGCTCGGCGGAACGGCGCATGATGCTGGACGAAGCGCTTTCTCGGCTGAGGCCGGACTACAAGACGGTGCTGCTCTTGCGCTACGTGCAGGAGTTTAGCGTCAAAGAGACAGCCCACGCCATGGGCAAGGGCGAGAACACGGTGAAAACCCTTGCGCGCAGGGCGCTTCAAGAGCTTAAAGGCATGATAGGGGAGGAGATCCTGGATGAATAAGCATAGCCTGGATCGCATTCGGGTACCGCAGGGCTTGCCCAGCGCCGTGGACCGCGCGCTTGACAGGGCGCGGCGCGACGAAGCAAAGGCCAAGCGCAAAAAACGCCTGCTCAAAAAGGCGCTGCCCGCAGTCGCGGCCGCGCTGGCGCTGATCTTCCTTTCGTTGAACTTTTCGGTGATCGCAGAGGCTGCGGCGCGCGCCTTCATCGGC
The DNA here is from genome assembly GCA_031280685.1 of Christensenellaceae bacterium. GTDB lineage: Bacteria > Bacillota > Clostridia > Christensenellales > UBA1750 > JAITGM01. The sequence continues at coordinate 101,986 of JAITGM010000020.1, forward strand.
CTTCGCGCAGGGGTTTTGCATAACGCCTCGCGTGATGAGATCATTGGGCAAAACTTCGTGGCTTCGGCGACGCGACCGCAGGCTGCGCCCGCACAAAAAAACAGCCTTGCGCTGCAAAATTACTACGTCACCAAGGGCGAAATCGCCTTTGAGCTGCTGCTGAGCGGCGCCGAGCTGCCCGAGGGCTTTAAAATCCCCATCATCGGCAATTTCGAGCTTGAAATGCTGGGCGGCGCGGCGGACGGCTTGGCCTGGCGGGCCTCATACGACGAAGAAAACGAGATCGACAGCAGAATCTTTCCCGGTGGGCACTTCCTCTCTGACGGCTTGCAGGGGCGGCACGAATACGTCGGCGGTGACTTTGATTTCGTGCTGGATGCAGCGATTGAGCGCATCGACGAGCACAGTGCCATCCTCAGCGCCGTCGTGCGCTTCCGCAAGCCGCTCGAAGAGCTTGGAAACAGCTTAAAACTCGACATCCACGGCATCAGGCTTTGGCGCCTTGACGAGATCTCGAAGGATAAGCCGGAGGACCAAAGCATCCTAATCGACGGCGACTGGAGCTTTGAGATGCCAATTGACGAGCGATTTACCCAGGCGCAAGAGCTGAACTACAGCGCGACCGATCCGGCGGCGGCGGCACAGAAGGGCATCGCGGTGCAGAGCGTCAGGGTTGACCCTTCCGCGAGCATGGTTGAGCTGATCATCGACTACTCGAAAAACAACCTGGTCGATCGCGTGGCGATCAAGGCGCAGGCAGAGAAACAATACTGGACGAAGCACTTCGTGATGAACACTACGCTGCACGGCGAGCTGAACGGCAGGGTGCTGAGCAACCCGAGCTGGGATTTCTACCCCGAGAAGCAAGAGGGCGAGAAGGCCTTTCTTTGGGCCCAGCTCGATAGCGTCTATTTCGATGATGCGGAGGGCTTTACCCTCGTGCTGACCGAAATCGACGGGAATCGGATCGAAATACCGCTACAAATCGTAAAATAGGCCGAAAAAGGCACGAAAAAAGCATCTTCGCCGCACGCAGGGTGCTTTTTTCGCCATCATGGGACCGAGGCTTCCTCCACTATTGGCGTTCCCCATGAGAAAACCCCCTCGCCGCAAGGCGAGGGGGTTTTGATCTTTCGCGAGGGGCTTAGGACCAAGTACGGTCGTGGGAATACCAATTGTTCCAGTCGTATTCGCTGCCGTCGCGGTAGATATTCTTGGGGTGCTGCGGGTCGAGCTCGCGGATGAGATCCTCGTTCAGACCCTCGAAGCCAAGGCCGGCCGTGTAGGGCACCTTGATGATGCCGT
>JAITGM010000016.1 GCA_031280685.1 Christensenellaceae bacterium
TCATGGACCAAAGCAGCTTCCCCATCTCCATTTCCGTTTCTCTCGATGGCTCCGGCCACCTCGCCGCCTCGCTCCTCTACCCCCAGGGCGCTCCTCCTTCCTTCATCAATCGCTTCTGCCCATAAAATCAAGGGCCATCGGCAATGCCGACGGCCCTTATCTTCATTTTCGACCCTGTTTTTCGCATTCACGCCCCCCGAATGTAGTCCATCAGCTTCACGATCAGCGAAACCCGCCCAAAGGGCGTGATGAGGTAGTAGCCGTCCGCAAAGGGGGTTTCGTCCACCACGCGGCGGCAAAGCCTGAGCGAAAGCTCCTCGGCCTTGGCGCGCTCAAGTCCGTTGAAGCGCTCGATTTCCTCCCGGGGCAGCTTCACCCCGACGACCTCGTTTTGCAAATAAAGCGCGTTTTTGTAGCTGACGATGGGCAAAATGCCGCAAAGAATCGGGGTTTGCAGTTCTGTTTTCGCCTGGCGCAGATTGGCGATCGCCTCAGGCCCATAGACCGGCTGCGTAAAAAAGGCCACAGCCCCGGCCTCGCACTTTTTTTGCGCCTTCTGCAGTTCCGCGGCGAAGTTTTTGGCGTTTACGTCCAGCGCGCATGAAACCGCGATGGGCCGCCCCGTCTGCTCGCCAAGTTCGGCGATGTAGCCCGTGAGCGCGACCGAGTTAAAGTTAAACACGCCCTTGACTTGTCGGTCGGCGGTGGAAACGGGATCCCCGGTGACGGCCAGCAGGTTCTGTATGCCCTCGATGCCAAGGCCCAGCAGCAGCGCCTTGGCCGCGTTCAGGTTGCGGTCACGGCAGGTCATGTGCGGCAAAGGCTCCACGCCCAGCTCGCGCTTGAGCTTGGCCGCGAGCATCGAAGAATCAGCCCGAACCCTGGCGATGGGGCAATCCGCGATGGTGATGAGATCCACCCCCGCCTTTTTGAGCCGTTCCGCGCCGCGCATGAAGCCCTCAATGTTCAGGTTCTGCGGCGGGTCGAGTTCCACCGCGAGGACGCGCCGCCCCTCCTTTAGCTTTTGCAAAAAAGGATTGGGTTCGGCCTTCGGGCCGCCCTCGGCGTGCGCGGCCACGGCCGGCGCGCTCTTGCCTAGGGCCTCCAGCGCCCGCCTGGTCGATGCGATATAGTCGGGCCCCGTGCCGCAGCACCCCCCTAAAATGGCCGCAAACGCCGCGATTTCCGCCATCTGCCCGGCGAAATAGCGCGGGCTTTCGGGGAAATAAACCCGGGAACCAAAGAGCTTGGGCGAGCCCGAGTTCGGCATCACGCTCAGGGGTTTTTTCAGGCCTTTGAGGCCCTTTACGGTCTGCAAAAGGTGAAAGGGGCCGCTGACGCAGTTCAGGCCCACGGCATCCGTCCAGGGGCAGCGATCAGCCTGCGAGAGCAGGCCCTGGGCGGTCAGGCCATCGGCAGAAAAGCCATCCGGCGAAACGGCAAAGGAGCAAAGGATGAAGCTCTCGGGCTTTTTTTGCTTGATATGGGCAAAAACCTCGCCCAAAACCCCGAAGGAGGGGAAGGTTTCGAACAAAAAATGGTCAGCGCCAAGCTCGAGGAAACAATCGGCGATTTGGAGGTATTCGCCGAGCGGCTCCGCAACGGGGATGGGCCCGACATCGGCAAAGACCAGCGCCCTTTCGCCCGCCGCCCTCTTCGCCAGGGCGAAGCTCGCCGAGATCACCGCCTTTAAGCCCTCCCCGCCGCCCTCAAGGATCGCCGAGTTCGCGCCGAAGCTGTTGGTCTTGATGGCCTGCGCCCCAGCCCTGATGTAGGCCTCATGGATGCGCAGAACACCCTCCGGATCCTCCAAATTAGCCCGCTCGCAGGGGCTGACGCCCCCTTGGTAAAGGGTCCCCATCGCCCCGTCAAAGAGCAGCTTGCCCGTTTGCAGCCATTCTCGCGCCGTCATGCCCTTTCCTCCGCGCCCGCGAAAAGGCGCCGGGCGATATCCGCCGACTGCTTTGCGTCTTTGGCATAAAAGTCGGCGCCGATCTCGCGCGCATAGTCCGCGGTGAGCACCGCGCCGCCCACCATGGTCTTGCAGGGGTGGCCGCTCGCCTTCAGCGCGCGGATCGTCCTTTCCATCGAGGGCAGCGTCGTGGTCATCAGGGCGCTCAGGCCGACCAGCGCGATGTTTTCGCGCATGGCGATTTCAACCACGAGGGCAGGCTCCACGTCCCGGCCCAAATCGAAAACCTCGAAGCCATAGTTTTCGAGCACGACCTTGACGATGTTCTTGCCGATGTCGTGAATGTCGCCCTTGACGGTGGCGAGCAGGATTTTCCCCTTGGAAAGCCGCGCTTCGCCCCCTTTTGCGAGCGCGAGGCGAATCTGGGCGAAGGCGCCCTCGGCGGCCGAGGCGGCGGCGATGAGCTGCGGCAAAAAGAGCTTGCCCCTTTCGTATTTTTGCCCGACTTGATCCAGCGCCGGGATGAGCGCGATTTCGACGATCTCAAGCGGGGGCAGGGCTTCGAGCAAGCCCTTGGCCTGCCTGGCGCATTCCTCCTTAAGCCCCGCCTCCACGGCAGCCATGAGGCCCTCCGGGCCGATCTCCCGCGCTGCGGCGGGCGCGGGCGCTTCACCTTCGCGCCCCGAAACCCGGGCGATGTAACGCTCGGCGCGCGCATCGCCATCCGCCAAAAGGTTGTAGGCAAAAACGGCATCGACCATCGGGCGCACGCCGGGGTTTAGGATGGGCAGGGTCAGCCCCGCCTGCAGGGCCATGGCCAAGAAGTTTTGGTTCACGATCTCGCGGGCCGGCAGGCCGAACGAGATATTGGAAACGCCTAAGACCGTCTGCAGCCCAAGCTCGTGCCGCACGATAGAAAGGGCCTTGAGCGTTTCCTTCGCCTGCTCGGGCTGAGCCGAAACCGTCAGAGTCAGGCAGTCGATGAAGACCTTTTCTTGGGGGATTCCAACTTCCAGCGCCGCGCTCAAGATGCGCTTGGCGATTGCGACGCGCCCCTCCGCATCGTTTGGGATGCCGTTTTCATCGAGCGCCAGGCCGAGCACGCAGGCACCGTATTTCTTGGCCAGCGGCAGAATTTCCTTGAGGGATTCCGTTTTTCCGCTGACCGAATTGATGATTGCGATGCCGTGAAAGGCCCGCAAGCCGGCTTCAATGGCCGCGGGATCTGAAGAGTCGATCTGCAGGGGCAGGTCGCTGACCCCCTGCAGTTCCTCAACGAGCCTTTTCATGGTCGCGGGCTCGTCCAGCCCCGGCAGGCCGACGTTTACGTCCAAAATCTCGGCCCCCGCGCGCTGCTGCTCGATGCCCAGCGAGAGGACATAGCCCAAATCGCCCTTTTTGAGCGCCTGCTGCATGGGCTTCCTGCCGCTTGGATTGATCCTTTCGCCAATGACGTGCGCATGGCCGCAAAGGCAGAGCGCTCGCGAGGGCGAAGCGAGCATGAGCGGCGGGTGAAGCTCCCTTTCTGCCGGGATTTCGCCATTTAGGGCCTTGATCATCGCCGAAATGAACGAAGGCTCGGTGCCGCAGCAGCCGCCGTAGAACTTGACCCCCAGCGCGGCAAACTCGCGCATGGCGGCCGCGAATTCCCCGGCGCTCAGGTCGTACCCGCTGCCGTCCGGCCTTGGCAGGCCCGCGTTTGCCTTCACCACCAACGGCAGGGCCGTATTTTGCGCGATGGTCTTAACGATTGGGACGAGCTGCTTTGGGCCCAGCGAGCAGTTCACGCCGATCGCGTCCGCACCAAGGCCGGTTAAGACCTGCGCCATGCTCTCGGGCAGCACGCCCTGGAAACTCCTGCCGCTCTCGTCAAAGCTCATGGTCACGATGGCGGGCAGGGCGGTGTTCTCTTTAATGGCGAGCAGGGCGGCGCGAGCTTCGCCCAGGTCGGTCAGCGTTTCGGCCACGACGAGATCGACCCCGGCCCTTTCGCCCCCGACGGCAAGCTCCTTGAAGAGCTCGTAGGCTTCATCGAAGCGCAGCGAGCCCGCGGGGTAGAGCAGTTCGCCAATCGGCCCCACGTCCAGGGCGATCAGCGCGTTCGAACCTCCCGCCGCGCACCTTGCGACGGCAACCGCGGCCTCAAGCAGCTCCTCCACCGTGTGCCCGCTGCCGCGCAGCTTGCGGGCGTTGAGACCAAAGGTATTCGTATACAGGATCTCTGCCCCGGCGCTCAAGTAGCCCCGGTGGACTTCCTCGACGAGCTCGGGCCGCGTCAGGTTCAGCAGCTCGGGCAGCTCGCCGAGCTTTAAGCCCCTCTGCTGGAGCATCGTGCCCATCGAGCCATCCAAAAAGACCTTGTTCTGTTTTAGGATCCGGGCAAAGCGGCTCACGCCCCATCCCCTCCTTTACTCATTGCCCTGAAGGCGCAGTCCCGGGCCGCGCAGCCCGCGCATTTTCCACTTGGTTCATCCCTTTTTGCCCCGCCCCCGATGCCGATGACGGCCGAGACCGACTTTTGCGGCGTCATCAGCAGCCCGCCGTTCAGGCTCAGCCCGATGCGGCGGTAGGCATCGAGCGCGTCGAGAAGTTCTCTCTGGGTTTCAAGGGGCAAGTCGCCATAGCCCGGGCTGTAGCGCATCGTGAGAGGGCAAGGCGCCAGCTCGCGCCGTATTTCCCCTTCCAGTTCATCGGCGGCCCATTCCACGGCGGCGCTCAGGCAGGCGTCGGCCGCCAGGGCGGTGAAGAGATCCTCGAGCTGGGCCCTGCGAAGAATGGCGTCGGCTTCCGGGCCCAGGGTGACGGCCAGCAGCGCCGCGCGCCCGCAGCCCTCGAGCAGCGCCGCGATGTCTTGCCCCTTGAGCAGCACGCCCCCGCCCTTCAGGGCGATTCCGCCCTCCGTCCGCTCGGTTTCAAAGACGCGGTAGATGGCCCTGGATCTTAAGCGCGGCGAAATCTCGTCTATTTGGGCGCGCAAGACCGCGAGCGCGCGGGCGCCCGGCGCCGCGCGGTAGCCCATATAGCGCAGGGCCTCGGCTTCATCGATGAAAACGGCCACTTTGGGCGTCCTCCTCAGCTCATTTTGCAGTTAGTATACCATATTGCGCCGCGGAACCGCGTTAAGTTTCCTGCGGGGAACGCATAGGGCCGCGCCTGGCTTTGCTCGCCCCTTTGGCCGTGGCATCTTGAGCTAAATCAGAGGAAAGGGCGCTGCCAGCTTGCGCGATGGAGCCAAAAAACCTTGACGAAAAGGGGTTGGCCTATTGCGACGCGGGCGGCCGAAAAGGCCCCGGGCGCATCGAATTCGCCCTGCCGCTCCGCAAAATTCCGCCCCCGCCTTGACAGCCCCCAAAAGATATGCTATTCTCTTTTTGCCCTTCAGGGGGCGCTTGGTCTGTTGGCTCAGTTGGTAGAGCACATCGTTCACATCGATGGGGTCACTGGTTCGAGTCCAGTACAGACCACCATGTCGCTGCGGACTCCATTGAGTTCGCGGCGTTTTTTTGCGAAAGGGCGCGGCGGGCCGCTCATCGCCTTTTGCGGATGGCGCCGTTTTCGGCGTCGCCGGGGGAGCACGCGGGAGGCACTACCCGCTCTACGCAGGCGCGGCCGCGCCACAGGCCGCCCCCTTGGCAAACCACGATTTTTCTTTTATGATGGGAAGAGAACGCATAAAGGCGAGGTCTTGTAAATGCAATTTCCCCATGACGAAGCGCTCCAAGAACTAGAGGGCTTAATTTTGCAACTTTGCGCCATTCCTGCTCCCTCGGGCGGCGAAAGGGCGCGCGCCGAGTTTTGCAGAGACTTTCTCGCGCGCGCCGGCGCGAAAGAGCTGCTGATCGACGAAGCCGATAACCTGCTCCTGCCCATCGGCTGCGAGGGCGCGTCCCAAATCGATGTGCTGATGGCCCATACCGACACGGTCTTCCCCGAAACCACCCCATTCAGCCCAAAACGGCGCGGAAACAGGCTCTATTGCCCAGGCGTGGGGGACGACACGGCGAATCTGGCCATCCTCCTATTGGGCGCAAGGGCAGTCCTTGAGCAAGGCCTGCGGCCTAAGAGCGGCGGCGTGCTCTTTGTGGCCGATTCTGGCGAGGAAGGGCTGGGCAACCTGCGCGGCATTCGCCAAGTGATGAAGGACTATGCCGGCCGGGTTCGCAGCGTCGTTTCCTTTGATGGCACGCTGAACACCTTGTGCAACTGGGCGGTCGGCTCCCTGCGCTACGAGGTGAGGGCCAAGGTCAAGGGCGGCCATTCCTACGGGCATTTTGGCAGCCGGAACGCGATTGAGGCGCTGGCCTCGCTAATCGTCGATCTATACGCCATCAAGCCGCCCAAAATCGGCAAGAGCAAGACCACCTACAACGTGGGCAGGGTTTCGGGCGGCACCTCGATCAACTCCATCGCCCAAAGCGCGAAAATGCTCTATGAGATCCGTAGCGACCACCGTCTTTGCCTGGAGGCAACGCACAGGCTCTTCGAAGATGCGCTGGGCCGCGCCCGCGAGCGCAAGGACGCGAGCTTTGAAGTGACGCTTCTAGGTGAAAGGCCCTGCATGGGCGATGTGGATCCCGCCGCACAGGGCGAGCTGGAGGGTTACTACATTGCCTTGAGCGAAAGGCATCTTAGCAAAAGGCCGCAGCTTGGCCCCGGCTCCACCGACTGCAACATCCCCTTTTCCTTGGGCATTCCTTCGCTTTCGTGCGGGTTTTACTCGGGCGGCGGCGCGCACACCTACGAGGAATATATCGAGCTCCCCTCCCTGAAGTACGGGCTGAAGATGGGCATGGAGGCCATTTTGCATCACTTCAAGCGCCCCTCCGGGCCTGCGCATGGGGGGCTCTGTCCCCCCTACGGAACCCCCTTCTAACAAAGGAGTGGCTCAACGCAGCCATTTCGTTTACTCCCCTTACGGGGAGCGCGCCGAGGGGCAATGTGCCCTCCCGCGAAGGCCCGAAGGCTATCCCCTCTCGATGCTGTGAGCCGGCGCGGCGGCAGGCGGCCAAGCTCCGTCTTAAAGGGCATCGGGCAGAGCCGAAGCCCCGCGAGCCCGTCGCGGCAGCCACTCCAGCCGCCCGCTCGCCTGGTCGAGCAGCGTGCCGCCCTCGATTTTGGCTTCCGGCCCGGGCTTCCTCAAGAAGTAAAAGCCGCGTTGGTGGATGAACTCACCATCGTGCACGCCGCCCTTGAGGCTGTAGAAGCATTCCTGCATCCAGGCCAGCCTTTCGACCCGAAAGCGCAGGCTGCTTTCCTCCAAACCCTCGCGGACGACGGCCTCTTCCAGCGTTTCCCCAAAGCACACCCGCAGGTTGAAGATGCCCCCTCTGCTATAGAAATGCTGAGAATGTTTTCACGCAGCCGCCATGTTTCGCGCTCTCCTTATGCCTTAAAAAACGCGGCCGCCGGCAAGTCGGCGACCACGTTTTTCCTTTTTATTTATCTTTCCTCTCAGCCCGGGAAGCCGTCGCCGTCGCTGTCGTGCCAATCGTGCTCCCGCGCGGCACCATAAAGCTCGCGGCCCATCAGGCCGCGCTTGGCGCGCTCTTCCTCGATCAATTTACTCAGCAGGGCGCGCAACTTGTCGGAATTCTTAACGTTCTGCAGGGCCAAAACGCCGTCGGTCTTGTCGGCGCTGAAGAGCGTCACCGTCCCAACGCCAAAGATCCTCTGGCCGAGGCTACGGGCCAGCTTGAGATCCATCACCCGATAGAGGAGCAGCTCGTCGGTTTCCATGCGGAAGAAGCCCTTTCGCACCAGCAGGCGGCCATCTTCGATGGAATAGCGCGTGAAGCTGATGGGCAGGCCCAAAATCCGCTTTCTGTCCTTCCAAAGGGGCGCGGTCGCATTCGGCATGGCATAAGCCCTCCTTCTTTTTTGGTATTCTCGTTCTTTTTACGGGGAAACCACCGCCCTCATCCCCGCGGAATCGGTCAGCGCTGTGTGCAGAATGGGCTTCGTCTTAAGCTCGGCCAGGCTTTGGGGCATTTGCAGGCCGCTGATCTCCTGCAGCGCGTCCGCGCAGGCGAATTCATCGAGATTTCGGGCGAATTCGGCGTCCTTGAGCGCCACGAGCACGTCGCGGCTGAATTTGTAGGGGCTGGCGGTTGAAAGCAGCACCATGGGCGACTGATCGCCGCTCGCCCTTTGGTATTCCCGCGCCGCCACGAAGCCCACCGCGGTGTGGGGATCCATCAAATAGCCGCTCTCATCGAAGCAGTTTTTGATCGCCGCCGCGGCCTGCGCATCGCTCACCCAGCCTGCGGAAAAGTCCTCACGCAGCTTCTCGCGCATCCCTTCCGGCAGGGCGTAGGCGCCCTTCTGGCCAAGCTCTGCCATCAGGGAGCGGATCAGCGCATCGTCCCTGCCCGAAAGCTCATACAGCAGCCTTTCGAGGTTTGAAGAAACCAAAATGTCCATCGAGGGCGACGAGGTCTTGTAAAATTCGCGGTTCGTATCGTACAGCCCGGTCTGGATGAAGTCAAAGAGGATGTTATTGCGGTTGCTGGCGCAAACCATCCTGCCCACGGGCAAGCCCATGCGCCTCGCGTAGTAGGCGGCGAGAATGTTGCCAAAGTTGCCGGTCGGCACGCAGACGTTCATGCGCTGCCCAAGGCTGAGCCGCCCCTGCGCGAGAAGATCGGCATAGGCCGAGAAGTAGTAGGCGATCTGCGGGGCGAGACGGCCGAAGTTGATGGAATTGGCGCTCGAAAGCTCGACGCCCTTGGCCGAAAGCTCCCTGGCGAGGGCCTCGTCGGCAAAGATGCGCTTCACGCCGGTCTGGGCATCGTCAAAGTTGCCCTCCACGGCGCAAACGCGCAGGTTTCCGCCCTCCTGCGTGAGCATTTGCAGCTTTTGGGCAGGGGAAACCCCTTCTTTTGGGAAGAAGACGAGCACCGCGGTGCCCTCCACATCCTTAAAGCCCTCAAGGGCCGCCTTGCCCGTGTCGCCGGATGTGGCCACGAGGATCTGGATGGTCTTGTCGGTCCCCGTTTTCTTCATCGCCAGCGCAAGCAGCCGCGGCAGGATCTGCAGGGCCATGTCTTTGAAGGCATGGGTCGGGCCATGCCAAAGTTCGAGCACCGCAAGGCCGTTCAGCTCCTTGAGCGGGGCCGGGTTTTCGCCAAAACGCGCGGGCGCGTAGGCCGCGCCCGTCGCCGCGGCAAGCTCCTCGGCGCTGTAATCATCAAGCAACGGCGCCAGCACGGCTTCGGCCCTGCGATGGTAGGGCAGCTTCGCCATTTCCGCGATGGCGCTCAGCGGAATCTGCGGGAATTCGTCCGGCACGAACAGCCCGCCGTCCGGCGCGAGGCCGCGCAGAATGGCGCTGGCCGAGGGAATGTGCACCCGCCGGTCCCTCGTGGATTGATAAAGCATGGCTTCCTCCCCAAAACTTGAACGCGCGGCGGGCTCGCGCTTCTTTGTAAGAATGCGTCCTTGCCCGCCGCGCGTGTGATTTCCTTGGTTAGATGATGTACTTCTTGAGGTATTCCGGCGCCTCGTCGGGCCCGGAGGTCGCGATCACCACATGGAGGTTGTTCTTCTCGGCCATTTCCTCAAGCCTTTGGAAGAAGCTCCCCAGGTCGTTCAGGTCGGCTTCGACCAAGCGGAGGAAGCCATCCACGTACATCTCGTTCATATCGTAGTTCGCGGCCACGATGCCGCACAAAAACCCAAAGAACATGTTGGGGCTGGAAATATCGTACTCCTTGGCGTTTACGAACCTCGCCTCGTGCCGCAGGTCGAACATGTAGCGATTGTCGTCATCGATGAATACGATCTCGCCTTTGTTCGAGTCGATGGATTGGTTTGCCAAATCGATGATGCGCTTGGTTTTGCCCGTTCCCTTGCGGCCGTAGATGATCTGGATCATAGAGGTGTCGCCTCCCTTCCTGCTGTGCCCCCAGTATACCATACGCGCCCCCCGCGCGCCAAGCTCGTATGCCATCATTTTTTTTGCGGGCGCGGCGGTGAGGCAGCGGGGCGCTTTCAAACGCGGGAGATTGGGCTTGCGACGGCGCGGCGTGTTGGAAAATCTATTCATCAATCAAGCCGCTTCCTCCTTCGTCATTGCGAGGAACGCGGCGACGCGGCAATCCAGAAAGGGCTTCCCTCAATATGGAAGCTCGCTGGATTGCTTCGGTTCCCTCGCAATGACGAAAAAAGGGATGCGCTCCACGCGCCAGGCCGGCCTGCTCTGCCCGTCATTGCGAGGAGCGCGGCGACGCGGCAATCCAGAAGGGCTTCCCTCAATATGGAAGCTCGCTGGATTGCTTCGGTTCCCTCGCAATGACGAAAAAAGGGGGGCGCTCCACGCGCTGGGCAGGCCTGCTCTGCCCGTCATTGCGGGGCGGACGAGGCACAAATCCATCCGGCAAACAGGGCCAGAGGCCCGTGGGACGGCCCGCCCTCAGTCTTCGGCGTCAGGCTCGGCCTTCGGCGCGCGCGGCGGGAAATAATTGAAGATCTCGCATTCGATTCGCCCATTGTAGACGCGGCGCTTTTTGTCGGCCCTCAGCCCAAAAACCCGCTCAAAGCCCTTGTGGGACGAGATCGCGCTCAAACCCCAGCCGGGCAGGCGGTTACGGAGCATTCTCAGCTCCTGATAGATCGCTTCCGCCTGGGCTTCGTCGCCCATCCTTTCGCCATAGGGCGGGTTGGTGACGACGATGCCCCTGCCCTCGCCAAAAAGATCCTGCGCGTCCTTCAATTCGCGCTTTTCAAAGCGAACGAGGCCCGTCAGCCCGGCCTGACGCAGGTGCGAAAGCGCCATGTTCAAAACCTGGGCGTCGATATCGCTGCCGGCCACACGCAGGGGCTCGGGTCCCGCCTGCCTTTCGGCCTTTTGGGCCTCAAAGCGCTCGGCCGCCTCCTCGCGCAGGCTTTGGTAGGCTTTTTGCTCGCCGCCGGCCCATTCCTCCATCGCGAAGGGGCGCAGAAGGCCGGGAGCGCGGTCCAAAGCGATGAGCGCGGCCTCGATGGGCAGGGTGCCCGAGCCGCACATCGGGTCAAAAAAGGGCAGCCAGGGCCGCCAAGGCGAGGTCATCACCATGGCGGCGGCCAGGCTCTCGCGCAGGGGCGCAACCGCGTTAAAGGTGCGGTAGCCGCGCCTTGAGAGCCCGGAGCCCGAGGTATCGAGCGCCACAACGGCTTCATCCTCGTGGATGTGCACATCCAGCCTGTATCTGGGGCCGGTTTCCGGCAGCCAACTTATTTGGTAAACGCCTTGCAAGCGACTGACGGCCGCCTTTTTGGCGATGGACTGCACAGAACTGGGCGCCATGAGCTGTGACCTGGCACAGCTCGCCGTCAGGTGCAAAAAGGCATCGCGCGGGAGGTAATCCTCAAGCGGCAGGGCCTTGACGCCCTCAAAAAGCGCCTCAAAGCTCTCGGCTTTAAAACGCCCCAGCTCAATGAGCACCCTATCGGCGCTCCGCAGCCAAAGGTTGGCCAAAAAGGCGTCCTCATAGCTGCCTTCAAAGCGCGCGCCGCCGTGGAAGCCCTTGGCCTCAAAGCCCAATCGCTTAAGCTCAGAGGCGGCGACCCCCTCAAGGCCGAAGGCGGCGGTGGCCAAGAGCCGCAGTTTCCCGCTCATGCTTCGGCCCTCTTTTGCCCCTGGCGGTTGATGAGCACGCCGTTGACCACCAGCTGAAAGCGGCAACCCAGGAAGCCCGCGGCCTCCTCGCACATGAGCATGCGCGAGAGGTAGATCTCTAAAAAGTCCATCACGGAGCTGGTTTCATCCATCGAGATCTGGATCCTGATCTCGCGCCTTTGCGCGTCGACCTCCACCTGGTTCGAGCCGATGGAGTAATTCACCCTGTCGTGAATGTCGGCGGCGTTATAGGGCATCCGGCGCACGCGGGTGCGGTGGGCATCCGCCTTGTCGGCAATCACCAGGGCGGCGCTGAGCGCGGAGATCACCTTTCCGTTCTGCTCTTCGTGGTTGCCCACGGCGCCCACGATGGCCGTGACCTCCTCGATGGGCAGGCCGGTTTCCAACAGCAGGGGGAAGAGCAGCACCCCGCCGCTGATGCCGTGGTTCAGCCGATTGACCGCATTGCCCACATCGTGCACCCAACCCGCGATGGCAGCGAGCTGGCAATCCCTTTGGGGGAAGCCAAGCTCGCTGAGGATGCGCCCCGCAGTAGCGCTCACAAAGCCCACATGCCTTGGCCCATGCTCGGTGTAGCCGATGGCTTCGAGCATTCGGTTGGCCGAATCAATGAGCGCCGCAATTTTAGGGTCTTTTTTGATCTCGTTTACGGTAATATGCATTGGCGTTCCTTCTTTGTCTTTCGTCATCTGCGCGAACCGCTAAAAGTTCTTCAGCGATTCATAGTAGGGGTCGCCCGAAAACTCCCTTTCGGGCGGGGCGTCGCCGCCCAGGGCCAAAATCGCGCTCGAAATCTCGATGAAGTCCAGGTAGTTGAGCCCAGGGTCGCTCGCAGCGTTCTCAAGCGCGGGCAGGGCGCCCGCATCGCCGAGCTTGCCAAGGAAGGAGGCGTAGAGCGCCTTTTTCTTCGAGAGGGCGAATTCCCCGGCCAGGAAGGCGAGCACGCGCCCATCGCCCGGGTATTGGCATAAAAGATCGGCCAAGGCCTCGCGCATCTCTGGCGAGGCGCCGCCCGCGAGCTGAAGGCAAGGCTCCAGAACATCGCGCATGGCCTTCAGGGATTCGAGTGCGCTCTCGGTGAGCTCGTTCGGCCCTTGGGCCTCTCTCAGCATCGAAAGATAGAGCTCTTTCGGCCTTTCGGATTCGATTTCGCGCAGCAGGCCGATGGCCGTCATCCTCTCTTCTTGCGTGGCGCCCTCGTCGCCGGCCAGCGCGGTCAAGCCCTCCGCCGCCTCTTCGCCCAGCGCCGAGATTCGGTCAAGGAGCAGATCCGGCACCGGCACGCGCCCTTGCATGTAGGCGCGCATCCAGGCGATGAGCGCCTCCGCGTCGAAGATGCGGTCGAAATAAAAGCCGGGCTTTTCGTCTTCGAGCCAATCCGCGGGCTCGTTGAGCCAGCGGGTATAAAGCTCGGGCATCAGCGCCTCCATTTCGTCCACATTCTTATACTTTTTTTGGTTCGCGCGCATCCAAAGCCGCAAATAGGCCTGAAACTGGCCGTCGAAATCAATGAGCTTCATCGCTGCTTCTCTCCCCGCGTTATTCGTCGCCGGGCAGCCCTTCGGCCGCCATCCTCGCCGTAAAAAAGCGGCCCATCCGCATCCTGATGGTGCGCTCCGTGGCGCCGTACTCCTTGGCAAGGGCCGCAAAGCCGGGCTCGTTGCCCAGGATGTCTCTTTCGTAGCCAGCCTTTATCGCAGCCAGCCAGCCGCCCCGCCCCCGGATCGGCGGAAAATGCCCCCCGAGGAAGTTCAGGTAGGCAGTCCAGGTTTCCACAGCGTACTCCATGGCCTCGGCGCTTTGGTATTCCTCATGCATCCTCGTGACCGATTCGCGCATAAGCTCGGCATAGGGCCTTGGCGGCAGAGCGTTGAGACGGATCTCCGCGTTCACCATCTGCACCATTCGGCCGCCGATCATCGCAAAAAATGGCTTTTTTGCGCCGATGCGCACCAGGGCGTCCAGCCCCATCTGCTTGAGGGAATCGGAATGGATGGGCGACAGCAGCAGCCTGCGAAGTTCTTCTTCCGCCTTGGCGCCGCCAGCCGCGGCCAGAACCACGACCGCCTTGGCCACCATTTCATCTTCCCCCTGCAGGGCCGCCTCCAGGGTGATGAGGGTTTCGTCGCGTTCAAGCTCCGCGCGCAGGCCTTCGCCGTCTGCATACATCGCGATGAGCCCGGCCAGCCTTTGGTCGATCTTTCCGCGCTGCTCAGAGCCGTATTCAAAGCTTAGGGGAAACTTTTCGGGCGCGGGCGCGCCCGAAAGCCGCGCCTGGCAGCACCGCAATAGCTGCAGGGCCAGAATGTGGCTAGGCTCGGCCAAGAGGGCGCGTTCAAGCTGCTTTGCGGCGGCATCAAATCTGCCCTCGTTGTATTGGCAAACAGCGGAAAGGTAGAGCATCGTGCTCTCGTAAGGGCAGAGCAGCAAAATGCGCTTGAGACCCTGCATCAGCGCTCCTTCCATCGAAAGCTCGGCCATGCTCAGGCAATATTTATAAAGCTCATCGATCTCCTCCATGGTTTCGGGGTTCAGCCGCGCGACCATCCTGGCCGCCTTCTCGGCCTGCCCCTCGTTTTTAAGCAGCAGCGCGGCGTTGCAGCAGGCGTGGACGTTCAAAGCGTCCTTTTTTAGGATGATGCGCAACTGCTCCCAGGCCGCGGGCAGCTCCTCCATGCAAATATAGGCAAGGGCCAGGTTGTTCCGCACATAGCTCAGGCTCTCGTCCTTGCCCAGCACCTCGCGAAAAAGCTCGGCGGCGCGCCCGGGGTCGCCGGCATCCAGCGAGGCCTTGCCGCGCTCGGCCAGATCCTCAAGCTCGCGGTCGATGCCGTCCTCCATCTCGGATTCTTCGATCTGCTCCATGCCGTCGCGCGCCAAATAGGCGAATTCACCCTCGCCAAAGGCGCTTAAGTAGTTTTCGAAGACGGAATAGGCCTGGGCGTAGTCGCCCATGGCCATGTAGTTGCAGCCCATGGCGAACATGACCTCTTCGGGGCAGTCCTCCCTGTGAAGGAGCAGGCCAAGCTCGGTGTTGGACTGCTCAAACAGCCCCATGCGCGCGTAGGCGTCGGCCAGGTCCAGCGCGATATCGACATTGGCCGGCTCGAGCTTCAGGGCCCTGCGCAGGTTGCGAAGGCCCGAAAGAAAGTCCTGCTTGTCGATCGAGCGCACGGCGCGCCTGTGGAAAAATCGGCTGTCGGCCTCAAACGGCACGACCCTATCCTTCGGCATTCCCTTCCTCCTCGCCCGCGACCCGCTTTCTTCCGGGGTTTTTATGGCGTAAGTATATCATACCCTCGTTAATCTTTCGAGAACGGATTGAAAATCCTCGGGCGCTTTCGCCTCAAAGCGCATCCTCTCGCCGCTCGCCGGGTGCGTGAAGCTCAAGGCTGCCGCGTGCAGCATCAGCGGGCAGTCTTTTACTCCGCTGCCCTGCCTGCCATAGAGCGGATCCCCGCAGACCGGGTGGCCGATCTCCCGCATGTGCACGCGGATTTGGTGAGTGCGCCCGGTTTCGAGCTTGAGCCATAAAAGGCAGGTACCCTTATAGCGTTCGAGCACGCGGTAGTTCGTCTTGGCCCAGCGGCCGCCGCGAACCACGGCCATCTTCTTCCTGTCTTTTGGGCTTCTGCCAATCGGCGCTTCCACGCTGCCCTCGCCCTGCCTTAGGTTGCCCTCCACAAGGGCCAGGTACTCCCTCGCGGCCTCCCTCGCCTTGATCTGGGCCGAAAGCGCAAGATGCGCCCTGTCGCTCTTGGCGATGACGAGCAGGCCCGTCGTGTCCTTGTCAAGCCTATGCACGATGCCTGGGCGCAATTCGCCGCCGATGCCTGAAAGCTCGCCCTCCATGGCATAGAGCAGGCCATTGACCAAGGTGTCGGCCCCATGGCCCGGCGCGGGGTGCACCACGAGGCCGCGCGGCTTGTTGATCACGGCCAGATCCCGGTCTTCATACACGATTGGGATCGCCATCTCGGTCTTTTCGGCGCGCAGGGGCTGCGGCTGCGGGATTTCAAGCTCAAGCCTATCGCCCTCCTTCAGGCGCAGGCCCAGCTTTTGCGGCCTTTCGCCATTCAGGCGCAAAAAGCCCTGCGCAAAGAGTTTGGCTATCCGCGAGCGCGACCACTGCCCCGAAGCAGACAAAAAGGCATCCAAGCGGACGCCTTCATCGCCTTTTTGCGCGATTTTAAGGATTTTCTCCACTACTTTGCTCCTTTGGCGCCGGCCCTTTAGCCGCGCTCTTTTCGCGCCCCTCGAAGAACAGCAGCCAGACCCCCAGCGCGATCACCCCGACGACCACACAACTATCGGCCACGTTGAAGACCGCGAAATTGATGCAGTACACATCCAGCATATCCACCACGTAGCCATAGAGGGCGCGGTCGATCAGGTTGCCAACGGCCCCGCCCAGGATGAGAGCGAGCGAGAGCTTTGGCCAGGGCGGAAGCTGCTTTGGGACGAAAAAGAGCTTATAGAGGATGTAGAGCGAAACCGCCAGGCTCACGGCGATGAGCGGGATGCGCTGATTTTCGAAGATGCCAAAGGACGCCCCCGTGTTTTCGATATAAAGGAAGCGAAAAACCCCTGGAATCAGGTCAAAAACCGGCCTTTGGCCGCTTGAGACCGGGCGCAGGGCCTCGGTAGCCCAGAACTTGACCAGCCTGTCGCCAAGGATGGCCAGGCCCGCAATCCCCGCGCAAAAAAAGCTCTCTTTTGCCATGTTTCGCGTCTTTAGCGGCCGCTTTTCCAAGGAAATCAGCCCCCTTGATGCTCTTGGCCGATTCCGCTATCTTCCAGAATCTGCAACTGCGCGCTCATCAGCATGCGGAAGTTCTGGCGATAGAGGCTTGCCTGGCGCTTGAGCTCCTCAACCTGGGCCTGGCAGGCGCCGATCTCATCCTGCGCGCGCTGAATGATGCGCCTTGCCTGCTCATTGGCCGTGCCCATGATGCCCTCTGCGCGAAAATTGGCGTTGCGCGTGGTTTCTTCCGCGCTGCGCTGGGCCACCATCAGGGTTTCGCGCAGCGTAGCCTCGAGGTTCTTCATGTAGGCGAGCTGCTCGGCAGTAGCCTGTAACTGCTCGCGCAGGGCCTGGTTTTCGCCCGCCAGCCCTTCGATATGAGCCGCGAGCTGCCGCAAATACTCGGTTACGGCCTCCTCGTCATAGCCCCGCAGCTTGCGGGGGAAATCCTTTGCGCTGATCTGCTCGGATGCCATTTGCGGCCCCTCCCTTGCGTGCTTAAAATACGCCCTAATTTTAGCTTAATTTGGCTTCAATCTCAATAAAGAGCCTACCCTTTTTGCTCTCGCCGCGCACATCCAATATGTGGATTCTTCCCTTGCCGCGCAACGAGATCCGATCCCCAGGTTCAAGCTGCCGGTCCGGCCTGAGTTCCTCATGCCAGTTCACGAAGCAAAGCCCCTGCTCGATGAACAGTTTCGCCTTGGTTCTGGGCAGCCGGGCGGCTTGCTGAAGAACCGCGTCCAGCCGCAGGGAGGGCACGTTCACGATCAGCCTTTTTCCCTCTTCAAGCGGCGGCAGAGCGCCCTCGTGCCGCGAAACCCGCAGCGTAACCCGCCCGGCTTGCTTTAAATTCAGCAGAATATATTCAGCCATGCCCTCGAGCACCGCCACGATGGCCTCGCCCTTTTGCAGGCGAATATCGCCAATGCAATCCCTTTCGATGCCGAGGGCCAAAATCGCGCCCAATAGGTCGCGGTGGCCCGGGGAACCGAAGCGCTCATCCCAGCCAAGTCGCAAAAACGTCGCCGGGGCCTCCCGCGCGCCATGAACGGGGCCAAACCCCAGCACTACGCGCTCGCTTTCGTCATCCCCACCAAAGAGCTCAGTCTCAACGCTATTCCCGGCGGCCAGGCGCAACGCAAAGGCGCGCAGATCGGGGCTTAAAAAGGGTGAAAAACAGGCCTCGCCTCTGGAGGCCCGACGAATGAGATCCGTTAACCGCTGCGCAGCCTGCCGCCCCTGCTCGCTCATCACCAAAGCAGGCGCAAAAGCCCGGCTTCGGCCATCGCGACCAGCCTTTGCAGCAGGCTGATGGCTAAAATAGAAAAAAGGGGCGCCAGGTCGATGGGCAGGCGGCCGTTGCTCAAACGCCGCGCCAAGGGGCGGAAAGGGCTGACGAGGGGTTCGCTCAGCCTGACAACGACCTGCATCAGCCTACTATAGGGCGAAACGAACCAGCTCAGCAGGGCGCGCGCGATGAGGAGGAGGGATCCGACATAAAGAAGGGTATCCAGCACCGTCGCCACGGCGCGAATGACCTGTGCTGCAGCTCCCAAGGTTTTAAGCTCCTATAAATATTAATGAATGAGGTCTTGCCTAGTCGTAGGCCCTGCGGCCCTGCGGCGCTTCCGCGTAGGCGCCCGAAATCTCGATCGAACCGGGCGCGAGCAGATAAGTGGAGGCCGCCGCGCGCTTGATGGTGGCGTCTATGGCATAGCATGCGCCGATCAAAGTGTCGATAATCCTTTGCGACTCGGCCAAATCCAGGGTTTCGAGGTTGATCAGCACGGAATCGCCATCGAGGAGGTCGTCGATGACGTTGCGTGCATCCTCATAGCCGCTGGGCTGATAGATCCGCATCCTGTAGCCGGCAGCAGCGGCCGCCGGGTGGTTGATGATCTTTGAATTTGAGCGTAGGCTGCTCTGGTAGCTGCTGCGCTCGCGGTAATCCTCCTGGGGCTCCTCGCGCTCATATCCCCTTGAATCGTCATAGCTCCCCGAATAGCGGCGGGAATCCCCCGCGGGCTCTCGCTCTTCCCGCACGCTGGATCTATTGTAATTCCGGCGCAAGTTGCTCTCCTCCTCGTTGTCGTATTCCTCTTCGTCGTAATCACGGTAATCGCGCGGGTCAACCCGTCCGGTTTCCCAGCCGATTACGTTCAGCAAACGGTCTTTAATCCCTGCGGCCATCCTCGCACCCTCCACTCAGCGCATCCGCCTCAAGGCGGGAAGCTAGATCTCCCGCTGCCCAAACAGGGCGGTGCCGATGCGCACCAAATTTGCACCCTCCATTAGGGCAATGGGCGCATCCTGGCTCATTCCCATGGAAAGAACCTCGATTTCGCCGCTTTGGCGCCGCAAATCCTCGAATAAAACCCTCGCCTTGGCGAAGGCCGTGCGCACCGGCGCCTCTTGATCGCTCCATGGGGCCATGCACATGAGGCCCTTGAGCCTGATGCCGGGCAGGCCGGCGCAGCCTTCGACCAGCGCGGGAAGCTCCTGGGGGCTTGCGCCGCCCTTTTGGGCCTCCCCCGCGGTGTTGACCTGCAACAGCACGGAAATCACACGGCCTAGCTCGGTCGCTTTTTTCGAGATCTCTGCGGCCAGCTCGATTTGATCCACCGAGTGAATCAAATAAACTTCACCTATTATATGCTTAATCTTGTTCTTTTGCAACCGACCAATGTGATGATATTTCAAAATTGTATCGATTTCATCTTTTTTCGCCAGCCATTCCTGCACTCGATTCTCGCCATAGTCGAAAATTCCAAATTCGGGCAGGCGATTGATCTGCGCCGCGTCCCTGGTCTTGCTCGCGGCCAAAATCGTGTAGTTTCGCCCATTTGCGGCCGCATCCAGCCTTAATTTTAGCTTTTTTACGTTTTCATCCAAGCAGTCCATCCTTATAAAGCTCCTTCCTTGCTGCGTGGCCGCGCTCCGGCGAAACTTAACTATTTTTTAATCTTCATGTCCTTATCGAGCTTGCCAATTTCAAGGGGCATCACCAGCGCAAAGCGCGAATCGTGCCCTATCACGCGCACGGGTACGAACTCGTTGCTCTCGTAGAGGAAAACCCCGGTGATGCCGCCGCTCGTCTTCAACGAGCCGAGAGGCACCCGCATGCCCTCCACCCGGCCGCCGACCAGCGCAGTCGCGCGCCTGGTGTTGAGCAGCGAGGCGATGCTCTGATTGATCTCAAGCACCACATAGAGGTCGCCCACATCCCCCACCATGGACTTGACCTTAGCCGCATAGACCAGATCCGCATCCCGGCTAAAGCGCAGCTCGCAGCTTTCGCCCGCGCCGATGGTCCAGTTCGCGTCGTCGGTGCGCAGAATCGCGTACCAGTGCTCCTCGTTCACCACGCGGAAGAGGGGCTGCCTGCCGCGAAGCTGGTCGAGCTGGGCCGGGTCGGTATGGTCGAAAAACTGCCTGAAGTATTCCGCCTTAAAGTCGTCGCCCTCCAGCACGATGGTCGTCAAATAAGGCTCGAGCCCGTCGAGCTGGTAGCTCACCAGGCCGTCAGTCGGCGCGGAGTATTCGCTCCGCCAGCCGTCGATCTGGCTTAAAATCTGGGAACGTTTGGCATACATTTGCGTGAGCGTCGTGTTGCGCTGGGCGCTGGGCGTGCCCTCTAAATAGGCCTGCTTTTGCTCCATCAGCAGGCCAAGCTCCTTCTCCATCTCGACCAGAGCCTGCGTGTTCCCCGCGCGCACGGCCTGGCCAACCTCCTCGCGCTTTTGGTAAATGCCGCCGTCCATAGCGCTGAGCTGCTGATCGACGATCTGGGTCAGCTCTGGGTAGAGGTTCGATTGCTGCTGCATGTTGATGCGCTCGTTTTCGGTGGCCAAGTCAGAAACGATCTTTTGCGTGTAGCCTGATGAGTAAAAGTTCAGCACAGGCTGGCCGGCCCTGGCCTCGTCCCCGTCGCCAAGAATGTACTTCGCCGTGCCGTAACCCTCGGCGCGCACCGTGGTCTCCTCCCTGAGCAGGATCGCGGGGAAGGATTTGGTCGTTTCCATCATGCCGTAGCTCACCTGCGCATAGCCCGCAAACAGCAGCCGCAGCAGCGACACGGCCCCATACACGAGCAGGGCCAAAATGGCCAAAAACAGTGCTAAAAACGCAAAAAAGCGCGGCTTCACCCGCACGGTGGGGCCTTGCTTTTTGGGCGCGCGAAGCTGGCGCTCCTCTCGCTCGGCCCCGGCCCTTTTCCTGGGGCGCTCCTCGGGCTCTGCAGCGCGGCGCAAACTCTCGCGCATGCTGTTTTTGCGGTAATACTGCATCTTGCTCCTAAACCGGCGCCGTCAGGCGCTCAAAAAGGCGGTTTTCAGCCTTTTTAGCAGCTTCCTCTCGATTCTGGATATGTACATCTGCGATACGTTCAGGCCCTCGGCCACCTGCCGCTGCGAAAGGCCTTCAAAAAAGCGCCTTTCAAGGATGGAGCGGTGCTCCGCGGGCAGGGCGGAAAGCTCCTTTTCAATCATGTCCTGCATGGCGATGCGCTCATAGCCTTCTTCCTCCTGGCCCAGGAAGGCCGAAAGCTTGGCCCCTTCGTCGTCCGCGATCTCCGCGTCGATTGAGCTCGCCCGCGCCAGCCCCCTGGCCTTTAGCGTGCTGAGCAGCTCCTCAATGGAAAGCCCGGTTTCCGCGGCAAGCTCCTGCGGCGTTGGGCCGCGCCCGAGGGTTTGGATCAGCTTTTCGCTCGCCGCATCCACCTTTGAAAGATTCTCGCCCGCCCGCCGCGGCAGCCGAACCAGGCGCGACTTATCCCTAAAATGGTTGCGGATCACGCCGGCCAGCGTGGGCATCGCAAAGGAGGAAAACTTTAGCCCCTTTTTAGGCTCAAAGCGCTCCACCGCGCCCACCAGCGCCATCGCGGCCACCTGATAAAGGTCGTCATACTCGATTCCACGGCCGGTATAGCGCCTGGCCACCATCGCCGCCAAGGGCAGGTGCTCGGCAACCAACCGGTTGCGCAATTCCCTATTCCGGCTCTTTGCATAGAGCCCAAACTCCCTATCGAGTTCCTTCGCGCTTCGCAAGGCCGCCCTCCTTATCATCACAAAATTGATCCTCCGCCTATCCATGGGCAGTATAGCACAAAGCCTCCGAGCTGAAAAGCCGCCTTCCCGGGCCAAATTCCGGCACATGGGCCGAGGAGGAGCCTAGCCCAGGAGCAATTTGAGCTTCGCCTTCTGGGGCGCGCCGCTCATGCTGGTGAGGCGGGCCAAAAGGGCCTGAAGCGCGGCCTCCTCGCCCGCCGCTTCACAGGGGAAGCGCTCCTCGAGCCTTTGCAGCCTAGCCGATGGCCAGCCGTAGGGCAGCCCGAAGCGGTCGAGCTTTTGCTCCTCGCCGGCGATCGTGACCAGCATCTTCATCTGCAGCTCGACAGCTGCGCGGTCGAAGCCCTTGGCGCCCACTTCGCGCTTGATCTCGTGGCTCGGGCGGGCCCGCCCCTCGAGCGCGCCGTAAATCCCAAAGGCTTCGCGGCTTAAAAGCCCGCCTTCATAAAGCTCCTCCGCGCTCCAGTTCTTCCTGCGCAGGGCGATGAAGCAGGGCAGCAGCCCAGCCGCGATAAAGCCAGCCTGCCCCAAAAAGAACTTTCCGTAAGCGATCTCATCACCCGCGGCGATCTCCATGCGCCAGCCCCAGGGGTCGTCGTCTTCACCAGTAAACCAGGCGTTGGGCGTGAGCCCGGTCAGGGGGAAGAGCAGCCGCTCCTTCCGGCCCATGAAGGGCACAAAGCCGACTTCAAGCACCCTTTCGTGCAGATCAGCCAGGCTCAAAATAGGCTTCATGGTCTTGCCCCTCCTTCGCTTCTTCCGATGCCTCTTCCCTTCGCCGGCCAATGCCAGGCCTGCTCGCCAGCAGAAAAACAACCGTAGGCCCCGCCCGAGGGCACTTGCAAGGTTCTCAGCCACTTCATTATAGTATAGTGGTAGGTATATAAGCGATGACGGGCAGAGCGGCCGCAATTTCCCCGCCAAAAGCGTTGCGCACAACCCATGGCCCTTCGCTCGAGGGCGCGAAGGCTCAAAGCGGCCTCCACAGCTCCTCCTCCATCCAACTTCCGATTTCTATGCCCATTTTCCCAGCCACGCGGCAAAAATCCTCTGGCGGCGGGGAAAACAGCCGCAATTCCCCGCCCGAAAGCCTTTCACAGCGCAGCAGCGCGGCGTGCAGCATGCAGCGCTGCCCCTCGATCTCTTGGCCATAGAGGAAGTCCCCCAGCAGGGGCAGCCCCAAATGCGCCATGTGCACGCGAATCTGGTGCGTGCGGCCGCTCTCAAGCTCAAAAAGGCCCAAATGCAGGCCTTCGCCGCGGCGAAGCACCCGCAGGCGCGTCTTGGCGGGCGCTCCGCCCTCGCGCACCTCGCGCGCCAGAGCGGAGCCCGGCTTGCGGGCGATCGGCGCGTCGATTTCGCGTTCGTCAAAGCCCGGCTCGCCGCAAAAAAGCCCCAAATACCTGCGCTTAAAGCGTCCATCGCGTAACTGCGCCGCGAGGAAATGCTGGGCGTGGGCGTGCTTGGCCGCAGCCAGCAGGCCGGAGGTTGTTCTATCGAGCCTGTTCACCCCGCGAAAGACCGGGGCCTCGCCCCTTGCCTGCAAGTAGGCTGCCACGAAGTTGGCCAGGCTCTCGCTCTTGTTCCCAGGCCCGGGATGCGCCGAAAGCCGCGGCGGCTTATTGAGCACCAGCAGATCCTCATCCTCATAGGCGATGCGCAGTTCGCCCTGCACGGGCAGCAGGCTCTGCTCCGCCCTTTCGGGCTGTTTCAGGATGACGGTCTGCCCTTCGCGGGCGATGGCGCTCACAAAAACTGGCCGGCCGTCGAGCAAAATGCCGCGCTCGGCCTTCTTGGCGCGCTGCAGGGCGGAGCTTGAAACCGCGGCCGCCCGAAGGATCTCGCGCAGGGCCTTCCCGTCGCCTTCCGGGCCGACCAGGATGCGAATCTCCTTGCCCAAAAGGCCCCGCCCCCTCGCCCCTTTGATGTGAAAAGCCCCCGGGCCGCAACGCCCAAGGGCCGCAAGGTTATTCCATCGGGCTGCCTTCGCCGCCCGGCTGCTCCGGTTCCTCGGTCGGCACCACGTAGTTGCCCGGCCCGGGCAAGGCGCTTGAGTTGCGTTCATACACCGAGGCCTTGGCCGGGTAATTGCTCGTGTGCAGCAGCTCGCGCGAAAGTTCAGCGCCATCCCTCTTCTTCACGATGAAGGTGCGGTATTTCGCGCCGCTGCGCCCCTCGGTCACGAGGATTTCCTCGCCGTAGGCCAGCGCCGGGTTTTCCTTATATTGATTCTCGGGCTGCGGCGTTTCTGAAATCAGCTCCGTCACAAGCTCGATGCTTTCGGTTTCGGCCAGGAGGGGCGCGGTGCCATAGAGCGAGGCAGTGAGCTTCTTTCCCTCCATGTCCATGCCAAAAACCACGGCGACCGGGCCCGTGGAGGTATTGACGAACCTGAAGTCCTTGCTTGGGTAGTCGATGGCGGCATCCTCGCTCTCGGGCACGTAGGTGGATTTGATGGTGTGGTTGTGCCTTTCGGTCACCTTAAGCCCGGCGCGGATCACCGCGTTGAACAGCGTGGAGGAAACCTGGCAGACCCCGCCGCCCGGCTCCTCGACATAGACGCCGTTCTTGATCACCTTCGCCTCGCGGTAGCCCTTGGCCGGCGTCCTCTCGCCCGTGATCTGGTTGATCGAAAATTCCTCGCCCGGCAGCACCACGTAGCCGCTCAGGGCGGTTGAGCACAGGCGGATATTTTCGTTGCGGTTGGTGCTCGACTTAAAGGTCGTCGAGAACTTTTTGAGCAGCACCGCGCTCTCGATCTCGCTGGCGCTGATGGCGGGCTTCATTTCCTTTAATACAGCCTGGATTGGCAGATCGAACTCGCCGCTTGCGAGTGCGTATTCCACCAAGGCTTTTAGGCTTTCGCGCTCCAGCGCCAGGCCGCTCTTGCCGCTTTCGGCCACGAAGACCTTCTTGGCCGGGTCAAAGCTCTGGATCTTGGCATCGACCGGGCTTTCTTCCATCAAGGCGGCCACCTTTTCGATCTCGGCGTCGAGATCCCAAATCGAGTAGCCCTGCTTTAATTCAAACTCCCTGGGCGTGCGCGAAAGCTCGGCGATTTGCAGCAGCCTGACTTCCTCGCTGCCCTCGCGCCCGAGCCGCCAGGCTTCATCCAGCACGGTGGAAACGTCGCTGCCGCTCAAAACCGGAATCGCGTAGCTTTGGCCGTTGCCTTCCACCACGATGCTCTTGCCTTGCTCGGAAATGCCGATCTGCCCCAGGGCCGAAAGCGCCTGCGCCTTCGTCATGCCCCCGACCGGCACGCCGGCGATGACGATGCCCGGATAATAGCTATTTTGGTTGAGGAGCACCGTATTTTGCTGCTGCAGGGCGAACTGGTTAGCCAGGTCAGTCTGCTGGCGGGCTTCGTCTTGCTTCGCCGCAGCAATTCGCCAGCCCACGAACAGGGCCACCCCCAGCAAGGCCACCGTCAGGCAGGCCAGAATCAGGCTCTTGGGCGCCTTGCTGCCCGGCCTTCGCCCCCCCGGACCCGAGCCCGATGAGGAAGCCCTCCGTTGCGCGCTTCCCCTTGCAGGCTGCCGCTTCGCCCCGCCGCCGCTTCGCGCGGGTGCGTAATGGCGCTCGCCGTAATCGTCGTAGTAGTTGTCGCGTCTTCTTTGCGGCATCTGGAAACCCCTTTCAAAGCTAGGCCACGGTCTTTCGCGCCTGCCGATTCTTTAAATCAATTCGCGCCGCCATAGCTCTGCCCGCCGTTGCCGGAGCTTGGCGCGCCACCCGGATCCTGCCCTTCGCCCGTGGAAGGCGGGTTTCCGCCTGAGCTTGAGCCGGAATCGCCCGAGGTCGATCCGCTCGAACCCGACCCGCCCGAGGTCGATCCGCCCGAGCCTGAACTGCCGCTGGCAGGCGCGCTCCCCGCGCCGCTTTCGTAAATCGAACCCGGCCCATAGACGTATTTTGCCCGGATCGGCGGGTAAGCACTCCTGAAAAGGACTTTTTCTTCGGTCACTTTATCATCCTTGCGATATTGGATGTAGGTGGTGGCGTTTTTGCCGTCCCGCCCCTTGCGCAGCTGGTTCGCGGCGCCGTAGGCCAGGCTGGGGTCAAACTCATAAATGTCTTCACCGCGGGGCACGGTCTTATCGACCGTGGAACGCAGGGTGATCTTCATGCCCTCTTCCAGGATGGGCTTGCCGTAGACCGAAACCGTGAGCTGGTTCCCAGAGAAGCTCGAAACCAGGTAGATCGGCGCGTCCGAATTGTTGCGAAACTTAAAATCGAGCGAAGGGTAGTCGATCGTGGCGTCCATGCCGATCTCGACATAGTCCGACGGCCAGGAGTGGTTGTGCCGCTCAACGATCTCAAGCCCGGCGCGCACCACCGCGTTAAACAAGGTGGACGAAACCTGGCAAACCCCGCCACCTGGCTCTTCGATCAGCACACCGTCGCGAATCGCCCCCGCGTCCTTGTAGCCCTTCGCGGCCGTTCGCGGCCCCGTGAGCGCGTTGACCGAAAACACCTCGCCGGGCGCGACCACGTGGCCATTGAAGGCCGCCGCACAAAGGCGAATGTTGTTGTTGCGGTTGGCCACGTCTGTGGTCTTGGTGGTGAAGCTCGCAAGCTTCTTGTTTTGCGTTTCCAGCTCCTCGCGGGTCACGCTGGGCGAAAGGGGCAGGATCTCGGCGCTCAGGCCCTGTGAAAAGTCTTCGTCCGCTATCTGCTGATAGATCTGCTGGGTGAGCTTTTCGGCGTTTACGGCCTCGCCCGGCGCCTCGTCGCTGAAGGTGAAACTGGCCGAGGCCGGGTCAAAACTCGAAACCGCGGCATCCACCGCGGGCTTTAGGTTCTCGCTCTCGATCTTGGCCAAAAACGCCCCGATTCCGGATGTTTTCAGCTCGACCGCCACGGAATACTCCGCACCGGACTGCGCGAGCCCCGAAACGACCGCATAGCGCTCCTGCAGGGAACCTTCGCGGCCCTTATTGAAGACTTCGACCAGCACCTCGTCCAGGTTGTTCGTCGAGGGGATGGGCAAGCTGTATTCCTTGCCCCCCGCGCTGACGCGCACCACGCGCGCAAGGTCGTCCCTGTGCAGCTTTTCGGCTATTAGGGACTTGGCCTCCTCATATTCCATGCCGCTCAGGTCGATGCCCTCCACCCGGCTGCCCGCGAAGAAGCCCGAGGCGGAAACCGCCGCCTGCATGGCGTCAAGCTCCTTTTGCTCGCCCAAATAGGCATACGCCACGCCTGCCGAAGCCACGAAGAAGGCGACGGCCAGCACGACGAGCAGCCCCGTCAATGTGCCCCTGGGCGCCTTTGGCGGCCGCTGTTCCCGCCCGAAACCTTCACCTAGCTGAGCCACGATCCTTCCCCCTTAAAGCCTTTCTATTCTGCCACTCATTTTGCCACAAAACAGACGCGTTCGCAATGCAAAATGTTGCAAAATCTTCATAACTTATCTCCTCTCCGCTTTGGACCACCCTGCCCCGCGGTTCGCGTTCAAGGGCCCCGGCGCAAAAAAAGAGCCGGACGCAAAGCGTCCGGCCAGCAAAAGAGTAGGAGGAGTGACCAACGATACTGCCGAAAAACCTTCGGCCTGCGCTTACTATGCCCGCTTTTGCCCAACTGATGCAACATAAAGAGAAAATTTCTTCAAAAGGGCGCGGCGCAGGCTTAAAACGGGCCGTCTTGCGGCTTTTCCTTCAATATGATATGATGTTGCCCGTGGGGGAGGGAGCTTTGATGCGCATCATCGCGGGGGCACATCGGGGGCGCAAGCTGCAAGGCCCGCCCGGCGAAACAACCCGCCCCACCCTTGGCAGGGCGCGCGAAGCCCTGTTTTCCATCCTTGGCGCGGCCCTGCCCGGCGCCATGGTTCTTGACGCCTTCGCGGGCTCCGGTGCCCTGGGCCTTGAAGCCCTAAGCCGCGGCGCCGCGTTTTGCTGCTTTTGCGAGCAAGATCCGGCCGCGCTTGGCGCGCTAAGGGCCAATATCGCGGCGCTGCGCTTTGAATGCTCCTCCGGGCTCTGCCCGGGCGATTTTTTCTTGGCCTTGCCGCGCTTTCGGCGGGAAAGTCCGCGTTTTTCGCTCGCGTTTCTCGATCCGCCCTATGCGTCCGGGCTGCTGGAACCCAGCCTGAGCGCCTTGCGCGATGGCATATTGGCGCCCGGCGCCCTGGTGGTCTGCGAGGCGGAGCGCGGCACGGCGCTGTGCCTCCCTCCGGGCTTTGAGCAGGTCACGGAGCGCGTCTATGGGCGCAACGCCCTCTGGATTTACCGCCTTGCCCCGCAAAAGGCCTAAATAAGGGGATGAAGCCATGGCAGCCTGTTTATTTCCCGGCAGTTTTGACCCGCTCACCAACGGCCACCTCGATCTCATCGCGCGCCTTGCCGCGCTGTATGACGAGGTCGTGGTCTGCGTGATGCAAAACCCGGCAAAACGCTCCCTCTTCAGCATAGAAGAGCGGCTCACCCTCATCCGGCAGGCATGCGAGGGCCTTGTTCCCAACGCGCGCGCGGTTTCCCACGCGGGCTTTACGGTGGAGGCCGCGAAAAAAGAGGGCTGCGCAGTCATGGCGCGCGGCCTGCGCGGCGCTGCGGACTATGAATACGAAACCCAGCTCGCCCTGGTCAACCGCCACCTGGCCCCTAAGATCGAAACCCTCTTCCTTCCCGCCGATCCCAAGCTGAGCGCGGTTTCCTCGAGCTTCATCCGCGAGATTCACGCTTTGGGCGGCGATGTTTCCGCCCTGGTGCCGGCCTGCGTCCTTCGCGCGCTGCAGGCGCCCAAAGCCTAGAACCCCAAAGGGGC
This sequence comes from Christensenellaceae bacterium, assembly GCA_031280685.1. Lineage (GTDB taxonomy): Bacteria > Bacillota > Clostridia > Christensenellales > UBA1750 > JAITGM01. The sequence goes on from JAITGM010000016.1 coordinate 28,110, forward strand.
TTCGCCCTTTGCGCATACGCCCTCGTTTGCCCTTGCAAACCGCCTTATATTTCCCAGAAGGAGAGATTCCCGATGAATATCTCAGTGACGGAGCTCATCAACCACCTCTCTGACGCGCTCGAAAACGCCTCGCCCGTGCCCTTGACGGGCAAACGGCTGGTGGATGTGGAAACTTGCCTCGATATCGTGGCCGAGCTCCGCAATTCCCTGCCCGATAACATCAAGCAGGCCGAGATGATCGTCAGAGACAGGGACCGCATCCTGCGCGAAGCCGACCTTCAGGCGCAGGATATCATTCACGATGCCGAAATGCAGTTCAACCGCCTCGTCAATGACGACAGCATCACCCTGGAAGCCCAGCGCCGTGCGAAAGACATTATCGCCAGCGCCCGCCATCAGGCGGATGAAGACCGGGTGGCGGCCGATGAGTACATCGACGAGATGCTCGCCAGCCTCGAGAAGTATACCCGCTCGATCTTCGAAGATGTGCGCAACAACCGCCAGGAGCTTGGCGGCGGCCCTGCGGCCGAATAACGCTAACCCCTCCGCCTGCGGGGCGCCAGCCACAAAAGCCCGAAGCCAAAAAGGAAGCTCAGGCCCAGCGCGGCGAGCGCGAGGCCCGGCCGTGGCTGTGGCTGCGGCGATGGCAGCGCCATGGCGGGCAGCGAAGGGTTAAGGACGAAGAGCGCGGCGCGCATCAGCAAAAAACCCAGCGCGCCATGGCTTAAACGCTGAAAAAAAAGCGGTTTCAGCGGCAGCAGCCCCTTCAAAAAGCAGGCGGACTGGCAAAAGATCGAAAAGCCCCCGAAGCTCGCGATTCCGGCGGCCAAACTCAGGCGCAGGGGCAGCGAAGCGGAGCTGAGCGCCGCATCCCGAATGCCTATGCTGACCTCCATAAAGCCGCTGAGCAGCGCGCCCGTCGCCGTTTCGGGCAGCAGGCCCGAAAGCACCGCTTCAATGGCCAGAAACAAGCCGCTTTCCCTCAGCAAAGCCCGCAGGGCCGAAAAGACGACGATGGCGCCGCCCACGAGCACCGCAGCGGAGCAACTGCTCTGCAGGGCCGCGGGTAGGGCATGGAAGGGCGAAAGTCCTTCTTTTTTCGCCCGAGGCAACTCTTTTTCAGGCGCCTGGCCGATTCCACGCCAAATTAGGGCGTTGAGCAGCCCCGCCGCGAGCTGCGCGCAGCAGATGGCGGCGCCGAATGCCGGCCCGCCCAGCAGCGCCCCGCCCGCGCCGATCAAAAAGAGTGCCCCGGTTAAGCTGCAGCAGGCGCTCAGGCGCAGCATCTCGCCCCTGCCGATCGCCCCCTCCTCGTGCAGCTCCGCAAGCAGGCGGGCGGAAGTGGGCGCCCCCGCGATAAAGCAGAGGACCATCGCCCAGCCGAGGCTTCCGCGCGCGCGGCAGAACCATTTTGGCAAAAACGAAAGCCCTGCGGAGGCCGTTAGCAGCCCGCTCTGCGAAAGCAGGCTCGTCAGCACGAAAAAGGGCAAAATAGAGGGCAAAACCGTGCCGCCAAACAGGAGCAGCCCCTCTCTGGCCCCATCCATCGAGCTGGCCGGCCTAAGCAGCAGCAAGAGCAGCAGCCCGCCCAAAAAAAGGCCGGAGAGCAGCCCGTTTTTTCGCCATTTCAATCCCCTCGCCTCCCCCCAAAAAACACCTTCCTAATCCTATGAAAGGGGTGCCCTGGCTTATGATGCAAGCGGAACCAAAAATCGGCCTGGCCCTGGGCGGCGGCGCCTTCCGGGGCTTGGCGCACATCGGCGTTTTGCAGGTCTTTGATGAGGCAAAGCTCCCCGTGCGGCTGGTTTCCGGCTGCTCGATGGGCGCGCTGATCGGCGGGCTGTATTGCTCCGGCATGGATATGCGCCTGCTCGAGCGCTACGTCTACACCCTGGATGAGCGCAGCCTGGCGGATGTGATCCTTCCCCGCCAAGGCCTGCTCGCTGGCGCCCGCATCGAGGGCATTTTGCGCACCTTGACGGGCAATAAGAGCTTCGCACAGATGAAAATTCCCTTTTCGGCCCTGGCTGTGGACATCGAACGCGGCGAGCTGCTCAGCTTGAGCGAGGGGCCGATCTGGCAAGCCATCCGCGCCTCGATCTCGATCCCTGGCGTGTTCCGGCCTCTGCGCCTGGGCGGCAGGCTCCTCGTGGATGGCGGCGTGCTCTGCCGCGTCCCTACCGATGCCGTTCGCGCCATGGGCGCGGACTTCATCATCTCGGTGGATGTGAGCTATCACGGCGGCTTCGTGCCCTGCGACGGACTCAGCTCCATCATCATGCAGGCCTTCGCCGTGATGGAATGGGCCCTCATCAAGGAGAAGGTCGTCACTTCCGATGTCAACATCGCTCCGGATCTGCTGCACATCAACATGGCTTCGATCCTCCAGGCCGAGGACTGCATCGAGATTGGCAGGCAGGCGGCGCGCGCTGCCCTGCCCGCCATTGAAGAGGGTCTGGCGAAAAAACGCGCGCAATAGCGCCCCTGCGGGGCTGCGCGGCGCGTCCGCGCCTTCGCGGGGAGGAAGTACGCCGACATGAAAGACTTGTCCGAGTGGGAGGCGCGTCCGCGCCTTCGCGAGGAGGAAGTCAACCCTGCGCGCTGGCTCTCACTCTCATCGTCATTGCGAGGAGCAAGGCGACGTGGCAATCCAGAAAGAGGTGCCCTCGCCACGAAGAAAGCACACTGGATTGCTTCGCTTCCCTCGCAATGACAAAAAGGGCCGCGTTTAAGCCCAGAAGGACGCCTTGTAGCGACGCGGCAACCCAGAAAGAGGTGCCCTCGCCACGAAGAAAGCACGCTGGATTGCTTCGCTTCCCTCGCAATGACAAAAAGGGCCGCATTTAAGCCCAGAAGGGCGCCTTGAAGCGACGCGCCGGCGCGGCAGGGCCTGCCCCGCGCACGCCCCGTCATTGCGAGGAGCGAAGCAACGTGGCAATCGTAATGGCGAAAAAGGCCGTAAGCCCGGAAGGGCGTGTTGCGGCGATGCGCCGGCGCGGCAGGGCCTGCCAGAAGCCAACACCGCCCTCGGCCCGTCATTGCGAGGAGCAAAGCGCCGCGGCAATCGCAATGACGAAAAAGGCCGCCTTCAAGCGCGGAAGGTGGCCTTTTCCCTTTTTCTATGCCGGGCAATGGCGAGGGCCGCCTCTGCGGGCCGCTTTTGGGTGCTCGCGGCTCAGGGTACGCCCCCTAAGGCAGCGCCCGCGGCGGGATCGCCTTCAGTTCTTTCAGCATGCCGATCGCGTTTGTGAGCAGTTGCTCATCGGGGCCAAAGAGCGCGGCGCTGCAGCGAATCGCATCCACGAGCAGGCCAAGGCAGGTCGAGCAGAGCCTCTCATCGAGCAGGCGGTCGAGGGGCAGGTGCAGGGAAAGCGCTTTTTCGATGGCAAGATCGCCCAGCGCGTTGTGCGCCGTGGCCGAAAGCAGGGTGTAGTCGGTTTGGTACAGCTCCTCCTTGCCGGCGATGCGAAAGCGGTTGATGACGTTGAGCTTGTGCGGGGCGTCCAGGCTGGGGAAATAGCGCCCGGCCTGCTCGAGTGCCTCGCGCGACTTGCGCGCGGACTCCTCTTCGAGCGTGCGAAGCCCCTCTTCCCCGAGCTCCTTTTCCAGGCGCGCATAGAGCGGCTTGGCCTTGTAGCGAAAGAGCGCATCCCTGTCGTGCAGCTCCACGGCGCGGACGACATAATGGTATTCCGGGAAGCTGGCAAGATTATAAAGGTCGATGCTGCACTCCAGGGCGGAGCGAAGCAGCACGGCGGGCGGTGCCGAGGTTTCGCTTTGGCGCGAAAGCGAAACCGCCCCTTCGCAAAGCGCGAGCAGCCTTTCGTAATAGAGCAAAAAGTAGCCTTTTTGCACGCTTTTTTGCTCATTTGCGGCCTGGCTGCGCCTGCGCATCAGCCGGATTAGCCGCAGGATGGTGTTTTCGCTGTGGTGCATACTTCCACTCCCCCCAACAGTATGCTATACTAACGGCGCCGCGCCCTTTGGGGACGCAGAACCCTTTTTAAGAATGGAAGTGAAGCCGATATGGCTATTTGGCAGGCGATCCTGCTCGGGCTGGTGCAAGGGCTCACCGAGTTTTTGCCGGTCAGCTCCTCCGGGCATCTGGTGCTGCTGCAGCGCGTCTTCCGGGTGGAGGAGCCGGGCCTCCTGCTCGATACCCTCTTTCACCTGGGTTCGCTCGTCGCCGTGCTCTACGTCTTTTGGAGTGATGTGTGGGCGATGCTCAAAAAGCCCTTTTCAAAACCAGTCTATTTCCTGGTTCTCGCCACGATTCCGGCCGTTGTGGCGGCGCTGCTCTTGGGCGACTTTTTTGACTATGCTTACGGCGGCGCATTGCTGGGCTTCGGGTTTTTGATGACCTCGGCCGTGCTGTTCCTTTCGGGCAGGATGCAGGGGCATGGCAAGGCGCCATCCTATAAAAGCTCCCTCGTCATGGGGCTTTTCCAGGCGTTGGCCATCCTGCCTGGGCTCTCGCGCTCAGGCTCCACGATCTCGGGCGGGCTGTTCATGGGCCTTGACCGCGAGGAGGCCGCGCGCTTTTCCTTCCTGATGTCGATCCCCGCGATTTTGGGCTCGCTCGTCTTCCAAACCCTGGATCTGTCAAAGGCCGTGACCGCCCCGGCACTCCCCTTCTGGCCCGTGTTCCTTGGTGCGCTGGCCGCCGCGCTCTCGTCGCTGTTCGCCATTCGGCTGCTGCTGCGCATTTTGCGCAAGGCAAACCTGCGCGGCTTCGCGCTGTATACCCTGGCGCTTGGAATTCTGGTGCTCATCGACCAATTCGCCACGCACTTTTTCTTTTAAAGTGGGGCAAAAAGGGCAGTTTTACCCGTTCTTTTTGAAAACGTCGAGTACATGGCTGCTGAGGCCCACCATATCCTGCCGCTCGCAGACCGCAAAATGGTAGCGAAGATAGAGGGCAAACTCTTCCTCGCTCATGGCGCTTAGGGCTTCGCGAATCATGCGCGAAAGGCCGTCGCTCATGAGATAGTGCAGCCGCGTCACGGGCAGGGCCGCCATCAGGGCATCGATCTCCTCCTTGCGCACCATCTCAAAGATCTCCTCGGGCTCGGAATGCGTCGCAAAGCTCAAGGGATCGATCTTGCCCCTGGCGATGTAGTCAGCTATGTCTAAAAGATGCTTCCCAAAGCCCAGCTCCAGCAAGGCGGCATCGCCGATGATATGGGCCGCGAAGAGAAGGCCGCCGGGCCTTGTCACCCGCAGGGCTTCATTCAGAATTTTGAGCTTATCTTCCCTGGTATAGACGTGATAGAGCGGCCCCAGGATCAGGCAAAGGTCGTAGCTTAGATCCTCAAAGCCCACGAGCTCGCGCGCGTCGCCCTGGCGAACGGTAACCCGCTCGCCGGGCTTGGTTGCCTGGCGGAACAGCTCGATATTGTGCTCGACGTATTCGAGCGCATCCACCTCATAGCCCATTTGGGCCAGCGCGTGGCTGTATCTGCCGGTGCCGGCGCCCAGTTCCAGAATTTTGGCGCCCGGGAAGAGGTACTTTTCGATGTAGTGCATCGTCGTCAAGAATTCGACCTGGCCATAGCGCAAAAGCAGCCTGCCTTTCTCGTCATAGCTCTCGTAGTAGCTTTTAATTGGATCCATTCCCCTCTCCCCCTTCATAAAACAAGGCGGCTCAGGGCTTTTTGCCCCGGCCACCCTGCTTTTCGCCTTATCCTTCTTTTTACTCCAGGGTCGTCTTGAGCTTGCCGATGCCCTCGATTTCGATCTCAACCACATCGCCCGCCTTGAGCCAGACCTGCTTTTCGGGCGGGTAGCCGGTGATGACGCCGTTGGGCGTGCCGGTGAAGATCAAATCGCCGGGCTTGAGCGTCATGAAGCTGGAGATATCCGCAATCAAAGCCTCAATGCCGAAGATCAGGTCGTTGGTGTTGCTCGACTGCCTCTGCTCGCCGTTGACATAGGTGGCGATTTTGAGGTTGCCGCCGTCGATGCTGTCTGCCGTGACGACATAAGGGCCCGTGGGGCCGAAGCCATCCATCGACTTGCCCAGCGTCCACTGGCTGGTGCGCTTTTGAATATCCCTGGCCGAAAAGTCGTTGCCGCAGGTGTAGCCAAAGACGTAGTCGAGCGCCTTTTCCTTGGGCACGGCGCTGGCTTCCTTGCCGATCACGACGACGAGCTCGGCCTCATAGTCGTACATTTTTGCGATCTCGCGCAGCTTGATCGTGCCGCCGTGATGGTTTAAAGCGTTAAAATACTTGGTGAAGACCACGGGCGCATCCGGCAGGGGGGTGTTGGTTTCCCGCGCGTGCGCGGCGTAGTTCAGGCCGATGCAAAGGATCTTTTCGGGCTGAACCACGACAGGGGCGAAGGCGATTTTGGCTTCGTCAAGCAGCACGGGCTCCGCGGCCAAGAGCTTAACGAGCTTTGCCCTCTCGCCTTCGCAGGCGATCACCGCGTCCACGCAGCAAGGGGCCTCCAGGCCCAGCTTTTTCGCCGTCGCGTTTAGATCCACATGGCCTTTTTCGGTCAGCGCGCCAAGAGCAATGCCGTTGCCTTCGCGGTAGTTGAACAGCTTCATGATTCGTTCCGCCCCTTTGCTCATTTTTCTATTAAAAGGGCCGCCCCGCGGCCCCAGAGACAGGACTTATGCGACGCTTGCCGGCGCGAGGGACTCGGCGGGCTCCAGTTCCAGTGCGGCCGCTGTGGCCGTCGCCTCGGGCGTGGCGGCGGGCGCCTGCGGCGCGGAATCGCCGGTGCTCTTGGCCCTAAAATAGACCTTCACGTCCTCGGGGGTGACATCCCCGACGGTCATCACGTTGACCAGCATGATGTAGCCATTGAGCTCGCGCCCGAGGTAGAGCTGCACGGCGTTCAGGTTCTTCACGCGGGTTGCGAAGGTCATGAAGCTTTGCCCGGCCAGCACGGCCTGCGTAATCTCATCGTCGATTTCATATTCCAGCGTGTCCATGTTCTTCAGGCCATCCCTTAGCTGCGTCATATAGCCTTCTAGCTCGCCCTGGTAGCGGTGGAAGCGCACGATGACGTTCGAGCCCGTTTCCGGATCGAAGCCCTGCATGTCGAAGATCACCGAACCCATCGGCACCTCCGCCGGGAAGGCGCTGCCCTGCTCGGGCAACATTCTTGGGTCAAAACCAAAGCGCGCGCCGAGCTGGTCATCGTTGAAATGCTCCCAACTGGCCGGTGGCTCAAAGACGATGGAAGCGAAGGCGCTGACGTACTTCGTGCCCTGCCATCCTCCGCGCGAGGGAAGGCCATCCCCCGGCATGGGAATGGGGGTAGCCCCCGGTTCCTGCCCGCCTGCGGTAGGCGAACCTGGCTCGCCGGTCGCGGGCACGGGGCTGGATTCACCGCTCGCCTCCGCCGTTTCGGCGCCCGCGGATTCGCTGGCCGCGGGCCTCGGGGCGGGTAGATCCGCGCCCGGGGAAAAATACAAAAGCGTAGAAAGCCCGAGGGCCACAAGCGCCGCCCAGCTAACCGCCCGGCGGTTTTTAGGTAAATCGAGCCACTTCAGCCTGGGTGGCAGGAGCAAAAGGCTACCTACGGCGAACAGAGCCACGAGTAAAATAGCCAGCACGTACACGTTCATGCCCTCACTATAGCATAAACGGCGCGGCGAAACAATCCTTTGCGAGCGCGGAGCACGCTTTTTTACGCAAGGCGCGGCAAGGCTTGCAAAAAGCCCCTTCGCAAGGCCTGCGAAGGGGCTTTTTAGGCGTTGCGGGCCGGCTTACGGCCAGTCTACGTATTGATTCAGGGACGTAGACCAGACCTTGATCACCGGGGCGTCGCCCGAGACCCTGATCTTCTTGCTCGTGTCGCCGGTCAGGCTGATCTCCGCCAGCAAGGCGTCGATCTTCGTCTGGGTCATGTCCGAATTGCCGATGTGCAGCTCGCTGCCGGCCTCCAGAACGATCATGTTCTTGAGCTTATCGTCCGCATTGGTCAGCGTCAGGGTGCCGCTCTTCATCGTCACTTGGGTGATCGTCGTCGACTTAACCGGGTCCCAGACCGCCCCAAGATCCTGCGATAAGCCACTGTTGCTCATCGTGGCGTCGCCATCCAGCTCAATCAATAGGTTCGGGCTTACGAGATCGCCAGTGGCCACATCCTGCGTGTGAATCGTGATCGTGGTTCCCTCGCCAAGAGCCATATCCTCCTGGATCGTGCTCCCCCCGTACGCATACTGCCCCTTTCCGATCTTATATTTGTTATTCCAGAACTCAATCGTAGAGTCCTTCCCGGCCTTTATAGAGATCGTTTTGGCGATATCATGATCATCCCCCACGCTGAAGATTTTATTCCCCACGACCAGGCTGCCCTCGCCGGCGACCTGCACGGTGAGCAAATGGATCTCTACCTCGTCGGGCAAAGCCAAGGTCATTCCAGCCGGAATCTCCAGCTTACCTCCCATCCAAATCGCCTCGATCGTCGCTTCCTCCCTGCGCATAATGCGAATGGTGCCGGTTTCGGCTCCGTCCGCTAGCAGCGCTTCCCAAGCGGCCTTCACTAGGTCAAAATTAGGGGAGGATGTACTGATTCCTATATCTTCCATGTACACGATCCGCTCAGCCGGCGCAGGCGTGGCCGTCGGCTCTGGCGTAGGCGTGGCCGTCGGCTCTGGCGTAGGCGTAGCCGTCGGCTCTGGCGTAGGGCTGGAAGTCGGCTCCGGCGTCGGCTGCGTGGTTGGCTCCGGCGTCGACTGCGGTCGGCCACCGATTACCCAGCTTTCAACCGTGCTGATGGGCCTGAAAATTGGTGGAGCGGTCATCGCATCCACATCATACCAAATTCGTTTCTCTTCAGAGGACCAGGCATAGCCGTAATCATCGGCCGTGGGCAGTGGGTTTTGGTAAAAATCATCCTGGCCGCTATTCGGGCCTTCTAGATACTTATTATAAAGGTAGCCAGGCTGCCAAAAGCCCCCTACCTGGGCGTAGGCATAAACCCAGCGCCCTCCTTCGGACGAAACGAGCACAACCTCACTGCCGCGCGGCAGCTTGGTGATGATTGGGTGCGACGTCCCTGGCCCGGAACGAAAATGAAGGGCCAATGCCGTCGTTCTGGCCAAATAGCCCGAAATCCCGCCCGGCCAATCCACCCAAACGGCACTGCCCTCCGTAAAGCCCGGATACCAAGGATTGGAGCCCCCGGCCTCGGCTCCGCCGGAAGCCAGCAGCACAAGGCAAACCACCAACATGGCGAGCGCGATGAGCCCATTTTTTTTCATCATGATTTTAGTCGCTTCCTTCCCCCGCGGCAGACTGCGGCGCAGAACCAAGCATCGTTTGCTGTAAATTTTACACCCTCATTTACAACTTAGCAACAACTTTTATCATAAAGCGCATACCAAAAACAGGAATCGGCAAAATCGCTCTCGGTTTTCGGGTTGGATTCGTTAAATTTCCCAGCAGCGCTTGCCGATCCCCCCACCCCTCGCTTATAGTATAAGGGATTGCTCAACTTGGGCGCCCCCTTCGGAGCCCAAGCCCTTCATTCATCCAAAAACAAGGAGGTTTTTCCAGTGACCTTCCTCAAAAAAGCGGCTCTCGCCGCGCTCGCGCTTTGCCTTTGCCTCACCCTTCTTGCCTGTTCCAGCGTGCAGGAGGCGGGCACCAAGCTCGCAGAGCAGGTCGGGCAGCTCCTGCACGGCGACGTGACCGGCAAAATCGGCGAAACCTACCGCACGGAATGGTTTAATTTCAGTGTTTCTTCCATCAAAGAGGTCAAGGAGTATGCCGGCTATACCCCTAAGGAGGGCAATACCCTCTACGATGTGGTGATCACCGAGCTTTCGACCTTTGCCGATCCTATCCCCATGGGCACTTTCGATTTTTACATGGATGCCGAAAGCTTCGATGAGTACGTCTTCCCGATGGATCCCATCGACGAAACGATGATGCCCACCGAATTTACGCTGAACAAGGACGACAACGTAAACTACCACATGGTATATGAAGTTCCCTCAGGCACCGCAGGCCTTAAGTTGATGTATACGGAGCTGAGCGAGGCCGACGAAAAAGGCGCGACCTTTACCATCCCCATCGACTGATTCACCCTAAAAAGCCCAAGAGGGCGGCCTGGCGGCCGCTCTTTTCTTTTATTTGTTTTTTGGCAAAAGGTCTTTTTGCGCCTTCGTCGAATATAAAGGCTGTAGCAAGGCTCATGCCCCGTTCAGGGGCCAATTCAAATCAAAGAAGGGACGGCTGCGCATGAAGAGCATCATCACCATCGGCCGCCAATTCGGCAGCGGCGGCAGGGCCGTCGGCAAGCGCCTCTCCGAACTCCTCGGCGTCCCCTTTTACGATAAGGAGCTCATCGAGCTTGCCGCCGAGGCCGGCGGCATGAGCGCCGAGGTCTTTTCCAGCGTGGATGAAAAGGCCGCGGGCGGTCTCGTCTATTCCCCGGCAAACCTCATGATGGGCGGCGAAATGCGCTTTACCCCGCAGGTCGAGCTCCCCTTGAACGACAAGCTCTTCATCCTCTCGTCAAAGGTCGTCGCTTCCATCGCGGCAGAAGGTCCCTGCGTGCTCATCGGCCGCTGCGCGGACTATGTTCTGCGCGAAAACCCCGCGCTGCTCAGCGCTTTCATCCACGCGCCGCTGGGCTCCAGGCTCGAGCGCGTCACCAAGCTGTATGCCCTCTCGCCCGATGCCGCAGAAAAGCGCATCAATAAGGAAGATAGGCAGCGCGCCCAATACTATGCCTACTTCACCGGCCGAAGCTGGGCCTCAATGGAAAACTACCAGCTTGCCTTGGATTCCTCCCTCCTGGGCGAGGAAGGCACGGCGCGGCTGCTCGCCCATATCGCAAAGGAGCGCGGCGTCTAGCCATGCAAACGAGATCCCGCGCGCTGCTCCCCGCGCTTTTGGCGTTCTTTTTGCCCCTTTTGGCGCTCTGCTCCTGCCAAAGCGGCTTCCCGGCCCCAAGCGGCACGCCGGGGAGTTTTTCCGCGCCCCTTTCCCCCTCAGAAACGCCGCCTTCCGCTCCGTCGCAAAGCCCGGCGGCCTCCCCAAGTTTCGAAAGTCCCTACGACGCGGAGGCCGCCAGGCCGCTGCTCAACGCCCTGGCCGAGCTCGCGCTCGAAACCGGGGACTCCATTGATTTTAGCGCCGTGCCCGATGCCGCCCTGGTCGATCGTCTCCTCGCCCTGCTCCTGCGCGATGAAGCCTTCCTCCTTCCCGGCATCGAATACGACGGGAGCCAGGTTCTTTGCACGCCCGCCGCGCTGGAAACCGCCTACGCCGCCTGCTTCGCGGGCGGAAGCTGGCAGCAACCACCCAAGAACGGCCTGGGCGTCACGCAAAACGGCAGCGTGCGCTACCCGCTCCTTGGCAGGAGCGACCTGCAGCTGCATATGCCGCTCGATAGCTTCACCAGGCTGGAAGACGGCAGCCTGCGCCTGGACTTCAGCCTGCTATGGGCCTACCCCGAGGATGCGCAGGCGGCGCGCGGCGGCACCGTCGCCCTTGTCGCCCTGCCCGATGAAAGCACCCCCTTTTCCTTCCGTCTGCTCGGCATGCAGGCCATCATCAACCTGCGCCCTGGCGACCAGGTCGGCAGCCATCCACGCCGCGATATGGAGCTTTTCCGCGCGCCGCTCTTCGCCGTCGCCAGCGCCTGCACCCTCACCCGCGAGGGCTTTGACGAGCAACCCAGCGCCACCTTCGCCTGGACCGCGGTTTCTTCCCTGCTCTATGCCTACGGCGCCGATTTTGGGCTTGCCCCCACCAAAGAAACCCTATTCGTGCCCGAAGAAACCATGAAGGCCGCCTTTTCCGCCCTTTTTGGCAGGGATTTTGAAATCCCCCTCCCCTTGCCGCCCCGGCTCGCCAGGCGGGTGCAGCTCGCCTTCGGCGGCTACACCCTTTATTCCGCGCCGGAAGCGCTCGAGATGCGCTTTGAAAGCTGGCATTCCGGCATGGACTTCACCGATGAGTTCAGCATCCTGCTCTATGGGGAGCAGAACGGCCAAAGTCTCTTCCAGGGGCAGCTACGCGTGGCGTTGAGCCCACAAGATGGTGGTCTTTATAAAAACCGCCGCATTTCCGCCGTAATTTACACCCCGGGGGACGCCGGCTAGCCAAAAACCCTCTTATTAAGGAGGCTCCTCATGCGCCTGATCTCGTGGAACGTCAACGGCCTACGCGCCTCGCTCGGCAAGGGCTTCAACGAAGCCTTCCTCGCGCTCGATGCAGACTTCTTCTGCCTGCAAGAAACCAAGATCCAGCCCGGCCAGGTCGATTTTTCCCCGGCGGGCTACGCGCAGCTTTGGCATTATGCCGAAAAGAAGGGCTATTCCGGCACGGCGATCTTCGCCAAGGAGAAGCCCCTCTCGGTTCAGTTCGGCCCCGGCCTCCACATGGAGGATCACGAGGGCAGGCTCATCACCGCCGAGTTTCAGGGCTTTTATCTTCTCTGCTGCTACACTCCCAACGCGCAGCCCGAGCTCAAGCGCCTCGGCTTTCGCCTGGAATGGGAAGCGGCCCTGCAAAAGCATATCGCAGATTTGCAGGCGCGCAAGCCCGTCCTGCTTTGCGGCGATTTGAACGTGGCCCATCAGGAAATCGACCTCACCCACCCCAAGGCCAACCGCGGCAACCCCGGCTTTTCGGATGAGGAGCGCGCAGCCTTTACGGGTCTGCTCAAAGAACAGACCTTGGTCGATTCTTATCGCCACTTTTACCCCGACCGCAGCGGCGCCTATTCCTGGTGGAGCTACCGCATGAACGCGCGCGAAAAGAACGTGGGCTGGCGCATCGATTATTTCCTCTGCTCCGAAGCCCTCAGAGGCTCGCTGCGAGATGCCTTGATTTACCCTCAAATCTTCGGCTCCGATCATTGCCCGGTGGGCCTTGAGCTTAGCCTGTGAAGGAGCGGCCCTCAAGTGAAGAAAAACCAACCGTGGTCTGAACTGCCAAAGGAGGGGCGTGAAGAGTTGCTGGCCAGTCTCAAGCTCCTTTCGAAGGAGCTGCTGGAGCTTGAGCTTAGCGATTTGAAGGCCCGCCTTCTGCTCGAAGAGCTTCTTGCCCTGCTGGGCCCGCGCCTTTACAACCTCGGCATCGAAGATGCGGCCGCGTTAATGGCCCTCCGCATCGAGGATCTCTACTCCCTGCTCAAGCCTTGAGCGCCAAGCAAAAAAAGGGAGCGTTCCAAGCCGGAACGGCCCCTTTTTTGCGAAGAGGAAAGGCTGCTTCGCCTTAAATCATCGCGAGGATGATGAAATTAAGCAGGAACAGAGCAGTCACCACCCAGAGCACCGGATGCACCTGCTTGGCCTGGCCCTTGAGCACCTTCACCAGGCAATAGAAGATGAAGCCGGCCGCGATGCCGTAGGAAATCGAGTAGCACAGCGCCATAAACAGCCCCGCGAAGAAGGCGGGCAATGCCTCCTCGATTTCAGACCATTTGATGTCTGCAAAGGCCGAAACCATCATCACGCCCACGATGATGAGGGCGGGCGCAGTCGCCTGCGAGGGCACGATGCCGATGACCGGAGCCAGAACGATGCTTAGCAGGAACATCGCGGAGGTGACCACCGAAGTCAGCCCAGTGCGGCCGCCCACGGCGATGCCCGCCGCGCTTTCGATGTAGGTCGTGGTGTTCGAGGTGCCAAAGACCGCGCCAATTGAGGTGGCCACGGAGTCCGCGAAGAGGGCCTTATCCATCTTGGACTTAAAGCCCGAAGAATTTTCGAGCGCTCGCTCGTCCGCCGCGTCAAAAATGCCCGTGCGGCGCCCTGTGCCGATGAAGGTGCCGATGGTATCGAAGGTATCCGACAGGCTGAAGGCGAAGATCGTCATCAGCACGAGGGGAATTTTTGAGGCGTCCGCAAAGAGCGAGCCCATCCCCGCGGAACCAAAGGCTGCGCCGAAGGTCGTACCCAATTCCGCAAAGGAGTTTTCAACGCCCGCGAAGCTGATGGAGCTTAAATTCACCGCCCCAAAGGGGATGCCGATGAGGGTCGAGGCGATGATCGAAATGAAAATCGCGCCCGGCACCTTTAAAATGACCAGCACCACCATCAGGAGCAGGGAAACCACCGCGAAGATCAGCGCGGGGCTGTTGAAGGTGGCGATCGAGGGCACACCGGCGTCAAAATTGAGCAGGTTGACGTTCAGCAGGCCGATGTAGGCGATGAACACGCCGATGCCGCCGCCGATTGCGTTTTGCAGGCTTGAGGGAATGGCCTTGATCAGCGCCTTGCGCAGCTTGGTGACGGTGATGATCACGTTGATGATGCCGCAAAGGAAGACCATCGCCAGCGCCTGCTGCCAGGAAAAGCCCAGCGCGAAGCAAACCGTGTAGGTAAAGAAGGCGTTCAGGCCCATGCCGGGGGCCTGGGCATAGGGCACGTTCGCGAAAAGGCCCATCACCAGCGTGCCGGCGGCGGCGGCGAAGACCGTCGCCAAAAAGACCGCGCCCGCGGGGATTCCGGTTTGGGACAGGACGCTGGGGTTGACGAATAGGATGTAGGCCATCGCGAAGAAGGTCGTGAGGCCCGCGAGGACCTCGGTCGAGGCCTTGGTTCCGTTTTCCTTGAGCTTAAAGAAGCTTTCCATCGGTCTTTTCCCCTCCTAAAGTCGCTTTGCCCACGAAAAGCCTTCCGCAGACAGTCATATTCTACAGCATAGCACAACTTTTTACAATCATGTTTCTTTCGCTTTGCGAAATTCTTCGCTTCCGGGGCGAAAAGGGGCATAAAAGGGGAAGGCCTCCGCAGGAGCGAAGCCCTTCCCCCTTTTATGCCTTGGATTCGGCCTTTTAGGCCCTCTAACCCTGCGGCCTGCGCCTGGCGGCCCAGAAAACCCCGCCCGCGCCCAGAATAGCCGCCCCAAGAACGAGCGCCCAAAGCGCTAAATCCGCCCTGTCGCCGGTCTGCGGAACCGTATGGCTATAATAGACGGGATGCGGACTGATCGGCTGCGCGGCCGTCTCGGAGGTCAGGGTTGGCTGCTCCTCCGTCCAGGGTGGCGGAGGCAAGGGATTGCCGCTCCCGCCATCTTGCTTGAACGTAACTTGAATGGTATGCGCCCCCGTCACATTCTCAAATGTATAGGCGCCTGCAGCCACGGCGGCGCTGAACCCCGCCCCCGAAAGCTCAACGCCGTCTACGATGATCTTACCCACGCTGTAGCCTGCATCCGGGGCGAAGCGCACGATCTTATTCTCTCCCGTCCATACCAACACTTCGCCATCCGGGGAAACGCTCCCGCCAGCGCCGGCGCTCGCCATAATGCCGAAGGCCACGAAGTTCACGGTCGCCCTTCCTTCGCCATATTGTATGGTAATCGTCGCCCCGGTGTCCTTCCCATTGGCAAAGATATAGTAGGCGCCGCGCCCAACGGCGAAATACGAACTATTCCCCGCTGTTCCCAGCGATGCGGCGGAGGCGGGAGGGATTGGCGCTGCCGTGTTGGCCACGAAACTCAGATCCAGGCCATGATCCGGCCAGGGTTCGCCGTTGCGCGTGACGGTCAGCACCACGGGGAATCCGTCAACGATGCGGCCCGTAGCAGTGCCCAGATTGCCTTGCCAACCTCCACCATCGTTCACCGCCTCGTAGGCAGCTTGGCTGCCACTGGGCACATAGACGCGGAAGCTAGGCAGATTCCATGCATAAGAAAAGATATCTTTGCCTATCGTGATGAGTGTCGGATCAGGTTGCAAAAAGGTCACACTCAAAAAAACAAGCCCGCCTCCAGGGACGCCACTGGCATCACTCGCGTCAAAAGCTCTTTCCCCGATCACCCTCACGCTTTCAGGGATGACGAGATTTGCAGTCACCTGGGGGCTTGAGCGATAAAAGGCCAAGTCGGCAATCTCCGTCACCGGCAAGCCGTCTAGCTCATCCGGAATGACCACGAGCCCGCCCGATCCCGTATAGCCGGTGATCTTCCAACCTCCGGCACCGTCAGATACCGCCTCAAAATCCCCGAAGGTATCGGCAAACGCCAAGGGCGCCATCGCCACCAGCAATAACACGGCCAGGCACAGGGCCAGCCCTTTCTTCATATGAAAACCTCTCCTTCCCTGATTGCAAGCGCACAAATCGCATCTTTTGGTGAATCTAGTTTATTCTACCCCCCTCCCCGTCAATGGACTTTCCATTTCTACATAGCGTTTCATTAATAGGTCTTTTTGTCGAATAAAAAAGAAAACCTCGTGGCAGGCCTATATTTCAGAGTTGTTTCAAAAGGTCGTCCAATTTCCTTTTATGCCCAAAACCAAAGGAGCGGCCATCGGCCGCTCCTTTATCGTGTTCTCAGCTTTCTTTAAGCGTTTCTGCGCCCCGCGCGCATCCGCGCGGTCGCGTCGAGTATGCGCTTGCGCATCCGAATATGCTGGGGCGTGATCTCGACCAGTTCGTCGTCAGAAATGAACTCCAGCGCCTTTTCGAGCGTCATCGCCCGCACGGGCTTCAGGCGCATCGCGTCCTCGGCCGCCGCCGAGTTGCGAATGGAGGTGAGGTGCTTTGCCTTGCACACGTTCAGCTCAATATCGCCCTGGCGCAGGTTTTGGCCAACGACCATGCCTGCATAAACCTCGTTACCCGGCACCACGAAGAGCTCCCCGCGCTCCTGGGCGTAGAACAAGCCGTAGGTCAGCGCCGTCCCGGTTTCAAAGGCCACCAAGGAGCCAAAATTGCGCAGCGGAATCTCGCCCTTGTAGGGCTCGTAGCCGTCGAAGATCGATGACATGATGCCTTCGCCCCTCGTATCGGTCAAGAATTCGGATCTGTAGCCAAACAGCCCCCGCGCGGGCACCGAAAAACTCATGCGCACGCGGCCCTGGCCGCTCATGTCCAGCATCTGGCCCTTCCGCCTGCCCAGCTTTTCTATCACCGTGCCCACGCTTTCTTCGGGAACGTCCACCACAAGCCTTTCCATGGGCTCGTTGCGCTGCCCGTCGATCTCGCGGAAGAGCACCTCGGGCTTGGAAACCTGAAATTCATAGCCCTGGCGGCGCATGGTTTCGATCAGCACCGTCAAATGCAGCTCGCCGCGCCCCGAAACGCGGAATTGGTCGGTGGTCGAGCCCTCTTCCACCCGCAAAGACACGTCGGTCTGCAATTCGCGCATCAGCCGCGCGCGCAGGTGGCGCGAGGTGACGAACTTGCCCTCGCGGCCGGCGAAGGGTGAATCGTTGACCGAAAAGGTCACGGCCATGGTCGGCTCCGAGATGCGCACGAAAGGCAGCGGCTCGACGCTTACGGGGTCGCAGAGCGTATCGCCAATGGAGATCTCCTCCATGCCCGAAACCGCCACGATGTCGCCCATGCGGGCCTCTTCGACCGGCACGCGCTCAAGGCCGTCAAAGGCGAACAGCGCGCTGACCTTCTCGTTCGTGGGCTGCGCCTCGCTGCCCAGCAGGGCCATGACCACGTTCATG
Organism: Christensenellaceae bacterium; assembly: GCA_031280685.1. Taxonomy (GTDB): domain Bacteria; phylum Bacillota; class Clostridia; order Christensenellales; family UBA1750; genus JAITGM01. The sequence continues at coordinate 45,495 of JAITGM010000016.1, forward strand.
TTCTTGCGGATGGAGCCGCGCTCCACCCGCCCGATGCCGATGCGCCCCACGTAATCATTATAGTCGATGGTCGAAATCAACAGCTGCAGGGGGCCGTCCTCCTCCCCCTCGGGCGCGGGAACATACTGCAAAATGGCGTCAAAAAGGGGCTGCAGGTCCGTGCCCTCGCCTTTAGGCTCCGCCGAGCAAACGCCCTTGCGCGCGGAAGCGTACAAAAAGGGGCAGTCGAGCTGCTCATCGCTGGCCTCCAGGTCGATTAAAAGGTCGATGCACTCATCCATGACCTCAAGCGGCCTGGCGTCCTGCCTATCGATCTTATTGATGCACACAATGGCCTTGTGCCCAAGCTCCAGCGCCTTGCGCAGCACGAAGCGGGTCTGCGGCATCGGGCCCTCGAAGGCGTCCACCAGCAAAATCACCCCGTCCACCATCTTGAGCACGCGCTCGACCTCGCCGCCGAAGTCCGCGTGGCCCGGCGTGTCGATGATGTTGATCTTCGTGCCCTTGTAGCTGATCGCCGTGTTCTTGGCCAGAATCGTGATGCCGCGCTCGCGCTCGATGTCGCCCGAATCCATCACGCGCTCAGCCACCTGCTGGTTTTCGCGGAAGATGCCGGATTGCTTGAGCATTTCATCGACCAGGGTGGTCTTGCCGTGGTCAACGTGCGCGATGATGGCGATGTTGCGAATATCCTCTCGAATCAAAAGAAGTTCCTCCTATTTTTCCGCGCCTTTTTAGTTTTGCGCAATGGAATTTAGGCTTAGGCCCGGATTGTTTTCGAGCGCCCAGGCGATCTGCCACTCGTTTTCAAAGAGCAGAACCGGCCTTTCAAAACGATCGAGCGCGTGCAGCGTGGTCGAAGTCAGCCGCAGCCTCTCAATCGGCCCCGGCGCCTGCGCCACCCAGCGCACGGCGGAATATGGAAGCTGCTGAATGCGCACCTCGGCGCCGTACTCAGCTTCGAGCCTGTATTTTAATACGTCAAACTGCAAAACGCCCACCGCGCCCACGATCAATTCTTCATAGCCCAGGTCCTTGCGCCTGAAAACCTGCACGGCCCCTTCTTCAGAAAGCTGGGTCATGCCCTTGACGAACTGCTTACGCTTTAGGGAGTCCGGCGTGGAGACCCGGGCGAAATGCTCGGGCGCAAAGAGCGGAATGCCCTCGTAGCGAACGCTCTGGCCGGCATAGAGCGTATCGCCCAAGGCGAAGATGCCAGGATCGAACAGGCCGATGATGTCGCCGGGGAAGGCGGTTTCAACCCCCTCGCGCGCATCCGCCATGAAGGCTTGCGGCTGCGCGAGGCGAATCTCTTTGCCGGTTGAAGCCTGCCTGACCGACATGCCCTTTTCGAACACCCCCGAGCAAACCCGCAAAAAGGCCACCCTGTCGCGGTGAGCCGGGTTCATGTTGGCCTGAATCTTAAAGATAAAGCCCGAAAACCCCGAAGATTCGGGCAAAACCACCTCCCCGCCCGAGAGACGCGGCAGAGGCGGCAGCGAATACTCCAAAAAGTATTTGAGGAAGGATTCCACGCCGAAGTTGTTCATCGCGGAACCGAAAAACATGGGGGAAAGCCGCCCTTCGCGCACGGCCCCAAGCTCAAACCCGTCCCCCGCGATGTCGAGCAGCTCGACGTCCTCCCTCAGCTTCTCAACGTAATAGGGCTCCAGCTTTTCGTTCAGGCCCTCTTCATCCACGAAGCTCGCCGCGGTTTCGGTGCTGCCATGCCTGCCGCCCTCAAAAAGCTCCACCCGCCTCGAAAAGCGGTGGTATACGCCCTGAAAGTCCCCGTCGGTGCCGATGGGCCAGGTCACGGGGCAGGCCCGGATGCCCAGAACCTTTTCAATCTCCTCCATCAGCTCGAAGGGGTCGCGCGCAGCCCTGTCCATCTTGTTGACGAAGGTGAAAATCGGAATGCCGCGCATCCTGCACACCTCAAAGAGCTTGATGGTCTGCGTCTCCACGCCCCGCGCCGCGTCAATCAGCATCACCGCGCAGTCGGCGGCGACCAGGGTACGGTAAGTATCCTCTGAAAAGTCCTGGTGGCCCGGGGTATCAAGGATGTTGATGTGGTAGCCCCCAAACTCAAACTGCATCACCGAGGAGGTCACGGAAATGCCGCGCTGCTTCTCAATCTCCATCCAGTCCGAGGTCGCGTGGCGCTCCGCCTTGCGCGCCTTCACCGAGCCCGCGAGCCGGATTGCCCCGCCATAAAGAAGAAGCTTCTCGGTCAGCGTGGTCTTGCCCGCGTCCGGGTGCGAAATAATGGCGAAGGTGCGCCTGCGCGCGATCTCGCCCCTTAAATCCTGCGCGAAAATCTGCATGAACTACCCTTTCCCCCTTGAGCCCACTCTCCAAATGCCAAACTGCTCCTATTATAGTCCCCCGCCCGGCTCAAATTCAACGCAGCTATGTTAAATTCGAGGGCGAAACGGCCCGCATCGCCATTGCGAACAGGAATGCAGTCCGCTCTTCGCCGTCATCGCGATTCCCGTGCCGCTCCTCACAATGAGGAAAAAAGGCGGCCACGGGCGGCTGACAGATCATCCCAATCCCTCGCACCGCCGCAATCGCTGCCTCCCGCGCTCAAAAAGCCTCCTACCCCGTCATTGCGAGGGCATCGAAGTAGTCCAGCGTTCCTCCTCTTTTAATGATTCCCCTCCGGATTCCCGCTTCGCGCAACGACAAAAAAAGCCGCATCCCGGAGCTTCCTCACGGCCGCGGCCTTCTTTTGCGATGCTTTAGGCCCTGTAGGCCTCGTGCAGCGCACTCGCCGCGCGCTGCGCCTCATCCGCCCTCAGCAAAATCGAAACCTGAATTTCTGAGGTCGTCACCAGCAAGGGCTTCAGGCCCAGCCTGGCCAGTTCCCCAAAGATGCCAGCCGCGATGCCGCACTGCTTTTCCATGCCAAGGCCGGCCGCGGTAAGCTTCACAAGCCCTTCTTGAATTTCGGCGCCGTTCAGGGCGGCGGCCGCCTTCTCGGCCTCCCCCTCGGCGATGGTGAAGGCCACCCCGCCCGGGGAGACCTGGGCGATCATGTCGATGTTCACGCCGATTTCCGCCATCTTTAAAAAGATTTCCGAAGCCCTCGCGGCGTCCGGCAGGGTGACGAGGCTCTGGCCTGCCTCAGCATGCACCTGGGTTACTCCAGCGTTTTGCAGCAGAAGATCCTGCATGTCATACAGCCCGGGGCCCTTCTGCGTGATGAACTCGGCCGCCCGCAGCGCGCCGATGGCGAAGATGCGCCTCGATGCCGCGTGGTGGCTCAAAATCACGCTCTCGTCGCTGCCATAAAAGTCGATCTCGTGCTCGCCGGTCAGCGTGCCGCCCCGCACCGCGTGGATGCCGATCTCGTCCTTCTCGCGCTTGGCCACCCCTTCGCGCCCGAAGACATACTCTGGCTTGTCGCGCAGCGCGTCCGCAATGCCATCGGCAAAGAGCAGCGCCGTGCCGGAGGGCGCGTCCACCTTGGTGTTGTGGTGGCGCTCGATGATCTCAATATCAAAGCCCTTCAGGTCCACCGCGGCCCGCTTGGCCAGGTTGAGCAGCACATTGACGCCGATGGACATGTTGGCGGTCTTAAAAACCGGGATCTCCTTGGCGGCGGCACGAACTTCCTCCATCTGCTCCTTGGAATAGCCCGTCGTGGCCAGCACGAGCGCCAGCTTTTTGGCTTTTGCGTAGGGCAAAAGGTCGTCCAGAGCATCCGGCCGCGAAAAGTCGATGAGCACATCGGCCCCCAGGCCGCAATCGGCCAGCCTCTCAAAGAGGGGGAAGCTCAGCTTCGCCCCTGCCGCGTACTTGTCTACGCCAGCCACAACCTCAAAGCCTTCGGTTTCCATGGCGCTGGCGGCCAACATCCTGCCCATCTTGCCCAGGGCGCCGTTGACCAGTATCTTCGTCATGCTGCCATGCCTCCTTTGCGCATAAAAAGCGTTTTTTCTATCTTACTTAATCAAATCAGTTTAAGCTCCGCAAGGCGCTGGCGCAGCAGCTTATGGGTTTCTTCCTGCATGTCAATCAACGGCAAGCGCAGCGGCCCCACGTCAAAGCCCATATCGCGCAAAGCGGTCTTGACGGGAATGGGATTTACCTCGGAAAACAGGGCCTTCCCCAGGGGGTTGACATTGAACTGCAGCTCCAGCGCGCCTTTCAGGTCGCCGCTCAGCCACTTTTGCACCATCTCGTGCATCAGGCGCGGAACGACATTGGAGACCACCGAAATAACCCCCTTGCCGCCCAGGGCGAGCAGGGGCACCACGTGGTCGTCGTTCCCTGAATACAGGGCGAGTTCCGGGCAAAGCCGCGCCACCTCCACGATCTGCTCGATATTGGCCGAAGCCTCCTTAATGCCCACGATGTTCTCGTGCTCCGCCAGCCTTTGCATCGTCTGCGGGGCGATGTTCAGCCCCGTTCTGCTGGGCACGTTATAAAGGATGATGGGCAGGGCCGTCGCGTCGGCGATGGTCGTGTAATGGCGGATCAGCCCCTCCTGCGTGGTCTTGTTGTAGTACGGCGTCACGAGCAGCAGCGCATCGGCGCCAAGGCGCTCTGCCTGCTTGGCCGAGTGCACGGCAAAGGCAGTGTCGTTACTGCCGGCGCCCGCGATCACGGGCACGCGGCCCTTCGCCCTCTCGAGCGCGCGGGCGATGACCTGCGCCTCCTCTTCCGCCGTCATGGTCGAGGGCTCGCCCGTGGTGCCGCACATCACCAGCGCGTCGATGCCCCCCTCAATCTGGTGGTCGATCAGCGCATCCAGGGTCTTCAAATTCAGGCCGTTCTGCGTAAAGGGCGTGACCATCGCGGTCGCCGCGCCGGTGAAAACCGTCTTTTTTGCCTTTCCCATCTTTTACACCTCCAAAGTCCTAAAAAACAACGACGCCCCTCTTTCAGCGGCGCCGCATGTGCATTAGGCAAGCAACGGAAAATAAAACCCTCCCCTGCTCGGCCTACACAGCGCTCCGCCTCGGGGAAAACCCCATCTCTCGTGCATGGCGGCAGTCGCATGGCCTCTGCGCCATGCGCCCAGGGCAAACCCCTCCCACCTTGGGGGAACGGCGCGCCCTTCGGCGGAGCAGCCCTTCATCCAGGCGGCCTTTCGGCGCCTTTTCGCGCCCCCTTGCCCCCCGAACTACCGCAGTCTCCGCAACCTCTGCTAGGTAATCCCTATTATATGGGCAAAAGGGCGGCGCTGTCAAACAAAAAAGTTTGGCCGCGCCGCCTCCCGGGTCGAATCTTGACAATGAGCCGCTTCCCTGCTACTCTGCCTGCAAGACGGCTACATTTCCTTCTCGTCCACCCAGTCCTTTGCGTCCTTGATGTTCTGGGCAGATGGGATCTGCACCCCGCTACCCGCCTCGTGCGCCTGCGCGCCGGTGCTGGCCAGGGTTTCAAATGCCGGCACCCTGCCGCCCTTTGAAGGCTCCCGCCTTCTCGCCTTGCGCTTCTTCATCTTTTCGCCTCCTTGAGAACCTCAAAAGTCCTTCAAAACCTAGCTTCCCCGCCAAAAGCGGGGCCTATCCAAGCCAAAAAGCGAAAGGGACCTTTTACCATGCAGGTTCGCGATGCGCTCCTCCCCGACGCGCCGTTTCTCGCCGAAATCTACGCCCACTATGTGCTGAACTTCCCCTATTCTTTCGAAACCGAGCCGCCATCCGCCGCCGAGTTCGGGCGCCGCATCGCCGAAACCCAGGCCTTCTTCCCCTTCTTCGTCTGCGAAGAGGGCGATGAAATCCTGGGCTACGCCTACGCCCACTTTTACCACCCCCGCAAGGCCTACCAATGGGTTTGCGAAACCAGCATCTACGCAAAGGCCGGCAGCGGCCAAAGGGGCGTTGGCAGCGCGCTTTATGCAAGGCTGTTGCCGGCCCTTAAAGCGCAGGGCTTCGCCAAGGCCATGGCCGTTTTGGGCTGCCCCAACGAGGGCAGCGAGGCCTTTCACCAAAAATGGGGCTTTGCGCACTTGGCCACCCTGCCAAACCTCGGCTTTAAGCTCGGCGCCTGGCACGACGTCAAGTATTATTCCCTCGATTTGAACCCCATAAACGACGCCATGCGCGACCCGCTGCCCTACCACGAAATCGCGCAAAAATAGCTCGCTTTTGCCCCAAAACCGCAAAGAAACGGCCGGGAAAGTTCTTTTCCCGGCCCAATTTTTGCTCTTTGACGCCTTTGTTAGCGGTCAGCCCGCGCCGCAAAACGGGCAGAAGAAAGCTTCGCGCTTCCCTCCGCCCATTGAGGAAGTCATGAACCTTCCCCCACCCTTTTGGATGATGGCACACGAGCGCCGCTCTCAAGGCCGCCCACGCGCGCTTGCCTTCCAAGCCAGCCTAGTTCCGCTTGCCGATCTATCCTTACGGCAAGTTTTGAAGCAATTCGTGCTCAACAACATAGAGGATATCATTGACCTGGTCCTCAACCCCATCTTCCAGCTCGTATCCGCTAAGCTCTGCCTTTGCCGCAGCTTCCAAGGCGCTTATAGCACCTAACGCAGCCACCAATTTCTGCGTCTTTTCCAGCATCGTTGCGGCAGGATCACTCTGGGCGAGAAGCAAGGCGTCGTAAGCCTCCTGCGCCGCGTTAACATATTCCGGGTTCTCGGTCAGGAACGCCGTCAATACAGTTTTTACCTCGTCCGCATCCAAAGGCTCGGTAATCGCAGGCGGCGCAGCGGGTGTAGGCGTCGGCTTCGGCAGCACCTTGCTCGCGACCCCGGAGCCCGCCCAAGCGGATTCGGTGGCCTGCGGAGCCCAATCCGTGGTAAAGAGAGTATATACCCGCAGGTAATCGCTGTGCACCCAGCTGCTTTGGCCGTTCACGATCACTTTTGCCCAAAGACCGTCAAACTCAAGAATGGTCAGTTCGGTTTCGCGCGGCAAAATGCGCAAAATCGGGTAGCTTAAGCCGGGGCCAGCGCGGAAATTGAGCCGGCGGGCGATGGTGAGCGCCTCCGCGTGCTCGAAGGGTTCAGTGATTTTGCACGGAATCCCGTTCGGGTAGTGGGTTTCGGCGGCAAAAGCCGTGGCACAGCCCAAGAGGAGCAGCGCCGCTGCCAGCGCGAGGGCCAGGATTCGTTTCATCGTGTTCGATCCCCTTTCAATGCTTGGCAGCCCGCAAAGGAAGGACGAGCCGCGCAATCTCATGAAGGCAGTATATCCCTCCCCTGTCAATATATTTTTCCAACTATACATGATGTTTCATTAAATTCTTTATTATACACTCTGTCTTTGTTCATGAGACGACAAAAATGGCCGCGAAGCGCTGTGCTCCGCGGCCATTTTCCATGCTTTCCTTGCGGTTTACGCCCTCACTGCGGCGCGTTCCGGTCATAGAGGATTTTTAGGCCCTTCAGTGTGAGCCTGCCGTCGATAATGTCGATAATCGGCGTTTCGCCAGCGACGATGTTGGCCAGCCCACCGGTGGCGATCACGCGAATGTCGTTCGAGCCAAGCTCGGCCCTCATCTTGCGCACAATATAATCGACCTGCCCCACATAGCCATAGACGATGCCCGCCTGCATGTTGGCGATGGTGCTGCGCTGAATCACGGCCTCGGGCTTGATCAGCTCAATCTTTGGTAGCTGCGCCGCGCGCTCGGCCAGGGCTTCGCTGGTCACGTTCACGCCCGGGGCGATCGCGCCGCCCAAAAAGTCGCCCTTGGCGCTTAACACGCCAAAGGAGGTCGCCGTCCCAAAATCGATGAAGATGCAGGGGCCGCCATACAGCGCGCCGGCGGCCACCGCGTTGCAGATGCGGTCAGAACCCAGGGACTGCGGACTGTCGTACTTGATGTTGATGCCGGTCTTGATGCCGGGCGCGACCAGGATGGGCTGCACGGCGAAAAAATCCCTCAGCATGTGCTCGATGGTGAAATTGAGCGAGGGCACCACCGAGGAAACGATGATGCCGCTCACATCGCCGAAGCTCAGGCCGTTATAGGTCAAAAACGAGCGCATCTGGATGCCGTATTCGTCGCTGGTCTTGATTCTATCGCTAGAAACGCGCCAGGCGCACGAGACCTCGTCCTCTTTAAAGATGGCGCACTTAATATTGGTGTTGCCAATATCCATCGTCAGGATCATTCCGTTAAAACCCCCAAGGAGCGGCCCTTAGCCGCCCGCGTTTTTTATGCCTTTTCACCCTTATTTACGCCTGTAAAACGGCACCGCCCGCCGTGCGGCCAGCACGATGGGCGTGACCACCAGGGCCGAAAGCGCGGCCTCGGGCAGGCCGTTCGTGCCCGCGATGCCCAGCACCGCGGGCAGGGCGGCGCTCGGTTCCAGGCCCATCAGCTCGGTGAATTTCGCTCCGTAGAGCAGGCAGATTGCGCCTAAGACCAGCACCGTGTTCGTCAGCGCGCCAGCCACCGCCCCGGCTGCCGCCGCGGGGGCTTCCTTGCCCCTAAACAGGGCAAAAACCGCCCTGTAGGCCAGCCAGGCGAGCGGCCCGATGCACAGCCTGGGCAGGATGGACACGAAAAGCCAGCCCTCGATGAAGACCGGGCTTAAAAGCCCCGGCGCAGTCACCGCCTGGAAGAGGCTGAACAGCCCGAAGACCAGCCCTAGCGCCAGGCCCACGACCGGGCCTTCCAAAATGGCGCCCACGATCACGGGCAGGTACATCGTGGTGGCCTTCGCGGGGCCGACGGGCACGAACCCGAGGGGCGTGAACCCCAGCACGATCAGGATGGCCGCCAGCATCCCCGTGACGGCCAGCTTGCGAGATTTTTCGCCGATTGCCATGATAAATCCCTCCATTCAAGTTCGCCCTTTGGGCGATACCTGATGATCCTTCCGCAGCACTGCCCGCCATTCCGCGCGCGCAAATCCCCCCCGTCGTTCGGCACCGGCACCGCCAGGTTGCCGACTAGGGGCGCGCAAAGGGCCGGCGCGGCCGCGCTCCATCCAAGCATAGCGCAAAGCCGGGCCTTTTTCAAGCTCCCTTTCGTAAGCTCGATCCGGCTCAAAAAATCCCGACGGTTTCGCCGCCCTCGAGGATGTCGATCCCTTCCGCGGCCGGGGTCTTCGGTAACCCGGGCATGGCGATGATCTCCCCGGCGAAGGCCACCGCGAAGCCCGCCCCGGCGGAAAGGCGCACCTGCCGAATCTGCAGGCTAAAGCCCGACGGCGCGCCAAGCTTCTTGGGATCGTCCGAAAAGGAGTACTGCGTCTTGGCGATGCAGACCGGCAGGGGGCCGATTGCGTCCATGCGGCGCAGCTCCGCGCGCACACCGGGGGCGAAGCCCACGCCGGCGGCGCCGTAAACCCGTATTGCCACGGTTTCGATCTTCTTTTCAAGGGGCAGCTCGAGGGCGTAGCTGAACTCCATCTTCGCGGGCGCCTCGCAAAGCAACGCAACGGCCTTTGCCAGCTCTTCGCCGCCCGCGCCGCCCTTGGCCCAAACCTCGCAAAGCGCCATCCCCACCGAAAGTTCGTTGAGCTTCCGCGTCACGAGGGCGATTTCGGCCTCGCTATCGGAACTGAAGCGGTTCAGCGCCACCACGACCGGCAGACGATAAACCTCCTTCATGTTCTTCACGTGGCGCAAAAGATTGGGCAGGCCCTTTTCGAGCGCGGCGAGGTCTTCCTTGCCAAGGTCTTGCTTTTTTACGCCGCCGTGGCACTTCAGCGCCCGGATCGTCGCCACCACGACCACGGCGCTCGGCTCGATGCCCGCCATACGGCACTTGATATCCAAAAACTTCTCGGCGCCAAGGTCGGCGCCAAAGCCCGCTTCGGTGACCACATAGTCGGCAAGCTTCATCGCGGTCTTCGTCGCGATGACCGAGTTGCAGCCATGGGCGATGTTGGCAAAGGGTCCGCCATGCACGAGGGCCGGCGTGCCCTCCAGCGTCTGCACCAGGTTGGGGCGGATCGCATCCTTGAGCAGCACGGCCATCGCGCCCTGCGCCTTGAGCTGCGCCGCCGTGACCGCCTCACCCGCATAGCTATAGCCCACCACGATGTGCCCCAGCCGCGCCTTCAGGTCGTTCAAGTCCTCCGCCAGGCAAAAGATGGCCATGACCTCGGAGGCAGCGGTGATGTCGAAGCCATCCTCCCTGGGCATGCCGTTCGGCCTGCCCCCAAGGCCTGAAACAAGCTCGCGCAGCTGGCGGTCGTTCATGTCCATGCAGCGGCGCCACGAAACGCGGCGCGGATCGATCTGCAACTCGTTCCCCTGCTGGATGTGGTTATCGATCAGCGCGGCCAGCAGGTTGTTGGCCGTGGTGATGGCGTGCAAATCGCCGGTGAAGTGCAGATTGATCTCTTCCATGGGCAGAACCTGCGCATAGCCGCCGCCCGCGGCGCCGCCCTTCACGCCAAAGACCGGCCCCAGCGAAGGCTCGCGCAGCGCCAGGCAGACCGAGGCCCCGCCCCTGCGCATGGCATCCGCCAGGCCGATGGAAACCGTGGTCTTCCCCTCGCCCGCGGGCGTGGGGTTAATCGCCGTGACCAGGATGAGCTTTGCCTTCTTCCCCCCGGGAACCTTCGCAGGGTCAATCTTGGCCTTGAGCCTGCCATAGGGCTCGAGCGCCTCTTCGGGCAGCGAAAGCGCCGCCGCGATCTCAAAAATGGGCTTCGGGCTTGCCGCCCTCGCGATGTCTAAATCCGTCATCTTCCTTCACCTCATGCTAAAATTGGGCTTATGCCAGCAAAAACTCTTCTTCCGCCTTGACTGCGGGCGTGTGGCGCGCTCGCTGACGCTCGCGCGGGGCCGCCGCGGCGCTCCGTGCCTTCGCTGGCGCTGTGGGGTCGCGATACCCTCGCCGGCCTAGCGCGCCAGTCCCACCCCTTCCTTGTCAGCCCTGGGCCGCAGCGCGAACCGCCTCGCGGCTGAAGGGGTTAGGCAGGCCGGCCTTTACGGCCTCCCCGATCGGGCTTGCGTAGTTATAAACCGTGAACATTCCCTGCAAAACCGCCTTGGCCTCCTCCGGCCTGCTTTCGGCCAGAAGGCCGAGCTGCAGGGCCGTCAGGCTGCCCAGAAGCTCGCCTGCCGAGTCCGCAAGGCCAAGCCGCACATCGTCGAGGGCGAAAAGCTCCTCCAGGCTGAGCGGAAGGCCGTATTGGGCCGAAAGCTCCTCGCAGAGCGCGCGCAACTCCTCCGCGTTCCAGTCTTCGCCCTTGCCATATAGGGCGGTCAGCAGCGCATAGCGCTGTGCGCCGCACAGCGCGTGCCCAAGCAGCAGCGCGTGCAGCTCCGCCTTCGCCCGCGGCGCTTCCTCGCCGCCAAACAGGGCGTCCATCTCCGCGCCGCAAAGGGCGGCGAAGCTCAGCTGCTGGGCCGCGTCCGCCATCTTCGCCTGGCCCACGCTCCACTGCGCTTCGGGCAGGGCCATGTCGCGCCCCATCGCGCCGAGCAGCCGGAAGAGGTTCAGCAGATCCCCCGAATCCCCGGCCAAATAGGCCTTGCCGATCGAGAGATCGTATTGATACAGCGCATACGAAAAGCTTCGCGCGCTGCCACCTTCCGGCAGCGGCTCAAGCTGCAGCAGGCCGTTTTGCAGGCAATAGTTCAGGTCGTTTTCAAGCGCCGGGAAGCGCGCGAAAAGGCTTGGCAAGGCGCCCTTCCAGCCATCCGCGTCCAAGGTTTCCGCGCCCTCGAACCGGGGGCTGAATTCGCCGCCCACAGCGGGCGCCAGGTAAGCTGGCAGCAGCTCTTCGCGCGCAAGTGCCGCCAGGCTGAGCAGGTCGCCCGCCGAATAGGGCACACTGTCGCGCTTTGTCAGGCAATAGTCGATAAAGCCCGCGCAGCCCATGGCCCTGGCCAGATCCCCGCGCAGCCGCAACTGACTATTGAGCTCGGCCAGCAATTCCTCTTCGCCCGCGCCACGATCAAGCAGCGCGAGGTAGCGATCGCGCCCGTCATAAAGCTGGCGGGTCAGCTCCTGCCCTTCGGCGCTGCCTGATGGATGGGCGGCGCGCACGCGCTCAGGCGTGACCGAGCCGCCCGACTGCCGACGCAGCAAATCACCGCCGACCGGTGAAGCCAGCACGGCGCTCCAGGCCTTTTGCTCGTAGTTCGTCAAAAAGTCGCTCATCAAATTGTTCATGTCTTCGGAATACATCTCGATGCTCACGCCTGCGCTCGCGTAAAAGTTGGCCAGGTTATACGGCCCCATCACATACACGAAGGCGATGTGCAGAAGCTCGTCATAGGCGGCCTGCATCTCTTCCGCCGTCTTGGCGTTCTCGATGCGCTCGAGGCGCTCGTTGAACTCCAGCGCCACGGCCGCCCTCTGCGGGAAATCCGGATAGAGCTCTGCGCCGTCGATTGCGCTCGGCCGCGCGCCGGAGGGCGTTCCCTCCAAGCTGCCCGCTGCGCAGCCGCAAAGCAGGAGCAAACAGGCGCAGAGCGACGCGGCAAGCCATCTTTTCATTCTTCTCATTAAGGCTTCCCTCCTCCGCCCAAGATCTCGTCCAGCGCGCGCAGCATGGCCGCCATTTCCTCGCGCGTGCCGACGCTGATGCGCAAATATTCCTCAATGCCTGGCCTTGCAAAGCGCCTAACAAGGATGCGCCGCTTTTTCAGCTCGTCATACAGCCAAGCGCCCTCTCTTTCGCCATGCCGCAAGAAGAGGAAGTTCGTCTTGGAATTCTGCCCGGTAAAGCCGCGCTTGAGCGCCTCGCCATAGAACCAATCCCGCGTCGCCACGATCTTTTCTATGCAGGCCTTGGTGTAGGCCCCATCTTCAATGGCGGCCGTCGCGGCCGCGATGGCCAATCGGTCGAGAGGGTAGGAATTAAAGCTGTCTTTCACGCGGCGCAGGCCGTCGATGAGCCCCTTTTCGCCCAGCGCGTAGCCCACGCGCAGCCCGGCCAGGGAATGATCCTTCGAGAGGGTGCGCACCACGAGCAGGTTGGGGAATTCCTCAATCAGCGGGCGCGCGCTCTCGCCCCCGAAGGCGGTATAGGCTTCGTCCACAACGAGCACTTCGCCGCGCGCCAGCAAGGCTGCGGCCAGCCTTCGCACGGCGGTCAGGGGCAAGGCCCTGCCACTAGGCGCATTCGGGTTAGCCAGCACCACGCCGCCGCCGGCCAGCAGCGCCTCGGGGTCGATCTCAAGGCCATCGTCCCCCTTCATCGGCGCGGTGCCATAGGGCACGGAGAAGAGCTGCGCGAACGATGGGTAGAACGAATAGCTGAGCGCCGGGAAGCGCACGGGGCGCCCCTCACCGAAAAACGCGGGGAAGCAGAGCGACAAAACCTCGTCCGATCCATTGCCCGCGAAGACGTTTTCGGGCTTTAACCCTTCGATTTTGGCTACGGCCAGGAGGAAGCGCTCGGCATTGATCTCCGGGTAGAGCCGCAGGTTTTCGATTTCGCCCAAAATCGCCCCTTCTACCGCCCTTGAGGGCGGGTAGGGGTTTTCGTTGGTGTTGAGCTTGATCATCGAACCGGGGGGCGGTTGCTCCCCGGGCACGTAGGGCTCGATAGCCCGAATCTTCTCGCTCAAAAACATGGCGTTCCTCCTTGATTTTGCGGTTGCGCGCTCCTTGCGTCGCGCGCCTGAACAAATCGCCTCGCTGCCGCTCGGCGAGAACGGGCGCGCTCGACGCATCTCGCGCGCCTAAGGGCGGGCGCCGCGCTCCGCGCGGCCGCTCGCTGCGGCCCAGCCGCAGCGAGCCCCGGAGCAAAGCTCCGGGCCCGCCCCACGAGGCTGCGAGCCGAGCGGCTTCGCAAACTTGATGCCCTTCCTGCCCATGGCTGCGTTTTGGGCCGCACCATGGCCTTCCTAGAACTTGTTTCCGGCCAACAACCGCCCCCGCTCGCTTAAATTCCGCCCACGGGCGACGGTTTCGTTGAAAAATGCCCCACCTGCAAGGCTCCGCGTGGGCAAAGCATACTGCGGCATACCCCTGGGGGAGCGCGAGAGGGCTGCCCCCTCGCCGGGATGTTCCATCAACCTTCCTTCTTCACCTATCCTCTTCCAATAAGGATGCGCCCCAAAAGCGCGCCGTTGCTTCGCGCCTTTTCTGCCCTGCGCAGCTTGAGTTCCCCCTCGCTTCGCCCAATCGCGGCGGCCAGCACGCGGCAAAGCCCGACGATGTCGCCAAGCCCGTCCAGCTCGCCGCTCTTGAGGAACTTCGCTGCCTCTTCCATGAGCTTACGTCGAAGCTCTTCCAGCGTTTCTTCGGCCGAAAGCACCCTGCTTATAGGCCCTCCGCCGTTCCCTTCCATGATCTGCGGGATTCGATCACGAGCGAGCTTGCGGCAGCTTCGCATTTTGAACATCCCCTTTTCTCTTTCGTCAAAACGTGCTACAATTCAGTCACTATCATGTTCAGAGTAGAGGGCCGCGCGTTAAGTGCCTGCGGGACGGGGAGTTGCCCGCGGGACGAAGAGCCGGAAGGCTTGCGGTGCGCCCCTCGCATCCCGCTGTTGCATGGGTGGCAAACCACTTTTATTGCACGGTACCGTGATAGCAGGTATTTTGTAAAGGAGTGGTGTTTTTATGCCCAAAACCGGTGCGTTTCGCGGCCTGCGCGCCTTTTTCCTCCGCCTTTGGCGGGGCGACCCTCTGCCAAAGGCCCCAAGTCCTCGCGAGTTCTTTTCGCCCATGGGCGTATTCGGCCCGCGTCATCTCGCGCTGCTCGGGCTTATGGCCGCGCTTTCGGCCGTGCTCAGCCGCTTTACGGTTCCGCTGGCGCAAAACCTGGTGCTGCTGCGCTTTAACTACCTGCCGGAGTTCCTCGTGGGCATGCTCCTGGGCCCCTGGGCCGCGCTGCTCTTCGGCGCCGTGGCCGATACGGTTTCCTTCCTTTCAAACCCCGTCGGGGCCTATTTCCCCGGCTATGCCCTGAGCGAAATGCTGGCCTCTTTTATCTATGCCTGCTTCTTTTACCGGCGCCCGGTTTCGTTTTGGCGCGCCCTCCTAGCCCGAGCGAGCTACATCGCCCTGATCGCCTTCGGGCTGAACTACCTTTGGGATTTCCTCCTGAGCGGCAGGCCGGCCGCGAGCTTTTTCACGGGCTTTCGGCTGCTGAATAACCTCATCCAGCTACCCTTCCACGCGCTGCTGATGACCTTGATCGGCCTTCAGGCGCGGAAGGTCTATTCGCGGCTCTTCGCGCCCCGGCCCGGGGCCTAAAAGCCAATCACGCTGCCGTCGGCCCTCGGCTCCGTCGCGCCGGCCAGGCTGCCCCGCCCGGTGCTTAAGATGATCTGCCCCCGTCCGTAGCCACCATTGGCCAAAACGCTGATTTGGTGCCCGCGCCGCTCGAGCGCGGCGACGGTTGCCGGGTTAAAGCCCGGCTCCATGTTAAAGCGCAGCCCCTCCGTCCAGCAAAAGCGGGGCGCGTCCAGCGCGGCCTGGGGATTTTGGCAAAAGTCGATCAGGTTCATGGCCACCTGGGTGTGCGCCTGGGGCTGCATATAGCCGCCCATGATGCCAAAGGGCCCCAGCGGTTCCTCCCCCTTGGTGAGGAAGGCCGGGATGATGGTGTGGTAAGGGTACTTCCGCGGGGCGGCCAGGTTTGCGTGGCCCTCCCGCATCGAGAAGCAGGCGCCGCGATCCTGCAGCGCCACGCCGGTGCCGGGCACCGTCACCCGCGAGCCGAAGCCCTGATACAGGCTCTGGATCATCGAGATCATATTGCCCTCGCCGTCCGCCGCGCAAAAATACACGGTGTCGCCCTTTGAGGGGCTGCCAAAGGCGTATTCCTTCGCCGTTTCGCCGATCAGCGCGGCCCTATTTTGGGCGTATTCCTTCGAAAGCAACGCCTTGGGCGAAAGGCGCATGAAGGCGGGATCCGCGACGTAGTTGAGGGCGTCCGCAAAAGCGAGCTTGATAGCCTCCATCTGCAAATGCAGGCTCTCCTCGCTCTGCGGGCCGGAAACGGGCAGGTTTTCGAGGATGTTCAGCGCCACCAGGGCGGTCAGCCCCTGGCCGTTGGGCGGCAGCTCCCACACATCCACGCCCTTGTAGTTCACGCGCAGGGGATCGACCCAGCGCGCCTCGTAAGCGGCCAGATCGCCGGCGCGCAGCCAGCCGCCGGTCTTCTTTGCGAAGGCGTCGATCAACTCCGCAGTCTGCCCCGCGTAAAAATCCTCGGCGTTCGTCTTGGCGATGCGCGAAAGCGTTTGACCAAGCTCGGGCAGGGCGTAGATGTCGCCCGCGCGGAAGCGCTTGCCGCCCGGGTTGAAGGCGTGAAGCCAGCCGCCGACTTCCGGCAGCCCGCTCTTTTCGATCTGGGCGGTCATGCCGTTTAAAATCGGCGCGTTATCGGGCGAGAGGGCATAGCCCTTGGCCAGCTCCAGCGCCGGGGCGAAGCACTCTTCAAGAGAAAGCTTCGAAAATCTGCGGTTCAGTTCCGCCCAGCCCTTCGGCGCGCCGGGCACCGTCACCGGCAGCCAGCCGGCGAAGGGCAGCGCCGCATGGCCCTGCCTTTTCACCTCATCCAAATCAAAGAGCGCGGGCGAAAAGCCGCTGGAGTTCAGCCCATAGAGCTTGCCCTTCTGGCTGATGATGGCAAAGCAGTCCCCGCCGGGGCCGTTATTGGCCGGATCCACCACCGTCAGCGCCGCAGCGATGGCCAGCGCCGCGTCTACGGCGTTGCCGCCGCGCCGCAGCACCGTAAGGCCAGCCTGCGTGGCCAGCGGGTGCGACGAAGCGCAAAGCCCCCTGCTTGCGTAAACGAGGTTTCGCTTCGAGGGATAGGGATAATACGCGGGATCATAGTTCAGCAACGAAAACGCCCCCCTTCTTCCTTAGTTTTTTTCGTTTTGCCCCTAGCTCTGCAGGCCTTCCCACTCGCCATAGAGCGTTTCGATCTCTATTTTCAGCTCCGCATAGCGCTTATTCAGGCGCTGGGCGGAGCCCGGATCCTTATATAGCTCGGGGTCCGAAAGCTCGATCTCGATCTTCGTCATCTTCTCTTCCCTCTCGGCGATTCTGCTTTCCACATTCATCAGCAGCGCGCGCTGCTTTTGGGCCGCCTCGCGCGCAAAGCGCGCGAGGCGCTTTTCCTCGCGCTGGGCGGTCTTGGTCTTTTGGGGAAGCTCTTCTTCCTCACCCTGGGCCGCCAGGATGCTCAGCTTCTCTAAATAATCGTCGTAATTGCCCAAGTACTCGGTCACGCCGCCGTTTTCCATCACCAAAACCTTGGTGGCGACCCGGTTGATGAAGTACCGGTCGTGCGAAACGGTTAAAATCGTGCCGGCGAAATCGTCCAGGGCGTTCTCTAAAACCTCGCAGGAGTCCATGTCCAGATGGTTGGTGGGTTCATCCAGGATGAGGAAGTTATCTTGCCTGATCATCAGCTTGGTCATCAAAACCCGGCCTCTTTCGCCGCCCGAAAGCGCGGAAACCGGGGCGAAAACGTCGTCCCCGCTGAAGAGGAAAAGCCCCAGGGCGTTCCTGACCTCGGTCTGTTCCATGCGGGGGAACTCGTCCCAAATCTCGTCGAGCACGGTCTTTTCCATGTGCAGGCCCTGCTGCTGCTGGTCGTAATAGCCAATCTGCACGCCGCTGCCCAGACGGAACGCGCCGCCGTCGGGCGCCTCAAGGCCGCAGAGCATGCGCAGCAGCGTGGTCTTGCCGATGCCGTTAGGCCCGAGCAACGCGATGCGTTCGCCCGCCCGAATGTGCAGGTCGATCCCCTCAAAAAGCGTCCTGCCGCCATAGGCCTTTGAAAGCCCTTCGGCCAGCAGCACGTCCTGCCCGGTGCCGCGCCCGGCGGTGAAACGGAAAAAAACGTTGTGCTCCTCGACGGGCCTTTCTTTTAGTTCCATCTTGGCGAGCCGTTTTTCGCGGGATTTGGCCTTGACGAAGGCTGCCTCGCGGTTGAAGGAGCGATACATCGCGATGATGCGCTTTTCGCGCTCAATCTCCTTTTGCTGGAGGGTATATTCCTTCATGCGCCGCTCCATGACCTCGGCGCGCTGGCTCAAATAGCGGGTGTAGTTGCCCGAATACTGCTCGATCCGCCCAAAAGACAGCTCGGCGATGGAATTGCAGAGCGCGTCGAGGAAGTATCTATCGTGTGAAACGACTAAGACGGCGCCCTTGAAGGCCTTTAAATAGTCCTCCAGCCACTTGGTCGAATCCAGGTCCAGGTGGTTGGTGGGCTCGTCGAGCAAAAGCAGGTCGTTTTCGCTCAAGAGCAGCTTGCCCAGCTTCAGTCTCGTCCTTTCGCCACCCGAAAGGGAGGAAACCGCCTGGCCATAGCGCTCCTTGCCAAAGCCAAGGCCCGTCAAAACGCCCTGCAGGCGCGAATTCCAGCCGTAGCCGCCAGCCTCCTCAAAGCGGTCGGTCAGTCTGGCGTATTCCTCGCCCAGCTTCAAAAAGGCGGCGTCGCCCTCCGCGTGGGCGCCGCCCATCTGCTCCTCCAGCTCGCGCAACCGCTTTTCCATCCCGAAAAGCGGCTCAAAAACCGTCTTGAGCTCCTCGTAGACGCCCAATGGAGAGCTTAAATCGTCGAGCTGGCTGTGGTAGCCCATGCGCAGCCCGCGCGCGGCCTGCATCTGGCCGCCGTCCATGCCAAGTTCCCCGCAGAGCATGCGCAGCAACGTGGTCTTGCCCGAGCCGTTGCTGCCGACCAGGCCCACGCGGTCCCTCTCTTGCACGGTGAGGTTGACGCCCTTCAGGATCTCTTCCGCGCCAAAGGCCTTCGTCAGGCCGCTAAGCTGCAATATGATCATCGCTTTTGCACCATAACCTTTGGGTTTAGGCGCCTTTCGGCTCCATCGCCTATTTTAGCATAGGCGTGGCCCGCTGGCTAGCTCGGCCTTGCGAAAAGGCCGCAAATATGATAAAAAGGAAGCAAAATCAAAGAGTTTTTGCTCGTTTTTGAGGGGAGGCACGGCGATGTTCAGCGTTGTGATCGCGGACGACAACATTCAGAACCGCGAAGGGCTCGCCGCCCAGGTCAACTGGCGGCACCACGGCGTGGAACGGGTTCTCACCGCGCAAAACGGCGCGGAGGGCCTTGCGCTGATCCTCGCGCACCGGCCGTTCCTGGCGCTCGTGGATGTGGAGATGCCCCTGATGAACGGCCTTGAGATGGTGGGCAAGGCCCAGGCGCAGTCCGCGGAAACGCACTTCGTCTTCATCTCGTCGTTTGACAAGGCGGAATATATCCGCTCTGCGCTGCGCCTTGGTGCCATCGACTATATCTATAAGCCCATCGACTTTGTGGAACTTGAAGCGCTGATCGACCGCGTCGTCGCGTCCCACCGGGCCAGGCAGCAGGAAATCCGGCAGATTCAATCCTACTTGGGGGCGGACGAAGCCCTGCCTCGGGCGATCTTCCCCCTGCTGCAGGGCCTGCGCAAGGAGCTCAGCTCCCGTTTTGGCGCGGAGCGCCTCATGGGCGACGGCCAGCAGACCGCGCTGGTCGAGCACATCATCCACGAGATCGACCAGAGCTATATGCGCAGCGTAAGCGTGGGCGATCTGCTTTCAGGCCTCTACGTTTCAGAAAATCACGCAAACCGCATCTTTAAGAAGGCTACCGGCCAGAGCATCTACTCCTTTTTGCAGCGCAAGCGCATCTACGAAGCCCAACGGCTCCTTCTCGGCTCCAGGCTCAAGATCCATGAGATCGCGGAGCGCGTGGGCTTCAACGACGCTTCGCACTTTTCGGCGGTCTTCAAATCCCTGACGGGCTATGCCCCCAAGGAGTACGTTGCCCGCTTCAAGAGCAGGGAATAGCGCAAGGTTCGAGGTTGAGGGCTCTTACCCGGCTTGACCCTTTCCCAAAAACAGAATATATTGTATTTGTTTTATAACCCGTTGGCTCGACCAACGAAAGGAGCAAGGACTTATGCAAAGGGTTCTTACCCTCTTATGCTATGCGCCGTGTGCCTACTCTTCGTCCTGACCACCTGCGACGGCGGCGCCAAGACCGCCGGCGGCCCTCTCCAGGCGAGCGGCCTCGCCGGAAACTGGAAGATCAGCTCCGCTCTCATCAATGGCAGGGCCGTCATCAACTAGGAGCAGCCCTTCGCCCTCCCTTTCACGGTCTTTCGGCGGCCTTTGACGCATAGGGGAAGGCGATGCTTTCGTATACTCCGGACAGTAACGAGCTATGCTATCGCCGAAAACCGAGGGTTTTGGGGCGATGAAGCGCTCATCGGATCCAGGGCAAAGATGAGCGGCGGCAAGCTGGTCGTGGTTGTCGGTCAGCAAAGCATCGGCGGCAAAATCGACGTATTCCCCCTCGAAAGGCAATAAGAGAAACATCGCACAAAAGAGGATCGGGGAGCGCAGTGCCCCTCGATCCTTTTTTTGATTCGCCTTGCCTTTTTGCGTTTTTTTCGCTCTTTTGGCACGGTTTTGGCCTGCGCATCGCCGCCGGCCATGGCAGCGCAGCCAGGATAACCAGACGCTGAAGTCCATGCACCCGGATGACCTGCAGCCCCAGGGGGGGGTACCGCAGTCCCCCCCCGCGAAGGCCCGGAGGGCCGCCGGCCAGCCGGCAGCGAAGCTGCCACTGCCGCGCAGCGGCAGGCCGCGCGCAGCGCGGAGCTGGCCCCCGGCGCGCGAGCGGAGCGAGCGCGCCGCGCGAACCCTTTCCGCCGCGCAAAGGGCATAAAAACGGGCGGGAGCCAATATGACCCAGCCCGTTTTTATGCCCTTTTTGGGTGGCGCTTACGCCTTCACCGCGCCGGTGAGCATGCCCTTGACGAAATAGTGCTGGAAGAAGGGGTAAATGAAGAGGATCGGGAAGGTAACCAGCGCGGTGATCGCCATGCGAACCGATAGGGGTGTCGGTTTTTCGCGCATGCGCTCCATATCCTCCACAAGGCGGTCCATGCTCATGGAGTTATGGTCGATGATATTGGCCGCCTCATTCGATTTGAGCACCAGGTGCATAATGTATTGCAGGGTGTAGAGGTTCTTTTTGGTGATGTAGAACAGGCTGGAGTTCAGGTCAAGCCAGTTTGAAACCACGGCGAAGAAGAAGAAGGCGGCCAGCACCGACTTTGAGAGTGGCAGCATGATCTGAAAAAAGATGCGGTAATAGCTCGCGCCGTCGAGCATAGCGGATTCCTGCAGCTCTGCGGGGAGATTATCGAGCGAGGCGCGCATGACCACCGAAATAAAGTACGCGAAGGCGCCGGGCAGCACGAAGACCCAGAAGGTATTGATGAGCTTGAGCCTTGCGATGACGATATAGGTCGAAACCATGGAACCGCCAATGAAGGTGGGCAGCAGGAGGAAGAACACGATGAACCTGCGCCAGGGCAAGTGCCGGTTCGACAGGGCGTAGGCCGCCATGAAGCAAACCGAAACCGAGTAGAACGGCGCCACCAGGCAGCGAAGCGCGGTGACCAAGAAGGCGCGCGCAAGCCCGGGGTATTGCAGCACCGTTTCGAAGTTGAGCAGCGTAAGCTGCCTGGGGAAGAGCCAGAGCGGCGAGGCCGCGGTATCGGTCGGGGAGTTGAAGGCGATGATGAGCACGTAATAGAAGGGGTAGAGCATGACGATGCCCAGCACGAGCATGCCCACGATGTTCAAAGCGTCGAAAATCCTCTCGCCCTTTGATCTGCGAATGGCTGCGCCGCTTAGCTTCGGCGCGGGATTTGCGCGGTTAATCTCGATATCCATCCAGGCGCCCTCCTTAGAAAATTCCCGTGTCGCTCAGCCTGCGAGTGATCGCGTTGGTGCTGCAGATCAGGATTACGGAGATGATGCCGTTGAACAGCCCGACGGCCGCCGCATGCGCAAAGCGCTGGTTGACGATGCCGTAAAAGTAGGTGTAGAGGTTCAGCGTCATCACATCGGCCTGAATGACGTCGTTTTGCAGGTTGAAGACCTGATCGAAGCTGGAATTGAAGAGGTTGCCCATCGAAAAGATGAGCTGAATGCAGAAGATGGGAACGAGTCCCGGCAGGGTGATGTAAAGCGCGCGCTGCAGCCTGGACGCGCCATCGACCATGGCCGCCTCGTAGAGCTGCTCTTCGATGCTTGACATAGCCGACATGTAGAGGATGGTGCTCCAGCCGAGGTTCTTCCAGATGCTGCTGATCACCAGCAGCGGCAGGAAGTAATCGGCCCTTTGCATGAAGGAGATTCTGCCCTCAAAGCCCAGCGCCTGGCGCAAATTGTTGAACAGACCCTCGTATTCCACCGTCAAAAACATATACACGATGCTGGCGACCGTGACCCAGGAAACGAAATGCGGCACATAGCTGATGGTTTGCACGATCTTCTTAAAGCGCAGGCTTCGAAGCTCGTTGAAGCACAGCGCGAGGATCAAGGCGGAAGGGTAACTCACCGCGATGCCGCAGATGCTGTATAAAAAGGTCCTCCCCACGATCTTGTAAAACCAGGCCTGCGCCAGGAAGTCGAAATTCTTAAACCCTACAAAGGGCGAGTCCAGGCCCATGAAACCGTTCGTGAGCCGGTAATCCAAAAAGGCCATATAGTTCGAAATCATCGGCAAATAGCCAAAGACCAGCGTGCTCAGCAGCGCCGGCGCCAGCAGCACGAACAGCTCGCCGATGTATTGGGTTTGCACCGTCCTGAATTTCTTTTTTTTGCGCAAACCCGCGAGCTCAACGGCTTTATTCATCTTCCCTTGCCTCCTACACCGAAAAAAATCATGATTGGGGCCACCCCATGCCCCTTCCGGGCCGGGATGCGAGCGGCCAAGCCGCCCGCATCCCCCTTTTTATGGCCGGCGCGCTTCCCTATGCGCGCCTTAGTCCTTCAAGCTGTAGGGAACAAGGTACTTTTCGCGGTAGAGCTTACGGTATTCGCCGTAAGCCTTGCCCATCTTCTCAACGTTCTCAAAAAGGGCGTCGGTGAGGTAGGGCTCGACATATTCCTTTTGGTAGACTGTTTCAAAATCTTCGGGCTTGGCGACGATGGCGCGGATTGTGGCGTTCTTTGCGCCCTCGTTGTAGAAGCCCTGGGTTTCCTGAATGACGGCGTGCTCATCCTGGTACTCAAGAAAGATATTCTTCAGGGCGTTGACGTCGTCACCCATCGGCAGCTCGAGCCAGACCTTGGCCAGGTCCGCGTAATGGGTCTTCCAGGCGCGCACGTAAACGTCCTCAAGCATGATGGACTCCGGCCTGGTTTCAGGGTAGACGTAGATTGGCTGGTAAGCGTACTTGGTCACGCCGCGAATCCCGTAAGTTTCGTGGTTCCAGTTGCCCGTGATGTCCGCAAAGAAGCCGTAATCCTGCGGGATAGCCTTGGCGTCGCGGTAGAGCATGATGTCTTCCCATTCCGCGGTGAAGCGGCGCTCCATCCCCTCGCCGGTGGACATATCGGGCGTACCCCACCAGCGTAGGAGGTCAGCCTCCTCGGAATAGTTCCAGTCCAGCCAGTTCAGGATCTGCGGGATGTCTTCTTCCTTGAGGTTAAAGGTCAGGCCGACCGCGCCATAGGGGTTGTAGAGCGAAAGGAACTTATCTTCAAAGTTCTCAAGGCGCGTGGTCAGGGTCGGGAAGTCGCTGGCGATCGCCACCGGGCGGTAGCCGTAACCCAACCCCTCTTCGCGGATGTGCTGGCGAACGCTGGCGATGGGCAGAGCCTGGTTCATCACGGCAAACTCGCCGCTGATGGCCTTTTGGTCGCGCTGCTCATTCTTTTGAATCCAGGCTTCCTCCGCGAGCAGCCCCTCGTTATAGATCTTGTTATACCACTGGATGAGGTCATGCCATTCCGGCGTGGACTGCCAGTAGGTCATCAGGCCCCGCTGGTCGTCAAACAGCCTATGGCCGGACCATTGGCCGTTGAAGCCCGAGAGCTTGCCGCTGCTGTTGTAGATGTTGTTAGCCTGGGTATCCGACATGATCTGCCCAGGGATGATGGGCTTGCCGTTCGGCGTGCCATCCACCGTGAGGTTCAGTTCCTTGACCTTGACCAGATAGTCGTAGAGATCCTCCTTGGTGTAGATTGGCACGTCACGAATCTCCTCATAGCTGAGGGTTCCGCCGTTGTCGATCACACGCTGGCGCAGCTCTGCCTCCGACATGGCATCCGGGTAGATCATCTTGAGGATGTCATCCCTGAAGAACCAATACCTAGGGGTGACCGTCGAAGCGTCCGGGTAGATCCACGGCTCCGCCTTCGCCTCGGTCAGGAGCACGTCCACGGGGCCGGGCACGAACATCAACTGGCCCGTCGAGGAGTCGATATTGGCCTTGTACCAGTCCTCGATGGTGAAGCCCCACTTGGCGAGACGCTCCTTATATCTGGGCATGTAGGCTTCCAGCATCTCAAGGGTAATCACGCGCAGGTCGCCTTGATCCTTGAGCTGCTTGTAATACACCATATGGTCGAAGATCGAGTCCCTGGGTGCGATCACTTCGGGCATCGTGCCGCCCATATGGTGCATCTGGAAGAACTGCCCACCGGTTTCATTCTGGGCGATGGAAACCATGTCGGGGATGACCTTGGTCATCTCGCGCCAAATCGGCGTGAGCTTGTCGTCCTTGGGTGCCGCGGTCTGGTGGGCGCTGTTGATGAAGCATGTTATTTCCAGGTTCTTGGCGGTTTCGATGTTGAAGGCCGGCTCCGCACCCTGCTGGACGGGTTCCGCGCCCGCCGCGGTCGCCGTGGCCGGCGGGCCGCCCGCGGGTTCGCCGGCGTGCTGGGTTCCCGGGCCCTGGCAGCCCGCCAAGGCGGCCGCAAGCAGCACCAGCGTGAGAATGAGCGCAAAACTCTTCGTTTTCATGAGAATCTTCACCCTCCCTTTCGGTTTAAGGAATATAAACTACATTAAGCTTAGGATAGGGGATCTTCTCGGCCGCGGCAATAAGAATTCAATTCAAAACATACAAGAAAAGCGTTGATTTTCCTCTTCGCAATGGAAAGCGGATTGCAGGCCGCGCCCATGGGTGTTACAATTTTTACGTCAAGTTAACTTACTGCCCAGCGAGGAGATGAGCGGGATGCGTTACCGATTCTCAAAGCGAATGCTGGCCTTCCTTTTGCTGACCGCCGCGCTGTCGCTTACCCTGGTCGTTTACTTTGCCTTTCTTTCCATCCGCGAGCGCTTCTATGCGGAGCCGAACAAGGCGCTCATCGAGGCGGAGCAGCATCATACCGGCCTGCTCAACACTTACATGGATAGAAGCTTGCTCTTTTTGAACGAATACCTCTACACTCTGCCTCTGCCCTCCATGAGCGCGTCGGAATCCCCGGTCGCCTACATGTACAGGCTCCTTGAGTTCGAAAAACTTTCGACCATCCTGACCTCGGATCTCGACAGCGCCTTCGCCTCGGATCCCACCTTCTGCGTCTTCGTCGAAAACTTCCCCTACGGCAGCACCATGCACATCTCCAGCATGAACGCGCTCGATGAAGGCCTGCGCGCTGAGATCAACGCCAAGCCCTTCGCGCAAATCCACTTCTCGCCCCGGCTTTTGGAGCTCAGCCAGGGCGGCAGTTTCTTGGTCTTTTACCGCAACTTCAATCGATCGGTCTCGCGCAACATCATCTTGCGCACGGCGATCCCTTACAAGGCGATCGACGCAAAACTCGCCGAAATCAACCGGAAAAGCGCTGATTTTCAGGTTGTTCACCTCATCGGGCAAGCCTTTCCCGAAACAAACTCGAGGGTTCGCGTCATCCGCGGCGAGCCCATGGCGGACGGCAGCGCCTACACCGTGGAAATCAACAAGGGGCGCGTCACGGCCGCCGCCTTGCTCCCTTTAGGCGTCTGGGCGGTCTTTGCCCTGGGGCTGTGCATCACGCTGATCTATATGCAAAAGCAGATCGAGGAGGATCTGGAGCACGGCCTTTCCCAGTTCATTAACCGCATCGATTCCATCGCCGGCGATCTGCCGGCCTTCGAAGCCCACGGCGGCAGTCGCTTCACAGGGCGCATCTACACCCTGCTCCAAAGCCAGCTCATCAGAAGGCAAGAGAGCGAGATCCTCAGAATGCAGCTCATTCAAGAAAGGATGAACCCTCATCTGCTCTATAATGTGCTGGCCTCGCTGAAGGCCGGAATCTTGAGGTATGAGGATGCCAAACTGGCGGAGCTGATTGACGTCATCGGCCATTTCTTCAGGGCTTCGCTCAAAAAAGGGGAGGAACTCTCCTCCATCAACGATGAAATCCGAATGGCACGGGATTATATCTACATCATCAACGAATTGTATGGCAAAAGCATCCTCCTTGATGTGCAGATCAGCGGCAGCTTCGGCGGCAGTCTCATCCTGCGGCACATCATCCAGCCGATCGTCGAAAACAGCGTCACGCACGGCTTTAAGGATATGCCCACGGGTACGATCACCATCACCGGCGGTTTTCGGGAGGATTGCCGCATCCTAACCATCGCAGACGACGGCTGCGGCATGGCCGCCTCCACCGTGCAGGCCCTGCAAAGCGGCAGCTTTTCCTCCGATTCCGAGTCCAACGGCTATGCCATGCGCAACATGCACCGAAGGATGAAGATCTTTTACGGGCCGTTGGCGCACATCTCCGTGTTCTCCACTCTCGGCGCGGGTTCGAGCGTCAGACTGTATTTCTAGGTTCCCGGTCATGTCCAGAAGGGCTTCCGTGTCCATTTTTTGTCGTAAACCCACTCTTTTATCGGGATCCGGGCAAAGAAAAGGGCAAAGATACCCTCTATTGCGGGCATTCCTTGCCTGCCCTGCACCAATAGGCAAAGAGGACGCTCGAGCCGGCTTACCGCGGAACGGCCCGCGCCCGCAGGCAAGGCGAGCGCGGCCTTCTTTGCAAAAAAACGCCGAAAAACTCAATAGAGTCTCCGGCGGTGTGGTGCGAGTGGCGATGTGGGACTTGCCCGAAAACCGCTCAAAATCAATGTTTTTAGCAGCCAGTCAATGTGCAGTGCTTACAAAAACGGGTGATTTTCAAGTGAATACCAACGACCACGTTCGCAAAATTAGTATAACATAGCTCATTATGCACGGCAATGAGTGCGAGAAATCTACATAGCTACCCATTCTCGGAATTGAGTGGAGGGTAGCTATTCTCATTCGCACATTTGCCATGCCCTACTACTCCTACATATAATAAAGGCACAAGGAGGCTTACGCCATGAAGAAGAAATATTACTTTACATACGATGAATGGCGATTTATCGTATATGCTCTGAACAATCTACAGAGCAGCTTAATTGCCGAAGGACGATATACTGATACGGTGGACGAAACTCTCTGCAAGTTTATGAGCGCCAAAACTAAACGGATAAAGGCGGCATGATGGTTAAAGAAGCCGTGCAAGTAACCGTCCGAAAATAAAATAGAGTACATAGCATGAAGCCGTTTGTTCTTTTGATTAAGAGCAATCGGCTTTTTGTATTTCCTCCGAAAAATCGCGTACATAGCCGTTTCTGTTCACTACGGAGCAGGGACGGCTAAATCTATCGAAAGGAGGAAAACCGCAATGTCAAACGCAAAAGTCATAGCGATTTGCAACCCAAAAGGCGGCGTGACCAAGACGACCACGACGGCGAATTTAGGGATTGGTCTGGCTATGCAAGGGAAAAAGGTGCTACTCGTTGACGCAGACCCGCAGGGCGATTTAACAACCGCGCTCGGCTGGCCGGACAATGAAAGTTTGCCCGTCACGCTCTCGACCATTATGGACAACATCATCAATGACCGGGAGTTCGAGCATTACGGCGGGATTTTACACCATGACGAGGGTGTTGACCTGTTACCGTCCAGTATCGAGTTGTCCGGCATGGAAATGACCTTAGT
>JAITGM010000050.1 GCA_031280685.1 Christensenellaceae bacterium
GCCGGAACTTCGTTCCGGCGCGGTTCGTCTTTAGATCGGGGTCTGTAAATCGCCTTGGGCGCTCTTAGAAGATGGAGTAGCTCAGAAAGAGGGTCGCGGCCAGGGAGGCGATCAGCGAAACGACGGTAATCTGGGTGTTGATCGAAGGGCCCGCCGTGTCTTTGAAGGGATCGCCGACGGTGTCGCCAACGACTGCGGCCTTGTGGGCGTCAGAACCCTTGCCGCCCGCGTTGCCAGCCTCTACGTACTTTTTGGCGTTATCCCAGGTGCCGCCGGCGTTGCTCATGAAGAGGGCGAGCAGCAGGCCGGTTACGATGTTGCCGGTGAGGAATCCGCCGATGGCTTCGACGCCGCCGATGAAGCCGACCGCAAGGGTGATCAGGATGGCGACCAGGCCTGCGGGGATGAGTTCCTTCAGCGCGCCGACGGTGGCGATTTCGATGCATCGGTCGTACTCGGGCACGACGCCGGGCTTGCCTTCCTTAAGGCCGAGGATTTCGCGGAACTGGCGGTGAATTTCCGCCACCATGCGCTGCGCGTTGCGGTCAACGCCCAGGATCAGCATGGCCGAGAACACGGCTGGAACCGCGGCGCCGACCAGCATGCCGAAGAACACGGTGGGGTTCATCACATCAAAGCCGTTGATCGCGGGAAGGCCCATTTCGGCAGCCGCGGTGTTGACCTCTGAGATGAAGGTGCCCAGCAGGGCGATGACGGTCAGGCCCGCGGCGGCGACGGCAAAGCCCTTGGTGATGGCCTTGACGGTGTTGCCCGCGCTGTCGAGCTGGTCGGTGATCTCCAGAACGTCGTCACCCAGGTTGCCCATTTCGGCAAGGCCGCGGGCGTTATCGACGATGGGGCCATAGGCGTCGTTGGAGATGATCATGCCAACGATAGAGAGCATGCCCACGGCGGCCATCGCGATGCCGAACATGGCGTAGCCGGGGCCGATAGGTTCGCAGATCTTGTAGGCCGCCAAAGCCGCGATCGCGATGCCGACCAGGGCGGGCAAGGCGCTGAGGAAGCCGTAGGAGATGCCGGAAAGGATGGTGAAGGCGGGGCCGGAGCCCGAGGCCTTGGCCACGTTGCGCACGGGGTTCTTTTCATCGTTGGTGAAGTAGTCGGAAGCGATGCCGATGACCACGCCAACCAGCAGGCCGATGATGGAAGCGCCCCAGATGCGCCATTCAAAGCTGAAGAGCGCGGTTGCGCCAGCGGTCAGCACGATGAAGATGGCCGTGGTGATGTAGGTGGAGTTGTTCAGCGCGTGCGTGGGGCCCTTTTTGCCCATCCTGGCCATGGAAACGCCAAGAATGGAGGCGAGCAGGCCTGCGGCAGCGTAGCAGAAGACCATCGCGGCGTTCACGACGCCGCCGGTCGCCGCGTCAAGAACCGAGGCGAGCACCAGGGCGGCCGCCATGGAGGCGACGTTGGAGTCGAACAGGTCGGCGCCCATGCCGGCCACATCGCCCACGTTATCGCCCACGTTATCCGCGATAACGGCCGGGTTGCGGGGGTCGTCCTCGGGGATGCCGAGCTCAACCTTGCCCACGAGGTCGGCGGAAATATCTGCGGTCTTGGTGAAAATGCCGCCGCCCGCCTTGGCGAACAGGGCCAGGGAGCTGGCGCCGAAGCTGAAACCCAGAAGCGCGGTGGTATCCTTTGTGAAGAGGGTCACGAGCGAAACGCCGAGCAGCGTGCTGCCCACGACGGCCATGCCCATGACGCTGCCGCCGCGGAAGCCGGTCATGAAGGCGAGCTTGATGCCAGACTTGGCGGCTTCCGCCGTCTTTGCGTTGGCGATGGTCGCCACGCTGATGCCGATCACGCCCGCGATGGCCGAGAACACGGTGCCGGCCAGGTAGCAAAGCGCCATGGCGATGTTATCGCCGATTGCGCCCTGCCAGATGGGGTGGGGCAGAAAGATCAGGATCAGCAGGGCGACTGCCCCGGCAAAGCGCGCAAGGAGGAGATATTCCTTGCGAAGGAAGGTATTGGCGCCCTTTTTGATCAGCGCGCCGACTTCCGCGATGCGCGGATTGTTCGAAGGCTGCTTTTTGATCCAGGCATTCAGCCAGAGGGCGAACACGAAGGAGAGGAGGGAGACCGCAATCGATACGATCAGGAACAGGATTTTAGAGTCCATGTTGGATTCGCCTCACTTAGTCGTTCTTTTGGGGTAACCAAAGGTGCTTTTTCGCGCCGCCGCGCCGCTCCCTGACCGGGCGATCAGCACGGCGGTGGCAAAAGGCCAAAAAATAACGCGACGCAATAAGGGGGAGAAAGACTCCCTACGCCACGATTGATGAGGGAAAGAAGGTTCCGCGTGCCCAGTGAGAGGGCCATGCCCAAAGGCGGGCGGCCAATCGCCTCTGCGGGGCCGGAAAATCGCTTTGGCATGGGAAAAGAAACGGGGAAACATAGCTTTTTGGCGACTTTGCCATGTGCCCATCCCCTTTCAGTCTCGACCATGACCAAAATTACGACAGAATAAGTATTAATCCTAAAAAAACAATATTGCAACACTCAAAAAAAGGAAATTTATTTTTCCGTAATGGATTTAGGGCATTGCACTCCGGGAACAAACTTGGTATAGTATGCGCTGGCGAGGTTGTAATCGCCAAGGGTTACGGGCAAACACAGACAAAAAGGATGGTGCGAAAAGGAAGATGGAGCTGCTCTTTGGGGACTTGCTGCGCATAGGCGCGATGGATTGGGTGAAGATGGTAATCATGTGGGGGATTGGCGGCACGCTGATCTACCTTGCGATCAAGCGGGATATGGAGCCTGCGTTGCTGCTGCCCATCGGCTTTGGCGCGATCTTGGTCAACCTGCCCTTCTCGGGCGCGGTGACGCAGATCGTCGAAAAGGGCGTTGAGGAAATCGGCGTGCTCGACGTGCTCTTTAACGGCGGGATCGCGAACGAGCTCTTCCCCCTGCTGCTGTTCATCGGCATCGGGGCGATGATTGACTTTGGGCCGCTGCTTTCAAACCCGAAGATGATGCTCTTCGGGGCCGCGGCGCAGTTTGGGATCTTCTTTACGCTCTCTGCCGCCGCGTTTTTGGGTTTTGATCTGAAGGACGCGGCCTCGATCGCCATCATCGGTGCGGCCGACGGCCCCACGTCGATCTTTGTGGCCAATTATTTCGATAGCAAGTACATCGGCGCGATCATCGTGGCGGCCTACTCTTACATGGCCATGGTGCCGATCGTGCAGCCGCCGGTGATCCGGCTGCTGACGACGAGGAAAGAGCGCCTCATTCGGATGCCGTATGAGCAAAAGAGCATCAGCAGGACGACGCGCATCCTCTTCCCCATCGTGGTCACGGCGATCGCGGGCATCTTCTCGCCGCGCTCCGTGGCGCTGGTGGGCTTTTTGATGTTTGGCAACCTGCTCCGCGAGTGCGGCGT
Organism: Christensenellaceae bacterium; assembly: GCA_031280685.1. Taxonomy (GTDB): domain Bacteria; phylum Bacillota; class Clostridia; order Christensenellales; family UBA1750; genus JAITGM01. Next base: position 3,413 of record JAITGM010000050.1, read on the forward strand.
GCTCCGCTCGCTTTCAGAAAGCGCGCAGAAGGAGCTTGCCAACCTGATCACCATTATGCTGGGGATTACGGTGGCCGCGAAGATGCAGGCAGAGTTCTTCCTCACGTTCGAAACGCTGATGATCCTTGGCCTGGGGCTGATCGCCTTCGTGATGGATACCGCGGGCGGCGTGCTCTTTGGCAAATTCCTGAACCTATTCTCAAAGAACAAGGTCAACCCGATGATTGGCGCCGCGGGCCTTTCCGCCTTCCCCATGTCCTCGCGCGTGGTGCACAAGATGGGCCTGCAGGAGGATCCGCAGAACTTCCTGCTGATGCACGCCGCGGGCGCGAACGTGGCGGGGCAGATCGCTTCGGTCATCGCGGGCGGGTTGATCATCAAGCTGGTCGCCGGCATGATCGGCTAAGGCAAGAAGGAGGAAACGACAGTGAACTTTCACATCGATTTTGGCGCGATGCTGAGCACCTTGCCCGTGATGGGAATGGGCTGGGGCGGCATCTTCCTGGTCATCGGCCTTATCATGGCGGCCATTTGGCTTTTCAACCGCTTCTCTTCCCCCGGGGCGGAGGAGTAGACCTGAAAAAGGCTTTTTGCTCTCGGTGCCTAGGGGTTTTTTCCAAGGAAACGGCTCCCTTTCCGTCGCTTACGGCCGGAAGGGAGCTGTTTCCGTATTAAAATAGATAATTCTCTGGGCGATTGAGGAACTTTGATGTTTCTTTACCCCACCCCGGAGGCCGCCCTTGAATTGGCGCAAAAAGCGCCTCGCCCTCCCCGCATATTCCCGCCAGGCCGGGCATACCTTTGAAGCAACGATGCTTGAACGGGGTGGGGACGATGATTCGCATAAAGGTTTTTAGGGCGTCACAGCTTTTGTACGGCGCGGCGGTGGTGCTGCTCTGCCTGCTGCTTCTGGGGCTTGGGCTGAGCTTCCTTTGGGGCGGCGGAAGCCAGGCGGCGACCGAGGCGCCGCGCCAGGGGGCGCAGCTTAGCCCCGCCCCGACGGCGACCGGGGCCGATCTGGACGATGTTGAGATTGGCGGGCGCTATGCGGCAGGCACGCAAGACGTGCCTGCCGCGGCCTTTTCGGCGCAGGATTGGCTGAAGCCGGCCGAGCGCTTTTCCGCCTGGCTGGTGGATGTGGACTTCCTCGATCCGTTGAGCGTCCTGAGCTACCAATTCCCGTCGATCACGGCCCAGGAGGCGCTGCCCGTGACCGCCGAAGCGGACGAGCACCTGCCGGACGAGGCCGACCAGACCGAGCGCATCCGCGTGGAGATCGAGCGGATCGAAAGGAGCGGCGAGAGCTACCAGGCGCCCCAAAAGAAGGACGGCAGCCCCCTGCGCGTGCTGATTTACCACACCCATAGCTATGAAGCCTATGCGCAGGATGCGGACAAGCCTTATATTGAAACCTCGCAATGGCGCACCAAGGATCAAAATTTCAACATTATGCGCGTGGGTAGCGAATTGGCGGCGAAGCTGGAAGGCTATGGCATAGAGGTCGTGCACGACCTGACCGAGCACGAGCCGCCCAAGCTCGGCACCGCCTATGTAAGGTCACTCCAGACCCTGGAAGGCTATGCCCAGCGCGGCGAAAGCTTCGATTTGATGCTCGACCTGCACCGCGACGCGGCCAGCACGCGCAACAGCAAGACCTCGGTCGTGATGGTGGACGGGCTGCCTTCGGCTAGGTTGATGGTGCTGATCGGCAACGGCGAGCGCGGCTTTGAGATCATGCCGAGCTGGACAGAGAACTATAAGCTGGCCAAGGCGCTGACCGGGATTTTGAACGAGCAGAACGAGGGCATCGCTCGCGATGTGATGGTCAAGACTGGGCGCTATAACCAGCATATGTCGGAAAGCGCCTTGCTCGTCGAGGTTGGCCATAACCTCAACACGCTGGACGAAGCCGTCCAATCCACCGGGCCCCTGGCCAAGGCCATCGTCACCTTGCTTGGCGGCGGAGCCGAAAAAGCCGCTTGAAGCGCCGTGAAAAGCGCGCTATACTGGCCCCGGAACCGGCTTTTACCGAAAAAACGGGAAGGGGCGAAAAACCATGCTGTTTCAAAACGTAAAAGATGTCGCCTTTGTGGGCGATGCCTTCGTAAAAGGGCCAATTCGCGCCGTGGTGCTGAGCTTCCATGGGCTGAACTTCAGCGCGCAAAAGCTCGTGCCTGATTTGGACGAGGCCGAGCTCGCGGCGCACGGCGCGCTGTGCATCTTTCCCTATTACGGGCCGTGGTCATGGATGAACGGGGAATCGCGAAGGCTAGTGGATGAAATCGTCGAGCGGGCTTACACGGAATTCGCCCTTTCGGATGAAATCCCGCTCTTCATCAGGGGCGGCAGCATGGGCGGCTATTCCGCGCTGGTCTATGCGCTCAATTCCAGGCGTAGGCCGAAGGCAGTGGCCTGCAATTGCCCCGTGACCGACCCGGAACTGCACTTGACCGAGCGGCCCGACCTGCCGCGCACCTTCCTTTTGGCCTATGGCCTGGGGGAAAGGCCGTTTGAGGAGCTCCTGATCGAAAACTCGCCCTTGCGCCAGGCCGAAAGGATGCCCAAAGTGCCCTATTTCATCGTGCACGGTACGGTGGATCCGGCCGTGAACAAGCAGGCGCATTCCGATCGCTTCGTGGAGCGGATGCGGGAACTTGGCCACGAGATGCACTACGCCGAGGCCGAGGGCATGGGCCACTGCGCCTTTGTGGATTATGCGGTCTACAGGCAGTATCAGGACTTCATCATCGACCGGATTTGAACCGGAGGGAAAAGAATCATGACGCTCGAGATCAGGCCCTTAACAAAGGAGCTTGCGCAGGACTTTTTTGACTTCCACGAAAACATCGCGTTCGCCGACCACGAGGAATGGTCGCACTGCTATTGCGTCGCCTTCCATATGGACGGGGCCGGCCACCGCGCGATCACGTCGGCGAAGGAGGCGGGCGGCCTGGACGCGATGCGCCGCGAGATTAAGGCCCGCGCGGAAAAGCTCATCGAAGAGGGGACATTAAGGGGCTACATGGCCTATGAGGGCGGCAAAATGGTGGGCTGGTGCAACGCGAACGATAAAGCCGCCTACAAGGGCTTTTCGTTCGACGAAGGGATGGACGCCTTCGTGCGGAGCAGCGGCGCGGAGCGCGTAAAGGAAGTGGTCTGCTTTTGCGTCGCGCCTAGCCACAGGGGCAAGGGCGTGGCGGCCGCCCTGCTGAACAGGGCGGTGGAGGACGCCAAAGCAGAGGGCTTTTTGGCCGTGGAGGGGCATCCGCAGCTTCTTGATCGGCGTGACCCCTTCGACATGTTCGGCCCCTTTAGGCTTTATGAGAAGGCCGGCTTTTCTGAGATCGCGCGCAAGGGCCAAACCGCGCTGGTGCGCAAGGCGCTTTGACGCGGACGAGGGCTGCAGGCTCTGTAGCGCCCCTTTTTTGCACCGCCTAAGCCCGCAAAGGGTGCCCGCAGGTATAAGGCGCAGGCTAAGCGAAGAAACTAGCCAAAAGACCAGCTGCGGGAGGGAAGAAGTGGATGGAAGACAGGCTCTGGGCGATGTATGCGCAGCTCTTTAATGCGCAGACGGACGCGATCACGGCCCTTGGGCAGATTCGCGACAGGCTCATCAAGGCCCAGCAGGAAACCGAGCGCATGATGGTAAACGCGGAGTCCCAAATCATCAATCTGCCGCCGCGGCAGAACGAAGACCCCGAGCCCTAGGGATGGCGCCCCTTGCCCGGCGGAGGAATCCGTGCTAAGCTAAAGGCCGCAAAGCTCTTTGAACGCGGGAGCTTTGCGGCCTTTGGGCGGTTGCGGCGTTTGCTTTGAGGGAGGGGAAGGGCGATGAATTGCGCGCTATGCGGCAGGGCCTGCGGGGTTGACCGGGCCACCGGAGAGATCGGCTTTTGCGCCATGGGCGAGCTGCCCGCGCTGGCCAGGGCGGCGCTCCACCACTGGGAGGAGCCTTGCATTTCGGGCACGAGGGGTTCGGGGGCCGTGTTTTTTTCGGGCTGCTCGCTGCGCTGCGGCTACTGCCAAAATTACGAAATTTCGCATATGCGCTTTGGCACAGAGGTGGATGTAGCCCGCCTGCGCGAGATCTTTGAGGAGCTCATCGACCAAGGCGCGCACAACATCAACCTCATCAACCCGACGCATTTTGTGCCGGCCATTTTGCGGGCGCTGGGGCGAAAGCTGCCGGTGCCGGTGGTCTATAACAGCCACGGCTACGATGGCCTGCAGGCGCTTCGCGCGCTGAAGGGCAAGATCGACATTTACCTGCCCGATTTGAAGTATTTTTATAAGCTGCCGGCCCGCCGCTATTCCGGCGTGGAGGATTATTTCGAGATCGCATCCAGGGCGATCGACGAGATGGTCGCCCAGGTTGGCCCTCCGGTTATGGACGGGGACGGGCTGATGCGGAGCGGCGTGCTGATCCGTCATCTCCTTTTGCCGCTGCAGGCAGAGGGCGCGATGCGCATCATCGACCATGTGAAGGCGCGCTATGGCGAGCGGGTTCTTTTTTCGCTGATGCGGCAGTATACGCCCAACGCGATCAGCGCGAGGTATCCAGAGATCGACCGCCGCGTAACCGAGGAAGAATACGCGCAGGTGGAGCGATATCTTTTTGATTCGGGGCTAGAGGGCTTCGTGCAGGAGGATGGCAGCGCCGACGCCGCCTATTTGCCGGCCTTTGATTTAAGCGGCGTGCTCCCCAAGGAGGAGGATCCCTTCGGGGCGCTGGGGGGCGAGGGCTGATGGGGCTGCTGCTCGCGCTGCAGGGGCTTAGAAGCCCGGCGCTCGACGCCTTTTTTATGGGCGTCACCCACTTGGGCGGCGAAAGCGTGCTGCTGGCCGCCGTGCTGCTTTTATATTGGTGTGTAGATAAGCACATGGGGTTGCGCCTTGGGCTGCTTTATTTCGCTTCCGGGCTTTTTGGCCAGTTTTTGAAGCTTTGCTTCCTCGTGCCGCGCCCCTTTTTGCTCGATGCGCGCCTGCGGGCGGTCGAGCAGGCCCTGCCCACGGCGACGGGCCACGCCTTCCCTTCGGGGCACTCGGCAGCCGCGGGTTCGCTGGCGGCGGGCCTTGGGCTTTGGCAAAGGCGGCGCTGGGTTTGGGCGCTTGCCGCGCCGTATGCGCTGCTGGTGGGCTTTTCGCGGCTCTATTTGGGTGTGCACAGCCTGCGGGATGTGCTCTGCGGCCTTGGGCTGGCCGTGCTCGCAGCAGGGCTCATTACGGCGCTCGAAAGGCGCCCAGGCGGCGAGAAATGGCTCTTTCGCTGTGGGCTTTGCGGAGCCGCCCTGCTGGGCGCCTTTGCGCTGCTGCGCCTTTTTGGCGGCGTTGAGCAGGCGCTGGTGGCGGACGCATTGAAGACCGCGGGGATCGCCTTCGGGCTGCTGCTGGGCTGGCGGGCCGAGCGGCGCTTCGTCCGCTTTGAGGTGACGGCGCCGCCCCTTGTGCAGGCTGCCAAGCTGCTTTCGGGCCTGTTGGTCGCCATCGGCCTGAAGGAAGGGCTTTCGGCGCTGCTGGGGCATGATTCGCCCTTCATGGCGCTGGGCTATGCGGCGCTGGTCTTTTATTTGGTGGCTGGGCACCCATTCTTGTTTCAAAAGGGGCTGAAAATGGCCAAAGAGGGGGAGGCGTGATGCTGAAGGCGGTCATCTTCGACATGTACGGCGTGATCTTGAAGGATCCCGACGGAGGACTGATGCCCTACATCAATGGTTTTTTCCCAAACCTGGGCATTCGCGATATTTACGAGCCTTGGCATCAAATGGGCAAATTTGAGATCACGACCGCCGAGTTCTGGCGGCGGGTTGGCTTCACCGACCCCGAAAAGAGCGAGAAGGACTACCTGAATACCATCAAGATGGAAGAGGGCTTTGCCCAGGCCGCAGAAAGGCTGAAGGCGAAATACCGCCTGGCTCTGCTTTCGAACGATATTTCGCAGTGGAGCCGCTTTGTGCGCGAAAAGTATGCGCTCGACCGGCATTTTGACGCGGTGCTCATCAGCGCCGATGTGGGGCTGAACAAGCCCGACCTGCGGATTTACGAGATGATGCTCGAACAGCTTGAGTTAAAGGGCGAGGAATGCCTTTTTGTGGACGATAGGCCCAAGAACCTACTTGGTGCGCGGCAAGCTGGGATGCTGGCGGCGATGTTCGAACGCGGCCTGGGCGAGTTCGACGGCAAGCGCGTGGGCAGCTTTGCCGAGCTGGCGGACTGGATCGAGGCCGGGATGCCGCTTTGAGGCTGGCGATCCCGCTGTGAAGCCAAGAGAAACGAGCCCTCCCGCGGTCTTGGCTGCGGGAGGGCTTCTTTTTCGCTCAAAAGGCCTGCACTCGGGGGTTTTTGTAGGCGAAAAAGGCCCAGATTGCGGCCAGGATGCCGACCGCGCCGACCAGGAGGAAGGTGCTTGGGTAGCTGCCCACAAGGCCGTGCACCGCGCCCGCGGCGACGGGCCCGAAGGTCATGCCTAGGCCATAGACGCTCTGGAAAACGCCCATGGCCAGGGCTTTTTGCCCACCGTCCAGTTCGCGGCCCGCGTTGGCCATCAAAAGGACGTTGGTAGCGGTCATGCTGATGCCCGCCAGCGCCTGCAGGGCGATGAGCAGCGAAGCCGAGCCCACGAAGGCGATGCAGACGCAATAGAGCGCCAGGAGCAGGAAGCAGCCCGTGAGCAGCTCGCGCTCGGGCAGCCTGCGGGTTGCGGTCTTGCCCAATATAAAGGAAGTAGCGACGCCAAGCGCCTGGCTGACGAGCGATAGCAGGCCGATTTGCGAGCCGCTGGCCTTTAGGGATTCCTGCGCGAAGACGCCGACGAAGGAGCCGTTCGTGGCAAAGAGGATGAACTGGGCCAGCGCCATCAAAAGGGAGCACAGCCATAGGTTCTTGCTGCGCAGCGTCTGCACAAAGCCGGCGCCAGAGAAGCTTTTTTGAACGGCCGCCGGCCTGGTGCCGCCGGAAGAGCCGAGCAGGAACAGGCCAAACCCTATTGCCGCGGCCAGCGCGCCAATGCCGAAGAGCAGGCGGATATTGGAGCCCTTATAGAGCAGGGTGCCTGTCAGCATAGAGAGAAAGACGCCCGCGGAATTGGCCGTGATGAGCCTGCCCATGCGCTGGTTGGCGTTGCCCTCGCCCTCGAGCGCGAAGGCGGCGTAGGAAACCCAGGTGGCGGAGGCCACGCCGGCCGCCGCGCGCGAGAGCAGGAAGATTTGAGGGGAATCCGAAAGGAAGGGCAGCAGGCAGGCCAGCACGATGGCCAGAAGGCCGCCGCCCATGAAGAGGCGGTGGTTGCCGGTCAAACTATCGCCCAGGCTCAGGGGCACGCGCAGGAGCATCTGGGTGAAACCGTAGGCGCCTGCGATGGTGCCGATGAGCGCGGCGGAAACGCCGGCCGCCGCAAGATAGGGCGATAAAAAGGGCCCGTAAATGTATTGTGCGAACCAAAACAGCATGACGACCAGATAGAAGAGCTTGCCTTGAACCCTTTCAAGGAACGCCATAAAAAAACCGCCTTTCCCCGCGCGATACGCGATGTGCCGGAAGGAAGTATAGCACAAAAGGGCTGGTTTTGGAATCAAAGACCGGGCTTGAAAAAAGAGGGCGGAAGATGTAGGCTCAAAAGGGGGCCCATCTGGCCGCCCCAAAAATGGAGGAGGGGGTCGAAGCAATGGATTTGATGCGCCGCTTGGACGAATCCCTGCGGGCGATGAGGGAAAGGGCAGAAATTTGGCCGAAAACTGGCATCGTGTTGGGCTCGGGCCTGTCTCCGCTCGCGGAGCGGATCGAAAGACCTCAATTTTTGCCCTATGGAGAGATCCCGCATATGAAGCGCTCGACCGCGCCGGGGCACGAGGGGCGCTTCGTGTTGGGAGAGATCGCCGGAGTGCCGCTTATTTGCATGCAGGGGCGGCTGCATTACTACGAGGGGCACTCGATGGAGGAGATCGCCTACCCAATTCGGCTGATGCGGCAAATGGGCATTCAAGCGCTGATCCTGACCAACGCAGCAGGCGGGATCAACGAGGGCTTTCGCCCGGGCGACATCATGCTCCTGCGCGACCACATCAACTGGATGGGCAACAATCCCTTGATCGGCCCCAACGAAGCGGATCTGGGCGAGCGCTTCTTCGACATGGGCCGCGCCTACCCGGAAGCGTTCCGCGCTATCGCCCGCGAAAGCGCTAAAGGGTTAGGCATTCCCATGAAGGAGGGTGTCTATCTGGCCACCAGCGGCCCGAACTTTGAAACCCCGGCGGAAATCCGCATGATGAGAGCCCTGGGCGCGGATGCCGTGGGCATGTCTACGGTGCCGGAGGTGCTTGCGGCCGCGCATATGGGCCTGCCTGTTCTGGCCCTTTCGCTGATCAGCAACCTGGCGGCCGGAATGAAGGACGAGGTTCTTTCGGGCGAAGATGTCATTCGGGCGGGGCTAAGCCGCGCCGCGGCAATGAGCGCGCTGGTCGCCGACGTGATCGCGCGGATGGGATGAGGAAGGGGCGCGCTCGCCGGTGCTCGCGCGCCGGAGGGCCAGCTCCGCGCTTTGCGCGGCAGTGGCAGCTTCGCTGGCGGCTGGCCCCAGAAGCCGCAGGCCTAGCCTTGTGTGCTGTTGGCACCGCCGTCGCCGCGAGGAGCGTAAGCGACGCGGCAATCCAGAAAGGGCGCGTCATATAGGGAAGCACGCTGGATTGCTTCGCCACCGCTTGCAATGACGACGAGGGCGCCCTGCTGCCCTCTTTGAGTAAGGATTCTCAGGCTGAAGGGGCGGACGAAGGCCGCTGGCTGCAGGATTAGGGCCGCCTGCCGGTCAGGATTTTGAGATGGATGCGGATGGAACGCAGTCCCAGCAGTGCGCCCGGAGGGAGTTCGCGGCCGAAGCCCATCGGCGTCATGGCGAAGAACTGGGCGGCCAGCTCTTTGCTCACGGGGAAGCGGTAATCGAGCTCCTCGATGCTGCAATCGGCTGCGTTCTGGCGAAACAGAGCCTCTGCTTCGACGCCGGCTACGGATTCGGCACGCAAGCTGCCGCCTAGAAGCAGGCGCAGCTCGGCGAGGTAATTTTCGCCGGGGACGACCTTGACCAGCAGCCCGTCCGGGCGCAAAACCCGCGCAAACTCGCCGTAGTTCGCCGGGCTGAGCAGGTTGAGCACCGCAGCCACGCTTTGGTTCTGCAGCGGCAGGTTGCTTAGATCCGCGACCAACCAGGCGACGGCTTGCGAGCGCTTGGCCGCGAGCCTGATCGCGTCGCGCTCGATGTCGAGCCCGATGAGGGGAACGCGAAGCGCGCTTTGCAGGAAGGAAGCGTAGTAGCCTTCGCCGCAGCCCGCGTCGAGCAGGCAAAAACCAGGCGAAAACGGAGCGGAAGGAAGGATTTGGGCGAGCCGCTCAGCCAGGGGGAGATAGGCCCCCGCCGCAAAGACGAAAGCCCTGCTTTGAAAGGCGCTTTTGCCGTATTTACCGGACTTTTGCTGAGGAACGAGGTTTAAATAGCCCGCGGAGGCCAGATCGAAGCAATGGCGGTTTTCACACAGGAAACTGCCCGAATGAAAGGCTGCATCGCGATGGCAGAGGGGGCAGCGCAAAATGCGCGCCGAAGAGAGAAGGGCTTCGTGCATGAAGGAAATCCTCCGAAAATCAAGGGTTTTTCATATTGTACGCCAAAGAGGAAGGCGGGTCAAGAATGACATATTAACGAAAAAATAACAACTTTGAAAAAAGGAGAGTTTTAAACGGGCAACGAAATGATTATATAACTACGAGGATAAGCGAGCCTTTATGCGGTCACGCCGGCCAGATGAAGGCGGCTTTGGAGGATTTTCAGCATGCACACAAAAGGCAAAAGCTTTAGACGATATGCAGCGCTAACCCTAATAGCGGGCTTGCTGCTTGGGTTTGGCGACCCTGCCGGCTTGGCGGAAGCGAGCACGGATTTTTGGAGTACGCCGCCGCCGACTTCGACGCCCGCGCCGACGGTCGCTCCGACGCCGACACTGGCCCCTACGTCGGCGCCGACGCCCACACCCGCGCCGACGCAGCCCTCGGTCAGCGACTTTTGGCAGCAGCCGACGATTGCGCCGACTCCGGTCCCCACGCCTGCGCCTACACCGCTGCCCTCTTTTTGGAGCCCAACGCTTTCGCCAGTGCCGAGCCTAAGCCCGGATCCGAGCCTGTCGCCCACGCCGGCGCTGCCGCCGCAAGAAAGTGCGCTGCCCCCAGAGGAAATGCCTAAAGACAGCAAGATGAACCCCGCGAACTGGCTCTATCCGGCCGCGTGGGCGGGCCATTCCGGCCAGGCCGCGGCTGGCGAGATCGACCTGGCCGCGGAGCTTCGCGCCCTGCCGATGGCCCTGCAGGCCAAGGCTGCGGAGTTTGCTGCGTTTAATGGCTTGCAGGGCGGGAGCATCTCCCTTGGGGAGCGCGCCGAAAGCAGCGTGGCCGATGCGCTGCTCATCTATGCCGTGCAAAGGGGCTATGCGCCTGAATTTCCGGCCGGAATCGTGGTCGGCAGCGCCGAGGATCATGCCCTGCTTGAGGGAATCTATCTTTCGCTCAACCCCGTACTGGCGGAGCTTCAAGCGAACGGGCAAGGTGCGCAGGAGCTGATCATTAGCCTTGGGCAGTTAAGCGCCTTTGACATCGCCGCGGAGTATGGCCTTTTTCAAGAGGATCTCGACCGTATCGCGGCCTTCGACCTTGAGGCGCTGCGGCAATATTTGCGGCTCAATTACGATAGCAGCGTTTTTTCGCGGCTCTCGATCGAGGAGTTTTCGGCGGCCTTTGATGCCCTGCCCGTAGAAGTGATTTCGGCCCCGCGGCGTGACGTCGTTTTGGCCGGGCTTAGCCTTAAGGGCAAGGTTAAGTACTTCTGGGGCGGGAAGTCGGGCGGCATTGGCTGGGATGCCCGCTGGGGCAGCCTGCACACCGTGAGCACGCCAGGCAGCAAGACCAGCGGCAGCTACAGGCCCTTGGGCATGGACTGCAGCGGCTTTGTGGAGTGGGCCTTTATCAATGGCTTTGGGGATGCTGAAATCGCTTCCTCCCTCGGCTCCAGCTCGGCCACGCAGTGGATGACCTCCCGCGAGATCGACTGGGCGGATGCCAAGCCAGGCGATCTGCTCTTCCGCCAGATGCCCTCAGATAGTGGCATTAACCATGTGGGCATCGTGGTGGGCAGGGACGCAAAAGGCGAGCTGATCGTGGTACACTGCGCCTCCTCCCAGAACAATGTGGTGGTTACCGGGCCGGGCGTGTTCCGCTATATTCGCAGGCCGAACGTCTTCCTGGCGGCGGATGCCGCGCTGGAGGCCGCCCTGAACCAGCAGGCCCTGCTGGAAATCCCGCCGGCAGAGGGAGGGGAAGACCCCTTTGCTGGGTTCGTCCCCGAAGAGAGCGGCATGGCCGAAATCATCGCCTCCGCCGAAAAGGCGCTGCTCTTCGGCGTGGAGATCTACATGGCGGGCGATTAAACCCAATAAAAAGGCGCAAAAAAGAGAAAAAGGCCTTCCCCGCGCAAGAGCGGGGAAGGCCTTTTTTGTTTTTTTATGGCCGCTGTGGCTATAGAATGCGGACGCTTTGGATGACGACCGGTTCCAGAGGATGCGACTGGCTATCGGTCGGCAGGGCAGCGATCTGGTCAACTAGATCCATTCCTTCGCTGACGCGGCCAAAGGCAGCGTAGCCGCCGTCGAGCGCGAAGGCATCCTCGAGCACGATGAAGAACTGGCTGCCCGCCGTGTCGTATCCCGCGTTGGTGCGGGCCATGCTGATGACGCCGCGCGCGTGCTTGATGGGATTTTTCCAGCCGTTCAGGCTGAATTCGCCCTTGATTTCATAGCCGGGGCCGCCGGTGCCGATTCCGTCCGGGTCGCCGCCCTGGATGACAGAGCCAGGGTCGATGCGGTGGAAGGTTAAGCCGTCGTAAAAGCCATCCTTGGCCAGCTTTATGAAGTTTTCGACCGTGATGGGCGCGGCGGCCGGGTCAAGCTCCAAGCGAATGACGCCGCCGCCTTCCATCGTGATTTCGGCCTGAATGAGCTGAACCTTTTGGGTGCAGCCTGCGAGGGGCAGGGCCAGCAAAAGGCAGAGGGTGGCGAGAAGGCATATAAAACGAGCTGGTTTCATGGCAAATCCTCCTTTTGGGGCAGACTGCCATTTAGTATAGCGCTTTTCGCCGCCCTGTCAATCCGCGAAGCCACCTTCCCCGGGATCCACGGGCCGAGGGACGGAGCTTGCCGTGCGGGAAGGGGGATCGGCGGGAGGGCCGCATCGAAGCCCTGGCCGTTTTGCGGCCTTTGCGCCGTTGCTGGATTGCCGTGCCGCAATGACAAGGTTAACAAGGAAGCGCTTTGGCGCTCCTTGCCGGATGGTTGAGGGCCTAGCGCCCTAAAATGAGGAAGGCGGAGGAATCGGTGGGCGCGTTTGAACGACGTTTACCGTTTTTTGCGTTTTTGAGAAAAAAGGCCACTTTCGTGGCCTTTTCAGCGTCCTTAGCAGCAGAAGCGATTGATGAAGGAAGGAGGAGCGCCCTGGGGGTAGAGGAGCGAGGCGGCGAGGTGGCCGGAGCCATCGAGAGAAACGGAAATGGAGATGGGGAAGCTGCTTTGGTCCATGA
>JAITGM010000017.1 GCA_031280685.1 Christensenellaceae bacterium
GGCAGGTACGAGATGGTTTGCACCGTCCGCTTAAACCAGCTTACCTTGATCTCGTTCAGCAGCACCGCCAGCAATAACGTGAAAAAATAGGAAAACGCGATGGTCAGCAGCCCGATGCCCAAGGAATTTCGCAGCGAGCGCAAAAAGGTCGCGTCGGTGAAGAGCGAAACGAAATTTTGCAGCCCCACCCACTGCTGCTGAAAGAGATTGCCCTTGAAGGCTACTTTGTAGTCCTGAAAGGCGATAATCCAGCCCCAGAGGGGGAAATACGAGAAGAAAAACACGAAGATGACGGGCAGGGAAAGAATGATGAGCTGCCTCTGCTTCCAAAGCAGGCGCGGCAGGCTATCGCCCCTGTTGCTCTTGCTAAGCACCGAGCGCAGCGTTCTTTGATCCATGCTCACGGGCCATGACCCCCTAAACGTTTTTATGAAGAATGTGGGCAAATGACTAATTTTCGGGGCCAGAGGCCCGGGGAACCGGCAGGCGGGGCGTTTTTTGCGGAAAGATGGCCGCCACCTCATCAGCGGCGGCCATCCTGCCACAAGAAACGCTAACTTTTCGTTGGAAGAACCGCCTTACCTGCTGGCGTAAATGGAGGCGCTTGCCTTGACCATCTCGGTGACGAGGGCTTCGTACTCGCGCAGAGGCAGGGCGCCGAGGTTCGTCGTGAACTCGGTCCATATCGCCTCAAAGGCGTCGTCGTCCTTGGCCTGTACCAGCTTGGGCAGGTAGTCCAGCGTCGTCGTCAGAGCGGTTTCGCCGGCGAGCTTGCGGGGGTCGTCGGTCGCTATGCGCTGGCGGATCGACCAGCCAGGCTCGTAGGTCGAATCATACGAGGGGTTGAACCAGGAAACGAAGGTGGTATAGCCCTTATCAGCGTAGTGCGAGAGGAATTCATTCTCTACATCGCTATAGGCGCGAACCACGTAGGCTTCGTTGTTGGTGGGGGAAAGGATGCTGCCGGAAGTGGGCAGCGGGGAAAGGAGGGGCAGGATGTAGAAGTAGGTATCGAACTGCTCGATGCCGCGCTCCTGCTTGAACTCTGCGTTGCGGAAGGAAGCCCACTGCTCGTCGCTCTTGCTCAGCTTGCCGTCCGCGTCATAGGCCCAATCCTCGCCCTCAATGCCCCAGTGAATGATGATCTGCGCCTCTTCCGAAGCGATATCATCGAGGAACTGGGCTACGCGGTCCGGATTCTTAGCCGAAGTGGTGATGCCAAGGCCGGAGCCGCCGCCAAAGTTGCGGGGGCCGCGGTAACGCTCGGTCGTCACCCCGGGCAGAACTACGGGGAAGGCCACCAGCATGCGCTCGGGGGCGGTGGCGGTCAGCGCGTCCAGGCCGTTCTGGATCATGCCGCGCTGGTCGTAGGTGCCCACCACGCGGCCGGAGCCGATCTTGGCCAGCAACTGGTCGTTGGTCTGCATGAACATCTCAGGATCGGCCACGCCGGCCAAATACATCCTGTTGAGCATCTTCACGAAGAGCTTCTGGAACTCGGAGTCCATGATGACCTTGGCTTCCAGGGTCTCAGGGTCGATGACCGTCAGGCCGTCGTTCTGGTAGCCCATCAAAAAGCGCGAGCCGCCATACTGCAGCGCGGAGGCGCGCCAGGCTTCGGAAGGCTCGGTGATGCCGATGGTGGGCTGGTCGTTGAAGGTTGGGTTGGCGGCGACATAGTCGATGATCATTTGCTGCCACTGCTCAAAATCCGTCACCACCGGGTAGTCGTTCTGCTTGAGCAGATCCATGTTGAGGTAGTAGCCCGCGGAAGGGTAGACCGCGTTTTCGCTGGGCTGCGCGCCAAGCCAATAGATGTGGCCATCGGCCTGCGTCATCAGCTTGCGGGCGACTTCGTCATAGGCGCGGCCCAGGTTTTCATACTTGGCGAGGTAATCGTCAAGGGGCACGAAGGCGCCGGCCGCGTAGTAGTCGCCTGAGGCGTCGCCGGTGTTGATCAAGTCGGGGTACTGGTCCGAAGCGATCAGCAGGGAAGCCTTCTGGCGCACATCGGAGCCTACGAGGAACTCGATGCTCAGATCCACGTTCGTGATCGCGGCCAAAGCCTTGCCCACGGCGGTGTCGTGCCAAAGATCGATGGTCGTCCTGGCGGAGCCGGAGTGCAGGAAGGTGATCGTAGCCGGCGTGCGCTCAGCGCTCTGGTCGCCGCCTTCGGCGGGGGTGTTTTCCGCATCCGCGCCGTCGCTGACGGCGGGGGCGCTCGTTTCGGGGCTGGCGGAAGGCTGGACGCAGCCCGCAAGGGCCAAAACGGCCATCGCCACCACGAGAAGCAAGGCAAGAACTCTCTTCATTGGGTTGGTTTCCTCCTTAGGTGTTTGCACATGATGTGCTTGCGGTGTTCGCGGGGCCTCGCGCTGAATCGAGCAAAAGCGGGCGCTTTATGCCCAGGCGCGCGGCCACCTCACACATTCTACATCAAGCGCTTAGAAATGCAAGCCGCTTTTGTGCGCTTTCCACAAAGTTCGACGAAAAACAGAATGGAGTTAAACAATATTAAAACGATGAGAAACTGTTCCGCGCGCGATAAAAGGTGCCGTTTCGCCAGGCAATTAGGCGCAAAGCAAAAAAAGCGCCGGTAAAGCCGGCGCTTTTTAATGGATTTTCTGGGCCTTATTGTTTTTCTGCGAAGTACTTGTTGAGATCCACAACCAACGCGTCCGCGTCGATGCCGTGAACGCCGGCGGCCATGCCGATGGATTCCGCCGAGGCGTGCGGGCAATAGAGGCAATGCATTCCGTAGTTCATGAAGACCGGAGCGGACTCGGGATCCTCGCGGATGACGGAAGCAATGGTCATTTCCTTCGTAACCTGAAACATGATAGACCCCCCTTAGAAGCTTAGGATAGAGCTATCATACCCCATTCACGGCCCAGGAGCAAGCGCTTGGCGCTCAATTCCTATGTAAAAAATCGGATATGCACGGGCCGAAGCCAAAAAGGGCGAAAAAGGCCGGGAAAAATCCTTCCGCGGCTTGACGGCCCAGGGCGGGATGGCCCATAATAAAGGGACTGCCTCGTTTAGAAAGAGGGTTTCCTCCCATGGACGCTTTACTTTGGACGGCAATTACGCTGCTCCTCGCCTTTGCCGCAGGTTTTTTGGGCTTTAAGTCGAAGATTCCGGCGGGCGCGATGGTCTTTGCCATGGCCGCCGTGGCGGCGATGAACATCCTAAGCGGCAGGGCATTTTTGCCGGAGTTTACCAGGCCGGTCTTGCAGGGCCTGGGTGGCACGATGATTGGCCACTCCATCACCAAGGCCGATCTGCGCACATTCCGCAGGCTTTGGGGCCCCGCCCTCCTGCTAATCGCCGGGATGGTCGTGCTCAACGTGGGCGTGGCGCTGCTGGTGCACCTTTGCGGCGCGATCGACATCCCCACGGCCTTCTTCGCCTGCTCGCCCGGCGGCCTTTCCGATATGGCCCTGATTGCGGATGAGCTGGGCGCCAATTCCGGGCAGGTTTCGGTGCTGCAGCTCTTCCGGCTGGTGGGCATCTGCCTGGTTTACCCGGTGAGCTTCCGCTTTTTGGGGCAAAAATGGCCGCATCTCATGCCGGGCGGCGCGGCCGTGCGCCCCGCCGAAGGAAGCGGCGCGCCCGCGGCCATCCAATACGACCTTGGCCCCTGGCGCTTCCCGCTGACCCTCCTCTGTGCCGCGGTGGCCGGCTTTTTGCTCAACCTGCTCTCTATGCCGGCCGCCTTTATGGTGGGCGGCGTCATCGGTAGCTGCGCCTTCAATTTATATACGGGCGGCGGCGCACTCTTCCCTTCCGCCCTCAGGCCCTTTGCGCAGGCGGCCTCCGGCGGGCTCATCGGCGTGCGCTTGACGATGGCCTCGGTGCTCGCCCTGCCCGAGTTGATCCTGCCCATCCTCCTCATGTTCACGACCATGCTGCTCTTCACCATCTGCTTTGGCACCCTCATGCGCCGCATTTCAGGCTCGGATCTGCTCACCGGCTTCATGGCGGTGACGCCGGGCGGCGTGCAGGAAATGTCGATCATCGCGCAGGATCTGGGCTGCAACACGGCCCAGGTGGTGAGCATGCACACCCTGCGCGTGATCGTAGTCATCTGCCTTTTCCCCACGATGCTTAGGTGGCTGATCGGATTTTTCGGCTGACCTTTCGCCCAAAAGCGCCCCGCCGCGCGGACGCGCAGGCCCGCCCGGCCACAAAATCTTCCGCTTTTTCGCTTTTTGGCTTGAGAAGCGCACGGGGCTGTGCTATAGTAAGTGGGCAATGCAATTTGGGAGGGTTTTTTCATGAACGTCGCCTTAATCGTCGTAGGCATCGTGCTGGCGCTGGATTCGCTGGCCTTGACCATATTGGTGCTCATGCAGCAGGGTCGCGCGGCCGGGCTCTCGGGCGCGATCGCGGGCGGAGCCGAAACCTTCTTCGGCAAGAAGAAGGCGCAGAGCTACGAGGGCAAGCTACTCTTCTTCACGAAGATCACGGCCTGCGGCTTTGTCGTGCTCGCAATCGCCATGCTGGTTCTGCAAAAGTTTGCCTAAGATCAAAAAAGCGTGCAAAAAGGGGATTCAAAGGCCTGCCCACTGAATCGGGCAGGCCTTTTAAGCGGGGTTTTGCATTTGATGAACAAGCCAAAGGGAAAAAACGAAAGAAAAGGGCCTGAAAGCCCGGCCAACGAACCCTTGCGAGGCAGGCTGCGCGGCAATAGGCGGGGCTTTGGCTTTTTCGCGCCGGAAGATGGCGGCGAGGAGCTTCGCGTGCCGGGCGAGGGCTTGGGTGGCGCGATGCACGGCGATCTCGTCCTGGCCAAGGCGCTGCCGAACGGCCAGGCAAGGGTGCTTTCGGTTCTTGAGCGCGCGAACGAGCGCTTCGTGGGCGTCGCCCGGCGCGACGGTGAAAGGCTCTTCGTGCTGCCCGATGAGCCCCGCCTGGGCGGCCCTCTGCTCGTCACGGGTGGCGAGGAGGGGCCGGAGGAGGGCGAAAAGCTGTTCGTCCGCATCACGGCCTTCCCGGATGGGCACGGCAAGGGTCTTTGCGGCGAAATTGTGGAGCGCCTGGGCAAATCGGGGGAAACGAGGGTCGAGATACTCTCGATTCAGCGCAGCTATCGGCTTCGGGCCGAATTTCCGGCCGAAGTCCTCGCGGCAGCGGGCAAGGTGCGCCAAACCCTCGCGCCCGGCGATATTTTGGGCCGCGAGGATCTGCGCGGCAAGGCCGTCGTCACCATCGACGGCGCGGACGCACGCGATTTCGACGACGCGATCTCTATCGAGAGGGCCGAAACCGGCTGGCGGCTCGGCGTGCACATCGCGGATGTAAGCCATTACGTCAAAAAGGGCGGCATGCTCGACCGGGAGGCCCTGCTTCGGGGCACTTCCGCCTACTTCCCAGGCGAGGTGCTGCCCATGCTGCCCGAGGCGCTCTCAAACGGCATTTGCTCGCTGAACCCGGGGGTCGATCGGCTTACCTTAAGCTGCGAGATGGAATTCGACGGGGAGGGGGAGCTCGCGGGCTACCGCATCTTCCCCTCGGTGATCCACTCCAAGGCAAGGCTCGTCTATGAGGAGGTGAGCCGCGCGCTGGAGGGCGGCGAAATCACGGCCAAGCTTCGCCCTCTGATGAAGGATCTCCATTTGATGCTCGAGCTTTACGAGCTTTTGAGGAAGAAGCGGCAACGGCGCGGCGCGCTCGATCTCGACTTGGCTGAGAGCGAGATCTCCCTTGGGCAGGAAGGGGATGTTGCCTGCATCCGGATGAGCGAGCGCGGCGTAGCGAACCGCCTCATCGAGGAATTCATGCTCGCCGCCAACGAAACCGTGGCCGCCCACGCGCGCAAGAGCGGACTGCCCTTCCTCTATCGCGTCCATGGCGAGCCTGACGCCGAAAAGCTCCAGGCCTTCGCCTTTTTTGCCGAGAGCCTGGGCTACCCCCTGCATGAGACCACGCAAAAGGCCCTGCAAGCGCTGCTCGGGCGCTGCCAGGGCAAGCCCGAAAGCGCGCCGATTGCCTCCGTCCTGCTGCGCTCCCTGCAAAAGGCCAAATACGACCCGCGCCCCCTAGGGCATTATGGCCTGGCCGCAAAGGATTATTGCCATTTCACTTCCCCCATTCGCCGCTACCCGGATCTTTTCGCGCATCGCGCCCTGAAGGCCGAGATCGAGGGAAAAAAGCAGGCCCTGTCCAAGGCGCGCGGCGAGGCCCTGGCCGAAGAGTGCTCGACCGCCGAGCGCCGTGCCATGGAGGCCGAGCGCGCTGCCGAAGGCTACTATAAATGCCTCTATATGCGCGGGCATATCGGCGAGGATTTCCCTGGGCTGATCACCGGCGTTACGAACTTTGGTCTATTTATCACGCTCGAGGGCGGCATCGAAGGCTTGCTGCGCCTGCAGTCGATTCGGGATGATTACTACCTGCACGACCCGCGTCGCCATTGCCTGATCGGCGAGAGGACGCGGCGGATTTACCGCCTGGGCGACCCGATCACGGTCAGCGTGGCCGGCGTGGACATGGCCACGCGCCGGGTGGAGCTGCAGCCCGTTCAGGGCGAGGAAAGCAGACCAAAGGCCAGGTCTCAGCCGCCGAGACCCGGCAAAAAGCGGGGCAAGCCGGGAACCCAGGGCAAGCGCGGCGCGCACCCCGCGCGGCGGCGCAAAAAGAAGTAGCCGTAGCCCTGCGGGCCTTCGCAGATGGGACTGCGGTGGCCGGGCAGCCGGGCATAGCGCGGCTTGTGCAACGGCTCTATTTAAGCCAATCCGCGCCCCGTTACTGTGCCCGCAGGGCACAACTCGGCTTCGATTCCCCTACGGAACCCCTCTCTAACAAGGATGCTCGCAGCATAGCCGATTCGTCATTGTGAGGGAACCGAAGGAAGCCAGCGCGCTTCCCCATTGAAGAAGGCTGCCTTTCTGGTCTGCCGCGCCGCTTCGCTCCTCGCAACGACGGCGAAGGCTTCGCTTGGGTTGCTGGGGGTAAGTCCGCAATCCCGGGTGCGCCTTGGCCTTGCGCTTTCTTCCCTTATCACGCTATTTTGGGCAAACCAGGCTGCAAAGGGCGGATTTTATAAAAGGCCTGCGGCTGATCACGGTCAGCAACCTGCACGGCCTGGGCATCTTCTTTTGCGCATGCTCGAAGGGTTCGCCTTTTCAAAAGGGGACGTTCTGGTGATCCTGGGCGGCTTTTTGGGAGGGGAGCTGCCCGGGCTGCGGCTCCCCAGCGGCCCCTCCAGCCTGAATTTGCTGGCGGCGTGATGGATCCATGCGAAACGCACAGGGTTTACCTCCTGATGGGCCATGTCGATCTTTGGCTGCTTCGAGGTTGCTTCGCGCCGCTGTGTGGGCTTTACGCGCGGGAGCTTGAGCGGCTTTGTGGCCTGCCCACGATTTTAAAGGCGAATGGGATGACCTTCGTGCATGGTGCCATTTGCGAAAAAGACGGCGTCACCGGCTTGTATAAGGGCCGCTATGAAGCCGTGGAATAAAGCCGCGCCCGGCGGCGCAAGCTAGCCTTCGGAAGAATAGATTCCGAAGGAGGGTTTTTCATGAACGCCAGGGATAGTTTTGGTAACCAGAGCATCCACTGCGACGTGCACAGCTGCCTGTATAACGACGAGAAGCAGTCGGGCTGCACGCTTTCGTCCATTCAGGTGCAGGCGAACGTGGGCGGCAGCAGCGGCAAGGCCAGCGATGAGTCCAACTGCGGCAGCTACGTGCCCAAGAACTAAAAAAGGGGCAAAAAAAGGGCCGTTTCCACCTGGAAACGGCCCTTTTTTGCATGCCTTGCCTACTTCTTTGGGTAGACCAGCTTGTCGGCCTCGATGAGGGCGTCGATGGATGCGTTCCACTCCTGGTCGATGATCTGCAGCTCGGGGTGCCTGCGGAAGTACTCGACCGACTGACGCACGCCGATTGCGAAGGGCGTGGTGCAAACAAAGTCCGGCACCAGGCGCTTGATCTTCGTGCAGTCGTAGATGCAGGAGGAGGACTTATCGCCCAGCAGGTCGCCCAGCTCCCCGGGGATAAAGCGCGCGATTTGATCCGCGCTCATGTGGACGATTTCGGGCTTCACCCCGGCCGCGTCGCCGATCGCGTAGGCGATCTGGTCCCAGGTCAGCAATTCATCGGAAACGATGTGGTAGGCTTCGCCGATGGCCTCCGGCCTGCCCATCAGGCCAACGAAGCCCTTGGCAAAGTCCGAATTGTGGGTCATCGTCCACAGCGAGGTGCCGTCGCCGTGGCAGACGATGGGCTTGCCGTCGAGCATCCTCTGCACCAGGGACCAGGGCTTGTTCCAACTGCCCATAGCGAAGGGAATCTGGGTATCGCCATAGGTAAGCGAAGGCCTGACGACGGTGAAGGGGAATTCCTTTTCGCGATAGGCCTGCATCAAAACATCTTCGCACATGCGCTTGTTGCGTCCGTACTGCCAATAGCGGTTGTTGAGCGCCATGGATTCGGTCACGTAGGGGCTCTTCATCGGGCGCTCGTAGGCCGCTCCCGATGAAATGAAGATGTATTGGCGGGTTTTGCCCAAATACAGCTCCACATCCCTTTCGACGCGCTCCGGCGTGAAGCCGATCCACTGCACGACCAGGTCGTAGCTCTTATCCTGCAGGAATGCCTTGACCTTTTCCTGATCCTGATAGTCAATCTGCACGACCTCGGCCTTGGCGGGCACGAATTCCGTGCGCTGGCCGCGGTTGAGCAGCGTCAGTTCCCAGCCCCTTTCGATGGCCAGCTTTGAAACCGCGCAGCTGATGAGGCCCGTGCCGCCGATGAACAGCGCCTTCATGATGGTTCCCTCCCTCATTTGGTGGGCGGCGGCGAAACCCGCCGCCGCAGAGTTTTTGAAGCCTTTTCCTTGTTTTACGATACCCCAAAAGCGCTGGCCCTGTCAAGCCGCACCCACAAGGGGGACTTTTCGGGTCTTTTTGCCTGTTTTTGCGTCGTTTCAGGGCTTTTTTGCTTAGGCGAACTCCAGCACGACGGCCTGCGGCAAACCAGCCGTGGAATTGCCCTCGACATAGAGCTTTTTGTTATCCGGGCTGAAGAGCAGGCGCGAAACCGAGCCAAGCCCGGCGCCCTCGACGTTCTTATAGACCAGCACCTTGTTGACGACCTTGCCCGCGCCGAACAGCCCCGCATAGATATCCACGCTGCCGTCGCGGTTGCGTTGGGCCAAGGCGATTGCGTGCTGATCCGCCGTCAGGGCGTAGGCAGCCACGCCGCTTTCGATCGTGCTCTCGGTTCCGCCGCCATCTTCGCCCACGGCCAGGAGGCGCAGCGAGTCCCGCGTGAGGAGGAGGGCGGTATCGCCCGAGAGGGCTGTTGCCGCGCCGACATAGCCTGAATACAGAACGCCGCCAGAGCTGCCGTTTTTTTGGAACTCCAGGCTGTATACCCCCTCTTCCCCGGCCTCGCGGCGCAGGAGGAGGCCGCCCTCCGCCGGGAAATCGAGGATGGAGAGGGCACGGCTTTGCTCGGGGCCGACCTTGCCCACCGCCCCGTTGAGTACATCTATGCTCGAGGGGGTGTATTCGCCCGAAGCGTAGGCAGCCACGCCAAGGGCATGGTCGTCCGCCGCCCAGACGGGCAGGCTGCGCACCCTGAAGCTCGAAACGCTGAGCAGCTCGCGCGACTCGAGCAGCGAATACAGAACCAGGTACTTGCCCACGCCCTCAGCCTCGGTCTGGTAGGCCAGCATCTGCCGCCCGCGCGAGAGCGAAACGAACTCGGGGGCCTGGGAGCCAAGGGGGAAGATGCCCTCGTAAAAGCCGAATTGGTACGAGAGCTTGCCAAGCTCGGCGGTCATTTCGCCGCTTTCGCCCGCGAAATAGGCCACGGCCAGCAGGCTATCGTCATCCAGCCAGCCCACGACCTGCCTTTTTTCGGCCGTTTCGGGGCGAAGTCCATCCGGATTTAACTTTTCGAGCGCGACGAGGTAGCGCTTTTTAAACAGGAAGGCGCCGCCGCTTGGCTGCCCGGCGCTTGGCGTTTCCGAGGGCGCAGGCTCACGCAGGGCGAAGGTTTTGCCCCTTGGGCCGATGGGCGAGCAGGCACTCAGCAGCAGCGCGAGGGCGGCCGCGAGCGCGATAAGCCTTTTCAATGCCTTTCATCGTCCCTTTCCTTCAAAATTGCGTTAAAACGGGCCAAAAACGAGCGAAAGAACGCTAAATGCCCCGGTAGGCCGGCAGCGTGACGCGCACGGAGGTGGGCCCGCGCCGCCTGGAGATCATTTCGATGTAGCCGCCGTGCTGCTCGACGATCTGCTTGCAGATGCCAAGGCCAAGGCCGGAGCTGCCCTCTTCCCTGGCCGCCTCGTCCCTGTCTTTCCTGCGGTAAAAGGGAACGAAGAGCTTGGGAATCTCGCTTTCTTCCACGCCCTCGCCCTGGTTTGAAACCGCCACGTACATGGCCTCGCGCCCGGAGCTCATCACCACGTCGATGACGGAGTTTGGGTAGCCGTATTTGATCGCGTTGTCGATCAAATTGATGAAAACCTCGCGAAGCTGATCCCCGTTGGCGAAGACCGACGCGCGGTGCCGCACGCGCAGGGAGATCGTGGAGCCGTACTTGTCTGCCTTAAACTGCATCCCCTCGCAGACCTGCGAGAGCAGCTCGCTCAAATCCAGCCGTTCCTTAGGCATTTCCACGATGCCGCTGATGCGCGACATCTCGAGGAGGCGCACCACCATTTGGAACATCCTGTCGCTCTCGCTGCGGATGTAGGCGATGCCCTTATCGAAAAACTCCTTGTCGGTGAAGCCGTTTTCCTCCAAAATGTCGGCATAGCCGCGAATCGAGGTCAGCGGCGTCTTGAGCTCGTGGGTGACTGAGTCGTAAAACTCCTTGGTGTATTCCGAGAGACGCCGCAGCTCGTTCTTATCGGTGTTGATGGTCTTCATCTGCTGGTCAATCTTGAGGATCATGTTGGCGTAATTGCGCGAGAGCTGGCCGATCTCGTCCTTGCGGGGGGAGCGCTGCAGCCGCACGACATGGCTGATGTCGAGCCTGGATTGCTCGACCTCCTTTTCAACCTCGCTGGAGATCCGCGCGAGCTGGGAAATGGGCCTTGAGATGCTGCCGGTGAAGAGGATGGCGAAGAGCAGCGTCAGCGCGAAGATGAAGAGCGTGATGAGCGAAACCGAGGTGATGATGTTATTGCCCTGCCAATATAGCACGGAATAATCCGCCACCACGCGGAGCAGGCCGATGCGCTTGCCCTCGATCGCGATGGGGTAGCTAAAATAGGCGTAGGTATTGCCGCCCTCGGTGTTGAGCGTGAAGGTGGGCACGCCACTTTCGCCCTTTGCCCGCTGCAAATCCTCAAAGCGCAGCGCGCCGAAGAGGGAGGAATCGGTCGAGCTGATGAGGCGGCCGTCGGTGGTGTAGGCGGCCGTCGGGTTTTTGGTGGCGGCCGCGATTTCTTCGCAGAGCTCCACGGCGATTTTGGCGAAGCTGCCCTCGTCGTTATCAAGGTTTTCGAGCACGAGGTTCTGCCGCACGTAGAGCAGGCCGTTGTTTTTGAGCATCACGAGGTCATCGTTGATGTATTCCTCGTTGCTGCTCTGCACATCGCGCGCGATGAGCAGGTTCATGGCGATGAGCATGCCCAAAAAGAAGGCGCTGAGCCAAAGAACGATCTTTTTGCGGATCGTCGGCTTAAAGCTCAGGCGAAGAGGCCACAGCCGCGGGAATTTCATGCCCCTTGCGCAGCCTCAGCATCGAAGATGTAGCCGATCTTGAAGATGGTGCGGATCTTTTCTTCGAGGTCGAGCTTCTTGCGCAAGCGCAGCACGTGAATATCGACCGTGCGCGTATTACCGAAGTATTCGTAACCCCAAACCGCGTGCAAAATCGTTTCCCGGGTCAAAGCCTTGTTGCGGTTTTCGTAAAAGTACATGAGCAGCTGGTATTCGAGCGGCGTAAGCTCCACCGCGCGCCCGTTTTTATAGACCGTCATGGTGGAAACCGCCACGTTCAGTCCCGCGAACTCAAGCTGCACATCCCCGCCCGATGCGGGCGCGCTTTCGGCGGTTTCGAGCCGCCTGAAGGTGGCCTTGATCCGCGCGACGACCTCGCGCACGTCAAAGGGCTTGGTGATATAGTCGTCAGCTCCGGCCTCAAGGCCCAGCACCTTGTCTTCAACCATGTTCCTCGCCGTGACCATAATGATGGGGATGCGGTTGCTCTGCGTGACCTGCTGGCAAACGTCGAGGCCGCTGATATCCGGCAGGCGCCAGTCCAGCAGCATGAGATTCGGCTCCCACTCTCCGGTCAGACGCAGGGCCTTGGAGCCCGTTTCGGCGATCTCTACATCGTAGCCTTCCTTGATGAGACGGTACTTTAAAAGCTCCGCGATTGGGCGGTCGTCTTCCACCACCAGAATCCGATAATTGGCCAATGCTCTCATCTCCCATAAGCGCGAAAGATTTTCGGTCTTGGTCTTTATATATGGATTCACTATAACACAACCCATCGCCCCTGCACAATGGAAAATGAAGCCCTATCCAGGGAGGCTCGCGCCCGGCGAAATTCCTCCTTGACAGTGGGGCCGGGCGAAGGGTATACTATTCGTCGCCGGGTGGAGTTCCGCCCGTGCCCAATCCCTCTTTGCGAGCATGCTGGAACTGGCAGACAGGCACGTTTGAGGGGCGTGTGGGAGACCGTATGGGTTCAAGTCCCAGTGCTCGCACCACCTAAATGTCAAGGCCACGACAAAAGGAATTTTGTCGTGGCCTTGACTTATGTAAGGAGAACGAGAGCGCGCAACCCGGGCGGCTAAGCCGCCCGGGTTGCAAAAGGTTGGCAGCGAGGGGGAGTCGCCGCGAGCGGAGAAGCGCTGCCGGCCCCCAAAGAAATTGTAAAAAAAGGCCTTAGGCGAAGGGATTTTCGCTCTTATAGAGCATGCCCCTTGGTTGATTGAAGGCGATCTCTTGAACGCCCAGCAACTTCATGGCCTCAAAGAGCACCTTGCCCACCTGCGCGAAGGCCACGCCGCCGTGGTGCGGGTAGCGCTTCTCGATCAAGACGTGGCGATAGAAGCGGGCCATTTCGTCAATGGCGAACACGCCGATGCCGCCGAAGGAGCGGGTGGCCACGGGCAGCACCTCGCCATGGGCGATGTAGCTTTGCAGCTTCGCGTCCGCGGTGGACTGCAGGCGGAAGAAGGTGATGGGCCCATCGATGAGGTCGCCCTCGATGGTGCCGCGCGTGATGTCGGGCTCGCCGTCCGGCTCGAGGCTGCGCTTCATGATGATTTGGTACTTCATCTCGGGCGCCTTTAGGTAGCAGGCCGGGGTGTTGCCGCAGTGGAAGCCCATGAAGGTTTCGTTGAGGGCGTAGTCGTATTCCTCCTTGATTTCGCTCTCGTAAAGCTCTTCGGGCACGGTGTTGTTGATGTCCAGCAGGGTTGGGGCCGCGCAAGTCACGCACGAGAGGATGAACTCGGTGACGGCGCCGTAAATATCGACCTCGCAGGAAACCGGGATGAGCTTGGCCGCCATGCGTGAGTTGACGTAGCAGGGCACAAAGCCGAACTCGGTTTGGAAGGCGGGCCAGCACTTGTTGGCAAAGACGCCGTATTTGGCGGCGCCCAAATTGTCGCGCATCCAGTCCAGCAGGGTCAGCTCAAACTGGGCCAGGCGCGGCAGGATGCCGGGCATCTTGTTGCCGGCGCCGAGTTCGGCTTCCATTTCTTTGATGACCGATGGGATGCGCCCATCGCCCGCATGGGCCTTGTAGGCCACGAGTAGATCGAGCTCGGAGTTTTCTTGGATGTTGACGCCAAGGTCAAATAGCGGCTTGATGGGCGCGTTGCAGGCGAGAAAATCCTGCGGCCTGGGGCCGAAGGTGAAGACCTTGAGGTTGGAAAGGCCGATGCGCACCGCCGCGATCGGAACGAATTCCGCGATCATGGCGGCGATCTCGTCGGCCGTGCCGACGGGGTATTCGGGGATGTAAACGCGCAAGTTTTTCAGGCCGATGGAATAGCTCGCGTTCAGCAGGCCGCAGTAGGCATCGCCCCGATCGGAGGCCAGCACGGAGATGTCTTCTTCGGCGGCGGCCACGAACATCGCCGGGCCGTCGAACTTTTGGGCGAGCATGGTTTCCGGCCCTTCGGGGCCGAAATTGCCCAAATAGACCACCAGTGCGTTGCAGCCTGCGGCCTGCAGCTCTGAAAGGGCCTTGAGCATGTCGTTTTCGTTCTCGATGATGGCTTCGGCTTTAAAGATCTCGTCACCCGCCTTTTGGTAGGCATCGACGACCGCATCCCGCCGCCTGCGGGAAAGGGAGATGGGGAAACAGTCCCGGCTGGTGGCCACGAGGCCGAGCTTTACCTCAGGAATGTTGGGCATAGCGCTTGGCACCTCCGCAAAAGTAGTGGGAAAGGGATGAAAATGGGCAGGTTATGGCATGAGTTTAGCATGCCGGGGGGAATTATACAATCGCTAGTCAAGCTCGGCGGTTCTGCCCGTCTCATAAACCGCATAGACCGCGGCGTAGTCGAACGCGCCGCCCGAAACGACGTAGCACTGGCTTAAATCATCGCGGAGAGACACCGAAAACACGCCGTTTTGATCGACCCAAAACCCTTTCTGGCCATCGGGACCCGAAAAGCTAACCATCATGGCGCTCGTGAAGTCAAAATCGGCATCGGTCTTTGAAAGGGTAAGGCCGCTGAATTGATCCGCCAAGGATTGGGCGAGGGCCGCGTCCTCGCTGACGAAAGCGTAACTGCGCACGCCATAAAAGATGTGGACTGCGCCGGCCTTGATCTCGCCCGTCGTCAGTCGCTCGGGGACTTGGGAGCCGCGCTCGATCAGCGGCAAGACGAGGGGCAGGATCAGCAAAACGATCATCCCCGCGGCGCAGCAGATGGCAATGGCCCGTTTTTGGCCCGCGGTCATGGGGAACACTACCTTTCTTGGCCAGACGATGGCCGATTTTAGCCAGTATAAGGCCGCGCGCCCGCCCTTTGCAACAAAAAATGGATTGCCAAAAAGGGGCAGCGGCCCACCCAAGCGTTGGGGTGAGGATTTCCCTTGCAAAACCGCCTGCCGGAATTTATAATCAAGGCCTAGGGAATTTGGGAAAAACGCGGCATGAAACCGCATGGAGGATGAAAAATGCTAAAGGTGGCGAAGTTCGGCGGCAGCTCACTGGCCGACGCGCGGCAGTTCCAAAAGGTTAAGGCCATTCTGCTTATGGATGAGGGGCGCAGATACGTCGTGCCCTCAGCGCCCGGCAAGCGCGACGATGAGGATGAAAAGGTGACCGATCTGCTCTATCTGATGCAGAAAAAGGCTGCGCAGGGCGAAAAGATCGATGAGGAATTCGCACGGCTGAAGGAGCGCTTCGCGGGCATCGTGGAGGCGCTTGAGCTTGAGCTTGATATACTGCCCCATCTTGGCGAGCTGCGGGAGGCCATCGAAGGCGGCGCCTCGCCCGACTTCGCTGCGAGCAGGGGCGAATACCTCAATGGCATCGTGCTTTCGCATTATTTGGGCTGGGAGTTCATCGACGCGGCCGAGGTGGTCTTTTTTGGCGAAAACGGCGTCTTTGACGCGGATCAGACGCAGGAAGTGCTCTCTGCCAAGCTGGCGAAGGCGAAAAACGCCGTGATCCCAGGCTTTTACGGCTCCATGCCGAATGGGGAAATCCATACATTCTCGCGCGGGGGGTCCGACATCACTGGCGCCATCGTGGCCAGGGCCTGCTCCGCCGCGCTTTACGAAAATTGGACCGACGTGTCCGGTTTTTTGATGGCCGATCCACGCATCGTGAAAAAGCCCCGCGAAATCGAGGTCATCACCTACCGCGAGCTGCGCGAGCTTTCGTATATGGGCGCGACGGTTCTGCACGATGAGGCGATCTTCCCGGTGCGGATGGCGGGCATCCCCATCAACATCCGCAACACCAACGAGCCTTCGGCCCCCGGCACGATGATCGTGCGGGCGGACGAGAGCCAGGTGCGCGGCGCGATCACCGGCATTGCGGGCAAGAAGGGCTTTACGGCCATCGCGGTGGAAAAAAACCTGATGAACGCCGAGCTTGGCTTCGGCCGGCGCGTTTTGCAGGCCCTGGAAGAAAGCGGCGTGCCCTTTGAGCACCTGCCTACGGGCATCGACACGATGACGGTGCTCTGCTCGGACGCAAACCTGGCCGGGCGGATCGAAGGGGTGATCGAAACCATCCGCAGGAGCTGCGAACCCGATCATATCGAGGTGATTTCGGGGCTTTCGCTGGTCGCGACGGTGGGGCGCGGCATGGTGCGCTACCCAGGCACCGCCGCCAAGATCTTTGCCGCGCTGGCGGAGGCCGGCGTCAATATTCGAATGATCGACCAAGGCTCATCCGAGATCAACATCATCACGGCTGTCGAGAGCGCGGACTTTGAGCGCGCGGTGAACGCGATCTATAGCGCCTTCGTGAAGAGTTCGCCATGAAAAGGGCGCTGGCGCTCATGTTGCTGGCCTGTGCTTTGCTGGCGGTGCCGGGTTGTGGGGAGCAAAAGCGCGGCTATGCCATCGCGGCGGGGCCGGAGGGGCTTGCCGCCGCGCGGATGCTGGGCGAAAAGCTGGCCGGCGGCGCGGTGGCGCGGGCGGCCGGCAGCAAGGCAGCGCTGCAACAGCTTGCGATGGGTAGCTGTGAATTCGCCGTGGTGACCGAGGCCCAGCTGCGCGACGCAGTGACCGGCGGGGGCGAGTTCTTGGGCGATAGCTACCTCGACTTGCAAAGGATCGACAGCATGCTCCTAGGGGTTTTCCTGCCCGTGAGCAAGGCGAAAACCCTTGAGGAAATGGCCTTTTTGCGCGGGCGCGTGGCCTGTATCGGTCAAAAGGGCGACGGAGCCTTCGCCCTGGCTGAGGCTCTGTGCCTTGAGCTTGCGCTGGATGAACCACTGGAGGTTTCCGCAGAGGAGGCACTGCGCGGCTTTGAGAGCGGCGAATGGGCCGCCGTGGCCGGGCTGTTTTTGCCGGGCGATGAAACGATTTCTCGGCTTGCGGAGCTTGACGGCAACGCGCTGGATATTTCTTCCTTCGCCGAAGGGCTTTCCTTGCCGCCTTCGATGGCGCTTTCGAACGCGCCCGAGCTGTTCGAGGGCATGGATGCGCTGCGCGCGCCGCTGTTTTATGGCGCGCTGGTCTGCGACCAAAGCCTGCCCCAGGCGGACAGGAAAAAGGCGGCAGCGGTTTTGGTGGGGCTGCCGATTCGCAGCCAGCAGATGCCAAGCTACATCGTGCCCGAGGAAACGCCGCTGACCACGGCCATGGCGGGCTGATTTTGGATGAAAGGCGGGGAAACAATGCAAGAAGGCGACCTGACGCTGCGCCGCGCCGCCGAGGGGGATGCCCGCGCGCTCTTTGATTTGCGCTACCTGGCCTATTTGGGGCGATATGCGAGGGTTTCTGACGAAAACGACCCCTGCCTGCAGCCCTTTTCTCTCTTCAAGGCCCAGATCGAGGGCGGAGGGCATTTTGCCCTGGTTTTGGGTAAAACCCTGGTGGGCGGCGCGGAAATCGCGGCGCTTGAGGATTGCGTTGAGATCAAGGAGCTCTACGTCGCGCCCGAAGCGCAGGGGCAGGGCCTAGGCGCGGGGGCGCTCAGGCTGACCGAGATGCAGTTCCCTTCCGCGCGCTACCGCGTGACACTGCCCGGCGCCAGGGACGGCGGACTTTTCCATCGCCTGGGCTACAGGCCCGAGGGCGAGGGGGAAAAGAAGGGCGAGCGCTACTGCCCTACGCTGTGGCAGAAGGAAAAGCACCGCCAGAGCGAGATCGTTCTAAGCGCGCTTGCGCGCGAGAACCTGCCAAGGGTGGCCGCCTGGATTTCCGACTTGAGCGAGGAGGAGCTTTTTGCCTTCACGGGCGGCGCCGTCGGGCGCCGGATGGACGCTGTGCAGGCTGCGGCGCTCTATGCGGGGAACCTGCGCGGCGGTCCGCCGCGCAGCCTTGATTTTGCCATTGAGGTGGCGGATCTGCGCGCGGTGATCGGCGTGATCTCGCTCACGAACATCGAGTGGGACGTGAAGCGCTGCCAGGTTTCAAGGCTCTTCGTGCAAAAGGCATGGCGCGGCGTGGGCATCGGAAGGCAGGCGGTGGCCGGGCTTTGCGAGCTGGCCATTCGGGAATACGGCTTCCGAGGCTTTTCGGCCATCCTGCTCGAAGAGAGCCAGGCTGCACTGCACTGCCTGAGCGGCGCGGGCTTCACCGCGGCCTACCGCAGCGAGGGGGCCTTCGTCGCGAAGGATGGGAGTGAAAAAACGCGGATTCTGCTGGTGCGCGGCGGCCTGCCTCATGCGGAGGCCTGAGTTTTTACCGCAGGTTTGATCGTGATAGATAAGGGGTTTTCCCCCTTTTGGAGCTGTTGGCTTGGCGGAATGGACGAGCATGCCGAATGAGGGCCGAGCGTGACCGCCACAGGGAGAGGGCGGCTGGGGCTGAGTTTGCGATTCTTAAGAGCGCTTCGAAGAAACAATGTAACACAGTGTAAAAGAGGAGGAGCCGGAGCCGGCATGAGGGTCAGGTTGATGGCCAGCGCGATCCTGCGCGCGGGGGCAGCCTTTTATTGATGAAGCGCTCGATGGCGAAGAAAATCGCCCCGGGGAAGTGGGCGCCCATTGGCGGCCACATAGAAGAGGGCGAGATGAGCGCACCCGAAAGGGCCTGCCTGCGCGAGATTTTTTAGGAAACCGGCATTGGGGAAGGGCAAATTCGGGGCTTTAGGCTGCGCTTCATCGTACTGGTGCAAAGGGAGGGCGAGATTCGCCAGATCCTCGTCTTTTCAGGGGAGCTTGATGAGGAAATTCAGGAAATTCCCCTGCCGGAATGCGAGGAAGGCGAGCTGTTTTATGTGCCCGCGCAAGAGGTGATGGGTAAGGATCTGACTTTTTCGATGCGTGCGGCGCTGTGGCGCTATCTTTGTGCGCCCGAGGGGGAGAGAATCGTTCTCGGCGTGGTGTAAAGGGGCGAGAGCGGCATCGTCTGGACGGAACTGTAACCTACCTTCCCGCGGCAACCCGGCGGGCACGCAAAAAGGCCCCTTCTAATAAGGAGGAGCGCTGGATTGCTTCGGTGGCGGGGAAGGGGCGCCCGCGCGGGCTTTCACAATGGAGGGGGCTGTTCATAATGAAGGCCGGATGGGTTCGGCGCCATTGCGAGGAGCAAAGCGACGCTGCAATCCGGCGAATGAAGGAATGGAGGAAGAAAGGCTTCGGCAAAGTGGAGGAGCGCTGGATTGCTTCGATCCCCTCGCAACGACAGCGGGAGGGGGGATGCGGTCAGTGAACGGGATTGGCTCCCGCCCTTGCGGGGGGCGCAGAGGGTCCGCGGCACCCCTCGCGAAGGCGCGGAGCGCCGCCCCGCGTGGGTTCGGCGGCCTTTGGGGCGAAAAGCGCCTTTTGGCCTTTTAAAAAGGACGAAACAGGAGGAGAAAAAATGAAGCTGGGAGCGCAGTTGTATACCTTGCGGAAGGATACGCAGAGCGCGGAGGGACTGCTTGCGAGCCTGTATGCGGTGAAGGAGCTGGGCTATAAGGCGGTGCAGCTCTCTGGCCAGGGGGTGGGGATTTCGGATGAGGAGATCGCGGGCTTTTTAAAGGAAACGGGCCTGGTTTGCGCCGCGACCCACTTTGGCTTTGAGAAGCTGAAGGGCGACTTTGCCGGCGTGGTGAAGGCGCATGGGCTTTGGGGCTGCGGGTATGTGGGCCTGGGTTCCATGCCGGAAGAATACCGAAGGAGCGAAGAAGGCTTTGTGGCCTTTGCGAAGGAGGCCTCGGAGCTTGCCGGGCGCTTCAAGGCCGAGGGGCTTTGCTTTATCTACCACAACCACCAGTTTGAGTTCCAGCGCTTCGGCCAAAAGACCGGCTTTGAGCTCTTGATGGAGAATAGCTGCGAGGCATTGCAGTTTGAGATCGACACGTTTTGGATGCAGGTCGGCGGGGGCGACGTGCCCGCGCTGATCGAGCGGGCCGCGGGCAGATCCGACGTGATTCACTATAAGGATCTGGTCATCGATGGCGAATCGAAGCAGTGCATGGCCGAGATCGGCCAAGGGAACCTCAACTGGGAAGCGATCCTTCGGGCGAGCGAGAGGGCCGGGGTAAAATGGGTGCTGGTGGAGCAGGACGAGTGCCGGCGGCCCCCGATTGAGAGCCTGGGCATCAGCCTTGAATTCTTAAATGGCAAGGGGATTTTTTAACGATGCGCTCCCGCGCGAAGAGCGGGCTTGCGGCGGCCGGGCTGCTGCTGGCCGCGCTGATTTGGGGCTTTGCCTTCGTAATCGTCAAAAACACCGTGGATTTGGTGCCGCCCTTTTATATGATGGCCCTGCGCTTCACCCTGGCAGGGGCTTTGATGGCGCTCATCTTCATGAAGAAGATGATTCGCCTTAGCCTGGCGGATTTGAAGGCTGGGTGGGTGCTGGGCCTTTTCCTCTTTGCGAGCTACGCGCTGCAAACGGTGGGAATTAAATACACCACGGCCGGAAAAAACGCCTTTTTGACCACGATTTATGTGGTTTTGGCTCCATTTTTGCATTGGCTGCTCGAAAGGGTGAGGCCTGGGCGCAAGGTCGCCGCGGCAGCGGGGCTTGCCCTGGCCGGGATCGGGCTGCTTTCGCTGAACGGGGACTTGAGCGTGAACCTGGGCGACGGGCTGACGATTGGCTGTGGGCTGACCTTTGCCGTGCACCTGGTTTTGGTGGCGCGCTATGCCAAACGGCACGACCCGCTGGTGATGACGGTGCTGCAGCTTGGTGTGGCCGCGCTGCTCTCGTGGGCCGTTGCGCCCTTTGCGGAAGGGGGCTTCCCCGTGGCCGCCTTCGAGCCAGAGGCGCTAGGCGGGCTGATCTATCTTGGGGTGCTGAGCACCTCGGTGGCTTTTGCACTGCAGAACATCGGGCAAAAATACGTCGAGCCCTCGGTGGCGGCGATTCTTCTTTCGTGCGAGTCGCTCTTTGGGGTGCTCAGCTCCACGCTCTTTTTGCGGGAAAGGATGACCGGCAGGATGATCGCGGGCTGCGCGCTGCTGTTTTTGGCGATTTTGCTGGTGGAGGCGAAGTTGCCCTTCGGGCGCGAAAAACCGGCCGCTCGGGGCGAGGGCGAGGCCTGAGCGGCCGCGCAATGTTGGGTTTTGATTAAAATGGCGTTTGGTCGTTGACCAAACGCCAAAGGCATGATAAAATACTATTCTGTATATTGTGGGTATTTGCCCTCATTATGCGGAAAGCGGCCCTTTAAAGGCCAAATATATTGTACAACGAATAGCCGGCCGATGCAATGGGAAACCTAGGGCGCGACGAGCTTACCATAAATTGGTGAGAAAGAATGGCGTGAGGAAGCGGCGCGGCGATTTTGCTGCAGGCGAGGGGAGTCGAAGTCCTTGCGCGGCCCCAGGGCGCGCAAGGGGTTTTGGCGCCCCAAAAGCGGACTTGAACGGAGAGAGGTGTGAGCGCAAACATGGCCCATCAGGTATTGGTTCATCCCGAGCTCAAGGGCAAGCGGACGAGAATGAGCTTTGCCAAGATCAAAGAGGTGCTGGAGATGCCGGATTTGATCGAGGTGCAGAAGAATTCCTACCGTCGCTTCCTCAAGGAGGATCTGCGCGAGGTTTTAAGCGATGTATCGCCAATCACTGACTTTTCCGAAAACCTTCAGCTTGAATTCACCGATTATTCCCTGGACGACACCCCGAAGTACTCGGTCGAAAAGTGCAAGGAGCGCGATGCGACCTATTCCGCCGCCCTGCGCGTTGGCGTGCGGCTGATTAACCGCGAAACCGGCGAGATCAAGGAGTCCGAGGTGTTCATGGGGGACTTCCCCCTGATGACCGACTCGGGGACCTTCATCATCAACGGCGCGGAGCGCGTCATCGTATCCCAGTTGGTGCGCTCGCCCGGCGTTTACTACGCAAAAACCATCGACAAGGCGGGCAAGCCCCTTTTTGCCACCACCCTCATCCCCGGGCGTGGCGCCTGGCTCGAATACGAGAGCGACTCGAACGACGTCTTATGGGTGCGGGTAGACCGCACGCGCAAGGTGCCGCTCACGGTGATTCTGCGCGCCTTCGGCTATGGCACCAACGCCCAGATTTCAGAGCTTTTGGGCGAGCATGAGGCCTTGGAGGCCACCCTTGCCAAGGACGCGGCCAACTCGGTAGACAGCGGCATGGTCGAGATCTACAAGCGCCTGCGCCCCGGCGAGCCGCCCACTGTGGATTCGGCGACGAGCCTGATCAATTCGTTATTTTTTGATCCCAAACGCTATGATTTGGCGCGCGTGGGCCGCTATAAGTTCAACAAGAAGCTGGCGCTGGCCACGCGCATCGCGGGATTCATCGCCTCGCGCGACCTGATCAGCCCGGTCAGCGGCGAGATCCTGGCCCACGCGGGGGACACACTCACGCGCGACCTGGCGCAGCGGATTCAAAACGCGGGCGTGAACGAAGCCTATTTGAGCATAAACGGCAAGGAGATCAAGGTGCTGGGCAACAACTTTGCCTTCGCGGACGAGCTTTTGCCCTTTGACCCCAAAGAGGTTGGCATCAGCGAAATGGCGCATTTGCCGACGCTGCGCAAGCTCATCGAGGAAAACCCGGGCGAAGAGGAGCTGCGTGCCGCGATCAAGGCGAATTTGGATCATCTCGCGCCCAAACACATCCTGGTGGAGGATGTCGTGGCCTCGGTGAGCTATTTGCTGGGCCTAGGCTATGGCGTGGGCCATGAGGACGACATCGACCACCTGGGCAACCGCAGGCTGCGCTCGGTGGGCGAGCTTTTGCAAAACCAGATCCGCATCGGCCTTTCGCGCCTGGAGCGCGTGGTGCGCGAGCGCATGGCTGTGCGGGATATGGAGGTCGTCACGCCGCAGTCACTCATCAATATCCGCCCCGTTTCGGGTGCCATTAAGGAATTCTTCGGCTCCTCGCAACTTTCGCAGTTCCTCGACCAGCCAAACCCGCTGGCCGAGCTTACGCACAAGCGCAGGGCCTCGGCCCTTGGCCCCGGCGGCCTGAACCGTGAGCGCGCCTCGATGGATGTGCGCGACGTGCACTCCTCGCACTACTCGCGCATGTGCCCGATCGAAACGCCGGAAGGCCCGAATATCGGCCTGATTAGCTCGCTGGCGACCTATGCGCGCATCAACGAATACGGCTTCATCGAGGCGCCGTACCGCAGGGTCGATAAGCCTGGCCGCCGCGTGACCGACGAAGTTGTGTACATGACCGCCGACGAAGAAGAAAACTACATCCTCGCGCAGGCCAACGAGGAGCTCGACGAAAAGGGCTGGTTTCTCTCTGAAATGGTGACCGCCAGGCAAAGGGAAGACATCAACCAGTTCCCCCGCGAGAGCATCGACTTCATGGACGTGAGCCCGAGGCAGCTGGTTTCGGTCGCTTCGGCAATGATCCCCTTCCTCGAAAACGACGACGCGAACCGCGCCCTGATGGGCGCCAACATGCAGCGCCAGGCGGTGCCGCTCCTCGTGCCCGAGGCCCCGATCGTGGGCACGGGCATGGAGTATAAGGCCGCGCGGGACTCGGGCGTGGTGATCCTGGCGAAGGAAGCTGGCGTGGTGAGCAAGGTTTCGGCCGATGAGATCGTGGTGGAAGACGAAGCGCGCCACAAGGAGGAATACCATCTCATTAAATTCACCCGCTCGAACCAATCGACCTGCATCAACCAGCGCCCCATCGTCAAGCTGGGCGAGCGGGTCGAAAAAGGGCAGGTTTTGGCCGACGGCCACTCGACGGACATGGGAGAAATCGCCCTTGGTCGCAATATTTTGATGGCCTTCATGCCCTGGGAGGGCTACAACTACGAGGATGCGATCCTGATCTCTGAAAAGTTGGTCAAGGAGGACGTTTTGACCTCGATCCACATGGAGGAATACGAGTCCGAGGCGCGCGATACCAAACTGGGCCCGGAAGAGATCACTGCCGACATTCCCAACGTTGGCGACGACGCGCTGAAGGACCTGGACGAGCGCGGCATCATCCGCATCGGCGCCGAAGTGCGCGCGGGCGATATTTTGGTGGGCAAGGTGACGCCCAAGGGCGAAACCGAGCTCACGGCCGAAGAGCGCCTGCTGCGCGCCATCTTTGGCGAGAAGGCGCGAGAGGTGCGCGATACTTCCCTGCGCGTGCCGCACGGCGAATACGGCACCATAGTGGATGTCAAGGTCTTTACGCGCGAAAACAAGGATGAGCTCCAACCCGGAGTGAACATGATGGTGCGCGTCTACATCGCCCAGAAGCGCAAGATCTCGGTGGGCGACAAGATGGCGGGCCGCCACGGCAACAAGGGCGTAATTTCGCGTATTTTGCCCGAGGAAGACATGCCCTTTTTGCCCGATGGTACCCCGCTTGAAATCGTTCTGAACCCCCTTGGCGTGCCCTCGCGCATGAACATCGGCCAGGTCTTTGAAACCCACCTGGGCTATGCGGCGCGCGCGCTTGGCTGGCACATTGAAACGCCCGTTTTCGACGGCGCCAGCGAGGAAGACATCCAGAGCCTGCTCGAGCGCGCGGGCAAGAGGCCGGACGGCAAGACCATCCTCTATGACGGCCGCACGGGCGAGCAGTTCGAAAACCCCGTGACGGTTGGGTATATGTACATGCTCAAGCTCCACCATCTGGTGGACGACAAGATCCACGCCCGCTCGACCGGGCCGTACTCTTTGGTGACGCAGCAGCCCCTGGGCGGCAAGGCCCAGTTCGGCGGCCAGCGCTTTGGGGAAATGGAGGTGTGGGCGCTGGAAGCCTACGGCGCGGCGCATACCCTGCAAGAGATTTTGACCGTCAAGTCGGACGATGTGGTGGGCCGCGTGAAGACCTACGAGGCCGTGGTCAAGGGTGAAAACATTCCGGAGCCCGGCGTGCCCGAATCCTTCAAAGTGCTGATTAAGGAATTGCAGTCCCTGGCGCTCGACGTAAAGGTTCTGACCGACGGCAAGGAGGAGATCGAGCTGCGCGAGAGCATCGACGACGAGATGGACCGTCTCGGCCGCGAGGAGGAGCAGTCTTCGCGCGACATCGCCTTGGACGAAGAGCTCGACCTGGACGACGACGGCTTTGGCGACACCCTGCCAGACGACCTGGGCGACGCCTTCATCGACGATATCGACGACCTGGGCGATGAAGAGGACGAGGACGATGGCGAAACCCAGGACGAGGACGACGACCTTTAGGCCTTTGGGGTGAAAACCCCGGGTTGGCCTTCCGCTTTTCGAGAGGCAAGGAGGAATGAGGCTTGTTTGAGCTGAACAATTTCGATTCCATCCAGATCGGGCTCGCATCCCCCGAGAAGATCTACCAATGGTCGCACGGCGAGGTAAAAAAGCCCGAAACCATCAACTACCGCACCTTAAAGCCCGAGCGGGACGGCCTGTTTTGCGAGAAGATCTTTGGCCCGACCAAGGACTGGGAGTGCCACTGCGGCAAATACAAGCGCGTGCGCAATAAGGGCATCATCTGCGATAAGTGCGGCGTGGAGGTCACCAAGGCCAAGGTGCGCCGTGAGCGCATGGGGCACATCGAGCTGGCCGCGCCGGTTTCGCACATCTGGTATTTTAAAGGCATTCCCTCGCGCATGGGCCTGCTGCTCGATGTTTCGCCCAGGGCGCTCGACCGCGTGCTGTATTTCGCCGCCTTCATCGTCACCAAGATCAGCGACCCTGCCCGCTGCAAGCTGCAAAAGAAGCAGCTTTTGACCGACCGTGAGCTGAAGGAAGCCCAGGACCAGTACGGAGCCGACAGCTTCGAAGCCGGCATGGGCGGCGAGGCCGTAAAGAAGCTTTTGGATGAAATCGACCTTGAGGCCCTCACCAAGGAGCTGCGCGGGGATCTGCAAAGCGCTTCCGGCCAAAAGAGGATCCGCGCGGTCAAGCGCCTTGAGGTGGTCGAAGCCTTCCGCAAGAGCGGGAACAGCCCTTCGTGGATGATTATGGACGTCGTGCCCGTGATCCCGCCCGAACTGCGCCCCATGGTGCAGCTCGACGGCGGCCGCTTCGCCACTTCCGACCTGAACGACCTTTACCGCCGCGTGATCAACCGCAATAACCGCCTAAAGAGGCTGCTGGAACTGGGCGCGCCCGACATCATCGTGCGCAACGAAAAGCGCATGCTGCAAGAGGCGGTTGACGCCTTGATCGACAACGGCAGAAGGGGCCGCCCCGTGACCGGCCCGGGCAACCGGCCGCTCAAGTCGCTGTCGGACCTGCTCCGCGGCAAGCAGGGGCGCTTCCGCCAGAACCTTTTGGGCAAGCGCGTGGATTATTCGGGCCGCTCGGTCATCGTGGTCGGCCCCGAACTCAAGATGTATCAATGCGGCCTGCCTAAGGAGATGGCGCTGGAGCTCTTCAAGCCCTTCGTGATGAAGAGATTGGTCGAAGACGGGCTGGCGCACAACATCAAGTCCGCCAAGCGCATGGTTGAGCGCGCGAACAACGCCGTTTGGGATGTTTTAGAAGACGTTATCCACGACCACCCCGTGCTGCTCAACCGCGCGCCGACGCTGCACCGCCTGGGCATCCAGGCCTTTGAGCCGGTTCTGGTCGAGGGCAAGGCATTAAAACTCCACCCGCTGGCTTGCACGGCCTACAACGCGGACTTTGACGGCGACCAGATGGCCGTGCATGTGCCGCTTTCGATGGAGGCGCAGGCCGAAGCCAGATTTTTGATGCTGGCCGCGCACAACATCCTAAAGCCGCAGGATGGCAGGCCCGTCGTTTCCCCCACGCGCGATATGGTCATCGGCTCGTACTACCTGACCATCATGGGCGACAAGGGGCCGAAGCATCGCGCCTTCAATGGCGACGGCAAGGTCTTTAAAGACGAGGAAGAGGCGTTGATGGCCTATCAGCTGGGCGAAATCGCCCTGCAGGCCAAGGTGAAAATCCGCCTGCGCCGCCAAATAGAGGGTGAAACCGTCTATAAGCTGGTCGAAACCTCGATCGGTCGCGTCATCTTCAACGAGGCCATTCCGCAGGATCTCGGCTTCGTGGAGCGGACGCAGCCTGAGGATGCCTTTAAGCTCGAGATCGACACCGCTGTCGATTCCAAGCTGCTGGGGCGCATCGTGCACGCCTGCTATCGCGTGCACGGCGTGGATGAGTGCTCGGCCATGTGCGACCGCATCAAGAGCCTGGGCTTCCACTATTCCACCCGCGGCGCCGTGACCATTTCGGTTTCGGATGCCGTGGTGCCGGAAGAAAAGCCCCAGCTTCTGCGCGAAGCGGAAGAAGAGGTGGCAAAGATCCAAAATGCCTACTCCATCGGCATGCTCACCGATGAGGAGCGCTACCGCCGCGTCATCGCAGTCTGGGATGAAACCACAAACAAGGTGACCAACGCCCTGCGCGCCTCGCTGGATACCTTCAACCCCATCACCATGATGGCGGACTCAGGCGCGCGCGGCTCCATCAACCAGGTTCGCCAGCTTGCCGGCATGCGCGGCCTGATGGCGGATCCTTCCGGCCACATCCTCGAGTTGCCCATCCGCGCGAACTTCCGCGAGGGTCTGACCGTTTTGGAATTCTTCATCTCCTCGCACGGCGCGCGCAAGGGCGGGGCCGATACGGCCCTCAAAACTGCGGACTCGGGCTATCTCACCCGCCGCCTGGTCGATGTTTCGCAGGATGTGGTCGTTCGCGAGATCGACTGCTTCGCCTCGCGCGGCGAGCGCGTGCGCGGCATGGAGGTCACCGAGATCTCGAACGACGGCCAGATCATCGAATCCCTTGAAGACCGCATTAACGGCCGCGTCGCCGCGGAAGACATTAAGGATCCCGCGACCGGCGAGCTGATCGTGGCCCTCAACGAGGAAATCGACTATAAAAAGGCCGGGCGCGTGGTCGCGGCGGGGCTTAAATCCGTCGTGATCCGCTCGGTGCTGACCTGCCGCAACGAAAACGGCGTTTGCGCCAAGTGTTATGGCGCGAACATGGCCACCGGCACCCCGGTAGACATCGGCGAGGCCGTGGGCATCGTGGCCGCGCAATCCATCGGCGAGCCCGGCACCCAGCTCACGATGCGCACCTTCCATACGGGCGGCGTGGCCCAGGCCGCCGACATTACGCAGGGCCTTCCGCGCGTCGAGGAGCTCTTCGAGGCCAGGAAGCCAAAGGGCCTGGCCACGATTTCCGAAATCTCTGGTGAGGTACGCATTGGCGAGAACAAGAAAAAGCGCGAGATCACCGTCACCAACGATGAAGGCGAGGCTGCGAGCTATGCCATCAACTATGGTTCGCGCCTGCGCGTGACCGAGGGGCAGCGCATCGCGGCAGGCGACGAACTGACCGACGGCTCCGTCAACCCGCACGACATCTTGAAGATCAAGGGCGTGCGTGGCGTGCAGGCCTACCTTACGCAGGAGGTCTTGTCGGTCTACCGCCAGCAGGGCGTCGATATTTGCGATAAGCACATCGAGGTCATCGTCCGCCAGATGCTGCGCAAGGTGCGCGTGG
Organism: Christensenellaceae bacterium; assembly: GCA_031280685.1. Lineage (GTDB taxonomy): Bacteria > Bacillota > Clostridia > Christensenellales > UBA1750 > JAITGM01. The sequence continues at coordinate 28,446 of JAITGM010000017.1, forward strand.
AAGACAGCGGCGACACCGAGATGCTCCCTGGCGGCCTGACCGACATCTTCAAGTTTGAAAAAGAGAATGACGAGGTCGTGGCGCGCGGCGGCAGGCCGGCCGTGGCCAAGCGCGTGCTGCTGGGCATCACCAAGGCGTCGCTCGCGACCGATTCCTTCCTCTCTGCGGCCTCCTTCCAAGAAACGACCCGCGTGCTGACCGAGGCCGCCATCAAGGGCAAGGTCGATCCGCTGGTTGGCCTTAAGGAAAACGTCATCATCGGCAAGCTGATCCCCGCGGGCACCGGCATGCGCCGCTATAAGAACATCGAAATTTCCTAACGCGGGGCAAAGAGGGGCAAAATAAGCGCGACGAGGGCCGGCGGGGTTCGCCAGCCCTCGTTTTTCGCGCAAAAGGCACTAGACAGCGCGGCTGGGATTGAGTATACTTCCATTAATCTATGTAAAGGCCTCTGGATGAACCTGAGGCGTGAGGAGGATGCGTCTATGCCGGAATTCCCGCGCACCCTGGTCGGCGGCGTCTCGCTGCCGCGCATGATCATTGGCTCGAACTGGCTGCTGGGCTACAGCCACACAAGCTCTGCGGCGGACGGCTACATCAACCAGATCAATCGCAATGAGGAAAGCATCGCTGCCATCTTCGAGGCCTTTTTGGAGTACGGCATCGACGCCGTGATGGCGCCCATGGTCGCCAACCCCGTGCTGCTCGGCGGCGCTAAGCTCGCCGAGGATAGAACCGGCAAGGGGCTGATTCTCATCGACACGCCGATTTTGAACGTAGACGATTCTGCGGAAGGCAGAAAGGAGGCCGAAAAGGTCATCGTGGATTCCGCGAAGGCAGGCTGCAGGTTCTGCTTCCCGCATCACTCTTCCGCAGAGCAGCTCGTGAACAAGAACAGGCACGAGATCCAGCGCCTGCCCGACTATCTGAGCATGATCCGCGAACAGGGCATGATTCCGGGGCTCTCGGCCCATATGCCGGAGCTGATTCTTTACTCAGACGAGCAGGGTTACGACGTGGAAACCTATATTCAAATCTATAACTGTCTTGGGTTCCTCATGCAGGTTGAGTTGGAGGCCGTGCATAAGATCATCTGGAATGCAAAAAAGCCTGTGATGAGCATCAAGCCCATGGCGGCTGGCCGGGTTTCGCCCTTCGTGGGGCTCTCGTTCTCGTTTTCGACCCTGCGCGAAAAGGATATGGTCACGGTCGGTTGCATGACGCCGGCCGAAGCCTATGAAGATATCGAAATCGGTCTGGCCGCGATCGAAAGGCGCCCGCCCGGCATTCAGGGACGTTCCAGTCCCAACAAAACGGCTATTTTGCGCGCTTAAGCGGCCCTTACCGCCAAAACGCAGCCCTTTTGATGAGGGCTTCGGCTGCGGAAAGGGCCCGCGCCTGCGAAGCAGGCAGCCCAGGAAGGGGGCATGCGCCGAAGGCGCAAGCCCCCTTCCTGGGCCGGGGCGGCGAAGCCGCCCGCGGGCCCTTGGCCGGCGCGCAGAGCGCGCCGGCCAAGGGCGACCTCCTTGCCGCCCAAGTTTAAGATTTGGAAAGAAGGAGGGATTGAAGGCGAAAATCGGTTGACAGTGCTGCTTTGCACTGGTATACTTACTCTTGGTCTATTCTGAGCGGCCGCCCTTTTGTGCGGGTGCTGGATTTTTGGAAGAAGAGAAAGGAAGAATAAGAGGATGAGCGCCGATTCAGGCGAGGGACGAAGTCGCCTTATTGTGGGCACGAAACAACTGCTGAAATCCATCGAAAGGGAAGAGATTCGCGAAATCATCATCGCCCGCGACGCGGAAAGCCGCGTGACGGGCAGCTTGATCGAAGCGGCCAGGCAAAAAGGCCTTGCAATACGCTTCGTTGAAACCATGGAAGAGCTCGGGCATAGCTGCGGCATTCAGGTGGGTGCTGCGGCGGCCGGGGAGCGCAAGATTTAGCCAATTCGCGGGCCCTTTAGGGTTGCGGCCCGGTTTGGATATGATTTTTGAGGTAAAGGAGGTGCTTGTGAAGTGCCAACCATCAACCAGTTGATCCGCAAAAGACGTTCCACGAAGACCTACAAGTCCAAGGCGCCGATTCTGCAGAATAACCCTCAGAGACGCGCCGTGTGCCTGTCGGTTAAGACGCTGACGCCCAAAAAGCCGAATTCCGCCCTGCGCAAGATCGCGCGCGTTCGCCTGACGAACGGCATAGAGGGAACCGCGTACATCCCGGGCGTGGGCCACAACCTGCAGGAGCACTCCGTCGTCCTAATCCGCGGCGGCAGGGTTCGCGATTTGCCGGGCGTCCGCTACCATATCATCCGCGGCACTTTAGACACGGCAGGCGTTGCCAAGCGCATGCAGGCCAGGTCGCTCTATGGCGCCAAGAAGCCCAAGAAATAACACCTTTAGGGGCTGCAACCAGGATGAATGCGACCTTTCTTCGGGTCGAAACCCTTCCCTTGCCTCAAAGGCCGGGGCGGCGCGTTCCCTTTGGAACCAAGGGGGCGCGGCGGGAGTGCTGACCAGGGATTTTGGCCTTTCAGATGGGGCGTTTTCCCCAAAGGGGCGGAGCTAGAGGGTTTCCTTTGCTTTTTTTGGAGCTGTTAAAGTCTAAAGGAGGACGAAAAAGTGCCAAGGCGTGGATTTATTCCTAAGCGCGAGGTGCTGTCAGACCCAATGTATGGCAGCGTCATCGTGACGAAGTTGATTAACCAGGTTATGTATGACGGCAAGCGCGGCGTGGCGCAGCGCGTCTGCTACGAAGCCTTTGAGCTCGTGGCACAGCGCAGCGGCAAGGAGGCCGGCGAGGTCTTCGAGAGCGCGCTGAACAACATCATGCCGGTTTTGGAAGTTAAGGCCCGCCGCGTGGGCGGCGCGACCTACCAGGTGCCCATCGAGATCAGGCCCGAGCGCCGCCAAACCCTGGCGCTGCGCTGGCTGGTCGAGTTCTCACGCGGCCGGGGCGAAAAGACCATGGCCCAGCGCTTGGGGAACGAGATCTTGGACGCATCCAACAATACCGGCGCGGCCGTGCGCCGCAAGGAAGAGATGCATCGCATGGCGGAAGCCAACAAGGCCTTCGCGCATTATCGTTGGTAAGCCGCAGTAGTCTTTAAGTTTAAGTTAGGAGAGCAAACTGTGCCCAGAGAGTATACATTGGCCAATACGCGCAATATCGGCATCATGGCGCATATCGATGCCGGCAAGACCACGACCACCGAGCGCATCCTCTTTTACACAGGCCGAACGCACAAGATCGGCGAGGTGCACGAGGGGGCGGCGACGATGGACTGGATGGAGCAGGAGCAGGAGCGCGGCATCACCATCACCTCGGCCGCAACGACCTGCTTTTGGCGCGATGTGCGCATCAACATCATCGACACCCCGGGCCACGTCGATTTCACCGTGGAAGTCGAGCGCTCGCTGCGCGTGCTGGACGGCTCTGTGGCCGTATTCTGCGCCAAGGGCGGCGTGGAACCGCAATCCGAAACCGTTTGGAACCAGGCTAACCGCTATGGCGTGCCCAGACTCGCCTACGTCAACAAGATGGACATTACCGGCGCGGATTTCTACAACGTGATCCGCATGATGAAGGAGAGGCTCCATTGCAACGCGGTGCCGATCCAGCTGCCCATCGGCAAGGAGGCCGAGTTCATCGGCCTGGTCGATTTGGTCGAGAACAGGGCCTATATCTACACCGACGAGCTTGGCACCCACATCGAGGACGCCGAGATCCCGGCCGATATGGCCGATTTGGTGGCGGAATACCGCACGAAGATGATCGAAGCCGTCGCCGAGCTGGACGACGAGCTGATGGAGATGTATTTCGCCGGCGAAGAGCTGCCGATCGACCGAATCAAGGCGGCCATTCGCAAGGGAACCATCGCCAACCAGTTCGTACCGGTGGTCTGCGGCACCTCCTACCGCAACAAGGGCGTGCAGAAGGTGCTCGACGCGGTGGTCGATTATATGCCCTCGCCCCTGGACGTGCCCGCCATCAAGGGCAAAACCCCGGGCGCCGAGGAGTTCGATGCGGAAAGGCCCTCGTCTGACGAGGCGCCGTTCGCCGCGCTGGCCTTCAAGATCATGGCGGATCCCTTCGTGGGCAAGCTGGCCTTCTTCCGCGTATATTCGGGCACCCGCGAAGCGGGCACCTACGTCTATAACGCGACGAAGGGCAAGCGCGAGCGCTTTGGGCGCATCCTTCAGATGCACGCAAACCACCGCGAAGAGATCGCGAAGGTCTACGCGGGCGACATCGCGGCCGCGGTGGGCCTGAAAGACACCACGACCGGCGATACCCTCTGCGATGAGAGCGAGCAGATCATCTTAGAGTCGATGGAGTTCCCCGATCCGGTCATCCAGGTGGCCATCGAGCCCAAAACCAAGGCGGGCCAAGAAAAATTGACCATGGCACTCATCCGCCTGGCCGAAGAAGACCCGACCTTCAAGACCTACACCGACCAGGAAACGGGCCAGACCATCATCGCCGGCATGGGCGAGCTTCACCTTGAGATCATCGTCGATCGCATCAAGCGCGAATTCAAGGTTGAGGCGGTCGTGGGCGCGCCGCAGGTCGCCTACCGCGAAGCCTTCGGCAAGGCGGTCAAGGCCGAGGGCCGCTACGTCCGCCAGAGCGGCGGGCGCGGCCAATACGGCCATTGCGTCATCGAAATCGAGCCGCTCGAGCCCGGCGCGGGCTATGAATTCGTCAACAAGATCGTGGGCGGCGTGGTTCCGAGGGAATACATCGCGCCCATTGACCAAGGCATTCAGGAAGCCGCCAAGAGCGGAATTTTGGGTGGCTACGAGGTGCTCGACTTCCGCGTTACCCTGGTTGACGGTTCCTACCACGACGTGGGCTCCTCTGAAATGGCCTTTAAGATCGCCGGCTCCATGGCCTTTAAAGAGGCCATGCAAAGATCCGCGCCCGTTCTGCTCGAGCCGATGATGAAGCTTGAGCTGACCGTGCCGGAAGAGTACATGGGCGATGTCATGGGCGATATCAACTCCCGCCGCGGCCGCATCGAGGGCATGGAGGCCCGCCAGGGTACCCAGGTCATCCGCGCGATTTCGCCCTTGAGCGAGATGTTCGGCTACACCACCGATCTGCGCTCGAAAACGCAGGGGCGCGGCGTATACACCATGCAGTTTTCGCACTACGAGGCGGTGCCAAAGTCCATCGCCGAAAAGGTGCTCGGCAAGTAAGTAGATTAACGAAGGGAAGAACAGCACAATGGGGAAGGCAAAATTTGAGCGGACGAAGCCGCACGTAAACATCGGGACGATCGGGCACGTAGACCATGGAAAGACGACGCTGACGGCGGCGATCACGATGGTGCTGGCGAA
>JAITGM010000026.1 GCA_031280685.1 Christensenellaceae bacterium
AATATGAAAAACCGCCTACAAAGCTCTCATTCTACAAGCGGTCTAAAATATTGTAAAAAGCCTGTTCACCGTGGATTTACAGGCTTTTTTATGTGTTTACGCAAATGACTTCTCACGAAGCTGGGGTTCATCGGTGACGAATACAAGGAGGCGCGCAAGGTTATCCTCGCCGGGCTGTCAGGGGGCGGCTCCCACAAAAACCCGAAGGATGCCGCGCCCGCTGATAATGACACCGGCACATTACCACAGGGCGATCTTTCCTGTGGCGAGTCCTTGAGTGAACCGAGCGAAGCGGGTTCTGATTGCGACCGCCTGTTCTGCGCAGAACGGCAGGAGTATGTCAGCGAGGGCGGTATATGCCCTGAGTACAATCAGTGAGGCTGGAGGTGATCCCAATTGAAAATACGAACAGAAACAACATACATCGCGCTAACACCGCAGGGTGAGAAAACCCTTCATATCGGCATGTACGCAAGGCTTATCTTCCACGATGGAACCTACCATGCCGGTGATATTGAGGAGATCACGGAGGAAAGCGTGACCGTCTCGCGGAGCGACGGCAACTATACCTACCATATCCGTGAACTTCAGAGCATTGCGGTGTGAGGCGCGCGTATGCGCGGGACCCCTGCGGCCCCGCGCTTTTTCTGTTGCAAGAAAAGGAGGTGAAGGTCATGGGCTGGATGTGCGTACAAACGCCATACCCACCGAAGGAACAGCCGGACAACGGCGAAGGCGGTTCAAATTCGGAGGATAATAAAAAAGAACAGTGCGGGAAACCGCATATCGCTACAAATACATGATAAAATAAGGAGAAACAGACCAATGAGCAATTTACTTTTTACCTCTGAATCGGTGACGGAGGGACACCCTGACAAAATTTGCGACCAGGTATCAGATGCTGTACTGGATGCTTACCTTGAAAAAGACCCCGCAGCGCGCGTTGCCTGTGAAACGGCTGCGGCTACGGGGATGTTGCTGGTGATGGGCGAGGTTACGGCGAATTGCACTGTGGATGTGCCCGCCGTTGCGCGGGAAACCCTGCGCCGGATCGGGTACGGCGACCCGCAGTTTGGCTTTGACGCTCTGGCGGTGTCCGTGCTGACGGCCTTGAACCGCCAATCACCAGACATCGCCCTGGGGGTTAACTCTGGCGGCGCCGGGGATCAGGGCATGATGTTCGGCTACGCCACCGACGAGACGGATGCGTTCATGTCCCTGCCGGTAACGCTGGCGCACGGGTTGACCCGGCGTCTGGCGCAGGTGCGCAAGAGCGGTGCGCTGCCCTGGCTGGGGCCTGACGGCAAAGCGCAGGTCACGGTGGAATACAAGGACGGCGCGCCCGTCCGTGTGGACACAGTGGTTATTTCCACCCAGCATACAGCGGACACATTCCACGAGGAAGTCGAAGCGGCGGTCATCCGGCAAGTGGCCCTGCCCGTGCTGCCGAACAAGCTGATGGACGAAAACACACGCTTTCTCATCAACCCCACCGGGCGGTTCGTGACAGGCGGCCCCCGCGGGGACACCGGCCTTACGGGACGCAAGATCATCGTGGACACCTACGGCGGGTTTGCGAGGCATGGCGGCGGCGCGTTTTCTGGAAAAGACCCCACGAAGGTGGACCGCAGCGCGGCGTATGCCGCAAGGCATGTGGCGAAGAACCTGGTGGCGGCTGGCATCGCCAAACGGCTGGAGATACAAATCGCCTATGCCATCGGCGTGGCGCAGCCCGTGTCTGTTTCGGTGGACACCTTCGGCACAGGCGGCCTGCCGGATGCAAAGATACTGGACATCGTGAACCACCACTTTGACCTTCGCCCGTCAGCCATCATCGAGCGGTTGGGCCTTCGCCGCCCCATCTATGAACAAACTGCTGCCTACGGGCATTTCGGACGCGACGACCTCGACCTGCCGTGGGAGCGGCTTGATATGGTGCAACGATTGCGGGATGAGCTGTAGTTTCGAATTGCCAGTAAACAAAAAAACAGGACGCATGGCATCCCGGCATGGTCTATGGCAAAATCATGCGGTCTGATTTATTTTCTGCCTCGCATCTCCTTAATCACACCCGCTATGCTGGCGAGGGCTTCATCATCCAATGTTTTCAGGTCTGCGATGATGCTTTCCAGTTTGGCGGGGTTGGGATTTCCTGCATCATAGAACTCCTGCGGCGTGATACCGAGATATTCGCAAATATAGAAAAACGCCTGCATGGATGGCAACGTCTTTTTGTTTTCGATTCGGTTGATGTAGGAACTGTTTTGTCCAATGGACAGGGACATATCCCTCGCGGTCACGCCCTTTTGCGTGCGCAGCAGTGCAATGCGTTCTTGCGTAAATTCTTCGTACATAGGCGGTACTTCACCTCCCTCTTGGAACATTATATGTCGCACCGCTACGCATAATGGGATATGGAATGACGTGTTTGCGTTGACTTGAGATATTGTATATCTTATAATCGAGAAAATAGGATTTATGAAACCATCGAAAGGAGCAATAGTGTGAGTGACACGACAAAAACAGCGGACACGCTTAAGGCAAAGACCTGCTGTGCAGCGGGCCATCACAACATTCCGGATTGTGATATTGAATATGTCAACGAGCAATTGCGCCGGGAGATCGGCAAAGCCATAGAGGACGGATACCAGTGCTTCCTGACCAATTTTGAGGATGGCGTCTGCCAGCTTTTCGCGCGGGCGGTTGTGGAGAAGCAACACGAAAATGATACCATCCGGCTGGAGGCGGTCTTGCCCTACCATAGCCGCCACGATGAACTGATGGGCGATGAAGCGTGCAAGCCACTGCTGCTTTCCTGCGCGGATATCACATTCAGCGGCGAAAAGCCAACGGCACGCTCCGCTATCGAAAACCGGCGCGAACAGTTGCGGCGTTCCTCGCGCATGATTCTCGTATATGACGGGCGCGAGGGCGGCAGCACGTTCGAGGCGATCCGCATGGGCCATGACCAGAGAACACACATCCGGGAGATCCCGCTGGGGCTGTAGGCAACAAACACATATAGTGAAAGAACGCGAAGGCGCACCGACGCCCTCGCGTTTTTTCATGCAATAAAGGAGGAGAATGTTTTGAGTAAATTGGTCATTTGTGAGAAACCGAGCGTTTCCCGCGCGCTGGCGGGCGTATTGGGCGCGACCGAGCGGCACGACGGATACTTTGAGGGTGGCGGGTATCTCGTATCCTGGTGCTATGGGCATCTGGTGGAACTGGCGCGCCCCGCCGCATACGGCGACCAGTACAAACGCTGGGCGTATGACACGCTGCCCATTCTGCCTGATGAATGGCAGTACACGGCATCCAAGGATAAGAAAAGGCAGCTTGACACCCTACGTTCGTTGATGAAGCGGACTGATGTGGAGAGTGTCATCAACGCCTGCGATGCCGGGCGCGAGGGCGAACTCATCTTCCGGCTGGTGTACGAATACTGCGGCTGCAAAAAGGCTGTACAGCGGCTTTGGATTTCCAGTATGGAGGATGCCGCCATTCGCGCCGGGTTTGATAATCTTGCGGATGGCACCGATTACGACAACCTCTATCATGCCGCCCTCTGCCGCACACAGGCCGATTGGGTGATGGGCATCAACGGCACCAGGCTTTTTTCGATCCTGTACGGGACCACCCTCAACGTGGGGCGTGTCCAATCGCCCACGCTGGCGATGATCGTTTCTCGCGAGGCTGCCGCGCAGGGTTTCACGCCGGAGCCGTTCTACACCCCTGTTCTTGACGCGGGCGGGTTCACCGCCGCCGCGGAAAGGCGGAAAACGCCGGATGAAGCCGAGGGTGTTCGCGCTGCCTGCGACGGCATGGATGCATCCGTTCTGTCAGTAGAGTCAAAAGAAAAGACCGAGGCCCCGCCCAAGCTGTACGACCTGACCACGCTTCAACGGGATGCCAACCGCTTGCTCGGCTATACCGCCCAGCAGACGCTCGATTACGCGCAGTCGTTGTATGAGAAAAAGCTAGCGACCTACCCCCGCACGGATTCCCGCTACCTGACCGGCGATATGGCCGAGGGCCTGCCCGAACTCGTCAACCTCACCGTCATGCGGCTGCCCTTTGCGAAGGTACCGGTTCCCGTCAATCCCGACCTGGTGGTGAATGACGCGAAGGTATCTGATCACCATGCCCTGCTGCCCACCAATACGGTGCGCGGCTTTGACCTGGACACGCTTCCCACCGGGGAGAGGAACATCCTTGTCATGCTGATCGTGCGCTTGGCCTGCGCCGTGGGAGAGGCGCACACCTTCGAGGCTGTCACGGCCATACTGGAATGTGCTGGCCACCAGTTCACCGCGAAGGGCAAGTCGGTTGCGCAGGACGGCTGGAAGATGCTGGACGCCGCGTTCCGCGTCTGGCTGAAAAAAGGCGGATCGGTTGATGCCGCAGAGGATGATGCCGAGGACGACAAGGCTCTGCCGGAACTGCCCGAAGGCCAGGTGTTTTCTTCGGTTGAGGCATCCGTCCGTGAGGGCAAGACCAGCCCGCCCAAACGGTATACCGAAGACCTGTTGCTGGCCGCTATGGAGACGGCTGGAGTAGATGACATGCCCGAAGACGCCGAACGAAAAGGCTTGGGCACGCCCGCCACCCGCGCGGGCATCATTGAGAAGCTGGTAAGGACGGGTTTCGTGGAGCGCAAAAAGAAACTGCTCATCCCCACGGATAAGGGTACAAACCTCATCTCCGTACTGCCGGATGAAATCAAGTCGTCGCTGCTGACCGCCGATTGGGAGCAGAAACTCAAAGCGGTGGAGCACGGGGAGCTTGCCGGTTCCGCGTTCATGGAGGGCATCGCCGGGCTCGTACAGGGGCTTGTGGCGGCCCACACCGTGCCGCTGCCGCAGTATGCGTCGCTGTTCGCCGAGCGGCCTAAAGGCGATGTGGTGGGCAAATGCCCGCGCTGTGGCGCGGATGTGACCGAGAGCGCGAAGGGCTTTTTCTGCTCCAGCCGCGCCTGCAAATTCGCCCTGTGGAAGGACTCTCGGTTCTGGCAGACGAAGGAGAAAAAACTGGACAAAAAGATTGCCGCCGCGCTCCTTTCCGAGGGGCGCGTTTTCTTTTCTGATTTGAAGAGCGGGCGCACCGGCAAGACCTATGCCGCCGCTGTTGTGCTTGGGGAGGACGATGGCGGCAGGGTGCAATTCAAACTGGATTTTGAACACAAAAATATCGGGAGGAAAGCAGCATGAATGAAAAAATGCCGTCAAGAGAGGCCGTTGCACGGCTCCGGGAACAGTACCCGGAAGGGGCGCGGGTGGAACTCGTATCTATGAATGATCCATACTCTGCGCTTCGGCCCGGCGACAAGGGCCGGGTATCCCTGGTGGACGACACCGGCACCATTTTCGTGAATTGGGACAACGGTTCGGAGCTTGGCATCGTGTATGGCGTGGACAGTGTGAAGCTGTTGGAACACGAAAGGAATTATGAAACCGGCGCCGATTTCTGGCGCGACACCGCCGCGAAGTACAGTTTGGAGGAAGCTGTCGGCATCTGCGGCCGCTACCTCTCCATGCAGCTAAAAACGGACAGCGGCGAGGAGCGGCAGTTCTGCCGCGAGCTTTTCGTCGCCATGATGGAAGACACCCTGGGGCGCGTCGATCCTGATAAACTTATTTACCCGCTCGCGTTCGAGGACGCGGACAGGCGCAACGAGGTTTCCCTCTATCAGGAGAACAGGGACCGCAACGCATATTGCGCCCAGGCCATTGACACAGAAATCAGCGCATCCTATTACGAGACCTACCATTACAATCTGGAACTCGCGGCAATGGCGGTGATACAGGAGTACGGTTTTGCCCGTGTCAATGCTGTACTGGCGCACAATTTACAGCAGCATGAATACGATGGCCGCTACTCCCGCGATAACAAAGAATGGGCGGCAGGCTTAGACCTGCCGGAGGGGGCGTTCGATTACGCATACATGAAAGCGCATCCCATACTGCTGGAGGATTTCACCAAGCATGCTCGCAAACTGTATGAGGAATTGGGCGCCGAGCGGTTTGCGCTGCCCGGCCGCGAGGAAAGCGGAGAGGCCGTCCAGGGGTACCAGGTCATCCGTTCAATCAGCTTTGACAACCGACGCGGGTTCGCCATCGGGCACAACCCGGACGCGGTAGAGCCGTTTGTGACGTGGCAGTTCACGGTGGATAACGGGGCGCGTGATTTCTATTGGGGCAAGTACAGCAGTGATATTTCCGGCGCGGCTGATTACTACACCGCCCGCACCCTCTCGTATTTGAAGGACGAAAATGTGAAGGAGGTTGAAAATCCCCTCGCCGCCATGGAGATGTCCACCGAGCAAAACTACAACATGATAGACGGCCTGCGCAACAATATGGCGTCCCCAAAGGCCGACCTGACCGATGGGCAGACGCACGATGAGGTTGCGGAGCTCGCCCCCGAAACCTTGCCTGATGAAAAGCAATCAGTGCTGGAGCAGATACGGGAAGCTCGGAAGAACCCCGCGCCGCCCTCGCCCAAAGCGGAACTGGATAGAAGCGCGCCGGAACTGGAACTGTGAGAGGTGAAAAAAAGAGCCGGCAGCGTCCTATCCAACTTGCGCTTTGGGCCAACGAGGAGGAGGCTGCGCTGATCCGTGAACGAATGAAGGCTTCGGGCATCCGCAACTTTTCCGCTTTCGCCCGTAAGATGCTGATCGATGGTTACCATATCAACCTCGACCTGTCTGATGTGCGGGAGATGGTGGTACTCCTGCGCCGTTGCTCCACTAATGTCAACCAGATTGCCAAGCGCGCCAACGAGACGCGCAACATCTATGCCGAAGACCTTGCGGACCTGCGCCGCCAGTATGATTCACTGTGGGTGCAGACAAATAAAATCCTTACGGGGCTTGCGAAAATAAAGTAACACAAAGACGCCAAAGGGCCTTGTAATCAAGGCACACAAGAGTTAACATCACAACAACAAGGAGGTGCTTTCATGGCAAAGGATAAAGTCAAAAAATATGCTGTCTGTTCCGATTGCGGCAGGGAGATGTCGCCGGGGACCGGCTGCGGTTGCTCACACATTTCGATCAACGGAAAAACATACGAGCGGATTCGGGCTGGCGATGACCGGGACTTCGACCAGAACATGGAGCCCGGCGATGTGTGCCATGATTGCAACGCAGGTCTTGGCCAGTATCATCACAGTGGTTGCGATGCCGAGCGTTGCCCGGCCTGCGCAGGACAGCTTCTATCCTGCGATTGCGAATAACCGCCATCGATACAGAGGAGGTGCGGACATGAGAATACTATTGAAAATACTGGCGGCGCCCATCATGCTTCTGCTGACGATCATCGTTGCGTTCTGCACGTTCATCATTTCAGTGACAGGGGTTATCTTCTGGATTCTGTCGGTGCTTGTGTTCGTGGGCGCGGCGCTGCTGTTCTTCTCGCAGCAGATGGCGGGCGGGATCGCGTTCCTGGTGATCGCGTTCATGGTCAGCCCCTATGGGCTTCCGGCTCTCGCCGCATGGCTCATTGGCATGCTGGACAACGCAAAATATTCCCTGCGGGAGTTTTTGATGAATTAGTGGTTGGTCGCTTGCACACAGAGGGACTCCATCGCCGTGATGGAGTCCAATTCTTTTCTCTGGCGATGAGGAGGTGAAGCCAGTGGCGACCACTCACATCACGCCCATACACACCGGCAAGGGGCGCAGCGTGGCGAAGGCGCTCCGCGATGTGGCCGACTACATGAAGAACCCGCTCAAAACAGAAGACGGCGAACTGATTTCTTCATTTGAATGCGCGCCGGAAAGTGCCGACACTGAATTCCTATTAACAAAGAGCCGGTACGCATCTCTCACCGGGCGGGATCAGGGTGGGCATGATGTCATCGCCTATCACACCCGCCAGAGTTTTCTGCCCGGCGAGATCACGCCGGAGGAAGCAAACGCAATCGGGTACGAACTGGCGATGCGCTTCACAAAGGGCCGCTACGCTTTTCTTGTTTGCACTCATACGGACAGGTCGCATATCCATAACCATGTGGTTTGGAACTCCACCAGCCTTGACAGCCGGCGGAAGTTTCGGAACTTCATCGGCTCGGCCTTCGCGCTGCGCCGGGTGAGCGACCACCTCTGTGTAGAGCATGGCTATTCAATCATACAAAACCCGAAGCCCAGCCGGGGTAAAAACTACGCCCGGCACATGTTCCCCGATGGCAAACCGCCGTCACATAAGGACGAGCTTCGTGCTGCCATCGACGCCGCGCTCGATAAAAGCCCCGCGACCTTTGATGACTTCATTGCGCTCATGCGCGCGGCGGGATACACGATAAACACCGCGCGGAAGCACACGACTTTTTTCGCGCCTGGGTGGAAGCAGCCTGCGCGGATGAATACCCTTCGCGGGGATCACACCGAGCAAGCCGTTCGGGAACGCATCGCGGGGACCCGCATTGTTTCTTCTGGCGGTAGAAGTTCGGAGGCCGTGATAGCTGCGCGCCGTCCCAGTCTGCTCATAGATATCCAGTCCATCATTGCGCAGCGCAAGGGCGCCGGGTATGAACGCTGGGCGAAGATTTTTAATCTCAAACAGGCCGCACAAACGCTCATCTATCTTCAGGAGCATGGGCTTGACAGCTACGATGCCCTGCGTGAAAAAACAGCGGCGGCCACCGCCCGCCACAATGAAATATCTGAAAAGGTGAAGAGCCTGGAGGCCGAACTAAAAGCCAACGGCGAACTGCAAAAGCATATCGTCAACTATTCCAAGACGTGGGATACCTATGCCGCCTACCGTAAGTCCGGCCGCTCGGATGCATTCCGGGCACAGCATGAGACTGATATTCTTTTGCATGAGGCCGCCAAGAACGCCTTTGACGATTTGGGGTATGGCAGGCATAACAAGCTGCCCACCGTGAAAACATTGCGCGCGGCGTATGCTCCCGCCCTGGAGGAAAAGAAAAAAGCCAACGCCGAGTATCGTCAGGCGAAGGCTGAAATGCGTGAGCTTCTGTTGGTGAAGGAGAACGTGGACCGGTTGCTTGGAACGGCAGTGCGCGTTCAGGAGCGCGAACAAGAACGGTCCGACCTGTAACCCTGGGTACGAAAAAATAGCGGCCCGCAAGGGCTGCGCAGCCGTCCCCGCAACGCGGGGGCGATCCACGGGGTATGGGGCAGGCGCCCCATCAAGCGTGCTGGTGGTTAACCACCAGCCTTGCTTGCCAACCGTGGAATACTCCCGTAGAGAATCAAATATTTTTGACTCCATTTCGCTGAAAATTACAATATCATGGTGAATATTGATAGATTGGCCATGAGGCTACTGGTAAAATGAAAGCAACATAAGGTTGTGCCCCCGTTGCGTTTAGAAAAACATTCCAAAAATTCAGAGAGGAGAATCGTCATGCGCAAGCCTTTTACCCTGCTCAGTCGCGGACTGTTTGAGAAGCCCTTTATGGATTCCAAGGCCAAAACACGCACCGTCTCTCGCAAGGAGTTGATCTTGGGCCACCTGATTGGTCCGTTGGGTCTGATCTTCGTGGTCAACACCATTGCTGCGTTGGTAGAAAAATTCTTCACCCAACAGGTAGGTGCAATCTACGGCACCGGCAATATTGCTATGGTGCAGGCCATGGGCGGCCGATACGAAGTGGTCATGACCGTGGCCAAGCTGCTGGCAGTAGGGTTGGGCCTTGTCAACGGTTGGCTTATCCAGCATACCCAGTCTCGCCAAGGCCGTATGCGCCCATGGCATTTAATATTCGGCTTTGTCAGCATTATCATTGGCGGCCTTATCTTTCTGTTCCCCGGAGGGGGCGGTCTGGGTGAGAATTACTGGTTTTATTTCTTTGCTCTTATCATTTGCTACCACACGGTGGGCTCGGTCTACTTTTATTTGTTCAGGGATACCATTGTCTCCCTGATTTCCCGCAGCCCGAGCGAGAAGTACCGCTTGAAGTTCACCAGGCAGGTGTGCTGGACTCTTATCTCCGGCATGATCATCGGTATGGTTATAAATATGGTCGTTTTGCCCCTGTGGCTTGAAAAGGACATCACCGGCTATCCAATCCTCATGATTGGCCTGTCAATTGTCGCCATCCCCTTGCTTCTGCTGGAATACTTTTATACTCGAGAACGTATCACCGAGGATGTGGCCTACGAGGTTGGCATCGAAAATGAAAACCGCATCCCGCTGAAACAACAGATTCGCGCCCTGGTTACAAACAAGTACTTCATGATTATTATGATCCTGATGACCGTGGGCGGTATTGTGGACAACTTCAAGGGCGGTAACGTCCAGTACTTCTACATCAAGTTCATGCTGGATGGCGCCAATAATCCTTTCATGTACACGCTCTATCAGGTGGTCACCGGGATACCATTGGGCCTGGGCGCCATTGCCATTTATCCCATTGCCAAGAAGTTCGGCATCAGGAATGTCACCTGGTGTGGGTATCTACTTGTGCTATTGGGCTCGGTGCTTGGCTGGATGATGCCCAGTAACGTGCCGGTGGCAATGGCCGCAGGCTTTATGCGTCAGTTGGGCATGCTGCCCAACAACTATATCTGGGGTACGCTTCTCCTCTTCTCGTATGACAGCGTAGAGCACAAATCCCACGTCCGATTGGAGGGTCTGCTGGGTGTGGCCATCATCGTAGCCATCCAAAACGCCATATACGCTCCCTTTGCCGGCGGGTATGAATCCGCCATTTTGAGATTGGGCTTTGTGGATATGGAAGGTATAATCCCTGGCGGCAGCATTATCAGCTTTATGACGCTCGCCTTCTATCTGTTCGATATCATCCTGGCAGTGGCATTTCTTGTTCTGCTGCCGATGCTCGACATTGAGAAGAAAATGCCGGTTATCAGCGCCGAGCTCATCGAGCGCAAGAAGCAGGCCGCTTTAGCCCGGGGTGAGGAGTGGATTTCGCCCGAGGAACATGAACGCCGCGAGGCCGAGGAGGCGGAGGCCATGAAGGAAGCAGATCGCATTGCCGACCTGAAGGAGCGCTGCAACAAGAAGGGACTCAACTTCGATGCCGAGAACCGCAAGTACTTGGAGGCAGAGGCCGAAAAGAAAGCCAAGGCTGCCGAGAAAACTGCAAAGAAGGCCGCCAAGACTCGGAAGTAATTATAAAATAGGCACTGCCTTCTGCGAACCATGAGCCCACGGAAGGCAGTGCTTTGGTCATTGTACGTCATCCATACTCAGAGACTCCGGTGCTTCCTTCGATATTGAGTGGGGGTGACACCAAACTGTTTTTTGAAGACATTTTGAAAGTAGGATTGGCTGGAGAAACACAGATAAGCGCTAATCTCGGCCAACGTACGGTCGCTGTGACGGAGAAGACTTCGTGCTTTTTCGAGCTTGCACTGCGTGATGTAAGCGCCCACACTTGTTCCCAGCTCCTGCCGGAAGTGGCTGGCCAAATAAGATTCGCTGCGACCGATATGCCGGGCCACATCCTCCACCCCTATTGGTTCGTTGGTGTGGGCACGGATATAATTGACGCCGGCATACACATCGGCCGATAGTTCCTCCGGCAGCTTAGACTCTCCCGTGATCCGGCAAAAGTCCTTGAGCATGGAGAACATCAGCGCATAGACCGCATCAATGTTCTGTAGTTGCTCGCATTCCCGAATATACATATTGATGAGCTGATAGACCTTCTCCACATCGCCTCCGCCGGGAATTGCGCCCAACATACCAGCCTTTGTCACGGTGACAATGAACAGGTTCTTGGCTTGCCGAAGGGGAGTAGTGGCATAGGTTCCGAATACCATGGGAAATCGGGCAGATTTCAACTGCTTTTCAAGTGACGGCAAATCGCCTAATTTAATTAGCTGAAACAGTATGCTTTCCCCGCGATATGTGTTTTGCTCCGGATTGTCCGCCAATGGGTCTTGTCGGGCCATAGTTTTGCCTAGTAGCACGTTTATGTCGTACAAACTACTGGCATATAATTGATCCAAATCCGCGGGTTTTCCGTTAACGCACATATGAATCAAGCTCAGATTCCACGCAAAGCGGGAATGTGTGATTCTGGGGATTGAGTGAAGAAACTCCCGAATGTCATCCCAGCGCCCCGTGGGAAGCGCGGTATCCGCAATATACGCCCGCACCACCTGTTCGGTTACGGGTGTATCGAACATAGGACCTAAAATAATGCTCAAGGTGGTTCCCTCCACCTGTACCCGGCCATACTCAATATCCGCACTGTGGCGGCAAAAAGCGGGATTCCCGCTCCATGGCACCAAGTCGGTATCCAATATACCGGAGGGCTCCAGGGTGAGAAGCTCTCCGCCGGAGGAGTAAATCGCTTTTCTACCGTCAAGCAGTGTAACCGGAATGCTGGTTGCGACACAATAGGCTTTGCAAAACTCAATGTAATCCATGGTTATGCCTCCTTATTACGGGTTATAACAGATTTCACGGTTTTTTGCAATCGATAATTACAACCACAAGCCGAATTTTACAATAATGAGAAGGTGAACAACTTGAATGTTTGGAAATCAAATTGGATTTGGTTTCAGGACAGAACAATCGTGCGAGGGCGCACCTGTCTTGCTCTTTTTCGCAGGCGCTTTCTCGTGGACACGCTTCCGCAGCGCCTTATCCTGCGAATTTCCGCCGATTCCCGATACAAGCTGTATGTGAACAATACATTTGTCGAATATGGCCCAGCCAAGGGCGATGATCAGGTTTGGTTTTATGATGAAATTGACATCGCCCCCTGGCTTCGGGAAGGAGAAAACGTGTTGGCGGTAGAGGTTCTCCACTACGGGGTACTCACTCCCGCAAACCACAGTATTTTTCACTCGGATACCCCCGGTCTCTATGTGGGAGATGTAGGCGGACACGGTTTTAATGAGGGTTGGAAGTGCCGAATGGATGATGGCTTCCGTCAGATACCTGAAGGGGATGGCTTCGCCCCACTCCAAGTTTTGGAAGATCGCGATGGTTTCGGGGACCTTGCATGGAAGAACCCCGGCTATGACGACAGCGGATGGGAAACCGCGGCGGCATACCCATTTGATGCAGTATCCAGAAATATCAGTCCCGGGAATTTGTTCCCTCGACCGATTCCGACTATGCTCAAAATACCCCAACTGTTCCTGGGAGTCATGGGGGAACGCTGCTCCGCAGTCAAGGAGGATTGGAACGCCTTATGCTACGGTGAGGGCAGGGTGGAAATCCCTGCTCACAGCAATATTTGGGTCGAGTTGGATGCCGGAGAACTGACCACCGGCTTTTTGAGTCTTCGGCTCACCGGAGGACAGGGTGCAGAAGTCAAGCTGCTCACAAGTGAGGGATATGTTTTGGAGCCGCCGAGCGAGCAACACTGGTTCCCTGTAAAGGGCGACCGCACAGACTGGGTTCATGGCCTCCTCTGCGGCTTTACCGACACATTCCGGCCATCCGGAGGCGGCACGCCGGAGCTCCCGCAGGAATTTGCGCCGTTTTGGTGGCGTACCTTCCGTTTTGTGCGGCTGGATATTTGCACGGGAGATGAACCGCTGACCGTTTGCGGTTTTAACTATCTGGAAACCGGCTATCCACTGGATGTGCAAACAGAGGTCACTACCTCTGACAGAAGCTTGACGGATATTTGGGACATCTCCCTGCGCTCTCTGAGGCGGTGTATGCAGGAAACTTATACGGACTGCCCATTTTACGAACAGCTGCAATACATTATGGATACCCGGAGTCAGATATTATATACCTATGCCATATCCGCTGATGACCGGCTTGCACGGGAAACCATTGAGATGTTTTCACACGCGAGGCGATACGACGGCCTCCCCAATTGCAGCTACCCCAACACAGGGCCAAACATCATTCCCGGCTTTTCCATTTACTATATCCTAATGCTGCATGACCATATGATGTACTTCGGGGACAAGAGTTTCCTGCGAAAATACTTGGGGACTGTAGACGGGATTTTGGATTACTTTGACCGACATCTTGAGGAAAATGGCATAGTTGGGAAGCTGGGTACGGTAAACAAGGGCGACTACTGGTCCTTCATTGACTGGAGCCCTGCCTGGCAAAAGACGGACGGGATGCCCTCCGCCGGGCTGAAAGGGCCCATCACGATGGAAAGTCTGCTCTATGTGCTGGGGCTGCAAAGGGCCTCTGAGCTTTGCGACTATCTTGGACGACACGATACCGCTCGTGAATACCGCGAACGTGCAGCAGCGTTGCAGAAGGCTGTTAATATCCATTGCCTCGACAGCGAGGGCATTTATCTGGACGGCCCCGGTGTTTTGGAGTATAGCGTACACGCACAGATATTTGCAATCCTCACCGGGACAGTATCGGCAGGAGCAGGAAAACCGCTTTTGGTTGCCGCTCTAGATAACCCTGCAAAATTTGCTCAGTGCTCTGTTGCCATGTACTTCTACCTGTTTCGGGCACTGGAAAAGGTTGGCCTTTATGAACGCACAGGCGGGTTGTGGGAACCGTGGCGAAAAATGTTGCGAAATCACCTCACCACCTGTGTTGAAAATGACACAGACCAGCGCAGTGACTGCCACGCCTGGGGTGCGCTGGCTCTCTATGAGTTGCCAGCCGTCACACTGGGTGTCCGCCCGGCAGCGCCGGGATATGAAAAGATTGCCGTCAAGCCTATCCCCGGCTGTTTGGACTATGCCGAGGGAACGGTCATCACGCCAAAGGGAACGCTCAGCGTTTCATGGCAAAAACAACCTGACGGAACGATAAAATGTAACTGGACCGCTCCGGCAGGAATCGAAATCATTCACGATTAGGAGGATATCAGCATGAAACAACACATCCGTATCCACAAAGCCGAGCCCAATATGGGAGCTTTGGATTTCTCGCATCTACTGGACGCCCCCGCCGGTAAGCACGGTTTTGTCCGGGCATCCAAGGGCCACTTTTACTTTGAGGACGGCACGCGCGCCCGGTTTTTCGGTTTTAACATTGCCGCTCGTTCCAATTGTCCCGACCATGAGACTGCCGAGAAAATGGCGGATAGGTTTGCAAGCATGGGTGTGAATATCATCCGTCTCCACGCCGCTGATGCGGCCCCGGGCGATGCACCCTGTTCCTGGACTGCCCGGAAGGACGCGCCTCTGCTCGACTACGACAGCGGCAACACCCGAAGCTTCAACCCCGAGGGGCTGGATCGCTTCGACTATTTCTTTGCAAAGCTTAAAGAAAAGGGCATTTACCTCCACATCGACCTACTGGTGGCG
Source organism: Christensenellaceae bacterium (assembly GCA_031280685.1). Taxonomy (GTDB): domain Bacteria; phylum Bacillota; class Clostridia; order Christensenellales; family UBA1750; genus JAITGM01. The sequence goes on from JAITGM010000026.1 coordinate 15,197, forward strand.
AGGGAATTTCTGCCCGGAGACGATTTGGACTATCCCGGCGGATTTCCCGCCACGGCAAAGTGCTATCCGGTGCTAAACGAAGGACTGACCAAGCGGGCGCAAGAATACGCAAAAGTCTTGCTAACCCATGTGAATCCCTATACCGGCCTTGCTATCGTGGATGATCCTGCGGTCATTACCGTCCAGCTTTCCAATGAGGAATCCGCCATTAAAGGCACAGATGATACAAACTGGAATCCTGAACTGCAGCCCTACCGGGATGAGCGGCAGAAGCGTTTTAATGAGTATCTGCTCGCCAAGTATCACACTCGTGAGAAGCTGGCGGCGGCATGGACATTTGAGAACATCTGCGCCCTCAAAGAGGACGAAGACCCGGCTGCCGGGACTGTGGGGGTGGTGCAAGGCAGCTTTGTCCAGCCAACCAATGAGCCTATGGGTCAGTGGGATGCCGATATAGGCCCCGCCCGGTATGCCGACTATATGGAATTCGGCATCCTGATGAATAGAAAATTTTACCAGAGGATGCGGGACTACGTGATTTCCCTTGGTGTCAGGGTTCCTGTGGTCTGCTCCAATCTACTTGGCGGCGCCGCCGATGTTTATGGCCACTCGGACGGCGACATCATGGAGAACAACTGCTATTTTAACCACCCCATCCCGCCCTTCCGGGATGACAACACCTACACCCTTGCCGGGCCAATGGAGTATGTCTCCGCAAATCCCCTCACGATGCAGCAAGGGATTGGCGCGCTGGGCAACACGTTGCTTTCCCTTGGCTCGGTGGCCGTTATAGAGGGCAAGCCTTTCATGCTTTCCGAATGGAACGAGTATGGGGAACACCCCTTTCATTCCACTGCCACTGTCCACACTGTTGCCTACGCCTGCCTCAACGACTGGGACGGCCTTATCCTATACAACCACCACACCTCGGAAAGCTGGGACGATCAACCCGCCGATGAAATTCTGAATGTATTCGACTGTTACAATGACCCCGCCGTTATCTGTCAGTGGGGCTTCATGGCCACCATGTTCCTGGGGGGACTGATTGCGCCCGCCAAGAATCGCGCCGATGTTGTATTCACACAGAACGATCTGCGGACGCTGCCTAATTTCCACACCATGCCCAACTGCTTCCTTCCCTACATCACACAAATGCGCAATGTATTTTTGGATGGCGGGAATGCCTATCAGGGAGATGCCGATGTAGCCATCAATGCAGGCTTCCTCAACGGCGGCGACTTGCGGGACGCCAAACACGCCGTCTACTATGCCTGGAGTCCCTTCCGGGATGCCTGGCGGCAGTCCATGGATACCCGGCGGCTGGCTTTGGCGGCGGAAGGCACAAAGGAAGTAGAACCTGGGGTTCATCTTGGAGAGCAGACGCTGGTGCTTGACAATATTACCGAAGCATCTCAGATGGGCGACTACCGCAAGGTTGCCGCTATCTTCGATAAAGCGTTTAAGGAATGGGGCTTATTGAGCGAGGACACCGGCTATGTGGACGGCAAGCTCATCTCGGACACGAAGGAATTGTGCTTTGACCCCGACCATTCCCGCTTTTCCATCCGCACCCCCTACTGCGGCTATTTCTCCGGCGCACCGGAGAAAAATATCGTTCTTTCCGATACCATAACCGCTCAGGTGAACAACGAGCGCATCTCCATCTCCCTGATTCCCGTAGGTCAGAAGGAACTTAGCGGCGCAAAGGAATACCTGCTGAGCGCCATGAGCGACACCGGCATGGACGAGACCACCATGTCCCCCGGCCCGGAGGTCATACCCGGATTTGCCTTTACAATAGTCCACTTTGCCGGCAAGCTCTACGCCGATACGCTGGAGGGGGCTATCACGGTAAAGGCCACTACCGCCAAGCTGGAAGCGATGGACCCGGTGGGCAATGTCCTCGCGACGCTCGAAGGACAGAAGAGCAATCAGGGCATCCGTTTCGAGCTGGACGGCACGATTCCGGCAGTCCAGTTCCGGCTAATCACCGAGTAATGTGGAAGGAGGATAAAGCCATGAGCTTTCCGAAAAATTTTCTCTGGGGGGCCGCCAGCGCCGCCTATCAAATAGAAGGGGCCTCGAGCGATGACGGAAAAAGCCCCAGTATCTGGGATGCCCTGAGCGAAGGCCGCGTGAAGCACTTTGAAAACGGCAATGTGGCCTGTGACCACTACCACCGCTACAAAGAGGACGTGGCCCTGATGAAGCAAATTGGGCTGAAGTCCTATCGTTTTTCCGTCGCCTGGAGCCGCATTATTCCCGAACCGGGCAAGGTGAACTCCAAGGGACTGGCGTTCTACTCCAATCTGGTGGACGAGCTGCTTGCCGCCGGAATCACCCCCCTGTGTACCATCTACCACTGGGACCTCCCCATGTGGGCCCATGAAAAAGGAGGCTGGTTGTGGGAGGGAATCTCCGACGCCTTTGCCGAATACACCCGGGCGCTGGCAGAGGGGCTAGGTGACAAGATCACCCACTGGATGACCATCAACGAGCCCTCTGTTTTTGGCGATTTGGGCTACCACCAGGGCACGCACGCCCCCTTCTGCCCCTGCGATGAAAACGCGCCGGAGTACCTTTGGCGGATATGCACGGTGACGAAGAATATTCTGTTGGCCCACGGCAAGGCGGTGAAGGCTCTGCGAGAGCATTGCGCCAGGGCCCCGCAAGTCGGTCTGGCCCTCACGGGAACCATCTTCACGCCGTGGGAAGAGACGGCGGAAGGGATCGCCCAGGCCAAGGCAAGCACGTTCAACCCGGCCTTGAATCTTCACAATGTCCACTGGTGGATGGACCCCGCAATGGGCATGGAGCCCCAGCAAGAGCTTGCCAAATATCTTACGGAAGTGGACAAAAAAATCATCGCGCAGCCACTGGATTTTATGGGCTTTAACTGCTATCTCTCGGATAACTTCAACGACCATGGAAGCAAACCCAATCCTCATGTCTATCCCGGCCTGCCCCGAACTCTGATGGGCTGGGCCATCACCCCCACGGTGCTCTACTGGGCAATGACCTTCTTCCATGAGCGTTGGGGCTTGCCCATGATGATTACCGAAAACGGCATGGCTAATATTGACTTTGTCATGTCGGACGGCGCCGTCCACGACCCGCAGCGCATTGAATATTTGAAGGGGTACCTCCATGGCGTCAAGCGGGCGGTGGACGACGGTATTCCGGTGTGGGGCTACCAGTACTGGTCTATCCTGGACAACTTTGAGTGGGCGGAGGGTTACGACAAGCGCTTCGGGCTTATCTATGTGGACTATCCCACACAGAAACGGGTTTTGAAGGACTCCGCCCTTTGGTATTCCCATGTCATCGCAACAAATGGCGAGGAGCTGTAAGGAGGTTGGGTCTATGTCACAAGCATATATAAACACGGCCCTGCCGCCGGAAAAGCGGGCCTCGGCCCTGCTGGAGGAGCTGTCCTTAGAGGAAAAACTTGCCCAGATCGTGGGGCTTGCCACATGGGATGCCCAGGCGCTGGACTTTGTCTACATCCGCGAAAACACCCCTTATGGCGTGGGCGAAGTGTCCACGCTGGAGGTGCGCCGCTTTGAGACGCTGGAGGATGTGGCCCAATGGCAACGGGACGTCCAAACCATCGTGATGGAAAATTCTCCCCACCACATCCCCGCCATCTTCCATATGGAGGGGATGTGCGGTGCGTTCATTCAGGATGCCACCAGTTTCCCGGCCGGCATTGCCCGCGGGGCGTCTTTTGACCCCGAACTGGAGGAGGCAATCGGCAGTGCGGTCAGCCGTCAGGAGGCCGCCTGCGGTTTTACCCGAGTTTTGGCTCCAGTTTTAGATGTAGCCCGCGACCCCCGGATGGGGCGGCAAGGGGAATGCTATGGGGAGGACCCGGCGCTGGTGTCCGCTATGGGCACGGCGCTTACAAGGGGGCTGCAAAGCGCGGAAACGGCGGGCCGCAAAACCGATGCCACTGCCAAGCACTTTGTGGCGTTCCACACCGGGCAAGGGGGAATTCACGGTGCACACAGCGAGGTACCCACCCGCGTGCTGGAAGAGGTATTCGCAAAGCCCTTCCAGGCTGCCATCACCGAAGCGGACTTAACAGGCGTGATGCCCTGCTACTGCAATATCAACGGGGAGCCGACCTCGGTGTCCAAAACCCTGCTTGATGAGTTGCTGCGCAAGAAAATGGGGTTTGACGGTACCGTGGTAAGCGACTACGGCGGCATAGACAATGCCCACGGCGCCCAACATCTCTACGAAACGCCTGCGGATGCCGGCCTTGCCGCCCTAGAGGCGGGGATGGATGTGGAGTTGCCCAACCAGTCCTGCTACAACGCCGATCTGCTTGAACGCTTCCGCCTGGGCGAAGCGGATATGGCCCTGTTGGACAGGGCGGTGCTCCACGAGCTCACCGCCAAGTTCCGTATGGGGCTTTTCGAGCATCCCTTTGCTTTGGAGGGAGAACCGCTCCGGCAGGCAGCCGTTCAGCCGCGGGATAAGGAGCTGTCTCTTCGCGCGGCAAGGGAATCTCTGGTGCTGCTGAAAAACGACGGTGTTTTGCCGCTGCGAAAGGTGAAAAAGATCGCGATCATCGGCCCCCATGCCGCCTATGCCCGGAAAATGTTCGGCGGTTACACGCATCTATGTATGATGGAATCCGTCTTTGCCGTAGCCAATTCCATTGCCGGGGTAAGCGGCACCCAGCAGGCCGACCCGGAAACCATCGTCACCATCCCCGGCACCCATGTGCAGTCGGACGAAACGCCGGAATTTGACCCCATCCTCAAGCGGCAGAAGCCGGACTGCCGGAGTCTGCTCGAAGAGCTTAAGACACGGCTGCCCGATGCCGAAATCACCTATGCCTACGGCTATCCTGTCGCGGGGGCAGACGAGAGCCGCTTTGGGGAAGCCCTGGAAGCCGCCCAAAACGCGGATATCCTCATCCTCACCCTGGGCGGCAAGCACGGCACCTGCTCTATGGCCACCATGGGAGAGGGCGTGGACGCCACCAACATCAACCTGCCTGCCTGCCAGGATGCTTTTCTCCATGCGGCGGCAGAGCTGGGCAGACCCATGGTCGGCGTCCACTTTGACGGCCGCCCCATTTCCTCCGACGCCGCAGACAGGTACTTGAGCGCCATTTTAGAGTGCTGGTCTCCTTCGGAATGTGGCGCCCAGGCGGTAGTGGACGTATTACTTGGGGAAACAAGCCCCTCAGGGAAGCTGCCGGTCACTGTGGCGTGGAATGCCGGGCAAGTGCCCCTTTACTACAATCATCCCTGGAATTCCCAGTGGCACCAGGGTGGTTCTATCGCCTTTGCCGATTATGTGGACTGCCCCCATGCCCCTCGATATTATTTTGGCCATGGCCTGTCCTATACGAAGTTCGCGTATTCTGATTTGCGTATCTCCGCTTCGGAGATTGCCCCTGACGGTAGCGTGGAGGTCAGCTTCACCGTAGCTAACACGGGCGATGTGGCCGGGGACGAGGTGGTACAGCTTTACCTCTGTGACGAATACGCTTCCATGGCCCGGCCTGTCAAGGAATTGGCAGGCTTCCGGCGCGTAGGCCTTGCTCCCGGCGAGAGCAAGACCATCACCTTCACCATCCAGGCCAGCCAGACGGCGTTTTTGGATGCCGATATGCGCTGGAAGGTAGAGAAGGGGCGTTTTGTGGTGGAAGTGGGAACATCCTCTGAGGATATCCGCCTCACCGGGGAGTTCCTTGTCATCGCTGATGGCTGGATGGATGGCCGCCACCGGGCATTTTATGCAAAAAGCGAGGTGAGGTAGATGGATCCGCTTTACCGTTTTGAGCAGGAAGGCAACGCTTGCCGCATCCTGACGCCCGCTCCGCCCCGGCACTGGTACAACTACCTCTGGAATGAGGATCGTTACTGCGCGCAGGTGTCCCAGATGGGGCACGGACGCAGTTACTATCTGGATGCCGAAGCCCATATGTGTCAAATAAACCGGGACGAAGCCCGCTATGTGTTCCTGCGGGATGATGAAATGGGTGATGCGTGGAACATTGGACAGGGGCCGCTGAACACCCCTGTGGAGGACTACGCCTGTTCCCACGCCATCGGATGCTCAACGATTTCTTCCAGGTACAAGGGCGTCGCCGCCTCCTGGCGGCTGTTTGTACCCCAGCGGGGTTTCCACGAGGTGTGGACCCTGAAAATTAAAAACGCCGGGGACATTTCTCGGCGCATCAGTGTTTTTTCTGCCGTCACCTTTCATCTGGACGGGTTCTCCTACCCCCGGTACTACGAGATGTACCGCACCATGACCACCCGGTTTGACCCGGACTTAAACGGCGTGTTTTGCGCCTCTGCGCACCCCTTTGCTCCCCATGGACGGTACAACGGCTTTTTATCCTCCACCGAGCAGGTAGCCGCTTTTGACGGGGAACTCTCCGCATTCTGCGGCAGCGGCAGCACATTGACTCTGCCCGATGCTTCGGCCTGCGCCCTCTTTCAGAGGCCCTCTGTGGTAGCGGAGGGAAAGGACTGCACCAATTCGGAGGGTGCCCTGTTCATTCTTGGTGGTGTTCTCCAGCACAAGCTGATGCTACATCCCGGCGAGGAAAAAGAGATACAGGTTCTCTACGGTATTGCAGAAACCGTGGAGGAGGCCAGGGCGACCACTGCCGCCTATCATGAGGCGGGACGGGCAGAGCGGGAGCTGGCGGCTGCGGAAAAGGCATACTTTGCCAAGTATCAATCACTATCAGTCGCGACCCCTGACGAAAAAGTAAATGCCATCATGAACAGTTGGGTAAAAAAACAGGTGGATTTCTGCATCGTGGGTAAAAAGGGCGTTCGGGACAACCTGCAAATTGCCGCCGCACTACTGAGCTACCGTCCGGACAAGGCAAAAGATGAAATATTGGAATGCCTTCGCCATCAGTTCAGGGACGGTCACGCCGTCCTCACCTGGCATCCCTATGATGACACACGCTACTCCGACCAGCCTTTCTGGATCATCTGGGCGGTGTGCCGTTTGATCCGGGAGACGGGAGACTTTTTCGTTCTGAATGAGCGTATTCAGTGGCAGGATGGCGGGGAAGCGACGGTGCTGGAGCACGTAAAGGCTGCCGTCAACCGGCTTATCGCCGACAAAGGCAGGAATGGCCTAGTCCGTATATACTTTGCAGACTGGAATGACGCGCTCAACATCACCACCGATGATGGGGCCGAATCGGTCATGCTGTCCCACCAGTTTTGCATGGCGCTTCGGGATTTGGCGGCGGTGGTGGACCGAGCGGGAGATGCGGGGTATGCCGCTCGGCTGCGTAGAGAGTTCGACATCCTGAAAACTGCTATCAACGACCACGCATGGGACGGGAAATGGTACGCCCGTGCCCTTACCGAGGACGGCCCCATTGGTGCGCAAAGCAGCAAGGGAAGCCACATCTATCTCAACGCCCAAACCTGGGCGGTTTTGGGGGATGTGGCGCCCCCGGAGCGGCTGGCCGCGGTGTTGGCTGCGGTGGACGGCATGGAGCACGACTTTGGTTTCCCCTTGAATCTGCCCCCCTATCCTGTTTACGACCCCCAGGTGGGCAGGATGTCAGGCATGCTTCCCGGCCTCTTTGAAAACGGCGGGATATACTGCCACGCCACCGGCTTCAAAGTACTGATGGACTGCAAGGCGGGCCGGGGAAACAAGGCGTATGAAACGCTCAAAAAGATTATGCCGGACAGCGAGGAAAATCCGTCTATGCAGTCGGGGGCGGAGCCTTATGTGTTCACCAACTGCTATTCCCCCCATCCCGCCTATTACGGCAAGAGCTATCAGTCGTGGACCACAGGCACCTCGGCATGGTGCCTCATGGGGCTCTATGAGGGCATTCTGGGCATCATCGCCGACTTCAATGGCCTGCGGGTTCGTCCTTGCCTTCCATCGACATGGGAGCGTATAGAAATGACTCGCTCCTTCCGTGGAGCAGACTACCACATTACCATCCTTAACCCACATCACAAGGAGACAGGCACTTCCCATATCACCGTTGACGGTACGGCGGTTGACGGCGATATCCTCCCGGATTTTCGGGACGGGCAGCTTCACAAGGTACAGGTGGAGTTATGAAGAGAGAAGAAATACTGAATAGATTGGGATTTAAAGTGCCCGATTCCAAGAAAAAAAGAGTGATTGTGCATTCGGATGTGGCGTGTGAGGCAGATGACCATTTTGCAATCGCTCATCACTTAATGACACCGTCCGAAATTATTGTTGGTATCATTGCGGGTCATTTTGAGTATTGTAACAGAACAATACCAGAATTTGCGCAGCAGCGTTTTACAAGTACAGAAAAAAGCTTTGCTGAAGGGCGAAAAATCCTTGATATTATGGAAATTGATGACATTCCTTTGATTAGAGGTGCGAAGCAAGAAATCGCTGATAGAGATAATTTGCCAGAATCACCCGGTGCGGATTTTATCATTGAAGAGGCCTTGAAGGATGACGAAAGGCCACTATATATTGCACTGCAAGGGTGTCTCACCGACCTTGCGATTGCTCTTATCAAAGAGCCACAAATCGCTGACAAAATGACTGCGATTTGGATTGGCGGAGGCGGCTACCCAGACGGCAAAGGCGACTTTAACATGATGCAGGATGTACTTGCAGCGCAAATTGTGTTCGAGAGCAATATTCCTCTATGGCAGATACCGGCAAGTGTTTACTCCGGTATGAATATCACGTTAGCAGAGCTTGTAACTAAAGTAAAACCTTGCGGTGCAATTGGAGAATATCTCGTAAATCAAATGTTGGATTTTAATGATGCAATGGGAAAAAGGACTGGGTATGGCACATTCCCATACGGCGAAACTTGGGCTGTTGGCGATCAGCCTACTGTAAGTGTGCTATTGCAAGGTTCAGGTGTATGGCATAATGAGTATGTAACAGTAACCGATGATATGATATATAGTAAATCATCAAGCGGACGTGAAATTCGTGTCTATGACGAAATTGACAGGCGCATGACTATGGAGGATTTTTTTGCCAAGCTTGAACTTTGTTATTGTGGCAGGAGGACTTCCGATTTTAATCGGGATAGCGGTCGTTGATATAAGGAGTAGGCGCAATGACAAACATAGGGTGTGCAAGATGCTGGCAGTACATCGGTGAACAGAACAGGAACGAAGAATTAAGCGACACCACCGCCTGTTGCGGCGGTGTCGCTTCCACAGACAGGAGGCTACGTTATGACACACATGGTTTTAGGTATTGGCTATTGCGAAAGCGAATATGGCACTGTGCGCAAGGAATGGAAAAGCCACGGCGTATATTTTCGATTCGTGAATTCTGTCGAGGAAGCGGTTCGCCGTTTTTTGAAGGAACCCTATGTGTGCATTACAATTTGCGTAGACCGTGTCGGAAATGGCCCGCTTGACTATTTGCGCAGGTTTAACGCGCCGCCCATTATCCTCATCCCATCGGGATGCAACATCGCACAGCGGGCATCTCTTTTGCAGCGCGGGGCATCCGACTATCTTAAAAATGCCACAAACCAATGGCAGGCTGCGGAGTCCAGTGGCAAAGACGCCATACAGTTTTATCTCGACAGCGCGATAAAAGCCACCGATCCCCTCACCATAATAACGGACGGCGTTTTGTACTTCTGCCTGGAGACCCGCACAGTAGAGGTGCTTGGGCGAAAAATAGACCTGACGCCGAAGGAGTTCGAGATTCTGGCGCTGATGATCCCCCATGCGCAGCGCGTGTATACATTTGAAGTCCTGACATACTTGATTTGGGGTGAAGAATATCAGTTCGACATACACAAAAAAACGATCATAAACCACATGAGCAGCCTGCGCAGGAAACTACAGGTCACGCCGGATGTCCGCAACTACATTGTGAGCGTGAGCAAGGCAGGCTACAAGTTTGACATTATCGTATAAAACAGATCAATTTCTCTTTGGATATTTCTCGGATAATCTGATGGTATTTTAATGGTGTAGGCGCAGTACACTCCCCTTATTGGTGAGGAAAGGGGAATGTGCAGTCAAACCCGCTCCCCTTTTATGGGGGAACGAGTATGCGCCGAAGAAAGCATCGGCGGCTCTGCCGCCGGCAAAACGATATAGACCAACCTCATGCTGTAATCCGATGGTGGATTGCGGCCTTTTTTATCCCCCCATCCCCTGAAAGTTCATCCGGCGGTTCATCTGAATCTGCGGAAATAAAGTCACCATGCGCGTTCGCCATTTGGCGGGCGCGCTTTTTTGTTGCACGCATCAGGGACAAGCCCGGCAAAGGAGGGCCGGGTTGCCGTTCACCGCCATTTCCCCAGCAGTTTTTGACGCCCATCACCAAAAAACTGACTGGAGGAAATACAAATGCAGTATTGGAAGAAAACCCGCAATTACAGAAAGCATGTCGATACGGACGGCTCCGTCCGTTATGTGATCACCGTGGACGGCGAGGAGGTCGAAGTCACCGAAGCGGTGTACAAAGCGTATTCCCAGGCCGACCGCAGGGAGCGGTATGGCTACGAACGCGAGGAAGGCTTGCTCCTGTCCCTGGAACGCATGGACGAAGAGGGCGTGCATCCCACCTTTCCAACCGACAGGCGCGTGGAGTCCGCGGAGGATACCGTCATGCGCCGGCTTCTCATCGCGGAAGCCCTGGATGCTCTTTCCTGTCTGACGCCCAGTGAACAGCGTTTGATTCAGGCTGTCGTTATGGAGGGCGTGTCAGAACAGGAGTACGCCGAGTACCTGGGTGTATCGCAGGTCGCCGTTCATCTGCGCAAGCATGGGATACTCAAAAAAATATTTCAGATTATGACTTATTAAACCCCCGATTTTTCGGGATGAGTAGTGAAGGGGAAAAACCATTCCCTTTCACGGCACCTTGACAAACACCGCCCAGCCGGGCGGTCATACCGGCAACACCGGGTACGTTACCGCCCGGCGCCGCGCGCGAGGACCCCCACCGGCCGCACACATTCGTGTTGCCGGCCGGGAGGGGTGAGCGCCCGGTCCCCGCTCTCTTGGGGATTCAGGAAAAAGACGGCGCTGTGCGACAATGATACTTCCCCGAACCTGACTGTACGGGGGCCGCGGTAGTAGGGTTAATTCGCGGCGGAAGCATCGCCACGGCTGAAAAAGGCCGCGGGGAGCTTTCATGGGCCAGCCTTTGGCCGTCCGGCATTGCCACAGAACAACATTACTGGTACTCACCGCAAAACTATCCAAAAATATTTCATGGTTTTGGCGGCTGAACTACTGCGCTGCGGGGTTCGATCAGGAACCCCACAGCGTACCATTGAGCCGCTAAAGCGGAAAGGAGGGACATATTGGACACTCCTGCATGTATAAACGAAATTAACACCACGCTGCCCCAGGGCACGCCCGCAAGATACCTTTCAGCGGGCACACCGCTGTTTTGCGCCTATGGCTGCGCCCTGCTGGAACGCCGGACGGCAAAAAGCTATGTATACACAGCGGTCAACCTGTCAAACGGCAGATCGGTAATACTCCGGCGCAGTCTGCGCCCACTGGATGATGGCATGTACCCCGTCATGGCCGAAAAGATACGGGCATCATCCGTTCGCGGCCCCGGGCGTAACGAGGTCGACTCCGCGCCCGGCGAGAGGATACCCCAGGCAAAACTTGCGGAAGTTCTCGCGCTCATCTTTACGGATGTTCTGCCCAGGTACGGGTATGTTGTGCGCGAAAACCAGATCGGGCTGGCGAACCACATCCTTGACGCCCTGCGCCGCCGCGCCATATCCCTCGCCGAGTCCGAGGTTGGCACCGGCAAAACCCACGCCTATCTCGCGGCGTCTGTCCTCGCCAAGCGCGGCCGGCTGAACGATTTCTGGCTGCGGGGGCATTATCCTTCCCAAAGCTACGCAGAAAGCGCGTATATGCCCATTGTGATCGCCACATCCAGTATTGCGCTTCAGCGCGCCATCGTAAAAGAATACATCCCCGAATTATCCCGCAGCCTCATGGATCACGATATCATCCGCACACCGCTGACCTTCGCCGTGCGCAAGGGCAAAGAGCATTATCTGTGCGAAAAACGGCTGCAACAGTTCTATGACGACGCCGACGAGCGGACAAAGCACCTGCTCCACCCCCTGCTGGATGAAGATGCACCCTGCGACCTGGGCGACTCGAACGGGCTGACACAGTTCATGAAGCGCAAAATCTGTGTGCAGGGAAAGTGTAGCGTGCATTGCCCAGGCCATTCGTCCTGCCGGTACACCTGTTACCTTGCCGAGGCCAACGACCCGATGGTGGATATACAGGTTACCAATCACAACTATTACCTGGCGGATATATTTCACCGCGTGAAGGGCAAACGGCCACTTCTGCCACACTACCAGCTTGTAGTCATTGACGAGGCACACAAGTTTTTGCAAGCGGCCCGGCAGATGTACGGCCTGGAGCTCGCGGAGGCAAGCATGCTCTCGCTTGTAGAGGGCATACACAGCATTGTGAGCGGAAAATCGGACACCGGCGTCAACGTCCACAGGCTTGCGAAGAAGCTGGGGGGCCAGAACAAGCAACTTTTTCAGCGCCTGCGTGAGAATACCCCGTGCGTGGAGGATGACGAGACGGAACGCTTTGCCGCCGTTATTGACGAACAGGCACAGCGGCATTTGAAGAACATATCGGGCATCGCGGCTGACCTTACCATCGCCATGAATAACAGTTATGTGGTACCACGCTTTATGGATCGTAAATCGCAGATACTATGGGAACTTGGACGCCTGGAGGAAACGGCCGCCGCGTTGCAGAAGCGCGACGGCCTTATTTGTTGGCTGGAGCAGTCCGATGGAGCCGCCGTCGGCGATGCAAAACTCTGTGCCATTCCCAAGAACCTGGACGAGCGGCTGCATGAGGATATCTGGAACGCCGGTATCCCCATCATACTGACGTCCGGCACCCTGTCTGCTGCCGGGGACTTCAGCCGCACAAAGCACTCGCTTGGCATTGCCCGCATGGATGAGCATCGGGTGATGGAGACCAGCAAGCCTTCGCCCTTTGATTACCGTCAAAATACGTTGCTGTATATCAGCAACGCCGTTCCTTTCCCGGACTACAAGGACAGGGCATATCTGGTGGCAGTGGCGGACGAGGTCGAACGGCTGGTTCATGCATCTCATGGATACGCCGCCATTCTGTTCACATCATACAGTGCGATGGGGATGGTGTATTCCATGCTCCGGGCACGCGGCCTGCCGTTCCCGCTGTTTCAGATGGGTCGGCGGGACACTGCCGCATTGGAAAAATTCAAGGCCAACGGCAACGGCGTCCTGTTCGCGGCGGGTGCACTGTGGGAGGGCATAGATATCCCAGGAGACGCCCTTTCCATGCTCATCATCGTCAAGCTGCCCTTCGCCGCGCCCGATCCCATTGGCGAGTATGAAAAGGCGTTGTACGGCGGCATGGAGGCTTACAAAGCGAAGGCCCTTGTGCCTGACATGCTGGTGAAACTCAAGCAGGGTTTCGGTCGGCTGATCCGCACCGAAACTGACACCGGCATCTGTGCCATCCTGGATTGGCGTGCCCGCAGGGGTGCGGCCTACCACAGCCGTGTGTTGGCGGCCCTGCCATCCTGCCGGATGACGGACTGCATCGTTGATGTTGAACGGTTCATAGCGGAAAAGAAGCAGCCTGGCTATTTTATACAGCACGGGCTTTCGTTTTCAGCTTGAGGAAGTCGGCAATGTATATTGAAAAAACAGAAAGGTTGTGCAGAGATGATGAATGCGCTTAATCCTATTCATAACCACATTCCAATGGAAAACGCCCCGAAGGAAGGAGGCAGCGGTTTGGAGTATCAGGTGTTGACAAAAGATGATTTATTGAAAATCCTTCCGTTTGGAAAAACCAAACTGGACCAGCTTCTTCAGGCGGGCATCCTGCCTGTTATAAAGATTGGGAGGGACTACATTACCAACCACCACGAGCTTGACGAGTGGTTCAAGGCCAACAGAGGGAAGGAACTCTTTTATTGACGTGAAAACACTGATATTAAGCCCTTTTTAAGCGTCGAAAGAGTGGAATGCAACGGCCAAATAGTGTATAATGGAGGCAGATAGATTGCTTCTTATACACCTGTTGTTGGTCACCGGGAAAGGTGAGTGATGATAGTGCATACGGAGAAATCGTATCAAACACATACAACTTCTCAAACGAGAAAATACGGCGAGGGAAGCGTATTCCTTCGCAGTGACGGAAGGTGGGCTGCCAAGTACAAAGATGATTCTTTACCACGACCAATAACACGGTATGCCAAGACGGAGGCCGACGCCAAGCGCAAGCTGCGTGAGTTGAAGAAGGAAGTGGCCAGAGGTGTTCTTCCGACCAAGAAGGTTTTTGTGCCCGACTACATTGAGCGGTGGCTCTTTACGGTCAAGTGCAACACCATCCGGGGGACCACGCTGGACAGCTACGAGGAAGTGTTGAACATACACATCCGTCCGAAGCTGGCGCACCGGCAGATGGGCAATGTTACCTCGATGGAGCTTCAGGAACTTCTCAACGCGACAATCGGGAAGATGGCCTACCGCAGTGCAAAATGGATCAGGGATTGTTTGAAGTTTCCTTTCGAGTATGCGGAAGCGTGCGGGGATATTCAGCGCAATCCTATGGCCATCGTGGAACTGCCAAGCAGCGAGTTTTACATCGAGCCCAAGGATATAGAGATTCTCGAAGCGGACGAAGTCGAGGCGTTTGAAAAAATCGCCAAGGAAAAGTGCTTTGAGAAAAACTTCAGGCTGGCGCCCTTGATCGTTTTCCTACTTAAGACCGGCCTGCGCTGGGGCGAACTCATGGCATTGCCATTAGACCTGGTATCTTGGGACTTGAAACGGCTGGCCGTGGAGAAGACGCTGACGAAGGTGAAGAATCGTAACAGGAAGAGCGATGGCGAACGGAAAGAGATGTGGGAGTTGCACCCGCCGAAAACGCCTAACAGTATACGGGACGTCCCTATGAGCCAGAGCGCGATTGAATACCTGCAACTGTTTTTAGAGGTTCGGCAGCATTTCAACCGCGCATTCGACCATACGAGTCCCTATATCTGCAAAACGCCGAGGGGCTGGGTATCCTATACTTCGTTTTACAACTGCGTATTCCGTATGCTGGAAGAAGCCGGTATCGACAAAGACATTAGCGGGATGCATTTTACAAGGCATACATTCGCTACACGGCTGCTGCAGCTACTGATTGAAAACGCTATCAACCCGGAGTACGCATCGAAGGTTCTTGGTCACAAGAATGTATCGACCACGCTCGACTACTACAGCCATTTATTAAAGAGAGACATGGTAAATGGTCTAGAGTGCATGGAAGCGGTATAGGCTTTTCAGCCCGTTAGAAACCGTTTCAAAACGGAAGAAATCTGACACAAATAGGTGTAACATTGGTGTCAGATTCATCTGGAAAGAGCGAGAACCCCCGTAAATAGGGGGTTCTCGCAAGAAAAGTGGCTGCCGTGCGGGCACGCTTTTTTGCGCAGGGGGCTTGACAGGCGCGGTCTATTGCGATAGTATTAGTCTATCGTGATAGACCAATGAGGTAGGAGGGGTTCGCATGGCGGAGGGGAAGAGGCTTTTTGAAGCGGAGTACAGGTTTGCACTGCTCGTTTGGGAAAACGAGCCGATTCATTCGCGAAAGCTGGCGGAGCTTAGCGCGCAGGCGCTGGGCTGGAAGCGCACGACGAGCTACACCGTGCTCAAGAAGCTCTGCGATAGAGGCATTTTGCGGAACGAGGGCGCGATGGTCAGTTCCATCGTGAAAAAGGAGGAAGCGCAGGGCTTTGAGAGCGCCGCCGTGGTGGAAAAGAGCTTTGGCGGCTCGCTGCCGAGCTTTATCGCGGCCTTTCTGCACACGGGGACGCTCACGCCTGAGGAAATCGACGAGATTCGCGCGATGATCGACGCGCAGGCAAAGGGGTGAGGGGCATGGAGTAGCTGCCCGGGCTGTTCGTTGTGGTTTTGCGCATGAGCCTCGCCGGCAGCGGCGCCATCCTGGCGGTCTGCGCGGCGCGGCTTTGCCTGCGCCGGGCGCCGAAGGGCATTTCATACGCGCTATGGGCTGCCGTGCTGTTCAACTTGCTTTGCCCCGTTAAGCCGTCGAGCCCGATCTCCTTCGCGCCGGAGGGCGAGGTGGGAATCGGGCTGGTCGGGGAGGGGGCCGGCTTTACCGCCGCGCACATGGCATTGGCCGTGCTTTGGCTGCTTGGCGCCGCCGCCATGCTCGCCCGCGCCTTGCTTGAGGGGCATAGGCTGAAAAAGCGTCTTGGCCCGGCAGTGCGGCTAAACGATGGGGTTTACGAGGCGGAAGGGGTTTCTACTCCCTTCGTGTGGGGGCCTTTGCGGCCGAAGGTGTATCTTCCCAAGAATATGAAGCCAGAGTGGCGCCCCCTCATCCTCGCTCACGAGCGGGTTCATCTTCGCAGGCGCGACGATTTGCTCGGCATCCTCAGCTTTTTCGCCCTCGCCCTGCACTGGTTTAATCCACTTGCCTGGCTGGCCTACAGGCTGATGCTCGGCGACCGCGAGAGCGCTGCCGACGAGGCCGTTTTGCGCAATGCCGGCGCCGATATCCGAAGGGACTACGCTCTGGCGCTGCTCTGCCTTGCGGGCGAAGCGGCCATGCCAGCGCGGCCCGCGTTTGGCGGGCAAAATTTGAAGGAAAGGGTGAAGAAGGTGCTCGAATTTCAAAAACAAGGCTTGGCCGCCCGGATCGCGGCCGCGGCGTTTGCGGCCCTGCTGGGGCTGGCGCTGCTTTTTGGCTGGGCGGGGAGCAGAAGGCCGCCGGCCATGGAGAATTCCATGCTGCGCGGCCTGGTTTGGCGCGGGGCGCAAAGCGGCATGGGTCTACCCGCGAACGCCGACGCACCCAGGCTTTTGGGCACGATTGGGATGCCGGGGCTAGAGCCCCATGAGGGGGAAGCCAGGCCAGAGGAAGCCCAGGTCATCGTCTTTGCGGAAAAGGATGAGAAATCCTTTGAGATTTACTTTGGGGAAGAGCACGTTCTGCGCGTGACGAAGGGTTTTGGCGAGGAGCAATTTGAGCTGACCGACCCGCAGGCGCTGCAAGCGCTATTGGAGGGGATGAAGGAGGGCGCGTAAGGTGGATTCGCTTCCCCCGCGCTGAGTTTGCCCCGGCCATGGGCCATCGGGACACGCTCCAAAGGGCCGGGATGAGTTCGGGATGGAACCCGGCCCGTCCATTCCCGCTGCGCTGGACCTCAAGTTTTCGCCGCGCTATTCCGTGAACACGGGGCGGCGGCAGACGCAAAAAAATGGCCCGCCGCCCTTGCTGAAGGGAAGCGGGCTCGTTTTTTTGGCCTTTTTTATTGATCCATCGAGCTGCGGATCTGCGCGCGGATGATCTTGCCGGAGGTGGTTTTGGGCAGGGCGTCGATATAGCGCACTACGCGGGGGTATTTATAGGGCGCGGTGAGTTTCTTCACATAGTCCTGAATCTCCTTTGTGAGCGCCGGCGTGCCCTCGTGGCCGGGGGAAAGGACGATGGTGGCACAGACCACCTGGCCGCGGATTGGATCGGCTGCCGCGGTGATGGCGCACTCGAGCACGGCCGGGTGGGTGAGCAAAACCGACTCGATTTCGAATGGGCCGATGCGGTAGCCCGAGCACTTGATGACATCATCGTTGCGGCCCACATACCAATAGAAGCCGCTTTCGTCCATCCAGGCGACATCGCCGGTGTGGTAGACCGCGGCATAGTGGCGGCTGACGCGGCCATCCGAGTAATAGCCGATGGTCAAGCCCGGCGGCAGGCCCCGGTCGAGCCCGCGGATGACGATCTCGCCCTCCTCGCCGACGGGGCACTCGCGGCCCTCTTCATCGACGATTGCGATGTCGTAAAGGGGGGAGGGCTTGCCCATGGAGCCCGGGCAGGAATCGAACCAGGCGAAGTTGCCTACCAACACGATGCCCTCGCTTTGGCCAAAGCCATCGTGGATGGGTAGGCCGGTGAGACGCTCGAACTCGCGGTTGACCTCGGGCGCCAGCGGTTCGCCGGCCGTGCAGCAGTGGCGGACCGACATAAAATCTTCCCGGGTGAGACCTTCGCGCATGATGAAGCGGTAAATCGTCGGCGGGACGCAAACCGTGGTCGGTTTTTCTTGCCGAAGGACGTTGATGAGGTTCCTCGCGTTGAACTTGAGATCCTGATCATAGCCAAGGATCGCGGTGCCCGCAATCCACTGCCCATAGAGGCAGCCCCAGCCGAACTTGGCCCAGCCAGAATCCGACGCGGTGAAGTGCAGGCCGCCATTTTCGACCTGCTGCCAGTACTTGGCCGTGACGATGTGGCCCAGGGGGTAGGTTTGGTCGTGCATGACCATCTTGGGCATGCCGGTGGTGCCGGAGGTGAAGTAGCTCAAGAGCAAATCGCTGTTTTTCAGATCAGGCGCGGCGTATTCCTCGCCCGCCGCCTCTATGCCCGTGGAATAGTCGAGCCAGCCCTCGCGGCTGCCCCTGCAAAGCGCCAGGAATTCAAGCCCCTGGCACTGCGGGAGCGCCTCCTCGATTTGCGAGAGGCTCCATTCTTCGTTGCAGGCGATGACCATGCGGATGCCGGCGATGGCCGCGCGGTAGGCGATATCCTTGGCGGTGAGCTGAATTGACGCGGGGATGAGCACCGCGCCCAGGCGGTGCAGCGCCAGCGCGGTGACCCAATACTCCCAATGGCGCTTGAGCTGCACGAGCACCATATCGCCTTTTTTGATGCCCAGATTTTGCAGGTAACTCGCCGCCTTTTTGCTCAGGGACGAGATTTCGGCAAAGCTGAACTCGCGGCGCTGGCCGTGGTCGTCAAGCCAGGCGAGGGCGCGCTTGGCAGGCTCTGCCTTGGCCCATTCATCCACGACATCGCGAGGGTAAGAGAAGCTTTCGGGCACGAGGATCTCGAAATTCTTCTTGTAATCGTCGTAAGAATCGAAGCTTGTTTTGGCTAAGAAGCGGGAAAGCAGCATGGGGCGAACCCTCCTTTGGGAATTGAGCGTTCGAAAAACGGCCTTCATCCTAAATCATTAGGACGAAGGCCGTTCGCGGTACCACCTAAATTCGCAGAAGGCAGGGCCTTCGTGCGCGCTCTGTGGGCACGGGCCGAAATCTGGCCGATGCCCCGCCCCCATAACGGCGGGCAATCCGTCGTGACCTACTCGCCTTCGCTTTGGGCCATGCCGCTCCAGGACTACTTCTTCGGGCTCCTTCCAGGGCGCTCGCACCTCATACGCCCCTCTCTTTGGAAAGAGGAATCCGAATACTCCTTCCCTTCATCGCGTTTCTGACGATTGAATTGCCGATAGCATACTACGCTGAAGGGGGGCTGTCAAGCCCCTCCCTGTGTGAAGTTTTGGGTTTTCAGCGCAGGGAGGGATCCGGGTAGGCGGCCCTGGCGCCGCCCACCAGCGGGGGGCGCGAAAAGGCTGCGTTCAGGTGCGCCCGGCCGATGGAAAGCCCGAGGCGCAGCGGCACGGCCACCCGGCGAAGATGCATGCCGATGAGGGTATCCCCAATATCGAGCCCGGCCCTGGCCTGAATGGTTTCGGCCACCGAAGGCTCGCCCAAGTGCAGGTAGTAGGCAGTGGCCAGCGAACCGCCGGCATGGGGCTGCGGAAGAACGCAGACCTCGGTGAGGCAAAGGCGCTCGAGCGCTTCGCGCGGGAGGACGAGCGAGCGGTTGAGGTGCTCGCAGCACTGCACGGCCAGGGCCGCCCCGAAGGGGGAAAGGCCATCCAGCAGGCCATGGAGGATCTCGGCCGCGGTTTCGGGCGAACCCGCGCTGCCGATGCGCTCGCCGATGACTTCGGAAGTCGAGCAGCCGACGACGACCAGCTCGCCGGGCTTAATATGTGCCTGTTCGCAAAGGGACTTGATGGCGAGCAGGCTCTCTTCACGGATGCTTGGCATAAAAACAGGCCCTCCTTCAAGGCGAAGGCGCGCGGCGGCCGCCACGGGCTTAAAAACGATGGAAAACAGTATACCATAAAAGCCGTGTTGACAGCAAAAATGAAATTGCGGTATCTTGGGTATAACAAAAAAGGGGGAAGCGCGATGCTCAAGCAGGAAACCGAGCGCTCCGGCGGGGAATACGCCCTGGTGGCGCCCAGGCTTTCGCATTACCAGGCCGTAAGCGCGATGGACGAGGACTTTGCGGCCGCCGGGGAAGAACCCTACTGCGGCGCCGCCTCGCGCGTGGGGTACGCGCTGTGGGTGTGGACGGTGCGCGAGCAGGCCAGGGAAGGCGCCGCCCTGCTGGGGGGTAACCCAAATGAGATCCTCTTTCTCGTGCGCGGTGGCGAAGAGAGGATTTTAGCCTGCGGCCAGCTCCGGCCCGTTGACACCGAGGATGTGCTGACCTGGGCCGGGCACATCGGCTACAGCGTGCCGCCGAGCCTGCGGGGCAGGGGCTATGCGCAGACGATTTTGCGCCTTTTGCTCGAAGAGGCCTTTGCGCGCGGAATGGAGGAGGTTTTGCTCACCTGCGACGAAACGAACGCGGCCTCGCGCCGCGTCATCGAAAAGGCGGGCGGCGCGTTTAAAGGGCATTACCGCGCGCGTGGCTACAACAAGCGCCGCTACTGGTTCAGCAAGGGTAATACTCCCAATTTTGATGGTCGCTGAGCCGATTTGCCCGAAAGACGCGGCGAAATTCATCGCCGGGGGTGGAATGCGGCGTGAAGCCAAGCTCCGCCAGCGCCCTGTGGATCTGCTCCAAGTGGCGGTTCATCTCTACGGCGGGGGCGAATTCCTCGTTCAGTACCGCATCTTCGAGCCGGCCGCGCAGCAAGGCTTCTTGGCGGATCAGGAAGGCAGGGCTTGTTTTTTGGGGGGATTTGCTGTGCATGGCAGCTCCTCGCTTTCTCTTTTTCCTCTTGACGAATCAGGGCTTTTAAAAGTTCTTATCATCAGCCATAGAATACTCGATTTTTCGCAATTTGTCGATATTTCGACAAAACTTCTGAAAAAGTTATGCCTTTCGCGGGATTCCTCATTGCTTTATCTCGTAAAAGTGCGCGGCAAAGCGACGAAAAACGAATCCTGGCGGGAAGGTTGCGCTTTCGCCGCCATGTTCTATGAACGCTATATATCATTAAAGCGCTGAAGAATAAGGGGGAGGCGCGGCCGCGTGCGAACTTTTATAAGGAGAGAAGCGTGCCTGCCCGTTTGCGCGGGGTGTGGCCTTGGATCGGCCGCGATTCCTTTCCCGGCAGGGCGGCGCCTGCATTTTGCCCGAATTTATAGCGATTTTGCTTGACAGCGCGGCGCATCGCGGCTAAAATGATTTGGTATCGCCCTGCGCGGAGGCGCACGGCCTTTGTTTTGCATGCAAAGGCCGATCTTGAGGGAAGGAGGAGCATGCCATGCGCATTAAGGTCACGCTGGCCTGCGGCGAGTGCAAGCAGCGCAACTATAACTCGATGAAGAACCGCAGGAACGATCCGGATCGCCTCGAAATGAAGAAATACTGCCGCTTCTGCAAGAAGCACACCGCCCACAGGGAAACGAGGTAGGGCAGCGCCTTACTTTGCAAGGAAGTGAAAGAAAATGTCTGAGCAAGCCGATAAGAAGGCGATCAAGGCCAAGGACGACAAGGCAAAAAAGCCTGCGGTCGCGGCGAAAAAGCCCAGGTTTGATTTGGTTAAGAAGAGCCGCGAGCTCTTTGCTGAGCTCAAGAAGGTGACCTGGCCCTCGCGCCGGGATCTGATCCGCCACTCGATCGTGGTTTCGGTCTTCGTCGTCGCGGTGACGGTGGTCGTCGCCCTATATGACCTCGTATTTTCCAGCCTCATGCGTCTGCTGATCTAGGGGCGCGCAAGGAAGCTCCTTAGAAAGGGGAAGAAAGATGGCGGATGAGAAGGAACTGAGCTGGTATGTGGTGCATACCTACTCCGGCTACGAAAACAAGGTCATGGATTCCCTGCAGAAGATGGTCGATAACCAGAATCTGCACGATATCATCAAGGAAATCCGCGTGCCTATCGAGGAAGTCGTGGAGATCAAAAACGGCCGCAGGCATATCGTGCCGCGGAAGGTCTTCCCGGGCTACGTGCTCGTGCGAATGATCATGAACGATGAATCCTGGTATGTCGTGCGCAATACGCGCGGCGTGACGGGCTTTGTAGGCCCTGGGTCCAGGCCCATTCCCCTAACCGATGAAGAGGTCGCCAAGATGGGCGTGGACGGGCGCAAGCAGGTTCAGGTCAACATCGATGTGGGCGATCAGGTCACCATCCTGGCCGGCACTTTGGAAGGCTTCAACGGCACCGTGCAGGAAGTCGACCTGAAAGAGGGCAAGATTAAGGTAGGCGTCGTGTTCTTCGGGCGCGAAACCTCGGTGGATCTGGACTATGATCAGGTCAACCGCGCCTAGACTCCGTGGGGAAGGGGCTTCCCCAAAAGCGTTTGGAACGATGAAACCAATCCGGCCGCCCAAATTGAGTTTTGGGAGCGGCGTTTTGCGGGCAGTGGAAGGCACGAGAGCGAGGACGCGGCCCGCGTGGGAGGAACCAACACCGTTCCGCTTCACCACAAGCATAATTTTACCGGAGGTGTACCAATCAAATGGCAAAAAAGGTAACGGCCATCGTGAAGCTCCAGGTTAACGCGGGCAAGGCCACCCCGCAGCCCCCTATCGGCCCAGTTTTGGGCCAGCATGGCGTGAACATCATGGGCTTTTGCAAGGAATTCAACGAGCGCACCGCCAAGCAGGTCGGCCTGGTGATCCCGGTCGTGCTCACGGTCTACCAAGACCGCTCCTTCACTTTCATCACCAAGACCCCGCCGGTGCCTATCCTGATCAAAAAGGCCCTCGGGATTGAAAGTGCCTCCGCCCGCCCCAACCGCGACAAGGTCGGCACTCTGACGAAGGCGCAGGTGCAGGAAATCGCCCAGACCAAGATGCCGGATTTGAACGCGGGCTCGCTTGAGTCAGCCATGAGCATGGTGCGCGGCACCGCGCGCTCCATGGGCGTAACCGTAGAGGAATAGGAGGAAGAGCCATGAAGCACGGAAAAAAGTATAGCGACAGCGCAAAGCTCGTCGTTTCCACCAGCTATGAACCCGAAGAGGCCATGGATCTGGCCCTGCAGACCGCGAAAGCCAAATTCGACGAAACCATCGAGGTTTCGGTTCGTTTGGGCGTCGATCCCCGCCATGCGGATCAGCAGGTGCGCGGCACCGTGGTGCTGCCCAACGGCACCGGCCGCACGGTTCGCGTGCTGGTCTTCGCCAAGGGCGACCAGGCCAAGGCCGCGGAGGACGCGGGCGCGGATTATGTGGGCGCGGAAGAGCTCGTGACCAAGATCCAGCAAGAGAATTGGTTCGATTTTGATGTCTGCGTGGCCACCCCAGATATGATGGGCATCGTTGGCCGCATCGGTCGTGTGCTGGGCCCCAAGGGGCTCATGCCCAACCCCAAATCCGGCACCGTGACCATGGATGTGGCCAGGGCCATCAACGACATCAAGTCCGGCAAGGTGGAATACCGCGTAGACCGCACGGCTATTATCCACGTGCCGTTCGGCAAGGCTTCCTTCGGCAAGGAAAAGCTGCTCGAAAACTTCAACACCCTGATGGACGCCATTGTCCGCGCCAAGCCCGCCTCCGCGCGTGGCGTCTATGTGCGCTCGGTGGTCGTTTCTGCGTCGATGGGCCCCGGCATCAAGCTCAACCCGACCCGCTTCATCGCGGTGGCCGGCCCCGCTCGCTAGAGCGGCGCGTCCGCGCCCTCGCGGGTGGGACGTGATTGATCAGCCAACAAGAGAATAAATCAAGAGGAACGGCCAACAACAATAGCTGCGCACTCGGTAGATAAGCGAGTTCGCGGCTTTTTGTCGCGCATTTACCAAATAGTACGCATCATTTGGCGGTGGCGCGTCATTAGCTTGTAGATCAATGAATGACGCATTCTTATTTAAGTCGAATTGAAAACTAATCTTCTAAGGGAATCGCGCTCATGCAAAAACAAAGCTGAACAGTAGCAGGGCATAACTCGCACCGGCAATCGGGGATGCTCCAGCAGAGAAATTGGTTATAGATGTGCGCGTGACTACCCATATGGGCGGAACCTCCCCTCGATTTTTTGAGAAACGAAAAAGCGGGGAACCTTTTGCTATCCGATGATGGATAGCAAGAAGTTTCCTTGCCTTTAGCCCTAATGTTTTCTGCTTTAGTCTTTAGATACCACTCATACTGTAATATCCGCCTTTCTTGCTCTTGAAAGTGCCCGCTAGTTTGGCCGGGGAAAGCGTAAAATCCTAACCGGTAAAACCATCGGCCCCTTGATTTCATGCGGGCTTCTGGTTTTGCCGTTATTCTACCGCATGCGCACACCGAGGCCTCGCTGCTCATCTCCAGCGGGATGGACATTGAAACAGTAAAAGACAGACTTGGGCACGCGCAGGCCTGCACAACCATGAACGTCTACGGCCACGCATACAAGCAAAACGACGTGCGGCTGCTGAGATTTTAGGCGAAATGGTGATGCCGAAGCGAACGAAAAGTGAGAGATGATCCCAATTCGCAGAGATTGGCCCTGTAAAACCGAAAAGCAAAACCCCAGAAACGCATTGTTTCCGGGGTTTTTCGTGGCGCGCCCTGAGGGATTTGAACCCCCGGCCTTTTGGTCCGTAGCCAAACGCTCTATCCAGCTGAGCTAAGGGCGCACGATAAGGGCAAGAAATATAATACCCGGCCCTTGGGGGCTTGTCAAGGCTTGCGATGAAAGTGTTCTTTTTTTCCAATATGCTGGCCGCGGATGGCACGGAATTTGCTCTTGCAATTTCAGGGCTCGGCTGATATACTACTATTCGTGCCTTGGTACCCCTCGGAATGAGCCGTTTTGCAGGATTTCATTCCATATTGGGTCGGTCTTAGGCATCGAAATGGGCAATGCTCTTATAGCTCAGTCGGCAGAGCGCGTCCTTGGTAAGGACGAGGTCACCGGTTCAAATCCGGTTAAGAGCTCCACCACGGAAACCCGCACGGCATACGGCCTTGCGGGTTTTTTCGATCTTAGCGAGAAAAGTGAAAAAGCGAAAAAAGGCAAAAAAGCCTGAGCGGCGAAAGGAGGGGCCTTGGGCACTCCGGCGCAAGAATGGATTGTAAAAGCGCCGCCCCTTTGATATACTTCCTGTTAAGAAACGGCATAAACCAAAGGAGGAATGCGCGCGTGAACAGGGAAGAAGCGAGGGCGAAGGCCCGGGAACTGGTTTCGCGAATGAGCTTGGAAGAAATGGCCTCTCAGCTGCGCTACGACGCCCCGGCGATCGAAAGGCTCGGCATCCCGGCCTATAATTGGTGGAACGAAGCCCTGCACGGCGTGGCGCGCGCCGGCACGGCGACGGTCTTTCCCCAAGCCATCGGCCTGGCCGCGAGTTTTGACGAAGCGCTGCTGGGCGAGATCTCCTCGGTCATCGCGGAGGAGGGGCGGGCCAAATACAACGCGGCCGTCGAGGAGGGCGACCGCGACATCTACAAGGGCCTGACCTTCTGGTCGCCCAACATCAACATCTTCCGCGATCCGCGCTGGGGCCGCGGCCACGAAACCTATGGCGAAGATCCTTTCCTGACGGCCAGGCTCGGCGTGGCCTTCGTCAAAGGGCTGCAGGGCGACGGTCCCTATTTAAAAGCGGCGGCCTGCGCCAAGCACTACGCGGTGCACTCGGGGCCGGAAGCCATCCGCCACGAGTTCGACGCCAGGCCCAGCAAGAAGGATCTGTTCGAAACCTATTTGCCCGCCTTCGAGGCGCTGGTGAAGGAGGCCAAGGTCGAGGCCGTCATGGGGGCCTACAACCGCGTCAATGGCGCGCCCGCGAACGGCTCCAAGGAGCTGCTTGTCGAGATCCTGCGCGAAAGCTGGGGCTTTGAAGGGCATGTGGTCTCGGACTGCTGGGCTATTCGCGACTTCCACCTGCACCATCACGTCACCAGCACCGCGCCCGAAAGCGCGGCCATGGCCATTGAGGCGGGCTGCGACGTGAACTGCGGCAATACCTACCTGCATCTTCTGCAGGCGGTGCAGGAGGGATTGGTGACGAAGGCGCAGATCGCTACGGCCGCCGAGCGGCTCTTCACCACTCGTTTTATGCTCGGGCTTTTCGATGAGGGCTGCGAATTCAACCAAATCCCTTTCGAAGCGATCGATAGCGACGCCCACGCCGATCTGGCGCTCAAGGCGGCGCTTGAGTCCATGGTTTTGCTCAAGAACGATGGCATCCTGCCGCTCAATCAGGCCGAAATTCGCTCCGTGGCGGTGATTGGGCCCAACGCGAACTCGGTCAAGCCCCTCGAGGGCAACTACCACGGCACATCCTCGCGCTACGTCAGCTTTTTGGATGGCATCCGCGCCGCTCTGCCAGCCGGCGTGCGGCTCTATTTTGAGCCCGGCAGCGCCTTAAAGAAGGAAAAGAGCGAATCCCTTTCGCAGAGGGAGCACGATCGCGTTTCCGAGGCCGTGGCGGCCGCTAGGCGCGCCGATTTGAGCATCCTCATCCTGGGGCTTGATGAAACCATCGAGGGCGAGGAGGGCGACTCGGGCGACAAGCACGATCTTGAGCTCCCGGCCAGCCAAATCGCCCTTTTGCAGGCCGTCAAGGCCACGGGGAAGCCCTTCGTCACCGTTGTGGCCGCGGGCAGCAACCTGCGCGTTGAGGACGGCAATGCCATCCTCTGGGCCTGGTACCCCGGGCAGGCGGGCGGCACGGCCCTGGCCAAGCTCCTTTTTGGCCAAGTCAGCCCCAGCGGCCGCCTGCCGCTGACCTTTTACCGCTCGGCGGACGATCTGCCCGATTTTGCAGACTACTCCATGCAAAACCGGACTTATCGCTACTTCGGCGGCGAGGCGCTCTATCCCTTCGGCTATGGCCTAAGCTATACGCGCTTTGGCTATGCAAACCTAAGCTTTGATGCGGCAAAGGGTGTCGCGAGAGTCACGGTTAAAAACCTGGGCGAGCGCGCCGGCGACGAGATCGTGCAGCTCTATTTGAAGGATGAAATTTCGCCCTTCGCCCCGCGCAACCACAGCCTGCGCGCCTTTGCGCGGGTGCATCTGCTGCCAGGCGAGAGCAAGGCCGTGGAATTAAAGCTCGGGCCGGAGGCCTTCGAGCTCATCGACGATGAAGGAAGGAAGGTTCCGGGCAGCGGCAGCTACACCCTCTTCATAGGCGGCAGCCAGCCCGACCCATTAAGCCTCAGCCTGGCGGGCCAAAGCCCGTTAAGCCTAAAAATCAAGCAGTGAAACGACGAGGAGGCCCATTTTCATGAGCGAAAAACCGGTGAAGAAGATCAACGGCGGCGATACCGAGAAGATCACCCGCGACTATTTTGATTCCCTGCTGCTCGAGATGCGGCATATCGACGCGGTGGAGCCCGATACCGCCCTCAAACTCTATGGCCACGAATTTAAGACCCCCATTATGCTGGCCGCGCTCTCGCATCTCGACCGCGTGCACGAAAAGGGCATGGTCGAAAGTGCCCGGGGCATGGCGGCCGCGGGCGGCGTGATGTGGTCCGGCATGGGCACGGACGAGGAGCTGGAAGAGATCTGCGCGACCGGCGCCAAGACGGTCAAGATCATCAAGCCCCATGCCAATAACGACGAGATATTCCGCAAGATGGAGCACGCGGCGGCGCAGGGCTGCATCGCCGTGGGCATGGATATCGACCACCAATTCGGCAGCAAAAACCGCCGTGGCTACGTGCTCGAGTTCCCCATGGCGGCCAAGATGCTGGATGACATCAAGGCCTTCGTCAGGGGCACGAAGCTGCCCTTTGTGATCAAGGGCGTGCTCAGCGCCATCGACGCGCAAAAGTGCTTGGATGCGGGCGTGCGGGGCATCGTGGTTTCGCACCACCACGGCATGGTCGATTACGCCCTGCCGCCCCTGCAGATCCTCCCAAAGATCGTGCAGGTCATCCGCGGGCAGATCCCCGTCTTCGTCGATTGCGGCCTGTCGCGCGGGCTGGACGCCTTCAAGGCCCTGGCCCTGGGCGCGACCGCGGTTTCCATCGGCCGGGCGGCGATGGGCCCCTTGGGCGAAACCGGCTGGGAAGGCGTGCGCGACATCGTGAATGAGATGACGAACGAGCTGAACTGGGCCATGGCCGTGACCTGCTCGCCCACGATCGACCGCATCGACCCCAGCGTGCTCCATCACAAGAACGGTTAGGGATGGCGCCGGGCGGGTACTGCGGGAACCCCGCGAGCCCCTAGGGGAGTAGGCCGGGCCTTGTGCGCTGCTTCCAGCGTTGCTGCGCCCGTCGTTGCGGGTGTGGGGCGCGCTCGCTTCGCTCGCGCGCCGTGGGCCAGCTCCGCGCTTCGCGCGGCCTGGCGCTACGCGGCAGCGGCGGCTCCGCCGCCGGCTGGCCCATGGTCTCCGAGCCTTCGTTATGCGCTGCTCCCGCGAGTCCCACGGGGGAGGAAGCGAACCCTGCGCGCTGGCTGCTGCCCTTGCCGTCGTTGTGGGTATGGGGCGCGCTCGCTTCGCTCGCGCGCCGTGGGCCAGCTCCGCGCTTCGCGCGGCCTGGCGCTGCGTGGCAGCGGCGGCTCCGCCGCCGGCTGGCCCATGGCCTCCGAGCCTTCGTTATGCGGTGCTCCCGCGAGTCCTACGGGGGGAGGAAGCGAACCCTGCGCGCTGGCCGCTGCCCTTGCCGTCGTTGCGAGGAGCGGAGCAACGCGGCCATCCGGCAGGCAAGCAGAAATGAGGGTGACCTGCCTCAATCACGAGGGAGCACGCTGAATTGCTTCGCCGCCGCTCGCAAGGATGACCGGGCTGGCTTGGGCATGGAAGGTTGCCTGATGCGGCGACCTAGCGACAAGGATGGGGCCTGCCGGCGCCGCTCCGCGGCTTCGCGGGGAACCCTAACCTTCTCGCGCTGAAACCCGCACGCCGCTCCACGCCTCCGCGAGGACCTGCAGATCGACAGCCCTGCGCTGCCCGCCTTTCGCCGCCGCTGCGAGGAGCGGAGCGACGCGGCAAGCCGGCAGGCCGCATGGTCGTGCGAACAAAAGGCTGTCCCCATAAAGGGGCCGCCTTTACCGTGGCAAGCCGCGCCTGCGGGGGCACGCTTAAAAAGCCTTTAAAAAACGCTTCCTTTTTGCTCTTTTTTGGCCTATTCGCAGTCCTTTCCGGCCCTTTTTCGCAGCCAATAGGCAAGGCCCAGCAACAGGGCCAGCAGCGCCCCCACGAACACCGAATAGCGCTGCGCGAGATAGCTCAGCCCCTCCCAATTCAGCCCCAATACCGCCCCGAGCAGGTAGAAAAGCGAGTTGTGCAGCAGCGTGGTGAAGATGGCAGCCGGGACGACCCTGCGCCTTGGCATGCGCAGGATGCCCGCGAAGAGCAGCGTGGGCACGTTGAGCCCGAAAAGGAACTTGGCCGAGAGGATGGTCAGCGCGCCGCGCTTTTTAAGCCAGTTTTGGCTCCTTTCCTGCGCGGAAACGGGGAAAAGGCGGTGAAACAACGGCCGTGCGGTGAGCCACGAGCCGAACTTGCGCCCGATTTCGCTCACGAGCACCGAGGAGGACGCGGAGCCCAGCCAATAGGGCAATAGCAGGGTATAAAGCCCGGCCACAGGCCGGCCGCTGCTCAGGCCCGCCGCGATGAGCAGGAGGATATCCCCGGGGAAGACGGGCAGAGAGCACTGCAGGGCGCCGCAGCCGAACAGCGTTAGAGCCGCCCAAATCCAGGGCAGCTCAGCAAGCGACGCGGCGAAGGCCTGCAGGGACGACGGCAAGCGGTGCCCCCCTTTTTAGTGGGTTAAGAGGAGTATTTCGCGCCCTCGGGAAATCATGCGCGAGCCTATTTCTCCCCGAAAAAGCGAAGGAGCAGGCCCGCGGCGCGATCCGCCGCGAGCTGCACGAAGGTTTCAAATTCCATGCGGGCATTGCCCTCGGTGTCGCTGTCTGAAATCGAGCGGATCACCGCGAAGGGCAGGCCGGCCACATAGGCCGCCTGGGCAATGGCCCCGGCCTCCATTTCGGCGGCAGACGCGCCGAAAACCCTGCATAATTCCGCCTTTTTTTCGGCCGAAGCCACGAACTGATCCCCGCTGGCCACCGTGGCGACGATGGGATTTAGCTCAAGGGCTTCGCCCGCACGGGCAAGGCCTTTGAGCAGCGCTTCATCCGCATGGAAAAAGACGGTGTTCACGGTGGAAACAAAGCCGGGCGCGTCGCCCAGGGGCGTCGTGTCCACATCGTGCTGGCAAACCCGGTCGGCCAGAATTAAGTCGAGGGGGCGCAAGCCGGGCGCACAGCCGCCAGCCACGCCCACGTTGATCAGCGCATCCGGCGCAAAGCGCAGCAGCATGGTCTGCGCGCGGAGCGCGGCGTTGACCTTGCCGATGCCGCAGATGGCCAAAATCACCTCGTGCCTGCCGATCATGCCCGTGAAGTATTCAACCCCCAGGATGGTTTCGCTCCTTGCGCCCTTGAGCGCTCCGCGCAGCAGCGAAAACTCGCTGGGCATGGCGGTTAAAATGCCGTAGCGCATGAAAATAGGCCCCCCTTTGCGTTTTGAACCCCTGCGATTGTAGCAGGTTTCGCCCGCCGAGTCAAAAAGCGGTGCGGCACGGGGAAGGGGCTATGCGCGAGGAAGGCTCCCCGCCGCCATTGCGAGGAGCGTAAGCGACGCGGCAATCCAGAAAGGCCTCATAGCCCGCTGAGTTGCCTCGCAAAACGACGCGGCAAGCGCAAGGGCGAAGCGGGGAAGGGTTTTCGGCCATTGCGGCATCTGCGCCCTGGGCTAGCCTTTTAGGCCGGCCGCCGCCACATACTGCGCCACGAGGAAGGGGTTTTGAAGATCCTCCTCGTCAAGGCCACGAAGGGCCAGGCACTCATCCCAGAGCCTTTCGCTGCCCTCGACGCAGAAATAGCCGGTCGAAAGGTCTATGCCGAGGAAGATTTCGCCCTCGCCCTTCGCGCGCGCCGAATAAAGCGCGGCGCCGCTGCCGCTGTTTTCGATGAGGAAGCAGCGCGGCATAGGGCGTTCGCCCGGCCTTAGCCGCTTGGCGAAGACCTCGTTGCGCAGAACGTTCTCGCGCACGGCCACCGCCGCGCTTTCTTCCGCAATCGCCTGCAGCGGGTAGCGCGCTTGCAGCGCTTCAGCCAGTTCCGCGCCGGATTTTCGGTTTGACGGAAGCTTTTTATGCCATTTTAGCCAAATCGCCTTCCACCGCGCCAGGTTCTCGGGTGTGGGCGCGTTTCGCAGCATTTGCGTTTCTCTCCTTTGCTTCCGGGATGACTTCGACCACGATCTTGCCGCGGGCATGGCCGGCTTCGATGGCGCGAAAAGCCTCGGCGGCATGAGAGAGGGGATATATTTCATCCAGAACGGGCCGCAGCTTGCCTTTTTCGGCCAGCTCGTTCAGGAAGAGCAGATCGCTTCGCCTGGTGTTGTTCGCGCTCAATTGAACGATCCTCTTCCCGCCGCGCCCCGCGAAAAGGCCGTTCATGGCGACCTTGGCCGCGTGCCGCAGCCCGGAAAAGCCGACCACCACGCAGACGCCGCCCGGACTCAGGGCGCGGCGGAGCGCGGAAGGGCCGCGGTTTGCCGCGATGTCTAAAATCAAATCGTATTGCCGGCCGTCCTGGCAAAAATCTTCGAGCGCGTAGTCGAAGACCCGCTCCGCGCCAAGCTCGCGGGCCTGCGCCGCCTTGCCCGCGCTGCACACGGCGCTGACCTTCGCGCCCAGCGCCCTGGCGATTTGCAGCGCGAAGCCCCCTACGCCGCCGGAAGCGCCATTGACGAGGACGCGTTGGCCGGGCCGAAGCCGCCCCAGGTCGCGCAGGCCCTGCAGCGCGGTGACAGCGGCCATGGGCAGGGCGGCGGCCTGCGCAAAGCCGAGCCCTTCCGGCATCATGGCCAGAACGCCCTCTTTCGCGCGGGCGTATTCGGCCAGGCCGCCAGCCCCCCCCCTTTTCCGCAGGATTCCAGGCAGCCATAGACCCGGTCGCCGACGCGAAAATCCGAGGCGCCTTCGCCCAGCGCCGCGACCTCGCCCGCAATATCGGCGCCGAGGATTTGATTTTTGGGCCGCAAAAGCCCCGCGCTTGCGCGCACGGGGAAGGGCTTTGCGCGCAAGCGGTGCCAATCATAGGCGCCCAGCGAGGCCGCGTGCACCTTTACGAGCACTTCCCCCGGTCCCGGGGCGGGCCTTGGCAGCTTGGCCAGCCGGATGCCTTCGGGTGGGCCGTAGCGCGTATAGATCGCGGCTCGCATCGTGAGGCCGCCTGGGCTATTCCCGCGCGCCTTCATCGGCAATTCCCCCTTCGTCTGCCCGAAACACCTCGGTGATTTCCATGCCGAACGCGGCCGCGATGCGAAAGGCCAGCTCCAGCGAAGGGGCGTATTTTTCCGCCTCCAGCGCGATGATGGTCTGCCGCGAAACGCCGGCGCGTTCGGCCAGCTCAAGCTGCGTCATTTCCCCCGCGAAGAAGCGCAGCCTGCGAATCTGGTTGCGGATGCGCAGGGGCTTAACCATAGGACGCGCCCCTTTCTGCATAGAGGAGGATCAATACCCCTTCCGCGAGCGCGTCCAGCGCGAAGCCGCCCAGGAGGGCGTGCAGGGCTGCCGCCGGGGGCGCGCCAAGGCCCAGCAGGGCGAGCGCGGCGACCAGCCCTAGGCCCGCCAGGCCCTGGCCAACGCGCGCCGCCTTCCAGCTAAGCAGCCTTTCGCGCTCATCCTCCGTCATCGCGGAGGAAAGCAGCCTTTTTCCCTCTTCTTCGCCCATTTTTGCCGTGAAAACCACGGCCAGGGCGATGTGGAAGGCGATTTGCGCGAGGATCTGCAGGGCGATACTGCCCCCCAGCCAAAGGAGCATGGCCAGCGCCCAGGCGCGCAGGTCGTCGCCGGCGGGCGCGGAGCCGCGCAAGGCCCAAAGAGCGTAGGCCGTGATGGAGCCAAGCCCGACGAGCAGGCTCGTCAGCGTTCGCTTCCCAAGATCGGACATGAAAAGGCCTCCTTCTTTTGCGCAGGGTCGATTTTGATGGACTTATTGTAATATATAAATTACTAAATGTCAATGATATATTACATCGAGCGAAAGAAAAAGAAGGGGGCGTTTCCAGCTCCCCTTCAACCGCCTTGCATCAGGCCCGGATCGAACGCCCAAGGGTCAAATTCATGGGCTTGCCATCCTCAACGGCGAACTCCCCGCCGATTAGCACATGGCGCACGCCCTTGGCGGGTGCGTCGGGCGCGCCCTCGTCGGGGTAGCGCGCGCAGTCCTCGATGGCGCCGTAGTCGAACACTGCGATGTCCGCATCCGCGCCGACGGCGAAACTGCCCTTGCCCGGCAGGCCGAAGGTTCGGGCAGGCAGCAGCGTGGCGCGGTAGACCGCTTCTTCCAGCGGCAGGATGCCGCTCTGGCGCACCAGGCGAAAGAAGCCCGCGAAGCTGCCCGCCACCTGCGGGTGCCCCTGGCCGGGGGCGTAGGGCGCGGTATCGGACGAGGGCATGACGTATTCCCTGGTGAAGGGGGGCAAGAGCGAAGCTTCAAAGCCGGTCTTGCAGATGACGGACTCGCGGGCCTTCGTGCCACGCAGATGGCGGTAGAGCGCGTCGTCCAGCCGCTTGCCCGCGTGCTCGCCGGTTGCGACCAGGAAGTCAGAGAGCCGAAAGCCCTCGCTATAGACGTAGCTTTCGCGGAAGCATTCCGAGCTGATGCCGCTGGCCCAGTCCACATACAGCCCCGAATCCGCCCAAATATCCACGCCCTCCGCGCGGGCTTCATCCATGAGGGCCAGCGCTTCTTCTATGACGCCTTGGCCGTACTGGTAGACGAAGTGGCTGATTTGCACGCGGACCTTGAGCTGACGCGACAGCCCGATGAGCTGCCTTAAATTCTCAAGGTCGTAGTTGTCGTCCATGTAGGTGTCCACCGCGACGACGCGGCCGTGGCGCTTGGCGATGGACGAGAGCGCCAAAACCTCGTCCCAGGAGGTGCCGGGCACATAGCCCAGCCCAAAACTCACGCCAAAAACCCCTTTTTGCATCGCCTCCGCGCAAAGGCGCTCCATTTCCTTGATTTGGGCGGGCGTCGCCGGGGCGAAGATGTCGTCGATTTGTAAATGGCGCCGCAGGGCGTTATGGCCGAAAAGTTCGGCTTGGTTCAGGGGGAAGCCCGCGTCGATTTCGGCGTAAAAGCGGTCTAGATCCATGCGGCCGCCGCCGCAGTTGCCCGAGATGATGCTGGTTACGCCCTGCGCCAGCGAAAGATAGGCGCAGCGGGCCGTGTTTTCGTCCGCTTCGCGATCCACGTGGGTGTGCGGGTCAATAAAACCCGGGGAAACGACCAAGCCTTCGGCGTTCAGCACACGGCGCGCGGGGCGAGGCTCGCCGCCCAGGCCGGCGATCTTGCCGTTTTGGATATAGAGATCGGCGGAACTGCTCGTTCTGCTAGATGGATCCACGACCCTGCCGCCCCGAATCACCAAATCGACCATCCTCGTCGCCCCCTTCAAAAAGTTTAGTACTGCTAATCTAAATCCTTAGTATAAGCAAATCCGACTGGCCGTCAAGTTAAATCCTCGGGCCGCGCCTTTGGGGGCGAAAAAGGCGCCCGAAGGGCGCCTTGAAAGGGACTTTGGCCGGGCTTTAAGCGCTAAAGGGCAGCGTCGTAGACCGCCTTGATCTGCGCCTTCGTCGAGGCGCCCTCGTGCAGCTTTTCATCGCCCGCATAGAGGGTGGGCACGTAGTAATAATCGAACTTGCCGGCCGTGACCGGGTCGAGCCTCTCGTCGATCATCTTAAAGGGGATGGCGGCGTAGGCTGGGTTTTCAGCCTTTAGTTCGTCGATGAAGCGCAGGGCTTCCTTGCAATAGGGGCAGGCCTCAAACATGAACAGGGTGATGGGCTTCATTGCGGATCTTCCTCATTTCTTTTTCTTGCGGCGCACAAGCGCCAGGCCGCCAAAGCCGCAAATCACGGCCATATAAAAGCCAATGTCGTAGCTAAGGCCTGTGTTGGCCGTTTCATACATGTGCAGGGGCGCGCCGAAGGCCTGCATGATGAGCGAAAAGGGTGCCAGCCAGCCGTGCCAAACGCCATTGAAGAAGCCTGCGGGGGAAGCCTGGCTGTAGCCGCCGATTCCGGGCAGGCAGGCGCTGAGCAGCAGCGGCAGGCAAAGCAGCAGGCTCAGGCAGCAGAAAATGCGGAGGGTTTTCATGGTTGGCCTCGCTTTCTTCCCGTTTGCGGCGCTTTCCGCGAGGCAGCCCGCCCGCCCTTCCGTCATTGCTCCAGGGCAAAGCCAAAGCCGCGCAGCGTCGCGAAGTAGTCTGTGGGGGTTTCCTCCCTGCGGATGAGGGCGACGGTGCCGTTGGGTTTTAAGAGCAGCTCCTTGGAGCGGAGCTTGCCATTATAGTTATAGCCCATCGAAAAGCCGTGGGCCCCCGTGTCGTGCAGGCAGACCAGGTCGCCCTTTTCGATGGGGGGCAGGGGCCTGTCTACCGCGAACTTGTCGTTGTTCTCGCACAGCGCGCCGGTCACGTCATAAAGCTCGGTCTGCGGCGCGTCTTCCTTGCCAAGCACCGTGATGTGGTGGTAGGCGCCATACATGGCGGGCCGCATCAGGTTGGCCGCGCAGGCATCCACGCCGATGTAGTGCTTATAAATCCGCTTTTCGTGCACCGCCGTGGTGACCAAGGAACCAGCTGGCCCGGTGATGTAGCGCCCAAGCTCGGTGAAGATGGCGGGCCTCATGCCCGCCGGGCCAAAGGCAGCCTCGTACTTCCCGCGCACGCCGCTGCCGATGTGGGCAAGGTCGGGCTCCGCGTCATCCGGCCTGTAGGGGATGCCGATGCCGCCCGAGAGATTCACGAAGGCGATCTCGGCACCGCTCTTTTCGTGCAGATCGCGCGCCAGCGCGAAGAGCTCGCCGGCCAGGGTGGCGTAGTAGTCCTTTTCGAGCATGTTCGAGGCGAGGAAGGCATGCAGGCCGAACTTTTCGGCGCCCAGGCGGCGCAATTCCTCAACGGCTTCGAAGATTTGCGGCCTCGTCATGCCGTATTTGGCATCCCCCGGGTTGCCCATGATCGCCCCGCCGATTTTAAAATCCCCGCCCGGATTGTAGCGCAGGCAGATGGTCTTTGGAATGCCGCCGTTTTCGGCCAGGAAGGGGATATGGCTGATGTCATCGAGGTTGATGATGGCTTCGAGCCTGCTTGCGAGGCGGAACTCTTCGGCCGGGGTGTTGTTGGATGAGAACATGATCTCCTTGCCCACGGAGCCGACCGCCTTGGCCAGCATAAGCTCCGTGTAGGAGGAGCAGTCCATGCCGCAGCCTTCCTGACGTAGTATGTCCAAAATGGCGGGGTTAGGCAGCGCTTTGACCGCGAAATATTCCTTAAAGCCCGCGTTCCACGCAAAGGCGGCCCGCAGCGCACGCACTCTTGCGCGTATGGCGGCTTCGTCATAGATGTGGAAGGGGGTGGGGAATTCCTTGATGATCTCGCGCATTTGGGCAAGGGAATAGGGCAGTTCTTTCGCCATGGGGAAGGCACCTCCCAAAACGCCGGGGCGTTTTTTGTTTTCCCCATTTTACTTGGAATGCCCCCGGCGCGCAAGCGCTTTTTCGACGCATTTCATGGCGCCGCGGGGCAGGGAGTTGCTTTTAACTAACCCTTAACCTCCGCGGCGGCGCCGGCTCTGGCGATGAACCAGTCAAAGATCGGCGCGTGGCCTTCCAAAAGCATCCTTTCGGGGTGGAACTGCGTGCCCAAAACCAGGTCGCCGTGCTGTACGGCCTCCACGAGGCCGTCTTCGCTGCGGGCGATGACGCGCAAGCCTTCAGCCACGCGCGCGAGCGCCTGGTGGTGCGTGGAATTGACCACCAGCCTTTCGCGCCCGCCGAAGATCCCGCCAAGCAGCGAATCCCGCTCGACGGCGATGCCGTGGCGCAGGTAAAAGCTGCTGTGGAGCAGCCGGGTGCCTGGCAGATCGTAGATATGCTGGTGTAAATCGCCCCCAAGGGCCACGTTAAGCACCTGCAGCCCCCGGCAGATGGCCAGGATCGGCTTTTTTGCGTCAAAAAAGGCCTTGGCCAGCAAAAGCTCGGTTTCGTCGCGCTGCCTGGCGCAGAGCTTTGCCGCAGGGTGGCGCTTCTGGCCAAAAAAGCAGGGGTCGATGTCGTTTCCGCCGCAGAGCACAAGGGCGTCGAAGCGCCCGAGCAGCCCGGGCAGGTTCTCCCCGACCACCGGGCCAAGCTCCTGCGGCCGGCCGCCCGCCTGGGTGACTGCCTGCGCGTAAAAAGGCGGGGGAGCCAAGTCCCCTTCGATGTTGGAGGCGATGGCGACGAGAGGCTTCATGGCGGCACACTCCCATTTTTTGTCGGCGCTTTATTCTATGCCGCGCGGCAGGTCCGCGTCAAGCCTTGCGCTTCCGTTCCCCAGGGGCTAAAATAGGGAAGGGAATCAAAGCCCCTGGAAGGAGCCTTCATCCATCATGAGTGAAATGCAGCAGGCCAGAACCTTCGAAACGATCTACCAAATCGCGCCCGAGGCCGCGGTGAAGCGCCTGCAGGGCTTCCGTGAGCGCGTGCCCGCGCAGAATATCGAGATCGGGAAAAATATCTACCCCGTTTGGAACATCGGCGAAGGCGAGCGTGCCGCGATCTTCCTGCCCAGCGGCATGGGCCATGGCGAGGTCTGGTTCCCTTACCTGACCGCCATCGCCCCGGAGATCCGCGTGGTGGCGGTTTCTTTGGCAGTGAACAAGACCATCGAAGGGTATTGCCGCGATTTGCACGCGCTTTTTGAGCGGCTGGGCTTGAAAAGGGTCGTGCTCATCGCCCAGGCGATCGGCGGGCTGATCGCGCAGAGCTATGCGCGGCTCTACCCAACCCAGGTCGAGGGCATGGCGCTGTGCATGTGCGGCGCGCCCGCAAAGGGCCTGCCCGAGGCGATTCGGCAAAAGTGGGTCGAGCGCAAAAAGCTCGCTCCCAGGCTGTTTTTTGCGCCGTTTAAGGTGATGCGCCAGCGCATGGCCTATCAAACCTTTCATGGCATGTGCCCGCCCGAGCTTGAGGATATGCTCTCGTTCTGGCGCGCCTTCATCGCGGAAACCTACGAGTACGCCGTATATAAAAGGCAATACATCGCCCTAAACTGCAGGGCAGTGCCCGCCATCTACGCAAAGCTGCCCTATGCCCCCGGCGATCTGGCTGGCTGGGCAGGCAAGACCCTCCTTTTAGAGGCCGAAAGCGACCAATACTACCCGGAGGAGGAAAAGGCGCTGCTCCGCGCGCTCTACCCGGATGCGCGGCGGGCCACGCTGGGCAAGGGCGGCCAGCTCGCCCTTTTGGCTGAAGAGAGAGAGGGCTGCCGCATCCTGCTGGGCTTCCTCCGCGAGATTGCGGAGCCGATTGGATGAGAGGGCTTCTGCGTGGGAGTGGGCCGGGGAACCGAAATCGCCCTCCCCCGCACCCCCTTACGGGCCTGAAGGCCCTGCAGGGGGCGGGGGAGGCCAATGCCGCGCTGCGGCGCGGGGGCTGTCGCCGCAGCCTCGGGTGGCGGGGCTTTGCCTGCCTGCTCAACGCAACCAGAGGAACGCCGTACTCGACGAGTTTCCTTGTGACCCGACGGCGTTTCGCGAGGCCAAGGGGAGCTTGCGGCCTGCCCCAGGGGGAGCGCGAGGGGGTTGCCCCCTCGCTGGTGGCAAGGGAAGCCTTCCGCCGAGCCATGGCGCGCCTGCAAGGTCTTGACTTTTCGCAAAATCCTGCTATGATGGACTTCAACCCCGACGACGGGAAGGAGTACCCCGTTTTTCGCGCCAAAGAGAGGCTGCCGATGGCTGAAAGGCGGCCGCGCAAGGGAAGATGGGCGGAAGGTCGTCCCCGAGGGAAAGAGGCGAAGGGTTCCCCCTGCGTAACCCCTTTCGGTTCGCGCCCGTTATAGCGCAAGAGGAGCACAAATAAAGGTGGTACCACGGCGGCGCCCGTCCTTTTTGAAGGGATGGCGCCGTCTTTCTTTTTTCAAGCCAGCCAGAGCAACCCCAAAAACCACGACTTTTAAGGAGGCAATGAGCCATGCAAAAGGGCGGCGCGTCCGAAATGCCAAAGACCTACGACCCCGCGGCCGTAGAAGAGAGGCTCTATCAAAAATGGGAAAACAACGGCTATTTTAAGCCGGCCGAAACCAAGCCGGAAGGCAAAAAGGCCTTTTCTATCGTGATGCCGCCGCCCAACATCACGGGGCAGCTGCACATGGGCCACGCGATGGACGGCGCCCTGCCCGACATCCTGATTCGCTACCACCGCATGCTCGGGGACGACACGCTTTGGCTGCCCGGCACCGACCACGCCTCGATCGCCACCGAGGTCAAGATCGTGGAGCAGCTCGCCAGGGAAGGGATCGACAAGCGCGACCTGGGGCGCGAGAACTTCCTCAAGCGCGCCTGGCTCTGGCGCGACGAGTACGGCGGAAGGATCGTCGAGCAGCAGCGCAAGCTGGGCCTCTCGTGCGACTGGTCGCGCGAGCGCTTCACCATGGACGAGGGCTGTTCCAAGGCCGTGCTCGAGGTCTTCGTGCGGCTTTATCAGGACGGACTGATCTATCGTGGCGACCGTATCATTAACTGGTGCCCCGAGTGCCAGACCGCCCTTTCCGACGCCGAGGTCGAATACGATGAAGAAGCTTCCTTCCTCTGGCATATCCGCTACCCGGCGGCGGACGGCGGCGAGGGGCTCGTCGTGGCGACGACGCGGCCCGAAACCATGCTGGGCGATACCGGCGTGGCCGTGAACCCGGATGATGAGCGCTATGCCGCGCTGATTGGCAAGAACCTTCTTTTGCCGATCCTAAATCGCGAAATTCCCGTCGT
Source organism: Christensenellaceae bacterium (assembly GCA_031280685.1). Classification (GTDB taxonomy): domain Bacteria; phylum Bacillota; class Clostridia; order Christensenellales; family UBA1750; genus JAITGM01. The sequence continues at coordinate 55,014 of JAITGM010000026.1, forward strand.
TGCCGATGAGTACGTCGAAAGGGAGTTCGGCACCGGAGCCGTGAAGATGACACCCGCGCACGACCCGAACGATTTTGAGGTTGCGCAGCGGCACGATTTGCCCGTGCTGCGCGTGATGAACGACAACGGCACGATGAACGCCCTCTGCGGCCCCGAATTCGAGGGCCTGAGCGCCGCCGAGGCTCGCAAAAAGGTGGTTTCGCGGCTGCAAGAACTGGGCCTGCTCGTCAAGGCCGAGCCTTACGCGCACAACGTGGGCCATTGTTACCGCTGCCAGCACACGGTGGAGCCCCTGGTTTCGACGCAGTGGTTCGTGAAGATGAAGCCCCTGGCCGAGCCCGCAGTTGAGGCCCTCAAATCAGGCAAGATCCGCTTCGTGCCCGAGAGGATGACAAAGACCTACTACAACTGGATGGAAAACATCCGCGATTGGTGCATTTCGCGCCAGCTCTGGTGGGGGCACCGCATCCCCGCCTATTATTGCGCGGCCTGCGGGCACATGGAGGTATCCAAGATCGCGGTCACGAAGTGCGAACGCTGCGGCTCCGCCGAGATCAGGCAGGATGAGGACGCGCTCGATACCTGGTTTTCCTCCGCGCTCTGGCCGTTTTCGACCCTTGGCTGGCCCGATCAAAGCAGCGACCTTGCGCGCTTCTACCCCAACACCCTGATGATCATGGGCTACGACATCCTCTTTTTCTGGGCCGCGCGCATGATCTTTTCTGGGCTGTATAACACCGGGGAGGCGCCTTTCAAAGACCTGCTCTTCCACGGCCTGGTGCGCGACGGCCAGGGCAGGAAGATGTCAAAATCCCTCGGCAACGGCATCGACCCACTCGAGATCGTCGATCGCTTCGGGGCCGATGCCCTGCGCTTTTCGCTGGTTAACAGCGTTTCCCCGGGCAACGATATGCGCTTTTCTGAAGAAAAGGCGGAAGCCGCGCGCAACTTTGCCAACAAGGTTTATAACGCCTGCCGCTTTGCGCTGATGAACCTTGAGGGCGAAATCGACGAAAAGGGCGAAAAGAGCCTGGCCGACCGCTGGATTCTGACTGCCTTCGCACGTTGCGCCAGGGCCGTGACCGAGCACCTCGACCAGCTCGACATCGCCATGGCCGCGCAGAAGCTCTATGACTATATCTGGTCCGAGCTTTGTGACTGGTACCTCGAGCTTGCCAAGGCCGCGCTCTATGGCGGGGACGAGCGCGCTGCGGCAGCCGCGCGGGGCACGCTGCGCACCGTGCTCGAGGGCACGCTCAAGCTCCTGCACCCTTTCATGCCCTTTTTGACCGACTCGATCTACGAATACCTTCCCGGTGCCGCGGAGGATTCGCTCATGATCGCCCCCTGGCCGCAGGGTTCTCAGGAATACCCCGAGGCGGCCGCCCAGATGGAGCGCATCATGGATGTCATCCGCGCGGTGCGCAACCTGCGCGCCGAAATGAACGTGCCTCCGTCCAGAAAGGCGCAAATCCACCTGGTCTTGAGCGAGCCCGGGGATGAAAAGGCCTTTCTGGGCGCCGAAAGCTATTTCGCAAGGCTCGCCTCGGCCTCTTTAATCCGGGTTGTGTCTGCCGCCGAGCTGCCCAAAAACGCGGTTTCCGCCATCTGCCCGGCCGCGCAGGCCTATCTGCCCATCGAGGAACTGGTGGATCTGGAAAAGGAAAAGGCTCGCCTGCAAAAGGAGATCGGCAACCTGCAGGGCGAGATTGTGAGGGCGGAAGGCAAGCTGCAGAACCAGGGCTTTATCGCCAAGGCGCCGCAGAGCGTGGTCGAAGGGGAAAGGGCCAAGCTGGCAACCAACCGCGCCATGCTCGAAAAGCTGCAGGACCAGCTCGCGGGGCTAGGGGCTTAGGCGCGGCCCTCCGGGCCTTCGCGGGAAGGAATTGAGATTCCCCCCGCGTGCCCCCCGTGGTGTAGGCCCGGCCTTGTGCACCAGCGGTCGCATTTGCCGTCATTGCGAGGAGCGACGCGACAACCCGGCAGGTTGTGTAAATGCGGGCGGCCGACGTAGGCCGGATTGCTTCGCTGCCGCTCGCAATGGCGAACCGAGTCGTCTTGAGCGCGCCGTGCCCCTTGACATTTCCCGCGCTGGCGGCTATACTTTGGCTAATTTCATAGCATCAAACCGTTGAGGCGGAGGTAAAAACGCGATACGCCGGCAAAGAGAGCGGGGGCGGCTGGGAACCCCGCGCGAAACGGCGCGTTAAATGGGCCGCCGAGGGCGCGGTCAACGGCCAAGCGGCCTAGTATTCCGTGACGCGCAGGGCCGCGTGAGCGCCCGGGGCATCCACAAGGGGTTTTCCCTTCGCTTCGGTGCCCGCTCAAGGCGGAAGAACTTCCGCGAACTAAGGTGGTACCGCGGGCAAGAACCCGTCCTTAAAGCAAGGCTTTTCGGGCGGCTTTTTTTGTTGGCAAACCAAAGAGGGAGATGAGCTTTTGGCTGAAATCAGGCTTTTGATGGGCAACGAGGCGATCGCGCTGGGCGCGCTGCGCGCCGGGCTGCGCTTCGCGTCCGGCTACCCGGGCACACCCTCGTCAGAGATTTTGGAAGCCCTCGCCAAAGAGGGGCGCGAGGGTGTCTACGCGGAATGGTCGGTCAACGAAAAGACGGCGCTTGAAGCCGCCGCCGGGGCCGCCATGGCCGGCGCGCGCGCGCTGGTGACGATGAAGCAGGTCGGGCTGAACGTGGCTTCGGATCCGCTGATGAGTCTCAACTACGTGGGTGTGAAGGGGGGGATGGTCATCGTCGCGGCTGACGACCCGGGCCCGCTTTCCTCGCAGACCGAGCAGGATACCCGCCATTTTGGCCAATTCGCTAAATTGCCGGTTTTTGACCCTTCCTCGCCGGAAGAGGCCTACTTAATGATTGCCGATGCCTTCGAGCTTTCGGAAAAAATCCATAGGCCGGTGCTGTTTCGCCCCACGACCAGGGTCTGCCATGGCTACGCCTCGGTTGAGCTGCTGCCCGATCTGCCCCAAAAGGCGCCCGAGGGCTTCACGAAGGACGGCGGCGCCTGGGTGATCTTCCCGCGGCTCGCCTACGAAAACCACCTGCTCATCGAGGACGGCTTGGAGGCGTTGGCCGATGAATGGTCGGCCTACCGCTTTAACGCCCTAAGCGGCGGGGGAAGGGCGAGCAAGAAGGGCATCGCGGCCGGCGGAGTGAGCTTCGCCCACGCGGCCGAGGCCCTCGAAGGCACGGCGCAATCCGGCGCTGAATGCAGGCTGCTCAAGGTCGCGACCTATCCGATTGCGGAGCGGATGGCGCTGGATTTTCTTGCGGGGCTAAAAGAGGTGCTCGTGGCCGAGGAGCTCGACCCCGTAATCGAGCTAGAACTGCTCCGCCTTTGCGGCAAGCACGGGCTGAAGGTCAAGATCAGGGGCAAGGGCGATCAGACCATGCCGCGCGCGGGCGAAAACAGCGCGGCGGGGGTTAAAAAGGCGATTTTTGCCTTCCTGGGGCTGAAAGAAGAACCGGCCGAGGTCTTAAACGACGAAGCCCCGGTCCTGCCCGTTCGGCCTCCGGTGCTCTGCGCGGGCTGCCCCCATCGGGGCTCCTTCTTCGCGGTCAAGGAGGCTTGCAAAGGGAAAAAAGCCGTGTTTTCAGGCGACATTGGCTGCTACACCTTGGGCAACGCGGCCCCGCTGAATATGGTCGATACCTGCCTGTGCATGGGGGCCGGCCTGGCGCAGGCGCAGGGCTTGGCCAAAATCGAACCCGAAGTCGCACACTTCGCCTTCATCGGCGATTCGACTTTTTTCCACACCGGCATGCCCGGGGTGCTCAACGCGGTCTATAACGGCGCCGACGTGATCCTTTGCGTGCTCGATAATTCCACCACCGCGATGACCGGAGGCCAGCCGCACCCAGGCACGGGGAAAACCCTGATGGGCAAGCCTGCCGCGCAGGCCGATATTTACGGGGTTTTGCAGGCCTTGGGGGTGCGGAGCATCCGGCGGGTGAACCCCTTTGATCTAAGCGCCGCCAAGGCGGCGGTGAGGGAGGCCCTTCAAGAGAGCGGCGTGCGCGCGCTCTTGTTCGAAGGCCCCTGCATCGCCCTGGCCAAGAAGAAGCCCGCCCTTTTGGTGCTGGAAGGCTGCGTCGCTTGCGGCCGCTGTGCGCGGGAGCTGGGCTGCCCCGCGATTGCCTGGGAAAAGGGCCAAAAGGCGGGAATCGACCCGCTGCTTTGCACGGGCTGCGGCCTGTGCGCGGGGCTTTGCCCGGCGGGCGCCATCGCGGAAGGGGGCCAAAACCATGCTTAACCTCTTAATTGCCGGCGTGGGCGGGCAGGGAACCGTGCTAGGCGCCAGGCTATTGGGCCTTGCTGCCCTTGAAAAGGGCCTGAAGCTGCGCGGCAGCGAAACCATCGGCATGGCGCAGCGCGGCGGCAGCGTGGTTAGCCACCTGCGGCTGGGCGAGGGGGCGCATTCGCCGCTGATCCCGCTTGGCCAGGCCGATTTGCTCCTGGCCTTCGAGCCGGCCGAAGCCCTGCGCGCCTTGCCCTTTTTGCGGGCCGGCGGGCATATGCTGGTCGCCGATAGGGCGGTGCAGCCCGCGGGCATGCCGCATTATGACGTTCCCGCCGTGCTCGCCTGCCTGAAGCGCCGCCGGCCGGGCAGCTTCTTCCTGGGCGGCGACGAGGTTCTCGCGCGCGTCGGCGGTCGGGGTCTCAACGTGGCGATGCTGGGCGCGGCCGCAGCCCTGGGCCTTTTGCCCTTTGGGCTTGCGGAGCTTGAAACCGCGCTGCGCAGGCGCCTGGCGCCGCATACCATCGAAAGCAACCTGCGCGCGCTGCATTTGGGTGCGAAGATGGCAAAGGAAGGCGGAAACAAAGATGGAAATGACCAATGAGATCCTCAGCCGGGTGCAAAGCTCGGTTCGCCGCGCGAAAAACGGCGCCTTTTACCAAAAGCACTTCGCTGCCGTCGAGCCTGGCGACATAAAGAGCGAGGCCGACTTCCTTAGGCTGCCCTTCACCGGCAAGGAAGACCTGCGCGGCGCCTACCCACTGGGCCTTTGCGCCGTTCCGCAGGAAGAAATCGTGCGCGTTCACTCCTCCTCGGGCACGACGGGCACGCCGGTGATCATTCCCTACACGCAAAAGGATGTGGACGACTGGGCCGGGATGTTCAAGCGCTGCTACGAAATGGCGGGCATCACCAAGGCCGACCGAATCCAGATTACGCCAGGCTACGGCCTGTGGACGGCGGGCATCGGCTTCCAGCTCGGCGCCGAGCGCCTGGGCGCCATGGCCGTGCCCATGGGCCCGGGGAATACCGACAAGCAGATCCAGATGATGATCGACCTCAAATCCACGGTCCTCACCGCGACCTCTTCCTATGCCCTCCTTTTGGCTGAAGAGATCACAAAAAGGGGCCTGCACGATCGAATTCACCTCAAAAAGGGCGTGATCGGCTCGGAGCGCTGGGGCGAAAAGATGCGAAGGCGCATCGCCGGCGAGCTGGGCGTGGAGCTTTTTGACATCTATGGCCTGACCGAGATCTACGGCCCCGGCATCGGCATCAACTGCCCCCTGCAGGAGGGCATGCACCTGTGGAGCGATTACTTTTTTTACGAAATCATCAATCCGCAGACGGGCGAGCGCGTGCCCGAGGGCGAGATCGGCGAGCTGGTCATCACCACTTTCGAAAAGGAGGGCGCACCGCTGATCCGATACCGCACCCACGACCTCACAAGGGCCATTCCGGGGCCCTGCCCCTGCGGTTCGCCCTATCCGCGCATCGCGCCGCTCATCGGCAGATCCGACGATATGGTCAAGGTTCGGGGCACGATCATCTACCCGAGCCGGGTCGATGAGCTGCTCTCGTCCATCGAGGGCGTGAGCAGCGAATACCAAATCATGATCGACCACCTCAACGGCCGCGACATCCTCACGCTCTTCTTTGAAAGCGAGCTGACCGGCGGCGCCAAGCAAGCGGGCCTGGAAGCCGAGGTCGAAGCGCAGTTTAAGGCGCGAATCGGCATGACGCCGAGCGCGAAGGCGGTCAAAGTCGGCGAGCTGCCCCGGAGCGAAAAAAAGACCACCCGCATTTTCGATAATCGCTACTAGGCGGCGCGCCCCTCCGGGGCTTCGCGGGAGGGTACTGCGGCACCCTTCGCGTGCCCCCTGGGGGAGTAGGCGGGCCTTGCGCGCGGGCCGCCCCTTTTCAAGGGGGAAGCAGGCTGGATTGCTTCACCGCCGTTGGCAATGACGAACTGGGCCGCCTTGTTGCGTTGGAGGGCCGCGCGCTTTCTCAAGGCTTGAAAAACCCCCGCGAAGGCGCTATTCTGGGTGAGGAGATGATGGCATGGATCAGCACCGCGCGGGCGAAGAAAGGAAGCTCGGCGCTCAGAGCCTGTATGAAGGCAGAATTTTGAAGCTCGAAAAGTGGCAGGTCGAGCTGCCCGGTGGGAAGATCGCCTCGCGCGAGGTCGTCTTGCACGGCGGCGCGGCGGCCATCGTCCCGGTGGACGAGCAGAGCCGCGTGGCGTTGGTGAGGCAGTATCGCTCGCCGCTTTCGCGCTTCGCGCTCGAGATTCCGGCGGGCAAGCTCGACTTCGCCGGCGAGGATCCGCTCGATTGCGCCAAGCGCGAGTTGCGTGAGGAAACCGGTCTGATCGCTGAAGATTGGCGATTTTTGAGCGTGTTCGCGCCCGCGCCGGGCTACTCGAGCGAGCGAATCCATCTCTTTTTGGCGCGCGGACTGCACTCCGGGCCTGACGACATGGATGAGGATGAGTTCATCGAGCTGAAGTGGCTGCCGCTGACCGAACTCCTTGACCGGATGAGGCGCGGCGAAATCGAGGACGGCAAGACCCTGGCCGGGGTGCTGCTGGCGGCGCGAATTTTGGGGGCATAAAGGGCGTAAAAGCACGAAAAAGCACATCAATGGGGGAATGAGCGGCATGAAACCGCGCACGGGCGGGAGCTTGGGGGAGGAACTATTCATCGCCCACTATTGCCACCCTCGGCGCACCCCGTTCAGTAGCATCACGAGGCTTCCGGAAGAGGAGGCCTTCGCGGCGGCGCGGAAGCTCGCGGAAGAAAACGATGGGACGGCCTTCGGTAGGTTCGCGGACTTTGGGAATTACTATCCGCTACGAATCAGGACGGGAAAAGTGGCTTTATGATTGGTTTGTGCGGCTTGGCGGCGAGCTTGGGAACGAGCACCCGCTCTATTGCGTGCTGAGCGGGAGCGACTACTTAGATGGCTGGTTCGGCAGGAGGAAGGCCAGAAAAATCCCGCTTAGCGACATTGATGCAGGGCGTATCAGCTTTACCTTCGGCGACAGCGTGGCGTGGATGAGCAAATCTGGGCGGCGCGACCCGTTTGCGCTGGAAACCCTGCCGCGCAGATCGGCGCTCGGCCGAGCCTTGGCGCCTTTTTGGCGGAAATGCAGCGCGATTGGAACTATGTAGAGGTTCGGCTCTGGGAGGATCGTTACGTTCTTTGAGCCTGATCGCTCTTTGGCGCTGGGCTATTTTGGCCGTGGGGCATAAGGGGCACAAACGCGGCTGGAACCAGGAAAAGCGAGGGAAAAGCATAAAAGGGGGGTCGGCGGGATGGCGAGGCGCATCGTATTGGACGGAGGCTGGAAATTGGGCATACGGCCCTGCTTCGGCGGGGAGACGGAGGCTGAGTTGCCCGCCGCGCTGCCCCTTGATTTGCGCGAGGCGCTGGGCTTGCGCGGCGGGAAGGCCGACGAATGGGCGCTCTTGCGGGAGTTTACTCTAAAGACCATGGTCGCAAGGCCTAAGGAGCCTGAGGAGGGGCGTTCGGAGCGCTTCTTTTTGCATCTGCCCGAGGTTTATGGCCGGGGCGAGGCCTTCTTAAACGGCCACAGGTTGGGCCGGCTGGAAAGCGCTGCGGTTTTGGAGCTGACCGAGGCCCTGAGCGAGGAGGAGCGGCTGCTCGAGCTGCGTTTTGCCCCGGCGTTGGGCGCGGGCTTTGGCGCCCTGCCCAGGATTCCCCTGCCGCCGGAGATGGTGGGGAACTACTTTGCCCGCTTTTTGCGCGTGGAGGCGCGGGCGGGACTGCGGGGCGAGGTTGAGCTGCGCGCCGAGATCGAAGGCTTTGGCGAAGGGAGGGTGCGGCTGCTCTGCCGCCTGCTCCGCGGCGACGAGCTAGCGGCCAGCCGCACGTTGGAGGCCAGAATTCAGGCTAAAAGGCAGGTGCTTTCCTGCGTGCTGCGGGCCGAGAGCCCGAAGATCTGGCCGGGCGAGGAGGCCGCGGCCGCGCTGTATACCCTGCGGCTGACGCTGGAGCGCGGCGGCGCGCGCAGCGACATGGCCGAGCTGAAGCTGGGCTTCGCGCCGCGCGAGTTTCGGCCCGAGGGCTTCTTTGGCTGGATGGCGACGGGCTGCCCGGCTGGGAAGGCGCTGCGAACGCTCCGCTCGCTGGGCTTTACGGCGCTCTGCCTGGAGGAGCCAGGGGAAGGCGCGCTCCGCGAGGCCGACCGGGCCGGGCTTGAAGTGCTGGCGCTGCTAAGCGAGGGGGAAGCGGATCCGCGCGGGCTGAGCGCCCGCCTGGCAGCGCACCCAAGCGCCCTTGGGCTTGCCTTCCTGGGCCTTCGTTTTGCCGATGGCAGCCTGGCGGATGCGCGGCATGAAGCGCTGTTCGCGGCGGCCAGGGCGGCAGGGGAACAGGGCCTTTGTGCCCTGAACTTGCCGCAGAGCGGCCTGGAGCTTTTGGAATGCCCCGAGACGGGACCTGGCCTTGAACGGGCGCTATGGCTCTTCCGCAGCCTGAGCGCGGCCAGGGCACTTGGCCGCGGGTTTTTGCTGCGCGCGCCACTTGAGGCCCTCGAAGCCGAGGAGGCGGCTGCGCTGCGCGCCGCGCTCGCGCCAAACGCCCTGCAGGCCGAGCTTTTATCGAAGCGCTTTTACCCGGGGGCCCGCTTTGCCGCCAGGATCAGGCTGCTGGGGGCCGCCGAGGGCGTGCTGCAGGCGCGGGCGGAGCTCTTTCAGACCGACGGCAGCCTGGTGGCGCAGCGGATCTTCAGCCTGTGCGCGGGGCCTGAGGAAACGAGCGCGGCGGCGCTGGAAACCCAATTGCCCTGGGGCCTTGGCGGCGCGCTGCTGCTGCGCCTGGCGCTTTATAGGGGCGAGAGCCTGCTTTGGCGCTGGGACGAGCCCATCCCCTGCGGCGAAAACGGGATGGAGGATGTTGGCAGCGCCGAAATCACCCTTGCGAGCGCCGGGGCGCGGTGCTATGCTGTGAACGCCGGGCGCGCCGTCGCCTTCGGCCTGCTGGCCGAGGATGCTTCGCTCTGCGCTCTGCTGCCCGGCGAGCGCGTGCCCGTGACGTTGGGCAAGATGGGGCGCTGGGATGGTTTCCCGGCTGCCGCGCTGGAGGAAGACGATGTTTCGGACTGATTACTTTTGGCCGCTTGAAACCGAGCGGCTCTTCATTCGCCGCCTGGAGCTTGGGGACGCCGGCGATATTTACGCAGTGAGCTCCAACTGCGAGGTCAGCCGCTATGTTTTGTGGGAAACCCACCGCACCCTAGCGGACTCGAAGGGCTTCATCCGGGGTATTTTGCACAAATACCGCGTGGGCGACCCGGCGAGCTGGGCCATCGCCCTGAAGGCCGACGGCCGCGTCATCGGCACGATCGGCTTTATGTGGGTCAGTCACGAAAATGCCAGTGCTGAAGTGGGTTACTCCATCGGGGTGGAGCACTGGAACAAGGGCTATATGACGGAGGCACTGCAGGCCGTGATCGACTATGGCTTTGGCGAGATGCGGCTCAACCGCATCGAGGCCCAGCACGACGTCGAAAACCCGGCTTCGGGCCGCGTAATGCTCAAATGCGGCATGCGCGAGGAGGGAACCCTGCGCCAGAGGCTTTATAACAAGGGCAAGTTCGTCGATGTGGCCGTCTACTCGATTTTGAGGCAGGAATGGCGGCACTAAGCCCAGCCGCTTTCGCTAGAAAACGCGAAGAATCCACGCTCTTTTGATTGATCAGCCTCCCACGACCATGGTCGCGCCCTTTTGCAGCTCCTCGGCGGGCAGTTTATTTTCAAGGCTAGAAAACGCCGCAATCGCCTTCTTGCGGAAGTCATCCAGGCTTTCTTGGCCGATCGAGCAGTATTGCGGCCGCGGCTTACCGTCCTTATAGACGCAAAACTCCGTCATGAAGCCTAGCGCGAACTGGTTTTGGCGCTCGTGGGCGGTTTCGGCCCAATCCTCGCCGTAGACGGCCAGCCAATCATAGCGGTTTCGGTCGTTCCCGATGGAATCGCAGAGCCAGCAGACATTCAGAAAGTCGAAGCATTGCTCGCCCGCGTAATCCTCCAGGGCGATGATGTAGTAATCGTAGTGGTAATGCGGAACGGCCTGCGTCGGCTCATGGCTGATGGGCACCATGAAGCCCGCGCGGGGGTCAAAGGGCGCCCAGGAAAGGGGAAGCTCCTCGATATGAACCTCAGGGGCGGCGGCGCTCTTGGCGTGTGCCGCGCCGATGTAGGCATATTTGATGTTCATGAGGCCTGAAACCGCCTCGTAGGCCGGCATGCGGTACTCGAAGGTGAGGAAGCGGACACGGCTGCTATCCCAAAACTCGACGGAGGCAAAGTCCATCGAAGAGGGATTGAGCCGGGTTTCGTTGAGCGAGCGGCCCTCGAAGGCGAAGGGGACGGGAATGCTCGTGCTGGGGGGAGAGGAGACGTTGCTGGCGGGGGAGCTTGCGGGGAAAAGAGTGCTGTGGAGAGTGAAGGCGACGGCAGAGAGCGTGGCCGCGATTGTGATCATCGATCCGGCAATAATGAGCTGCATTCTAAGCTTTTTGGTTTTTTTCTCGCCCTCTTCTGTGGTGCTTTCCTGAAGAACACTTCTTCTTTGAAGAATCGCAGCCGAAATGGCGAACCCTATCGAGACGGCGGCGAAAACAACGCCGAGCCAAAACCATACGGTGAAATAAAGCGGCACCATCCTCACCACCCTTTTGCCGATAAGGATAGCAGGAGATGAGAAAAAGCGCAAGGAAGCGGCGAATGAGGTGAAAAAGGGCGCCCAAGCTCGCTTGGGCGCCCTTTTTTAAGTTTGGTTGAAGGCTTTTGCCGGGGGTTAGCCCAGAACTTCGTGGCTTTGCTTGAGCTGCTCGCGAATCTTGAGGTGCTGCGGGCACTTTTTTTCGCACATGCCGCAGTCCACGCAACCCGAGGCATCCGCCAGGCCAAAGCGCGGGTTTTTGCCGATGTTCGAATACTCGCGGCGGGCATATTCGGTCAGCCCATAGACGCGGTGGGCGTTCATCATGCGGAAAACCTCGGGGATGTTGATGCCCTTGGGGCAGGGCATGCAGTAATTGCAGCCGGTGCAGTACAGATCGGCCAGGCGCTTATTCTCTTCAAGCGCGGCCGCGATCTGCGCCTCCTCTGAGGCGGTCAGGGCCGTGGCGTTAGAAAGAACCTTGGCGTTTTCTTCGACCTGCGCCATGGTGGACATACCAGAGAGCGCGCAGGTGACGCCGGGGTGGTTGAGCACGAAGCGCAGGGCTACGTCTGCCGAGGAGGAGGAGCCATTGGGCAGCATTTTGGCGATCGCCTCGGTGGGCGCGCCTAGGCGGCCGCCGCCGACCGGGCCCATGATGACGACGCCCAGGCCCTGCTCGTGCGCGTATGCGATGGCGTCCGCGTTGGAACGATCGAGCAGGTTATATTGGCAAAGAACCGAGCTGAAGACGCCGCCCGAGCGCTTGATGATCTCGATCATGTTCTCTGCCCGGTCGTGGAACGAAAACGAGATGTTCTTGAGCACGCCCTGCTCCTTGAGCTTGATGGCGCGGGCCAGGGGGCCGTCCGGGGTATCGACCTTGGTGGTCCAGGCATCGAGCGAGATGCCCCAGAAGTGGTAAAAGTCGATATAATCGGTGTCAAGCTGCCTCAGGGATTTTTCGAGACGCTTTTCGTAATCGTCGCCAGAGGCGTTTTCGATGGGGTTCTTGGTCGAAAGGTAAACGTCCTTGCGGCGGCCTTTCAGCGCCTTGCCCACGATGATTTCTGAAATGGTGTCGCAATAGCCGGGGGCCGTGTCGAAATAGTTGACGCCCAGTTCCATCGCCCGGTGCATCATCGCGATGCTTAGATCTTCATCAAAGACCCTTTTTTCGCCCTTTTCGAAGGACGGCAGGCGCATGGCGCCGAAGCCCAGCGCGGAAATTTTGTGGCCGGTCTTGCCAATTTCACGGTACTGCATGGCGAGTTCCTCCCCAATTTCTTTTTTGTGCGGCGCGCCTTCATGGCGCGCGCGGAATTCATCCTATCTAATTATGAAGCCTTTTTTGCCGCTTGTCAAATCCGAAGCCCAAGAAATAGCGCATTCCCTTTGGGCGCCGCGCATGGTAAAATAGAAGCACGAAAAGGGGCGCATCGCGCCAGAGGAGGACGAAAGATGGCTTTGGTGATCTGGCTGCTTGCCGCGGCGGGCATCGGCTTTGGCGCGCTGCATTGGCTGGCGGGGCGGGCCGGCAAGCCCTTCTGGCGGCTGAGCACGAGGGTGCTGGCCTCGGTCTGCTTCGTTTTGGTCGGCCTTTTCTGCCTGGCGCGGCCCAGCCTTGGCCCCGGGCGGCTCTTTTACCCCGTTTTTCTCCTGCCCGGGCTGCTGGCCTCCTTCGTGGGGGACGTGGCCCTCAGCGCGGCCGATGCCCAGCCGCGCCACAAGGGGCGCGTGCATTTTGCGCAGTGGGCCTTTTTGGCTGCAAACGGCCTATATGCCTTGGGCGTCTTTTTCCTGAAGCCTTCTTTTTGGCCGCTGCTTCTGGCCGCTGGCCT
>JAITGM010000001.1 GCA_031280685.1 Christensenellaceae bacterium
AACGTGGTCGATGGCCAGAGGAATCTCGTAGCCCAGTTCCTCGCGCATATCCGCAAGCTCCTGCTCATACAGCTCCAGCCCGCGCTCCGTGATGCGGTAGAAGGTGTAAGGCTGCTCGACCACGTTGTTGTAGTAGGCTTCGTTGCGCTCGGGGAAGTGCTCGACCTGGCGCAGTTCCGGGTAGCGGCCCGAGATGAAGCCGAAGGATTTGGCGGAATCGGCGCTGATCTTTTCCCTCAGGCCCAGCGGCGCCGAAAGAACGACCTCGCCTGGGTGCAGGGCCTGCACGGTTTCCACGCTCAGGGTGCCTTTGACCATCGTAAAACCGCCCTTTTGGGCGTATTCCTTCAAAAGGCGGCCCTGCTGCCGGCCGGTGAGGGGGCCGTTGTGGGGGGTGTTTACGCCCGCGTCGCAATAGACCCTTGCGCTATCGCGGTACTTGCCGCCGATGAGCTGATAGACCGGCACGCCATAGGCCTTGCCCGCAAGGTCCCAAAGCGCCATCTCTATGCCCGAAACGCCGCCTGCCTGCCTGGCCGGCCCGCCGTGCTGCTTGATGCGCTTGAAGAGCTTTTCGACATTGCAGGGATTTTCACCCAAAAGGCGGCCTTTTAGGGTCTTTGCGTAGTAGTCCGCGCCAAAGTCGCGGATCTCGCCCACGCCCGTGATGCCCTGGTTGGTGTAGATCTTGACCAGGATGCAGTGCATGGGCGCGCCCTTGAGGTTCACAAAGCGCATATCGGTAATCCGAAGGTCTGAAGGCCTGGAACTGCGGTTGACGCTCGAGTTGATTTCAGGCATTGGCTTGCTTCCTCCTCGTGTGTGTTTGTGTGAAGGGGTTTCTGAGGGCTTAGGGAATAAATTCCATTCCACCCAAAACCGTGGGGATGGCCTTGCCCTGCAGCGCCGCGATGGAATCCGCGATGAGCTGGTGGTCGTTGGCCTGCGGCAGGCCGGAAACCATCGCGTAGCCGATCGTTCCCTCCCCCTTGACCTGAATGGGGAAGCAACCGCCGCGCAAGGCGTAATTGCCCTGGTTCGCGGCCCAGGGATACTCTTCTAACTTGCCCGCGTACTCGATTTCGAGATAGGCGCGGAAGGAGCTGGTGCCGTATTTTTGGCAGGCGTTCATTTTTTTGCGCATCCACCACTCGTTGCCCAGCCCGGCCCTGCCCATCAGGTGTGAAAAGACGGTGATGCCGTTTAAGTCTATGCGCACGCTGACGCCCTTTTTGTATTGATCAAGGACGGTTTCGATGATCTTCAGGCCCAGCTTCAGGGAGTCATCCTGGCTGAAGGCGTCAAAGACCAGCTTTTCCTCCTGCTGCCTGATGATCTCGATGACCTCTCTGTAATCGTCGGCCATGGGAAAAACCACCTTTCTTTCGGCCCTTTTGGGGGCCATTATTTGCGGAAGGAATGCAAAAGGTCGAGGGTCTTCATGTTTTTGAGGGTTTCCTCCCTGGGGATGAGGAAGGCTTCCTCGCCGCGAACGGCCTTTGAGAAGTTTTCGACCTCGAGCACGAAAAGATCGCTGGCCGGAACCTCGATTTTTTCTTCGCCGGCGGAACTAAAGACGCTGAAGGCGTCGGCCGCGCCGCTGAAGAAGCGGGGGATCTCAATGATGCCCTTTTCGCCTTCGATCAGCATGCGCTGGTCGGAGTGGGCGTCAAACCAGCTTTCCACGCTGCCCAGCGCCCCGTTCGTAAAGCGCAGCCAGGCCGCTGCGCGCTGGTCGTAGCCGCCGTCCATCTTGAAGCTGGCTGAGCCGTCTTCGACCTGGGCGCCCTGTGCGGCCAGCATCAGGCTCACGCCCGAAACCGCGTAGCATCCCACGTCATAGAGGCTGCCGCCGCCCAGGGAGGGATCCTGCCTGGCGGGGCTATCCCAGCTCAAGGTATAGCCATGGTGGGCGTGGATCCCGCGAATCTGGCCGATCTTGCCAGAAGAAACCACGTCCAGCACGGCGGCGACCTTTTTTGAGTAGCGATACATGAAGGCTTCCATCAGCAAGGTGCCTGCCTTTTGGGCCGCCTCGAACATGGCGAGCGCCTCTTTTTCGTTCATGGCGATGGGCTTTTCGCAGAGCACGTTCTTGCCCTTTTCGGCCGCGCGCACGGCCCAGAGGCAGTGCAGGGCGTTGGGCAGGGGGATGTAGACGGCTTCGACCGCCGGATCAGAAAGCAGTTCGTCATACGAGGAATAGCGCTTCGCGCCGGGGGCCACATCATCCGGCACCGGGCTGCGCGAGGCGATGGCATAGAGCTGCGCATTGCTTGCGCGGGTGAGTGCGGGCATCATTTGGTTGCGGGCGATCGCGGCGTTGCCCAAAATGCCCCAGTTGACCTTTGCCATGCGGGTTTCCTCCTTTTTGTTTGCGCGGCCTTTCATCAGACCTTTTTAGATTGGCTTCAGTATAGCACAGTTCAGGGCGAAATACCCCCCATAAATCCGCTCTTGTACGATAATAAAATCACCCGACGGGGCGGCCCGGAAGAAACTGCCCCTCCGCCCGGCCGCAAAGCAAAGGCGCCGGGCCGCCTTTGCCCGGGCTGGTTTCCCTTCCCGGGGGCGGTTCCCGGCTGCCTGCCGGATCGGCGTCTTTTAGGCCAAAGAGCCGATTTCGCGGCCCAATCGGCCCGTTTTTTATCCCGCACGGCCCGCGGGCCGCGCCATCGAAGCAAGTTTTGCGCGCAGCGCTCATAAGAATTTGGGGGATGGGGGGATTCGTTGTGAAAAGGTGGCTTTTGGGCTGTTTGGCCTTTTTGGCGCTGGCAGCGGCGCTCGCCTCGGCCCCTTGGGCAATGGGCGCTTTGCCCATACGGAGCAAATCCTTTTTGAAGCGCAGGCCGCTGGAATGGTCGGGCATCCTGACCATCGCCGTGGTGCCCGCCTGGGGCAGCGAGGGCTTCACAGCCTGGCTCAGCGCCCGGGCGCGCGAGTTCGAAAAAGAAAACCCTGGCGTCCTGATCTCGGTACGGGAAATGAACGTGGCGGCCTATCTTTCCCACAGGGAAAAGCGCGATTTGCCCGATGCCGTGATCCTGCCCGCCTATGTGGAGCTCAGCCCGGACGAGGTCTTTTTGCCGCTGACGGGCTCCATGCCGGCGCGGCAGGAGGCGCTGCTGGCCGGGCAGCGCGCGGGGCGGCAGTACGGCCTGCCGCTGGCGTTGGGCAGCTACGCGCTGATGGCCAACCTGCCCAAGCTGGATGCGCTGCAGCTGACGCCCTCCTCGGCCGGGGAGGAGTTTTTGGCCGGCATGCGCAAGAGCGGCAGGGGCGTTGGCTGCCCGATTCAGCCCTTCGCGCATGCCGAGGAGTTGCTTGGGCGCGTGGGCTGGCTCGAGGGGGCGCCGGTGCAATACGCCGTGCGTGAAAAGGCCTGGCCGGACTTTGCTCTGGAGGAAAAGACCCTGTTCTTCGTGGCCAGCCAGAGGGAAGTTAGGCGGATGCAGAGCCTGCGGGCGGCGGGGCGCTGCTTTGAAACCGCGCTTTGGCTGCCCGAGGCGGCCTACACAGACCAGATGCTGCTCTATTCGCTGACCAGGCCCGCATTTAGCGGCCATGGGGCCGACGCGAAGCAGCGCCAGAAGGAGCTTGCCGCTTTCGCCGCCTATTTGCTGGGCGAGGAGGCGCAAAGACAGCTCGTGGGCGCCTGGCTGTTTTCGCCCAGGGAAGGCCTTGCGCTCTATGACGGCGGCCCGATGGCGGAACTGGAAAAGACGCTCGCCGGGGAACTGGAGATGCCGAACGCCTACCAAAAATGGCAGGAGTAGAGGGCGAGTGAGCTTTCTTGCGGCTGCGGGCCTGCCTTGCGCAAGCCGGAAGCGTGGCCAGCACCTATTGCGCGGGATTCACAGCACCCTTACAAGGCCCGTTCTCGCTGCCCCTTTAGAATGACGAATCGGCTGCGCCGGAAGCTCCCTTGCTAGAGAGGGGTTCCGTAGGGAAATCGAAGCCGAGTTCTGCCCTGTGGGCACAGCAGCGAGGCGCAGATTGGCTAAATGAAATAGAGCCCGTTGCGCAAGCCGCGCATAGCGCGGCGCGGAAACCGCCTATTTATGCCCGGAGGGCCGCAGTCCCATTTGCGAAGGCCGGAGGGCCGCCGGCCTCGTTATCTCTTGCCTTTTCGTAACAACGAATCGGCTGCGCCGGAAGCTC
>JAITGM010000027.1 GCA_031280685.1 Christensenellaceae bacterium
GCGCAGAAATACAATATTGCGCTGATCACGCACATGTGCGAAACGCCGATCGCGGCGCTGGCGACGGCGCACATGGGCGTGGCGACCGAGAGCTTCGTGGCCACCGAGTTCAACGCGCCGGATCTGCCCTGGTGGAGTGATATGGTGACGGGCTTTGGCGGGCCGATCATCCAAAACGGCTTCATCACGCCGACCGAAAAACCAGGCCTTGGCATTGACGACTTAAACGACGAGGTCTTGAAGGAGCATCTCATCAAGGGCTACGGCGGCCTCTGGCCGGATACTTCCTTCTTCGACACCCTCTATTCCAACGATAAAAAGTTCAGCTGAAGCCGCGTTTTCAGCCCTTCCATGGCTAAGGCGCGCCCCGAAGGCGCGTTTATGAGCGAAAGGCGGACCCCATTTTACATTAGGGAGGCGTTTCCATGGGCAAAACGGCCATCGTCACCGGTGCCAGCCACAACATCGGCCAGGGCATCGCGATCGTCCTCGCAGAGCATGGCTACGATGTAGCCATCACCTACAAAACGCGCGAAGAGGGCGCGAACGACACCAAGGCGGCCATCGAAAAGCTCGGCCGCAAGTGCTATGTCTTTCAGGCCAGCCTTGAGGAAGCGGCCGTGCCCGAAGCGGTCGTGAACAAGGCGCACGAAGCCCTTGGGCATATCGACCTCATCGTCTGCAACGCGGGGCGTGACGTGCGCGGCTCCGTGCTGACCTCCACGGCTGAGGATTTAGAAATGCTCTACACCTCGAACTACCGCAACTATGTGCTCTGCGCGGGCGCCGCGGCCCGCCACATGGTCAAGGATGGCACCGAGGGCTGCATCCTCTTCATCACTTCCTCAAGGGCCGAGCAGGCCTATCCGGATGACTTCCTTTACGGCGGCTTCAAGGCCGCCATCAAGCGCGCTGCCTCGTCGATGGCCATCGACCTTTCGCATTACAATATCCGCGTCAACTGCGTGGCCCCGGGCGCGACCTGGACGCCCCGCCCCGGCCAGGAAACGCGGCTTTACAGCGATTTCGTCACCAAGTCCATCCCGCTGCACCGCGTGGGCAACCCGCGCGAAAACGGCGAGGTTTGCGCCTTTTTGGCCTCTGAGCATGCCTCTTACATCACCGGCATCACCGTGCGGGTGGATGGTGGGTTGATCCTGCCTGGCATGCTTGAGGGCAGCGAGCATTACCCCTGGGTGCGCCCGGGTTTTTACGACGAACAGGCCGAAAAGCTCAAGAACTGGCCGGTTTGATCCCGGCGGCGTTCCTTATATCAGCACCTTTTGCCGGCCGCTGCCCTGCGGCCGGCGAAAGTTTGCATGAATGCATAAATTTCTTTAGGGGGTAGTTCAAAATGTCGGCATCCAAGGTCTTCTTTTCCGATCTGCGCGCCACGCCGGACATGAACCTGCTCGAAAAGCTCGAGCGGCTCATCCGCAAGGCGGGCATCGAAACCATCGACTTTAAAAACAAGTTCACGGTGATCAAGATCCACTTCGGCGAGCCCGGCAACCTGGCCTTTTTGCGCGCCAACTACGCCAAGGTCGTCGTCGATCTGGTCAAGTCCCTGGGTGGCAAGGCCTTCCTTTCAGACTGTAACACGCTCTACGTCGGCCGGCGCAAGAACGCGCTCGATCATCTCGATTCGGCTTACGAAAACGGCTACAGCCCCTTCTCGACCGGCTGCCAGATCATCATAGGCGACGGGCTGAAGGGCCTGGACGAAGCCTATGTGCCCGTCGTAGGCGGCGAGTACGTCAAGGAGGCGAAGATCGGCAGAGCCATCATGGATGCAGACATCGTGATTTCGCTCACCCACTTCAAGGGCCACGAAAACGCGGGCTACGGCGGCGCGCTCAAGAATATTGGCATGGGCTGCGGCTCCAGAGCCGGCAAGATGGAGATGCACTCCTCGGGCAAGCCCCAGGTCGATGAGGAGCTTTGCGTAAGCTGCGGCGCCTGCGCCAAAAACTGTGCCCATTCGGCCATCGGCTTTGCCAGCGGCAAGGCCAGAATAGACCACGGCAAGTGCGTGGGCTGCGGCCGCTGCATAGGCGCCTGCCCGGTGGATGCCGTCGAGGCCGCCTGGGATGGCGCCAACGACGCGCTCAATTGCAAGATCGCGGAATACACCAAGGCGGTGCTCGACGGCAGGCCGCACTTCCACATCTCGCTGGTGGTCGATGTTTCGCCCTTCTGCGACTGCCATGCCGAGAACGACCTGCCCATCGTGCCAGACGTGGGCATGTTCGCCTCGTTCGATCCCGTCGCGCTCGACGTCGCCTGCGCCGACGCCTGCAACGCCCAGCCGGTGGTGCCGGGCTCCAGGCTTTCCGAAATGGCCCATGATCACCACGACCACCTAATCGACAACCACCCCACCACCAACTGGCGCTCCTGCGTGGAGCACGGCGAAAAGATCGGCCTGGGCAGCACGGAGTACGAGCTGATTCGGGGCTGATCGCCTAACTAAGGCCCATTTTCGGCCGCAAACAAAAAAAGCGCCCAACGAATTGGGCGCTTTTTTTGTTTGCGGCCGCAGGGCAGGCCGCTCAGCGGATAAAGTTCGTGCCCTGACGGGGCTCCTCGGCCGTCGGGAGGGGCAGGCCCGCCCTTTCCTTGAGCTTGAGCAGGTAGGCGACGCCGTCCGCCATCTCGCGCAGGGTTTGCAGGCCCTCCTTATCCTCCTGCAGTTCCTCGCCGTTGTTGCCGTGCACGGCCAGCCAGTAGCGAGAGGGAGCGATCAGCATCCGCGCGAGATTTAGGTAGCTGTTCATCTGCTGGAAGGTCGCCACCCCGCCAGAGCGGCGCAGCGCGCAGACAGCGGCGCCCACCTTGTATTCAAAGTGGCGGCCGGTGTAAAAGAGCCGGTCCATAAAGCACTTCATATCGCCCGCGATGCCGCCGTAATACACCGGCGAGCCGAAGATAAAGCCGTCGAACTCGGGCGCGCGGGCGATCACCTCGTTTACGATGTCGTCATAGGCGAGGCACTTTCCCTTGCCCTTGCAGGCGCCGCAGGCGATGCAGCCCGGCACCGAGCGGCCGATCCATAAAATCTCGGCGCCGATGCCCTGCGTTTGAAGCCGTGCCCGGACTTCTTCCAGCGCGGTGAAGGTGGTGCCCTTTTCGTGCGGGCTGCCGTTGACTAAGAGTACCTGCATGGACGATGCCCCCTTTTATTAAGGAATGCGTTTGGAGTCATTATACCCCATTTGGGAAGAAGGGCGCAAGGCTCAAGGGCAAGGGCAAGAGCTTGCGCGGGCCTTTTGGCTGTGCTATTCTAATGAGGGGCGGGGGAAGCTCGCCCCCTTTTTTAGGAAGGGAATGAAGGCGCTATGTATAGTTCCAGGATCAAGAGCGAAGAAATCGAC
Source organism: Christensenellaceae bacterium (assembly GCA_031280685.1). GTDB lineage: Bacteria > Bacillota > Clostridia > Christensenellales > UBA1750 > JAITGM01. Next base: position 3,375 of record JAITGM010000027.1, read on the forward strand.
GGCCTTTTCCGCGCGATCTTGACGCTGCAAAACGAGGAGGACTGCTACCGCTTCTTCGAGGATCTGTGCACGATCCACGAACTGCAGGCCATGGCCCAGCGCATGGAGGTCGCGGCCCAGCTCGACCAAGGGCTGACCTACGCGGTCGTCGCCGCGGGCACCGGCGCCTCCAGCGCGACGATCAGCCGCGTAAGCCGCTGCCTTGGCTACGGGGCCGATGGCTACCGCAACGCGCTAGACAGGCTCAAGGCGGCGGAGGAAGCGAAGAGGGAAGGCCAATAATGATGGATGGCATCGCCCTGCGCCGCGCCCTGATCGAAAAGGAGTACGGCTTTTTGAACGAACAGCAAAGGCAGGCGGTCTTTCAAATCGAGGGGCCGCTGCTCGTTTTGGCGGGCGCGGGCTCGGGGAAGACCTCGGTGCTCACCAACCGCATCGCCTACATGCTGCGCTATGGCGACGCCTACCACGCAAAGGCGGATCCGTGCTTTTCGGGCGAACAAATTCGGCATCTGGAAGCCTGCCTTGAAACCGGCCTTGACCAGCAAGCAAGGGCTTGGCTCGCCGAAAGCCCGGTTTCGCCCCATGAGCTGCTGGCCATCACCTTCACCAACAAGGCTGCGCGCGAAATGCGCGAAAGGCTCGAGCGCCTGGCGGGCGAAGAGGCTTCCGGGGTCTGGGTTTCGACCTTTCACTCGGCCTGCTGCAGGATCCTGCGGCGCGACATCGAAAAAATAGGCTATTCGCGCAGCTTTACCATCTATGACGACGAGGATCAGCTCGGCGTCATCAAGGAATGCCTGAAAACGCTGAACTTGTCCGACAAGGACTTTGCCCCGCGTGAAATCAGGGCCAGAATCTCGGGCGCGAAGACCCTCGTGCAAAGCCCGGAGGAGCTGATGCAGGTTGCGGGCGACTTTAGAACCCGCAAGATCGCGGAGCTTTACGCAGCCTACGAAGAAAGACTGCGCAAGATGAACGCGCTCGACTTTGACGATCTGCTTCTAAAGACGCTGCAGCTCTTTGCTGACCATCCCCCGGTGCTCGAACATTACGCGCGGCGCTTTCGCTACATCCTGGTCGATGAGTACCAAGACACGAACCGGATGCAGTACCTCTTCGTGCACCTCTTGGCCAGGCGGAGCCAAAACCTCTGCGTGGTCGGGGACGACGACCAGTCCATCTACGGCTGGCGTGGCGCCGATATCAGCAACATTCTCGATTTTGAAAAGGACTATAAGGGCTGCCAGACCATCAAGCTCGAGCAGAACTACCGCTCGACCAATGGCATCTTAAGCGCCGCGAACGCGGTGATCGGCAACAACCTCTCGCGCAAGAAAAAGGAGCTCTGGTCGGCCAAGGGCGAGGGCGAAAAGGCGAAGTATACCCGCCTTTCGGATGAAATGGAGGAGGCCGGCTATATTTGCGGCGAGATCCTTACCTTGCGCGGGCAGGGGCTGCCCTTTGGCGAGATGGCGGTGCTCTACCGCACCAACGCCCAGTCCCGCGTGCTCGAAGAAAGGCTGGTCTTTTCGGGAATCCCTTACAGCGTCTACGGCGGCCTGCGCTTTTATGAGCGCAAGGAGATTAAGGACGTGGTCTGCTATCTGCGGCTCTGCGCCAACCCGGCGGACGACGTGGCGCTTCGCCGCGTGATCAACGAGCCGCGCAGGGGCATCGGCGAAGCGACCGTGGAGTCGCTCGCGGCCTATGCGCGGCAGAGCGGCGAAACGATGCTGGGCGCCGCGATGGATGCGGAGCAAGTCGAAGGGCTCGCGGCCAGGGCGAAGGCCGCGCTGAGCGGCTTTGGCCAGCTCATGGGCCAGCTTTTGGCGCATAAGGAGCTGCTCGGCCCCGCTGAATTCACCGCCAAGCTGCTGGAGTTGACCGGCATCCGTGCCCAATACGATAAGGACGAGGACGAATCCAGGGCGCGCTTTGAAAACATCGGCGAGCTGCTGGGCGCGGTGGCGGAATACGAAAAAATGGCCGAAACCCCGACGATCGAAGGCTTTTTAGAGGAAGCAGCCCTCGTCGCGGACGTGGACGGCCTGCGCGAAGGCACGGGCAGCGTGACGCTGATGACCATGCACTCAGCCAAGGGGCTTGAGTTCGGCGCGGTCTTCGTCACCGGCATGGAGGAGGGGCTCTTCCCCGGCACGAGGGCGATCTTTGACGAAGAAAAGCTCGAAGAAGAGCGCAGGCTCTGCTATGTGGCCATCACCCGGGCGAAGGAAAGGCTCTTTTTTACCAACGCCACCCGGCGCATGCTCTATGGCGCGCCGCAGCACAACAGGCCCTCGCGCTTTCTGGACGAACTGCCCGAAACCTTGGTCGAAAGGGAGGATCGCAGCGCCCCCTGGCCGAGCGAGCTGCGGCGATCCCGCGCAAGGGGCGAAGAAAGAGAGAATAAGGAGCGGCGCGAGCTCCCGCGTGCCGGCGAAACGCCGGCGCTGCGCAAGCCCAGCCAGGTAAACATGGCGGCGGGTGCGGACTTCGGCGTGGGCGACGCGGTGCGGCATCGGCGCTATGGCCAGGGCATGGTGGTCAAGCTGCAGGGGGACGTGGCGCACGTGGCCTTCCCCGGCCTTGGCATCAAGGAGTTTGACCTGCGCTTTGCGCCCATGGAAAAGGCCTAGAGCCATGGCCTGCCGCATGAAAACGAAAATTCGCCTCTTAAACGAAGCTTCGGTTGAAGAAGCGGCGGGGATCCTGCGGGCGGGCGGGCTCGTGGCCTTCCCCACCGAGACCGTTTACGGCCTGGGGGCCAACGCCCTTGACGAAGGAGCCGTGCGCGGCATCTTTTTGGCCAAGGGCAGGCCGCAAGATAATCCGCTGATCGTCCACCTTCCAAAGAGCGAGCTGCCCGCCGGGCTCGTTTCGGCCCTGCCGGATGCGGCCGAGTGCCTGATGGAAGCCTTTTGGCCGGGCCCGCTCACCCTGGTGCTGCCCAAAGGGCCTAAAATCCCGGATGCGGTTAGCGCCGGGCTGCCGACGGTGGCGCTCAGGGCTCCGGCGCACGAGGGCGCGCAGGCCCTGCTCCGCGCGGCGGGCCTGCCCATCGCCGCGCCCAGCGCGAACGCCTCGGGCAGGCCCAGCCCAACCCTTGCCCGGCACGTTTTTGACGACCTAAGCGGGAAAATCCCCCTTATTTTGGATGGCGGCGCCTGTGAGATCGGCATCGAGTCCACGGTGCTCGACCTAAGCGGCGCAGAGCCGGTCTTGCTCAGGCCAGGCTCGGTCACCCTGGAGGAACTAGGGGCAGCCCTGGGCAAAACGCCCCGCCTGGGGCGCGGCGTGATGCGGCCGCTCCCCGCCGGCGAAAGGGCGCTTTCCCCCGGCCTTCTCCATCGGCATTATGCTCCCAGGGCGGAGGTCATCCTGGTACGCGGCGAGGGCGAAGCGCTGGTGCAAAGGCTGAAAGACGAGTACGACGCCGCCGAAAATGCGCTCATCCTTTGCGCGGACGCACTGCTCGATCGGCTGCAGCCGAGGAATTGCCAAGGCCTGGGCGCGGACGAGAGGCGGATGGCGAAAACCCTCTTCGCCGCGCTGCGGCAGGCCGACGAACGGAGTTTTTCGAAGGTGATCCTGCAGGGTGTGGCCGAGGAGGGACTGGGCCTTGCGCTCATGAACCGCGCGCTGAGGGCTGCGGGCTTTCGGGCGGTGGGTCCTTGAGCCCAAGTTAGGAGGGAATGAACTTGCGGATTCTTTTCGTATGCACGGGCAATACCTGCAGAAGTCCGATGGCCGAGGTTTTGCTGCGCAAGATGGCGCGGCGGCTTGAGATCGACGAAATCGAGGCGCTGTCGGCCGGGCTCTCCGCAGGGGAGGGCATGGCGGCCTCGTTCGGGGCGATTTCGGCCATGCAAAGGCGCGGAATCGACCTATATAGCCACTCCTCCCAAAGGCTGACGCGGGAATTGGCTCATAGCGCGGATCTGATCCTTTGCATGGAAGAGGGCCACGTAAGAGCGGCGAAGGCCTTGCTTGGCGATGCGCAAAAAGGCAGGGTTTATGGGCTCTTTGCCTTTGCGACCGGGCGCGAGGGGAGCATCGCGGATCCCTTTGGCGGCGACGAAGGCCAATATGAGCAGACCGCCCGGCAGATCGAGTTGGCTATCGCGGCCGCGCTTATGAAGCTCTACCCGCAGAGGACGGGGGAAATCCGAAAGGACTATGAAGCGGAGCCGTAGGCCTCCGGCGAAGCACGATTTGAGTTCGCGGAAGGCATTCCGCAAGCGGAATGCCCTTGAATAAACGGGGCGAAAAGCTTTCGCTTTTCGCCCCGTGCGGGAGGGCAGCCCTCCCGCACCCTCTCAGGGGCGGGCTGCTGGGGTTGTTCTTGCTTTGTGAAACACCGTTTGCCCGGCATTTGCCCACGATCCGCCGCCTTCAGGCGGGGTTTTGGCCCGCGAAACGTTGATTTCGCGAAAACAGGAAGAGCGGCCCAACTATAGTCTTTGCGAAGCCGCTCGAATTGCAGCCCCGTGGGCGGGCCCCGGAGGCATAGCCTCCGGGGCCAAGCGCGGCTTTGCTGCGCTTGGCAGCCGCGCGAAGCGCGGCGCCCGCCTTATAGCGCGCGAGCGGCTGCGAGCGCGCCCGTGCCCGCCGAGTCTTGGCGAGGCGGGTTTGTTCAGGCGCGCGACCTTTAGGAGCGCGTTTCCGCAAAGCCCCTAAGCCAATGGGCCGCTTTGCGGCGGCCCATTGGCTTAGGGTAGCGTACCTTCTGCGAAGGCACGAATCATGGTTTGGGTGAGGGAAATCAGGCTTTGCCCCAGGGGCACCTTGGCCCGGTGGAACCAGGCGGCCTCGCTCAGCTCGCTCAGGTTTACGCTGGGTTCATCTGGGCCGTCGAGCTCGCAGACGAGGCCGAAAAGCAGCGTATCCGAAAAGGACCAGGGCTGGCTTCTGAAGTAGCGCAGCTTGCGCACGCGCAGGCCGGCTTCCTCCATGACCTCGCGCCTGGCTGTGTCTTCCGGCGTTTCGCCGACCTCGACAAAGCCCGCGATCAAGGAGTAACGGCCGGGCGGCGAATTCTTCCCGCGCGCCAGCAGGATGCGGTCGCCATCCGTGACGGCGACGATGACGGCCGGGTTAATGCGCGGGTATTCGGTCAAGCCGCAGTCCGGGCAGCGCAGGGCGCGCTCGCTCTGGCTCGGGCAAAGCTCGGCGCCGCAATGGCCGCAAAAGCGGTGGTTTTCCATCCAGCGCCAGATCTGCACGGCGGTGATGCCGCCAAAGGCCAAATGCGCGGGCTCGAATTCGCGGAAGATTGCGGCGTCGCGCAGGCAAAAGCCGGGCTTTTCCGCAAGCTCGTCGCCGCTCATCGCGAAAAAGCCAATTTTGTCGATCGAAAAGAGGTAGTTTGCGGCGTTTTCATTCAGGGCGGGGTAGGCAGCCTTCAGTTCGGAAAGGCTCGGCAGCGCGGAGCCTTCGCCGACCTCGCGCAGAAGAAGGCGATCGCCCTGGAAGCAGAGCAGAAGGTCGCCCTCCTCGATCGGCCGGGGATGATAGCCATTGTTGAAGACATGGGGGAAGATATCCTGAATCAAGGGGGACTCCTCCTTTTTATATGCGGCAAATGGGCAGGATCGGGGTGAATGGGGCGTTAAAGCCCCCAAAACCCAAGTATAGCAGAATTTCGGCGGATGAAAAGAGCGGCTTTTGCGAAAACGGCTTGATTTATGGGCAAAAATGACGATATACTGGGGCGGAAAGAAAACAGCGAAGAGAGGAGTGCGCGGATGGAAGGGCAGTTGACCCGCGCAGCGTGGGAGGCGATTGCGCCCTACGGGGGCGCGTTGGTCGCGCTTTCCGGCGGGATGGATTCGGTGGCGCTCCTGCATGCGCTGAAGGGCCTTTCGTCCTCCCGTTTTCGCCTTTGCGCCGCGCACTTTGAGCACGGCATCCGCGGGGAAGATTCACTGGGGGATCTGGCCTTTGCGCAAAAACTGTGCGAAGATTGGGAGATTCCCTTCTTTTTCGAGCGGGCTGAGGTGCCTAAGATCGCCAAAGAGAGCGGCGAGAACGTTGAGGCCTGCGCCCGGCGGCTGCGCTACGCCTTTTTCGAAAAAATCCGGCTGCGCGAGGGACTGCCCGTGACCGTGACGGCCCACCACCTGCGCGACCAGGCGGAAACCCTGCTGCTGAACCTCGTGCGGGGCAGCGCCCTGCGGGGCATGCGGGGGCTTGGCGGGCAGCCCGGCGTACTGCGGCCTTTTTTGGGGGTGACCAAGGCCGAAATTGGGCGCTATGTGCGCGAAAACGGCCTGAGCTGGCGCGAGGACTTGAGCAATGCGGACGAGCGCTATGCCCGCAACTTCATCCGGCGCGAGGTTCTGCCGCTGCTTAGGCGCCTGAACCCGGAAATGGAGCGCGCCCTTGGCCGTGCCGCGAGGGAGGCCGCTGAGGACGAGACGTTTTTGAGCACGCTGGCGCTCGAATACCTGCGGGGCAACGAAGGCGCGGAGGGGCTGCGCTTTGACTTTGGTGCACCATTGCCCGTCTTAAAGCGCGCCGCCCGCTTTTTTTTGCAAAGGGACGGGGAGGTCACAAATTCGACACAAATTTATTCTATACTGGAGTTGGCCAAGAAGCAAAGCGGCGCGCGGCTGCGCCTTGGAGGCCGCGTTTACGAAGCGCGGGCCGGCCGGGTCTTTTTGGTGCCCGAAGGAGCCTTTTTGCCCATTGCGCTCCCCGGCGAAGGTGATTTTGCCCTGCCCTTCGGCGGGAGTCTCAGCCTGCGGCTTTGTAAGAGACCAAAAAGCCTAAATCAGGGCAGAAACCTGCAGTTTTTCGCCAAAGAATCGCTATCGGCCGGGCTATGCCTGCGCCCCGCGTTGCCTGGCGAGCGTTTCGCGCCCTACGGGATGGCGGGCACGAAGCTGCTTTCGGATCTTTTTATTGACGAGAAGCTGCCCAGGGGCCTGCGCCCCTTCGTGCCGCTGCTCGCTTCAAAAAGCGAGATTTTATGGGTGACGGGGTTGAGGCGCGGCGCCGCCTTCCCCGTGCAAGAGGGCCAAAACGAGGTTTTGTGCGCGGAATACAGACCAAAAAAACACCAGGAAGGCGAATGAAGATGCATTACTCAAGCGAAGGGATTCAGAGCATACTGATTAGTGGCGGCGAAATCGCCAAGAGGATGGACGAGCTGGCGGCGCGTGTGAACGCGGACTACGCGGGCAAGGAACTCTTGCTGGTCTGCATTTTGAAGGGCGCGGTCGTGGTCTTTGCCGAGCTGCTCAAGCGGGTGACGATCCCTTGCGAGATCGACTTCATGGCGCTGTCGAGCTACGGCTCCTCGACCAAGACCAGCGGCGTGGTGCGCATCCTTAAGGATCTGGATCACGGCATCGAGGGCAAGGATGTGCTGATCGTGGAAGACATCGTCGATTCCGGCGTGAGCATGCGCTATTTGCTTGATTCCCTTTCGGTGCGAAAGGCGGCCTCGGTACGGATCTTTTCGCTGCTCGATAAGCCGAGCAGGCGGCGGGTCGAAATTGAGCCGGACTACCTGGGCTTTGAGATTCCAGACCTTTTCGTGGTCGGTTTTGGCTTGGACTACGCCGAGAAATACCGCAATTTGTCCGATGTGTGCGTGCTGAGGGAGTCCGTTTACGCCCCCGGCTGACCAAACGGGCCCGCGGAGCAAAAATTAAGCAAGATTTCACCTTTGGCCATGGGACTTGCAGCAAGAGATGTGCTATACTAGCAAAGCTTACCTTTGGCAAGATGGAAGAGAGGCGGCGAGAACTATTGCCTAGAAATAACGCGAAAAACTTCGTGCCCTACGCGCTCGTTTTGCTGAGCGTCATCATGATCTTCGGCCTTTCCTATATAATGCCCCTGATGGGCAGGAAGGACACTCGCATAGACTACAGCCAGTTCCTGCAAAAGGTGAGGGATAATCAGGTTGAGGTGCTGCTGATCAGCGCCTATAACGTCTATGGCCTTGAAAAGGGCAGCGAGATCCCGGAAGAAAGCTTCGCCAAGAGCTACGCGAGCCTGAACGACTTTAAGCTGCAGGTGCCCAACGATATCGCCTCCTTCAACAAGGATCTGCTCGACGCCACGGCGCGCGGCCTTAATAAGAGCCCGGGCGAGGTTTCCTCGCTCGACTTCCGCTTTACCTACATCAACGAGCCGGTGCCGCAGGAGCCGATCTGGCTCACCCTGCTGCCCTCCATCATTCTGGTCGGCGCGGTGGTCTTCGTGATGGTCATGTTCATGCGCCAGCAGGCCGGCAGCAACTCAAAGATGATGAGCTTCGGCAAATCCAAGGCCAGGACGCTCGATGAGCGCAACAAGATTACCTTTGCGCAGGTTGCCGGCGCCGATGAAGAGAAGGAAGAATTGCGCGAGATCGTCGAATTCTTAAAGAACCCGGGCCGCTTTACCGAGCTGGGCGCCCGCATTCCCAAGGGCGTGCTGCTGGTAGGCCCGCCGGGCACGGGCAAAACCCTGCTGGCCAAGGCCGTGGCCGGGGAAGCCGGCGTGCCCTTTTACTCGATTTCGGGCTCAGACTTCGTCGAGATGTTCGTGGGCGTGGGCGCTTCCCGCGTGCGCGATTTGTTCGAAACGGCAAAGAAGAACTCGCCTGCCATCGTCTTCATCGACGAGATCGATGCGGTGGGCAGGCAGCGCGGCGCCGGCCTTGGCGGCGGCCACGACGAGCGCGAGCAGACCCTAAACCAGCTCCTCGTGGAGATGGACGGCTTTTCGGCCAACGAGGGCGTGATCGTGATCGCGGCGACCAACCGGCCCGATATTTTAGACAAGGCCCTGCTCAGGCCCGGGAGGTTCGACAGGCAGGTTACCGTCGGCTACCCGGACGTGAAGGGCCGCGAAGAGATTTTAAAGTTGCATTCCAAGGGCAAGCCCCTGGCGCCCGAGGTCTCGCTCCATGTTTTGGCCAGCAGAACCACCTACATGACCGGAGCCGACCTCGAAAACGTGATGAACGAGGCCGCGATCCTGGCTGCGCGCGCCTCAAAGAAGGTCATCGGCATGCCGGAGCTTGAAGAGGCCATCACCCGCGTGCAGATCGGCCCCGAAAAGAAGAGCCACGTCATCACCGAAAAAGATAAGCGCCTGGTGGCCTACCACGAGGCGGGCCACGCGCTGGTCGCCCACCTTTTGCCGGGGAGCAACCCGGTGCACGAGGTTTCCATCGTGCCGCGAGGCCAGGCGGGCGGCTACACCATGACCCGGCCAGAGGAAGAAAAGCACTATATTTCAGGCTCTGCGCTGCGCGACAGGATCGTGGAGTGCCTGGGCGGCCATACGGCCGAAAGGCTGGTCTTGGGCGATGTGAGCACCGGCGCGACCAGCGACCTAAGCCACGCTTCCGAGCTTGCGCGCGCCATGGTGACCGAATATGGCATGAGCGAGAGCATCGGCCCGGTCTACCTGGGCGGCGGGCAGGAGGTCTTCGTGGGGCGCGACTTCGGCCACGCTAGGAACTACTCAGAGCAGCTCGCGGCCAGGGTGGACGACGCGATCCACGGCATCTTGGGCGATGCCGCGCGCAGGGCGGAGGAGCTTTTGAGCAGCCACCGGCGCGAGCTGGACGCCATCGCCGGCGCTCTTTTAGAAAAGGAAAAGCTCGACAGGGACGAATTCCTGCGCGTGATGGGCGCCTACCTGCCCCCGAAGGACGATCAGGCCTCTGAAAGCCCCCAAAACATCGAGGGTCCGCGGGGCGGCATGGTCGGCAGGGTGCAGCCCGAGGCCTAAACCAAAGGGAAAGAGAGAAAATTGCGATCTATGAAGCAAAAACGAAGCCGTCCGGGTTCCGGGCGGCTTCGGAGTATGGAGGGAGCCTGATTGATCGACCTGCACCTGCACACCACGGCCTCGGATGGCAGCGTGCCCCCGGCAAGGCTCGTGGGCATGGCCGCGGAAGAAGGATTTTCGGCGATCGGCATTGCCGACCACGACACCGTGGGCGGCGTGGACGAGGCGCTGCGGGCCGGGCGGCAAAGTGGCGTGGAGGTTCTGCCCGCCGTGGAGTTGACCGTGGGCGTCGAGCACGAAATCCACCTCCTGGGCTATGGGATCGACCATGAATCGCCCGCGCTCAAAGCCTTGCTTGGGCAGATGGAGACCGACCGTGACGAGCGTGTGGCCGCCATGGTGCGGGGTCTCGAGGAAGGGGGCCTGCCGGTTTCCGCCGCGGAAGTACGGGCGCGGGCAAAGGGCGTGGTGGGCAGGCCGCACATCGCCGCGGTGCTGGTTAAAAACGGCGCGGCGCGGGATGTGGCGGATGCTTTTAAGCGCTACATCGGCAAAAACGCGCCTTTTTACGTCGAGCGGCGCAAGAAAACCACGGCGGAGGCCATCGCGGCGCTGCGCGCCGCAGGGGGCGTGCCCGTGCTCGCGCACCCGGGGCTTTTGCGCCTCCCCCGCCAAACGCTTTGGCAGTGGATAGACTACCTGCAAAAGCTTGGCCTGCAGGGCCTGGAATGCTACCACAGCGGCCATTCCCCGGGGGATGCCACCTTTTTTAGGGGCGCGGCGGCCGAGTTTTCGCTGCTGGTCACGGGCGGGAGCGACTTTCATGGCGCGGCCAAGCCCAAAGTGCGGCTTGGTTCGGGGCTAGAGAGCTGGCGGGATTTTGAAGACTGCCTTTCGGCCCTGCGCAAAAGATTCCGGGCATAAAAAGGCGGAAATGCGCATAAAAGAACTGTGGGCAGGTGGATTTTGCCCCGCGCATTTGCACTTTGCGGGCGGATGCGCTATACTGGGTATGGCCTTGTTTCCGCATTGTTTCGATGGAAGGTTTTTTGGCGGGATTCAAGCGCTTTTTAAGTGCTTTGCGGCCGAAACAGGCCCGATTGCGATGGAAGGGAAGGGTGCGAAATGGCAGCTGACTTTACGGTAACGACCGATTTGGGCAAGATCACCATTGTGGAGGACGTCATCAGCATGGTGGCGGGCAACGCGGCTATCGAGTGCGCGGGCATCGTGGCGATGGCCTCTAAGCGCGCGACCGACGGCATTGTGGAGCTGCTCGGCCGCGAGAATATGCGCCGCGGCGTGCGCGTGCAGACCACGGAAGAGGGCGCCGCGATCGACCTTTTCATCATCGTGGAATATGGCGTGGCGATTTCCGCAGTGGCGACCACCGTGGTTGAAACGGTTAAATACCGGGTGGAAACCCTCGCCGGCGTGACGGTTTCAAAGATCAACGTCACCGTCGAGGGCATCCGCGTTTAATAACAGGCTTAACTGGGGGTTTTTTAGTGGTTTTGCACGCAATAGACGGGGCGCTGCTCAAGAGGATGATCCTCACCGGCGCCTCCATGCTCGAAAAGAATAAGCAAGAGATCGACGCGCTTAACGTCTTCCCCGTGCCGGATGGCGATACGGGCACGAACATGTCGCTGACGATGCTCTCGGCCGCGCGGGAATTGGCGCCCCTGCCGGCAGGTGCGAATGCCTCTGACGTGGCGGCAGCGGCGGCGCGCGGCGCGCTAAAGGGCGCGCGCGGCAACTCTGGGGTCATCCTCTCGCAGCTCTTCAGGGGCATCGCAAAGGCGTTGGAGGGCCAGCAGTACGTCGATGCCCGCCTCTTGGCGGAAGGGTTGCAGGCAGCGGTCGAAAGCGCCTACAAAGCCGTGATGAAGCCCAAGGAGGGCACGATTTTGACCGTGGCCAGGGCCGTGGCCGAAAGCGCGGCCAGGGACGCAGCCCACGGCGCGGATGCCTACGCCGTGCTGATCGGGCTGCTCGAGCAGGGCGATGCGGTTTTGAAAAAAACGCCGGAAATGCTGCCCGTTTTAAAGGCTGCCGGCGTGGTGGACGCGGGCGGCGCGGGGCTGCTGCTCATCCTGCACGGCTTTAAGATGGCGGCGGACGGCGAAGAGGCCATAGAAGGCGAGCTGTCGCGGCGGATTTCTTCCCTGCAGGGCCAGGGCAGGCCCGATGTGAGCTTTGACGAGGATTCGGGCATCGAATTTGGCTACTGCACCGAGACCTTCATCAAAAACCTGATCGAAAAGGACTCTTCGCTCGCGATCTTGCGCCTGCGCGAGGAGCTTTCGGCCATTGGGGACTGCGTGCTCGTCGTGGGCGACGATGAGCTGGTCAAGGTGCACGTGCACTCCAACGAGCCCGGCCGCGCGCTGCAATGTTGCTTGAAGTTGGGCGAGCTTTCCTCGGTCAAGATCGACAATATGCGCGAACAGCACCGCAATATCATCGAGGAAGCGGCCGAATTCCACCAGCCCAAGGCGCCCAAGATCACCAAGGAGCGCGGCTTCGTGGCGGTCGGCGCGGGCGAAGGGATCGAGGCGCTGCTCAAGGACTTAGGGGTGGATGAAACGGTGCTCGGCGGCCAAACGATGAACCCCTCGGCTGCCGACATCGCGGAAGCCATCGAGCGCACGGGTGCTAGGATCGTCTATGTTCTGCCCAACAACAAGAACATCGTCCTGGCCGCGGAGCAGGCCAAGGAGCTGGTCGCGGGCCGCGAGATCTTCGTGGTGCCCACGAGCTCCATCCCGCAGGGCGTGGCCGCGATGATCGCCTTCGTGCCCGATGTGGACGATCAGACCAACTTTTCGCGCATGGTAGAGGCCGCGGGCAAGGTCAAGTCCCTTTCGGTCACCTACGCGGTGCGAGATTCGAGCTTTGACGGCAAAGAAATCAAAAAGGGCGACATTTTAGGCCTTTCAGAAAGCCGCGTGGCCACTGTTGGCTCGGAGGTGGAGCAGACCGCGCTGGAGCTTTTGGCCGGCGCCATAGACGAGAGCAGCGAGATGCTGACCATCCTCTGCGGGGAAGAGATCAGCCAGGCGCAGGCGGATGCCCTGCGCGAAAGGCTCGCGGCAGCCCACGAGGGGCTGGAAATCGAGATGCTGCCCGGCGGCCAGCCGCTGTATTACTATCTCTTTTCGTTGGAATAATGGCAAAGGGCCGGCAAAGGCAAAGACGAGGGCGCGATGCGGATCGCGCCCTCTTTTGAAGGGAAGGATTTTGCGTGCCAAAGAAGGAAGAGCGTTTCGCCAAGGTATCCAGCCAGGGGATGGGCGCGATCGTCGTCTACGTCGACAAGGAAACCGGCGTGAACTACCTGGTGGTGGGCAACGGCAATGGCGTTGCGGTCACGCCGCTGCTGGGCGGGGACGGCAAGCCCCTCGTGGCCGAGGGGTACCCGGGCGAGAAATGAGCGAGCTTTCAAGGCTTAAGGGCGTGGGCAAGGCGCGGCTCGAGGCGCTGCAAGGGGCTGGGATTGCCGATGCGCAGGCACTGATTCGCTGCCTTCCACGGGAATACGTCTTCTTTGACGAGCACAGGGCCTTTTCGGCCGCCAGGGTGGGCGAAAAGGCCCTTTTCCGCGCAAAGATCCTCAAGTTCAGCCAAATTTTCGCGCGGGGGCTCTCCATCGTGCGGGCAACGCTCAGCCAGGGGGAAGAGAGCCTGGAGGCTGTTTGGTTCAACCAGCCCTACATCCGCGCTCAGCTTGAGCAGGGCGCGGAATGGCTCTTTTTTGGGCTGTTGACCATAAGCCAGGGCAAGCGGCAGCTCGTTTCCCCGGCGCGCTACCCCGTATCGAGCGAAGGGGTGCAGCCCATTTACGCGCCGTTGAAGGGGATCCCCTCCAGAACCTTCGGGGGCCTTGTGCAAAGGGCGCTGGAGCTGGCCGTCTTTGAAGAAACCCTGCCGGCCGAGCTCTTGCGGCGTTATGCCTTCCCGGCTGTGGGGGAATGCTACCGGGCGATGCACTTTCCGGCCTCGCGAAGCGAATTGCAGGGCGCGCTGGCCAGGCTCGCCTTTGAGGATCTGCTCTTTTTTCAGCTCGCGGTGCTGGGTGAAGCGCGGGCGGAAGACGGAGCCCCTTTGCCCGTGGATGAAGAAAGCCTGAAGCCCTTCCTTAACTTGCTGGGCTTTGAGCTAACCCGCGCGCAAGCCCGGGTTTTGGGTGAGATTCTGCGCGATTTGGGCCAAAAAAGGCCCATGGCGCGGCTGGTGGAAGGCGACGTGGGCAGCGGCAAGACCGCCCTTGCCTTCGCCGCGCTGTATGGCTGCGCGCAATGCGGCCGCCAGGGCGCGTTGATGGCCCCGACCGAGGTTTTGGCGGGCCAGCACTACGAGCGCGCCCTGGAGTGGCTCAAGCCGCTGGGCGTGGAGCCGGTCCTGCTGACCGGCTCGCTGAGCGCAAAAGAGAAAAAGCTAGCGCGCGAAAGGCTGCAAAGCGGAGCGGCGCGGGTGGCCATCGGCACGCACGCGCTGATCAGCGAAGGGGTGGAATACCAAAACCTGGCCCTGGTCATCACCGATGAGCAGCACCGCTTCGGCGTGAACCAGCGCGTGCGCCTTTCGCAGAAGGGCAGGGCCGGCGAGGCGGGGAGGAGCCCGCACGTGCTGGTGATGAGCGCCACGCCGATCCCCAGAACGATGGCGCTGGCGCTCTATGGCGATTTGGACATTTCGGTGCTCGACGAATTGCCCCCCGGCAGGCAAAGGATTTTGACGCGCCTGGTGCCCGAGGGCAAGCGCGAAGCGCTGTATGGCTTCCTGCAAAGGAACGCGGAAGAGGGCGGCCAGGCCTACGTGATCTGCCCCTTGGTGGAAGAAAGCTCGGCGCTCGACGCGGCCAACGCGGTTTCAACCTACGAAAGGATGAAAAAGGCCCTGCCGGGGCTTAAAATCGAGCTTTTGCACGGGCGGATGAGCGGACAGCAAAAGCAGGAGGTATTATCGCGCTTTGCGGGCGGCGAGGTCGCCATCCTGGTTTCGACCACGGTCGTGGAGGTGGGCGTGAACGTGCCCAACGCCACCATCATGGTGATTGAGGACGCGGAGCGCTTCGGCCTAGCCCAGCTTCATCAGCTTCGCGGCCGCGTAGGGCGAGGCGTGAAACAATCCTGGTGCTTTTTGATGGCGGAGGGCGGCTCGACCCTGCAGCTCTTGGTCGATTCGGGTGACGGCTTTGAAATCGCCCAAAAAGACCTCGAACTGCGCGGCCCTGGGGAATTCATGGGGCAAAGGCAGCATGGCCTGATCGACAGGCGCCTGCTCGCGCTGATGGGCGACGGCCGGCTGCTGGAGCGGGCGCGGGCGGAGGCCGAAGCGCTGCTCATGAGACGGGACGAGCCAGAGATCCGGCGCATCTTGGAGCTTGCCAGGGCTGCGGCCGGCGAACCCGCCCGCAATTAGGGTTTTGCCGCGCCGCGGCGCGGGTCTGGATTTGCGGAATGCGCCGCCTATGGGCGGCGCTTGAACAAAACGCCTAACGCCGCCTGCGGCGGCCCGGCGGGAACGCGCTCGCTTGCGCTCGCGGAGGCGGCCGGCGCGCGGGCTTCGCCCGCGTCAAGCGCCTAACGGCGCTTGGGCACGCTGCCGCTCGCCGCCGGCCGCCGAGGACCTACCCCTGCCCCCTGCGCACGCCGCGCGATTAGGGTTTTGACGAAGCCGCCGCGAAGGGATACAATGGACGAGAGCGAAAACGACGGAGGAAGAACGAAGAAGATGACGGAATCCTATAGCGCATCTGATTTGCAGGTTTTAGAGGGGCTGGACGCCGTGCGGATGCGGCCCGGCATGTACATCGGCACGACGAGCTCGCGCGGGCTGCACCACCTTTTGTGGGAGATCGTCGATAACGCGATTGACGAGGCGGCCAACGGCCACGCGGGGATGATCGGCGTGACCTTGCACAAGGACGGCGGCGCCACCGTGGAAGACGACGGCCGCGGCATCCCCGTGGATCCGCACCCAAAGCTCGGCATCTCGGGTGTCGAGGTGGTCTTCACCCAACTGCACGCGGGGGGCAAGTTCTCGAACAAGAACTATGCCTATTCGGGCGGGCTGCACGGCGTCGGGGCATCGGTGGTCAACGCGCTGTCTAAGCGGCTGGTGGTTGAGGTTTATTCCAAGTTCAGCTGTTATAGGCAGGAATACGCCTCGCTCTATGACGAAAAGCAAAAAAAGATCGTTTCCGGCAGGCCGGTCACGCCCCTTGAGCGCGTGGGCGGCACCCGCAAGAAGGGATCGAAGGTGACTTTTTGGCCGGACGAGCGCGTTTTTGAGGAAACGAGCTTCAATCACGAGGTCGTCGAGCGCCGCCTGCGCGAGCTTGCTTATTTAAACAAGGGCGTGCGCATCGTGCTGAGCGACGAGCGCCTGGAGGGCGAAATGCGCCGGCAGGAGTTTTGCTTCGAGGGCGGCATCAAGGACTATGTGCGCTACTTAAACGAGGAAAAAAACGCCCTGCACGACGAGGTGATCTATTTGGAGGGCCAAAAGGACGAGATCCGCTTCGCCTGCGCCTTCCAGCTGACCGATAGCTACAACGAATACATCTTCTCTTACGTCAACTCCATCCCCACCGGCGAGGGCGGCAGCCACGAAACCGGATTTAAGGCGGCCTACACCAAGACCCTGAACGAATACGCCAGGAAGGCCGGCGTGCTGAAGGAAAAGGACCAGAACCTGATCGGCGAGGACTTTAGAGAGGGGATGACCGCGGTCATCACCTGCTTTGTGAAAAACCCGCAGTTCGAAGGGCAAACCAAGGGCCGTTTGGGCAACAGCGAGGTGCGTCCCGCGGTCGAAGGGCTGGTCGCCGAGCAGCTCTCGCTGTATTTGGAGGATTTGAGCCACGGCGAAACGGCTCAAACCCTGCTGCAAAAGGCGCTCTCGGCGGCGTCCGCCAGGCAGGCGGCGCGCAAGGCCAAGGACATGGCCCGGCAAAAGAATTCTTTGGGCGCGCCGCTGGTTGGAAAGCTCTCGGCCTGCGCGGGCAGGAACCCCAAAGAAAACGAGCTGCTCATCGTGGAGGGCGACTCGGCCGGCGGCAGCGCTAAGCAGGGGCGCGACCGGCGCTTTCAGGCCATTTTACCCCTGCGCGGCAAGCCGCTCAACGCCGAAAAGAAGCGGCTCGACCAGGTTCTGCTCAACGAGGAATTCCGCACCATCATCACGGCGCTGGGCACCGGCATCGGCGAAGATTTCAGGCTCGAGTCGCTGCGCTACAACAAGATCATCCTGCTGGCCGACGCGGATCAGGACGGCGCCCATATCCGTGCCATTTTGCTGACCTTCTTTTATCGCTACATGAAGGAGCTTGTCACCGCCGGGCATGTCTACATCGGCACGCCGCCGCTGTATCTGGTCAAAAAAGGGAATGGCGAAGAGTACGTCTACGACGACCGCGCCCTGCCCGCCGCGCTCAAGCGCGCCGGCAAGAACTACACCATCCAGCGCTACAAGGGCCTGGGCGAAATGAACCCCGAGCAGCTTTGGGAAACCACGATGAACCCAGAAAGGCGCACGCTGGTGCAGGTCACGCTCGACGACGCCGCCCAGGCCGAGCGCATGGTTTCGGTCTTGATGGGCGATAAGGTCGATCCCCGCAAGGAGTATATCAGCCAGTACGCCAACTTCTCAAGGCGCGACGACTTTGAGGGGAGGGTGATGTAGTATGCCCCCTCGCAAGAAGCAAGGCGAAAATACGCCGCCGCGCAACGAGATCATCCTGCAAAAGCCCATGGAAGAGATCATGCACGATTCCATGATCCCCTACGCGGAGTATGTCATTCTAGAGCGCGCCCTGCCCAGGGTGGAGGACGGCCTCAAGCCCGTGCAGCGGCGCATCCTCTACACGATGATGGAGCTTGCCCTGAGCCCCGATAAGCCGCACAGGAAGTCCGCGCGCATCGTGGGGGACGCGCTGGGCAAGTACCATCCCCACGGCGATGGCTCGGTTTATGACGCGATGGTGAGGATGGCACAGCCCTTTAACATGCGCGGCCTGCTGGTGGACGGGCACGGCAACTTTGGATCCGTCGATGGCGACAGCGCGGCCGCGATGCGCTACACAGAGGCGCGTATGGCGCCGCTTGCGATGGAGCTTCTGCGCGATATAGATAAAGACACGGTCGATTTTTCACTGAACTTCGACGATACCCTTCGCGAGCCCAAGATGCTGCCCGGCCGTTACCCCAACCTGCTCGTCAACGGCGCCTCGGGCATCGCTGTGGGCCTGGCCACGAATATTCCGCCCCATAATCTGGGGGAGGCCATCGCTGCGGCCATCGCCGTGATGGATAGGCCCATGATTTCCCTTGCGGAGCTCATGGAATCCATCCCCGCGCCGGACTTTCCCACCGGCGGCGAGCTGATATGGAGCGACGAGATCGCAAAGGCATACGAAACCGGCCGCGGCAGGCTGCTCCTGCGGGCCAAGACCGCGATCGAGCGCCTTCCGGGCGGCAAGAGCGCGATCGCCATCACCGAGCTGCCCTATCAGGTCAACAAGGCCGGCCTGCTCGAGAAGATTCAAAGATTAACCGAAGAAAAAAAGGGCGTTTTGACGCAGATCGCGGACATTCGCGACGAATCAGACCGCAGCGGCATGCGCGCGGTGATCGAATTGAAGCGCGACGCGGAGCCGGAGCGCGTGCTGGCTTACCTTTACAAGGTCAGCGATTTGCAGATCGCCTTTGGCGTCAATATGGTGGCCATCGCAGAGGGCAAGCCCATGCTCCTTGGCCTAAAGGCCCTGCTTGAGCGCTATGTGGCCTACCAGAAGGCTGTCGTCACAAGGCGCAGCAGGCATGAACTCAACCAGGCCGAGGCCCGTGCCCACGTGCTCGAGGGGCTGATCCGCGCCGTCGATCTGCTCGATGAGATCATCGCGCTCATCCGCGCCTCAAAATCACCCAGGGAGGCGCGCGAAGCCCTCGTGGCGCGCTTTGCCTTCAGCGAGATTCAGGCCCAGGCCATTCTCGACCTGCGCCTGCAAAGGCTGACGGGGCTTGAGATCCTGGCCCTGCGAAGGGAGGGGGAGGATCTAGCCAAGGAGATCAAGCGGCTGAACGGCATCTTATCGTCAGATGAGAAGCTGCGCGGCGTTTTGCGCGCCGAAATGCTTGAGATCAAGCAAAAATACGCGGATGCAAGGCGCACGAAGCTGATCTTGGGCGAGAGCGTTCCGGAATTTGACTTCGCCAAGGAAGAAAGGCAGGGCGAGCCCTGCGCCATGATTTGGACGGCGGGCGGCATGCTCAAGCGCATGGCGCCGCGGCTCTTCCAACGCCGGGAAGAAAGCGAGGATGCCCCCCGCGCCAGCCTGGAGATGAGGACAGACGAAAGCCTGCTGCTCTTCACATCAAAAGGCGCCTGCCACACCATTGAAGCGGGGCAGATTCCAGAGGCGAAGTGGAAGGATAGGGGCCTTTCTTTAAGCGGCCTGGTGCAGGGCCTAGAGAGTGGCGAGAGCCTCATCGCCTGGCAAAAAAAGAAAAAGGAGGGCGAAGGGGAGCTGCTCTTCTTCACCGCGCAGGGGCAGGCCAAGCGCACTGCGCTGAGTGAATTCGGCGCGCGCAAGGGCAGGGCGGCCGCGATCAGCCTAAAAAACGGCGACGAATTGCTGGCCGTGGAGCCTTATGCGGAGGGCGCGCTCGTGCTGCTGCTCAGCGCTCGGGGCATGTCGCTCTGCTTTCGGGCCGACGAGATCTCGCTCATGGGCCGCGCGGCAGCCGGGGTGCGCGCCATGACGCTGGAGCCTGGCGACAGGCTCCGCCTGGCCGCTCCCGCGGCGCAAGGCGCGGAGCTCTTCCTTCTGAGCGACAGGGGCTATGTCAAGCGCTGCCTGGCGCTCGACTTTGAACCCCAGCGCAGGGGGGGCAAGGGCGTAAAGGCCTTCCCCTTCAACAAAAACGGCTCGAACGGCGAAGCGCTGGCCGTGGCGGAGCTGTTAAACGAGCCCTGCGAGCTGCTCGTCGCCCAAAAGGACGGAACCAAGACCCGGGTGCGTAGCGAGGAGGCGCCGCTCCGGCCAAAGGGCGATAAGGGCGCGGTCTTTTTGCCGGTCTTCCTCGATAACATCGTGACCGGCGCGCAAAGGCTGGAGGAAAGGGCGGGCGAAAAGGCCGATGCTGATTGATTTTCATGCCCATTGTTTCCCCGATGCGCTGGCAGGGCGCGCGATCGCGGCGCTTGCCGAGCGCAGCGGCCTGGCGCCCTGCTTTGAGGGCACGGTTTCAGGCTTCAAGGCTCTGATGGAGCGCGAAAGGGTTGACGGGGCGGTGCTGCTGAACATCGCCACCAACGAGCGCCAGCAGGGCAGGGTGAACGACTTTGCCATCGCGGTGCAGCTGGGAGAGCCAAAGCTTCATGCCTTCGGCTCGGTGCATCCAAAGGCCCCTGATTTTGAAGCGGAGCTTCTGCGCTTGAAGGGCGCGGGCATTCGCGGCGTCAAGCTCCACCCGGATTACATCGCCACCTTTGCAGACGCGCCGGAGCTTGACCCAATCTATGAGCAGGCGGCGGCGCTCGGCCTTTGCGTGGTGCTGCACGCGGGCTGGGACTTCGTTTCGCCAAACCTGATCTACGCTACGCCCGAGCGCATCTTGAACGTGACAAAAAGGCACAAAACCCTAAACCTCATCGCCGCGCACCTGGGCGGCTTCCGGCAATGGGCGGGTGCGGAAGCCCTTTTGGCCGGGCAAAATCTTTATTTAGATACATCGTTTGCCTTTGGCGAAATCGAGCCGGAGCAGGCCCGGCGCATCCTGCAAAAGCACGACGAAAACCGGCTGCTCTTTGGTTCCGACGCGCCCTGGCTCTCGCCGAAAAAGAGCTTCGAGGGCCTCGATTCGCTGCATTTCCCCGGCGCGTGGATGGAGAAGGTCTGCAGCGGCAACGCGCTGCGCTTGCTCGAGGAAGGAACGAAGAAGGGAACGCGCTGCATTTTGAAAAGAGAGAGATCTTCATAGAAGCTTTGAATGAACCCATTCTTCTTGCCCCAAATCTTAATAGACGGCCGCGCGCGGGCCGAACTTGCGCGGGAATGGGAACTGCCCAATGCATAGCGCTTTGGGCAGGAGGGGTTTGCCGGAGCCTATTCGCCGTACCTGGCAAAGCGGCTTGCAGGCACGGGTTTCGTCCGGCCAGCGCACGGTTGTGGGCTGGCCGTTTCAGCCCACGCAGGTCCAGTCGCCCGATTTGGTGTTGCGAATCGCGCCGGTCGGCTTTTCTCAAACGATTCTAAGCTTCCTTTCGCCGTGCGGGGCGCTGCTAAAGGCCGCGGAATCGCGGAAGTTGCCGCCGCGGAAGCTCAACACCCCGTCTACCTCGGCATAGGCCGCGCCGGAGCCGAAAGCCAGGGGCACCCGGCGCAAATAGCCTTCGATCGCCTTGCCTTTCTGAAGGACTTCGGCCTTCTGCAGGAGCAGCTCGGGCAAGAAGTCCGGCGCGGCGGAGGGGAGATAGGCAAAGCTCGGCGGCGGCGTTTCGCCGGGCGCGGACTCGGGCTCTGGGCTTGGCGCGGGACTGGGCGATGGCGTGGGTTCCGTCGTAGAGGCCTGCATAGGCGTGACGAGCAGCGAAAGCGCGCTGGGCTGCGCCATGCAGGCGCCGAGCAGGGCTAAAAGGGCTAGAAATAGGCAAAGAAAGGGCAAAAGGCGGCGCAAGCCAAATTCCTCCCGAAAGAGAAAATGGCAAAAAACACAACAGCCCTCGGCGCGGGCCGAGGGCTGCGATACGCAAATAAGAAAGACGCTTAGGCGCGAGCAACCGCCCTGCGGGCCAACTGGGCCTTTTTACGGTTGGCGGCGTTTTTATGGATAACACCCTTGCTGGCAGCCTTATCGACCGCGCCGGAAGCGATGCGCAGCATGCTTTCGACCTGGGCGGCATCCCCGCCCGCGACAGCGGCGTCAAACTTCTTAAGGAGGGTCTTCACGGAAGACTTCACCATGCGATTGCGCAGGTTCTTGGTTTTGCTCACCTTCACGCGCTTGATGGCGGACTTGATATTGGGCATTTCGTTGTCACCTCCCTTTGCCAAAGAATCAACGCACACAATCATAGCACATCACTCCGCGCAAGGCAAGCCTTATTTTGGGGCAAGCGCGCTTTTTTCAGTTAAAAATGCGCAGGATTGGGCAAACTCAAGCTGAAAGCACGGCAATTGACGCATGGCGGGAGGAGAAAAGGCTTGAATGAAGCGAATTTGGTCCGCACGGACCTGGCCCTGGAGGCGCGCGAGGCTGCTGGGGAAATCCCCGGCGTTTCGATGGAGCAGGAGGAGCTGGACGGCACGACGATCACGCGGGTGAAGGTCTTCAGCCCCGAGGGCGCAAGGGCGCTGGGCAAGCCCATGGGTAATTACATCACCCTTGAAAACGCGGCTCTTTCAGAGGCTGAGGCGCTGCGCGGCGGCGAGTTGGGCGCGGTGATCGCCAGGGAGATCCGCGCGCTGCTCAAGGCCGGCGAGGATGCCTGCCCGATGGTGGCCGGGCTTGGGAACCGCAACTTGACGCCGGATTCCCTGGGCCCGAGGGTCACGGAAGCGCTCTTCATTTCGCGCCACATCAAGGAAACCATGCCCGAGCTGCTCGACCAGAAGGTGCGGCCGGTCTGCGCGGTCAGCCCCGGCGTGATGGGCGAAACCGGCATAGAAACCGGGGAGCTGATCCTGGCCGCGGTGCGGGCGGTGAAGCCAAGCTGCCTGATCGTGGTGGATTCCCTCGCCGCCAGAAGCGCCTCACGGGTGCTGGGCACGGTGCAGATCTCGGATGCCGGGGTTTCGCCGGGCAGCGGCGTGGGCAACCACCGCAGCGCGCTCACGAGGCAGAGCCTTTCGTTGCCCGTGATCGCCATCGGCGTGCCGATGGTGGTGCACGCGGCGGTTATCGGGCGGGACACGCTCGAACGCGCCATCGACGAGATCGCGGGTGGGGCGGGCGAAAATTCCGCGCTGGCCAAGGAGCTTGCGGCTTACCGCGAAGGCAGGGCGCTCGACGGCCTTTTGCGGCGCGCGCAGGGCGAGTTGATGCAGAACTTCGTGGTTACGCCGATTTCCATAGACGAAGCCGTGCGCAACGTGGCGCAGTTGGTGGCCGAAGGCATCAACCTTTGCCTGCAGCCCGAAATGAGCCGGGAGGAGATCCTGGCGCTGACGCTTTAAGGGGGAAGGGCTTGAGGAGCAGGCTGCGCAAGGGTTCAGCGAAGTCGCTCGGCCCCGGCTTTCGGGGGCCAACCGAAGGCTCTGCCTTCGGGAACTGCAAGCCGGAGCCTCGGCGCAGGCCTTCGGCCTGTGGCCGGGCTCGCTTGCGGGTGGCCGCGCGCAGCGCGGCGTTGGCCCCTTCGGCGCGCGAGCGCAGCGAGCGCGCCCGTTCTTGGCCGGGGTCTATTCCTCCTCGACTGGGATCCAGATTTCAACCAGGCTCAGGTCCGCGGCTTCATCCCAAAGGATGTATTTTTCTATGGTGGGCAAATCGGCCTTTTGGTAGTTGCTTTGGGGCAAAAATTCCTCGTTTATGCGCCGCCAGGCGGCGCCCAGCGCGTTTTGGCTGATCTTCCCCTTCGCCTCAAAGCGCAGCCAGCCGGCCGTGGGGAATTCGAAGGCGTCCAGCTCCGGCGGCGTCTCGCCCGCCCACTCGATGGCGCACATATAGTCGTCGCCACCGTCCTCACCGAAGCCGAAGCAAAGGCCCAGGTCGAAAAAACTGCCGCTGAGCGCCTTGATCGCTTCGTTGCTGCCATCGCCCTTGACGATCGCCCAGGTGCCGCCGCCGTAGGGCGTCGTGCGGCGAACGCCGACGACGCGGAAGCCCGTCCTTTGCAAAAAAGCGTAGTCCATGGTGATCTCTCCTTTCATCGCGAGTGAAAATTGAAGCCTTGCGTGGAACTTGAGGGTGACGCCGCCCTTGCGCGCGGCGGAGGGGCTGACGCCATGCAGGCGCTTGAACGCCACGGCAAATGCATCGGCCGAGCGGTAGCCGTATTTCAGCCCAAGGTCGATGAGCCTTTCGCTGCTGCCCAACAGCTCGCAGGCGGCAAGGCTGAGCTTTCTGCGGCGGATATAGTCGGCAACGCTAAGGTTTGTGAGCTGCGCAAAAATCGCCTGAAACTGGGCGTAGCTGGCCGCCGTAATGGAAGCGATGCGCACTTTGCTGATCTCGCCCGCGAGATTTTCTTCGATGTAGTCCACCGCTTGGTTGAGCCTGCCAACGAAGTCCACGGCTGCATTCCTCCTTTCCCATGGGGAAGAGTATAGCGCGGAAACGGCCCTTCCGCCCGTCAGTTTGCCCATGATCCCGAACGGGCTAGGGCTTCTTCATAGGGGGAAGTATAGCAGGATGGCGGGCAAAGAGAAAGCGCCCCGCTTTTGCACCGTTTTTGGGCAAAAGAGGAACGCTTTTGGGCAAAAGGGGAAGAGGCGCGCCTCAGCCCTCGCGTATCGAGAAGCCCTCGGCTTCGTCAGTCGCCCGCTGGCGCCTGAAGAGGAAGAAGAACACCACGGCTACCAGGGCGAGCAGGCAGCTTGTGACCAAAAAGACGTTGCGCAGGCCGCCCAGCGCGCCAGAGAGCAAGCCGCCCAGCAGCGAGCCGAAGATTGGCCCGATGCCTGCCGACATGATCGACCACAGGCCCTGGCCGGTCGCGCGCATTTCGCCTGGGACGATCGAGCGGATATAGGGCGCCATGCGCACCCACAGGGGCCCGAACATCAGCGCGTGGAAGATGGCGCTCGTCATCATGACGAAGGCGTTCGGCGCCAAAAAGATGATGAGCGAGCGGCCGACTCCGGCCAGCGGCGCGAGCAGGAAGACCGTGTAGACGTTCAGGCGGTTGATGAACTTGGAGCCGACCAGCATCAGCGCGGCTTCCAGCGTGATGGATATGGCGGAGAGCAGGCTGAACATGCCGATGCCGGCATTTAGGCCCGCTGAGGTGGCGAAATACACCCCGAGGAAGGTATTTAGGCAGCTGACCGAACTGAAATGGCAGACGCCAAAGGCGAGCAGCAGCAAAAGGCGCTTATTCTGGAGCACCTCCCTCAGGCCGATCTTTTTTGCGGCCCCGCCGCCATGGGCGTGGCCCTTCGTGGGCGGCATGAAAAACAGCGGCAGCAGCGCCAGTAATGCCACGGCAGACATCAGCATGAAGGCCGTATTCGTGTCGATATCCTGAATGAAACTAACAACAATGGCCATGCCGGCCGCGCCGCCTGACGAAAAGCACTTGATCGCGCCAAAGCGCAGCCGCACGCGGGGCATGTTCTCGACCACGATGGTGTCAGTCAGCGCTTGCGGCGCCAGAAGGAAGAGATAGAGCGCCGCGATCGAGAGAAGCAGGGTTGTCAGGGAATTATGCCGGGGCAGGATGAACAGCCAGACGGTGGCGGCGACGCCCAGAAGCGCCACCATGAGGATGAAGTTCTTGGTTCTTGCATGATCCGCGATGATGCCCCAAATGGGTTGCATCAGGGCGGTGATGAGTGCGCCCAGAGCGGTGGCCAGGCCGATGGTCGCGCTGGTGGCGAAGGGCAGGGAACTAATATAGATGGGCAGGAAGCTATTGCCGAGGAACTGGGAACCCCAAACGATAAAATATAAAGACACCATCGCCAGGGTGATGTGATTTTGCGCCTTCTCTGAAACGGGAAGCGTCGATTCCGACATGGGCCAAAACGCCTTCTTTCGTGTTCTTTCCTCATTCTTTGTCGCACGTCCCTGCGGGCCGTCAACGGGAAGTATACAGGAATGGACGACAAAATACCAGCGCAGCGCACCATCCGCCGTGTAAAAGAATGACGAAGAGCGGGGCAGGATGGCCTTGAAGCCCGAAGGCAGGGCCGCCCCGCGCGATTTGACAAGAGAGGTCGGTGCTGTTATGATA
Organism: Christensenellaceae bacterium; assembly: GCA_031280685.1. Classification (GTDB taxonomy): domain Bacteria; phylum Bacillota; class Clostridia; order Christensenellales; family UBA1750; genus JAITGM01. Next base: position 29,016 of record JAITGM010000027.1, read on the forward strand.
CGAAGCGATAGGCAAAAGAGTATATCAAGAAGGTATACGGAGCCTGAAAAACCGTTCTTTCGGCAAAAAACATGCCATGAAGGCAGTGAGCGCGCCGGGAACCGGCGCGCAAGGCCTTTGCGGCATTTTATTTGCGGGAGGGATTTTCATGCACATGGCAGACGCGTTGCTATCCGCCGCGGTGGGCGGAACGATGTGCGCGGCGAGCGCCGCGGCCATCGGCTACTCGGTGACGAGGATTCAAAAAGACGAGCTTTCTGAAAAGAAGGTGCCCATCATGGCGGTGGCCGGCGCCTTCGTATTCGCAGCCCAAATGATCAATTTCACGATTCCGGGCACGGGCTCTAGTGGGCACATCGGCGGCGGCATCCTGCTGGCTGCGCTGCTGGGCGGCTACCCGGCGCTGCTGACGATTTCAGCGGTGCTGCTCATCCAGTGCCTGTTCTTTGCCGATGGCGGCCTGCTGGCCCTTGGCTGCAACATATTCAACATGGGGGTCATTCCTTGCCTGGTCGTTTACCCGCTGCTGTTTAAGCCCATGCTCAGGCGAAAAACAAGCCTGGCGGCGATCGGCGCGGCCTCGGTATTGGCGACGGTGCTCGGGCTGCAGTTCGGCGCCTTTGCCGTGGTGCTCGAAACCCAGGCATCCGGCATTACGGAGCTGCCTTTTTCCGCGTTTGCGCTGCTCATGCAGCCCATCCATCTGGCGATTGGCCTGGTCGAAGGGCTGATCACCGCGGCTGTGCTGGGCTTTGTGCACAGCATGCGGCCAGAGATCATGCAAAGCGCCATCGAAGGCTCGGCGATCGGCGGCGGCGTTCCGCTGCGCCGCGTCTTGCTCAGCTTCGGGGCTGCCGCGCTGATCGTCGGGGCCCTGCTCTCGCTGTTTGCTTCGGCCTACCCCGATGGGCTTGAATGGTCGATGGAAAGGCTCGCCGGCACGACGGAGCTGGAGCTTAAGGGCGGTGTTTTAGAGGGGGCGGCGGGCATCCAGGGGGCGACCGCCTTCATGCCGGACTATGACTTTAAATCACCCGAAGAAGAGGGCTCGCCCCTTGGCACATCGACCGCTGGCGTGGTCGGCGGGGCGTTGACCTTCGCCTTGGCCGGGGGCACGGCGCTGCTGATCTCTGCGGTTAAGAAAAAGAACCGGGGCGCGAAGGCTACGGCCTAGGGCAAAAGGTGAAATTAGCCTAAAATCAAGCTTTTTTGTGAGGGGGCGAGAGGAATTGGCGCTGACCGGCAACGGAATCAACGAACTGCTGACCCTGGAAGGGCTCGCGGGCGGCGCCAGCCCCCTGCACCGGCTGCACCCGAGGGCCAAGCTCCTGGCGACGGCCGCCTTTCTCGTCACGGTGCTCTCGTTTGACCAGTTCGCGCTGGGCCGGCTCATCCCCTTCATCTTTTACCCGGCCGTGCTGATCCCGCTGTCGGACACCCCATTTGCTTTGATCTGCAAGCGGCTGGTGGTCGCCCTGCCCTTCTGCCTGTTCATCGGCCTGTCGAATCTCTTGCTCGAAAGGCAAACGGCCCTAATGCTTGGCGGCTTCGCCCTGAGCTTTGGGCTTTTATCGTGCCTGTCGCTGCTCCTGCGCGCCTGCCTTTGCGTGGCCGCGGTGCTGCTCTTGGTCGCGGTGACGCGGCTTTCCGAGCTTACGGCCGCGCTGCGCAGCCTGCATGTGCCCGCGATCTTCGTTACGGTGCTTGAGATGACCTATCGCTATATTGGCGTGCTCTGGGGCGAAACTGGCTCGATGCTGCTGGCCTACCGCTTGCGGGGCGGCAGGGCAAAGGGGGTCGATTTGCGCCACGCGGGCAGCTTCGTGGGCTGCCTTTTTCTGCGCAGCGTCGACCGGGCGGAGCGCGTCTATGCCGCCATGCGCTGCCGCGGCTATGGCGGTGGGGCGCTTTTTTTGCAAAAGAGGCCGTTTTCGCCGAAGGATTGGGCTTTTTGCGCCCTGATCCCCGCGCTGTGCGCCGTTTTGCGCCTTGTTGACCTGGGCGAGTTGCTACTTCGCTTGCTGGGAGGGGTTTGATGCTTCGCGCGCGCGGCCTCGTCGTCGCCTACCCGGATGGAACCCGAGCCGTGGACGGGCTCTCGCTCCATGTGGCGCAGGGCGAGAGCCTGGGTCTCGTCGGCGCCAACGGCGCGGGCAAGACGAGCCTGATGCTCGCCGTTGCGGGTGTGCTGCCCGTCGCCGCCGGCGAGCTGGAAGTGGGCGGCATCGCGCTGGAAAAGCGCACGCGCGACGAGGTTAGGAGGCGGGTGGGGCTCGTCTTTCAAAACCCTGACGATCAGCTCTTTATGCCCACCCTCTATGACGATATCGCCTTTGGCCCGCGCAACGACGGCCTTTCAGACGACGAAGTTTCAAGGCGGGTCGAGGGGGCGCTCGGCGCGCTTGGCATCGCGCATCTGGCAAAAAGCGCGGCGCCCAGGCTTTCGGGCGGGGAAAAGCGGCTGGCGGCAATCGCCACGGTGCTCTCGATGGATCCAAAGCTTCTGCTCTTTGACGAGCCTACGGCCTTTTTGGATCTTCGGGCGCGGCGCAAGCTGATCGGGCTTTTAAACGCGCTGCCGCAGGCCAAGCTCATCGCCAGCCATGACCTGCCCTTTTTAGAGGAGGTGTGCGGGCGGGCGGTTTTGATGGCAAAAGGCCGCGTTTTGGCCGAAGGACGCGCGAAAGATCTCTTTGGCGACCGGCGGCTGATGGAAGAAGGCGAGCCCGAGGGGCTTTGAATGAGGAGGGAAGGCGAATGGCACAGAACAACGATGAGGTTTTGCGGCTGTTGCGCCGCATCAAAAACGGCGAGATCAGCCCAGAGGCGGCGGCCGGGCTGATCACGGAAGGCTCGTTTACTGACCTTGGTTATGCGAAGGTCGATCACCACAGGGCGCTGCGGCAGGGCGTGGGCGAGGTGATCTACGGCCAGGGCAAGACGAAAGAGCAGATCGCGGGCATTTTGCAAAACATGGGCGAAGCCGGCGCGCGCAACGTGCTGGTGACCCGAATCGGCCAAGACACCGCCGATTTTTTGCAAAAAGAGGGCATCGAACTAGGCTATCATGCCGTCCCGCGGCTGGCGGTCGCCCTGCCGGGCCCTGGCAAGAAGCGCGTGGGCAAGATCGTGATCGCGAGCGGCGGCACCAGCGACATGGCGGTTTGCGAGGAGGCGGCATTGACCGCGGAAACCCTGGGCAACGAGGTCTGCAGGCTCTATGACGTGGGCGTGGCCGGGCTGCACCGCCTGCTTTCGCGCCTTGAAACGCTGCAGAGCGCGCGGGTCGTCGTCGCGGTGGCCGGCATGGAGGGCGCGCTGGCCAGCGTGATCGGCGGGCTGGTGAGCTGCCCCGTGATCGCGGTGCCCACATCGGTCGGTTACGGCGCGAACTTCGGCGGGCTGGCTGCCCTGCTGTCGATGCTCAACTCCTGCTCGGCCGGGGTTTCGGTCGTCAATATCGACAATGGCTTTGGCGCCGGCTTTTTGGCCAGCAGGATCAACCAAGTGGGCGGAAGGGGCGGCGAGGAGGACGGCTGAGGGCGCGCCGCGAAGCTTCAGCACCTTTTGCCCCGGATGCGGGGCTGAAAAAGGCAACTATGGCATGGATCAGAGAGAGGATAAGGCCAAAGAGGGCAAACGAAAGGAGCCAAAAAGATGACCATCGAGCAGAAACACGAGGAGTTGAAGGCGTATTTAAGGGCTTTGGGCAGCGTGGCCGTGGCGTTTTCGAGCGGGGTGGATTCGACCTTCCTGCTCAAGACCGCGCACGAGGTGCTGGGCGAGAAGGCGATCGCCGTGACCGCGCGCTCTTGCTCCTTCCCCGCGCGGGAGCTGGGCGAGGCCCAGGCTTTTTGCCAAAAAGAAGGAATTTTGCACGTCGTGTGCGATTCCGAAGAGCTAGAGATCGAGGGCTTTTCGCATAACCCGGTCAATCGCTGCTACCTTTGCAAGAGCGAGCTCTTCAATAAAATCTGGGCGGTCGCAAGGGAGCACGGCATCGAGTACGTCGCCGAAGGCTCGAACATGGACGATAATGGCGACTACCGCCCGGGCCTGCAGGCGGTTTCCGAGCAGGGGGTGAAAAGCCCTCTGCGCTATGCAGAACTCAATAAAGAGGAGATTCGCGCGCTTTCGAAGGCGATGGGCTTGCCCACCTGGGATAAGCAGTCCTTCGCATGCCTGTCGTCGCGCTTCCCCTATGGCGAGGAGATCAGCGCCCAGCGCCTGGGGATGGTCGATCGGGCCGAGCAATTTCTGATCGACCTGGGCTTCAGGCAGCTTCGGGTGCGCTACCATGGCAATCTTGCGAGGATAGAAACCGACGCGAAAGGCTTTGACGCGATGGCGGACGCCGCGATCCGCGGGAGGATTCATGCCGCCCTCAAGGAGATCGGCTTCCAATATGTGGCGCTGGATCTTTTGGGCTACCGCACGGGCAGCATGAACGAAACCCTCGATAAGGAAGTGCTTCAGGCGGGGCAAAGGGCGTAGAAAAAGCGGTTTTACGAAAAAAAGCCCCCGGCATAGGCCGGGGGCTTTGACTTAGGCCGAAAAGGGGTCGCAATCGGGGTTCTCGTTCCAAAGGTATTCGATGGCTGCCGCGAGTTCAAGAGCACGCTGCCCACCAAAGCGATCCGCGACGAAACCAAGGGCCATGTCCATCCCCGCGCAAACGCCGGAGGAACTGCAAAATTCGCCGCCCGCCACCAAGCGGGCGCTTTTTTGCCAAAGGGCACCCGGCCCTTGCGAGGGTACCCAGTCAAAAGCGTGCTTGTTTGAGGTCGCGCGCATGCCGCCGGGCAGCCCGGCCTTGGCTAGCAGGGCCGGGCCTGTGCAGATGGCCAGCACGAAGGGCGCCGCCCTGGCAAGGCGGGCAAGCTCCCGCAAAAAGGCCTCGTAGCGGACGAGCGCGCGGGTACCCGGCCCGCCGGGGACGAGCAAAACGCCGCCCTCGCCCAGCGCGAAGAGGGGCAGGGTCCTGGACGCGAACGCCCTGTGCGCTGCGAACGGGCCCGCCGGCCATCGAGCCAAAGCCTGGCCGAAGGCGTCCAGGGTTTCAAAGCCGTCAAAAGAGCAGGAAGTGAACGGGCCGCAAGGGCAAAGGGCGCCTTGTGGGCCGGCCGGGGCCTAGAGCTTTGCCGCGATAGCGATTAAAAATGCCTGCGCGCTGACTGTTTTTGCCTCGCCCTTGAAGAGGGAGGCCAAATCGCCGGTCATCACGCCGCCCTCAATGGTTTCGATGGTGACGCGCTCGAGCTTTTGGGCGAAGGCCGTAAGCTCCGGGCTGCCGTCAAGCTCGCCGCGCTTGGCGAGCGCCCCCGTCCAGGCCATGATGGTGGCCACAGGGTTGCTCGAGGTTTGCTTGCCCTGCAGGTGCTGGTAATAGTGGCGCGTGATGGTGCCGTGCGCCGCCTCGTACTCATAGTTACCCTCGGGCGAAACGAGCACCGAGGTCATCATCGAGAGCGAGCCGAAGACCGTGGCGACCATGTCGCTCATCACGTCGCCGTCGTAGTTCTTGCAGGCCCAGATGAAGCCGCCGTTTGAGCGCACCACGCGGGCCACAGCATCGTCGATCAGGGTGTAGAAGTACTCGATGCCGAGGGCTTCAAACTTGGCCCTGTAGTCGCTTTCGAAAAGCTCGGCGAAGATGTCTTTGAAGTGATGGTCGTAGGTCTTTGAGATCGTGTCTTTGGTGGCGAACCAGAGCGTCTGCCTGGTATCGATCGCGTAGTTGAAACAGGCCTTGGCGAAGGAGCGGATGGAAGAATCGGTGTTGTGGATGCCCTGCACGATGCCGGGGCCCTTAAAGTCGTGCACGGGGGTGGTTTCGGTCTGGCCGTCCTCATATTCTACGCGGATCTCCGCCTTGGCGGGGGCTTTGACGAGCAGCTCGCTGCCCTTGTAAATGTCGCCGTAGGCGTGGCGGGCGATGGTGATGGGCGCCGTCCAGTTCTTGATGTAGGGGTCGATGCCCTTGATCACGATGGGCGCACGGAAGACCGTACCATCCAGCGCCGCGCGGATGGTCGCGTTGGGCGAGGGCCAAACCTTTTTGAGCTTGTATTCCTCAAGACGCTGGGCGTTGGGCGTGATGGTGGCGCATTTTACGCCCACGCCGTATTTTTTGATGGCCTCGGCGGCGTCGTGCGTGACCTGATCCTGGGTTTGGTCGCGGTAGGGCAGGCCAAGGTCGTAATACTCGGTTTTTAGCTCTATGAAGGGCGTGAGGAGCGTTTCTTTGATCATCGCCCAAAGGATGCGGGTCATCTCGTCGCCGTCCATTTCGACCAGCGGCGTCTTCATGGGGATTTTAGCCATCGGGCACCTCCTGCTTTGGTTTGCTATGGCTTCATCATAGCGGGTCTTGGCGCGTTTTTCAAGCGCGAAGTTCGAAAGCGGGGGCGCGCGCCGCAAATTAAAACTTTCTATGAACCACGGCAAAAGATTAAGGGGTTGTGTTAAAATAGGGAAAGAACAAAGCGAGGGGAGGCGTTCAGCCATGAAGCTCTTCGTGTTTGAGCTGGTGCAACGGGCCACGGAGCTTTTAAAAGAAAGGCGCCAGGGCCTGGAAGAGAAGGCGGCCGAGCTGCAGGCGCATTTTTCGCAGGTCTTTGCCGGGCACGCGGAAACCCTGGTGGGCATCAACACCCGGGTGAAGGGCGAAGAAAGCCTGAAGGAAAAGATCCTGCGGCGCGGGCTTTATAAAAGCCACACCTACGCGGAAACGATTTTGGATAACATGCCGGATCTCATCGGCCTGCGCGTGGAATGCCGCTTTTTGGCCGACGAGGCGGCGCTTGCCGCGATTTTGATAGAACGCTTCACCGAAAAGACTGCGGATGGCTTTTATTGTGCGCCAGGCTTTCCCGATGTGCGCCTCGAAATGGAAGAAATGCAGCCCCAGATCCAAAATAACGGCCAGAAGATCTATAAGATCGACGGCGCTTGCGGACCCATCGGCGCGGCGACGCGCTTTGAGCTGCAGATCAAGGCGCTGGTGCACGTCTTTTGGGCCGAGGTCGAGCACGAGATCATCTATAAAAACAACAGCTACATGCTGATGGACAGCTTCATGAAGCAAATGCTGGAATTGGCCTACCAAAACCTTTCGCAGGTCGATAACCAGCTCTACCTCATCTATAGCCAGATCCAGCGCCAGAGCGTGAACCACGACGAGGGCACTCGCGAGGATGCCCTGCGCGCCCTCTTTGCCAAGACGATTTCTGACATGTTCTATGTCAAAATGCACAAGAATTTGGGCTTTACCCTAGATTTTCGCAGATCCTGCGACATTTTGAGCCGCTACCTGCTGGCCAGGCACGAAGCCCTCAACGCGGAAGAAGGCGCGGGCGTGACGGCTCTGCTCTCGCGCATCGGCAGGGCGGCCGCCGAAGAGATCGACTTTAGCTCGCCGCTCGAGCTGGAAGACGAGCTCAAGAGCGGCATTCCCTTTGTGGACATCCTCGCCGAGCACCTCACCAGCCAGATGAACTTGGACTTTGAGTGGAACATGCTCTTTCGCATGCTCTTTACGCTGGAGCCTGGCTCAAACATCGAAGATCTGGCCAACCTGTTGGCGATGCTGCGCAAAAGGCTTTCGGACGACGCCCTTTACGCCCCGCTTTTTTTAAGCTGGCCGCGCGAGGCGGCCGAGGGTTTTAAGCAGGCCCTGCTCATCCACGCGGCGCACCAGATGGCGGCCGACGGCAGTGTGCGCATCATCTACGATGAAACGCTGGAGGAGATTCGCCGAAGCATCGCCAGGACGGCGGCTGCCTACGCCTCGGCGCCACCGCCGCAGAGCTTCCCGCGGGTCACGCTTTGGAGCCCTGCATGAGGTTTTTTGCCCTTTTCGCCCTTTTTCAAGGCTGATTCGCCCGTTTTCTACCCTTGGCGCGCGAGCGGAGCGAGCGCGCCTCTCTTGGGCCGAGCGCAGCGAGGCCCCCGGCGCCGCCATAGGCGGCGCAACCCCCGGGCGGCGCAGCCGCCCGAACCCGCAAAAGGTTGGTAGCGAGTGGGAGCCGTCGCGAGCGCGTTTACAAGCGAGCAGACGAAGCGAGCGTGACCTTTTGCGGAGACGACGAGCGGCGGAGCGGGGCGAAAACCCGCGGGCGGCGAAGCCGGCCTAGCGGGGATGAGCGCAGCGCAGCCCGCGAGGAGGAGCTTGACAAGAAACCAGAAACGGTTATGCTAGTACGAGCGAATATGGCCGAAAAGCCCCGGCCGCGCCCTCGAGGGGCGGAACAAAATGGGGCGCGGCAGCTTGGGGGAAGGGCATAACCATGCAAGCGCAAGGCAAAAAACGAGGAAGTTTCGGCTTTTTAAGGGATCCGTTCAGCAAGATGATGCTGCTTTTTGGCATTGAGGGGCTGTGCTTTCAATACATGGCCTCGACCGGCATGTTTGGCAACAATATCTTCGCGTCGAACCTGGGCGCGAGCGATGTGCAGATCGGCCTGATTCAAACCGTGACGAATGCGGTCGCCTTGCTCCTGCTGCTGCCCGCGGGCATCTGGGCAGACAGGATGAAGTCCTCAAAGGGTATGCCGGTGCTGATTTTGTGCTTTTTGGGCGCGATGTACTTCCTCTATGGGCTCACTCCATGGATGGGCTCGTTCAAGATGGCCTATTTTTTCGCCTTTTTGGGGCTGACGGCCGGGGTTTTGGCCACCTATAACGCGCAGTGGCAGAGCTTCTTCGGCGATGTGACTCGCGAAGAGGAGCGCAACCGCGTCTACTCCTTCCGCAACCGCTTTATGTTCATCATCGGCACCGCCGCGCCCCTCCTTTTCGGCCTGATGCTGGCGTGGACCTCGGGGGACGGCAAATTGGCGGTTTTGCAGGCCTTTTACTTCGTCAACGGCGGCGTGGCGCTGCTGGGCGCCTTCGTGATTTCGCGCATTCGCGGCGGCGAAAGGGCGCCCGAGCGGCTGGCCGCCATGAAGCGCTTCTCGGCGCGCGATGTGCTCGACGCACTCAAGGCACTGAGAGGCGATCAGCGCTTTCTCTCGTTCTTTTTGTGCATTTTCTACTTTCATCTGGCCTGGCATACGGACTTTAGCATGTGGTATATCGGCCAGACCGCCTACTGCGGCCTGGATGAAGCGCAGCTAAGCTACGTCAACGCCGTCACCAGCGTTCTGCAGCTCGCTGCCATCGGCTTTTGGGCCTGGCTCAACCAAAAAAAGACCGTTCACTTCACCATCCTCTTCGGCGCGCTCGGGCAGGCGCTCTGCCCGCTGGTGATGATGTTTTCGGTCTCGCTGCCCGGGCCGGAGCGGCCCTGGGTCTTCCTCGGCCTTGCTTCCGTGGCCAACATGACCAATAGCTGCATTCCGCTCTGCCTCGTGCAGATGCTGCTGGCTGTTGTGCCCGAAAGAAACCGCGCCCTGGCCATCAGCCTATATACGATGGTCATCACGCTGAGCAACGCGGTCATGCCCTTCGTGGGCGTGCAGATCTACACGGCGCTGGGCGCCGACTGGCAGGCCTTCTACCAATACAACAGCCTGGTGAGCCTCTGGCGCTTTTCGGCGCTCGGCCTGCTGCTCTGGCGTTACCTTTACATGAAGAAAAACGGCGCGATCCGCCCGGGGCTGGTCTAGGCTCCGGCGGCGCGCCTGAAAAAGAGGGGGTTTTTGATGAAAACCGGGCCTTCAATCGTGAACGGGCAGGGCTTTCGCGCGGTGGGCTGGCGGCGCGCCTACGGGCCAAAGAGCGGCCGGGCGATGGATGCGATCCCCGCGTGGTGGGAGGAACTCATGCAGGGCGAAGGGCTAAAAGAGATCGAAGCGATCTCGTCTTTTCAGCCGCCCCGCGGCCTTGGGCTATGTTTGACGCTGGAAGAGGGCGAGATGGAGTATTGGATTGCCGTGCCGTCAGACAAGCCTCTGCCCGAGGGCATGGAGGAGATCCAAATCGCGGGCGGTGCCTGGGCGGTGTTCGACGCGGGTGGGAACCCTTCTGCCATCCGCGAGGTGTTCGACTTGGCCTATGGGCGATGGCTGCCGGATTCTGGCTTTGTGCGCAGGCCGGGGCCCGATGTCGAGTGCTACGATCTTGCGCCGGACGGCGGCCTGCGCGTGCAGGTTTGGCTGCCTGTAGAGAAGGGGAAAAGGCCTTCTGAGCTGGAAAGACTGCTCGACGAGGGTGGAAAAATCAAGGTTTGGCCCGCAAAAAAGGCCGCGCAAAGGCTGGCGCTGGCCTATTTGGCCGAAAAGTTCGAGCTTGGCGGCACAAGGGAGTACAGCGAGCGCGAGGTCAACGCGCTGATCGAGAGCTGGCATAGCTTTGGGGACTTCTTCCTTTTGCGCCGGGAGCTGATCGATGGCGGCTTCCTCAAGCGGCTGCCCAACGGCAGCAAATATTGGCGCTAGCCAGCCGGCGCGAAGGGCGCGTGCCTTTTTTGTGCAGATTGAGCCGGTCAATCTTGTAGTCGATGAGCGCAGCGCCGCACTCGTCCTTATTGGGGTTAACCCGGCGGCAGTGCGATTTCCGCCGCCGCGTCGTTTGCGCACAACTTATTGATTTAAATTCGCGCTAATCTGGCGGCAGTGCGATCTCCACCGCACGGCCTGTTTCGAAAAGGTAGACGCAGCAGCGCTTTAGCCGCAGCCCGGCCTCGCGCAGGGCTTTGGCATAGAGCGAGAGCTGCGGCCCATGCCGGCCGCGCACGCTTTCTTCGTCTAGATTGCGCCGGTCGGTCTTGTAATCGATGAGCACTACGCCCTCCTCGTCTTCAAAGAACAGGTCGATGACACCCTGTGCCAGTCGCCCTTCCTCAAGCCTCAAAACGAAGGGCTGCTCGCGGTAGACCGCACGCGCCTTGAGCACGGCGCGGCCAAGCTCACCCTCAAAGAAGGCGCAAAGCCGGGTCGCGTCCACGGCCGCAAGCTGCGCCAGGTCAATGGCTTGCCTGCTTGCAAGGCCGTTTAGCTGCGCCTGAATATTGGCCCTAAGCGCCTCGCCCGTCAGCCCTTTTAAGGCCGAAAGATTAAAAAGGCGCATCGCGGCGTGCACGGCGCTGCCCTTTTCGGCAGCGTCCATGCCCGCGCCGCCCCTGCGCAGGAAGCGGGGCCGTTCGTGGATGTATTCCGCGTCGCGCTCGCCCTGCCGGGCAAGTTCGGTGACGGATTCCTTCCGCGCGCCAGGGCCATTTGGGGTAAAGGAAGGGGTTTCGAAGGGGTTTTGGGGCGTGTTTGGCAGGGGCATCCCTTCGAGCAGCGCGAGGATCTGCTCCAGCTCATGGCGTTCCGCGTCTTCATCCGCCTGGCTCTCTTCCAGGCGGATATCCCAGGCCGACTCGTCGCCCTGGGCGGCCGAACCAAGGTTCGCCAGATGGCGCAGAGCCGCGGCGTCCGGGTGGCGCAGCAGCGCGGGGCCGATGAAGTCCATCATGCTCCTTGGCGCGGCGGCGGGCCCCTGCGCCCACTCCGCGCAGCGCGCGGGCAAGTCCTTGACACAGGCCGAGAGCACCAGCCTGTCCTTCGGCCTGGTCATCAGCACATATAAAAGCCGCATTTCCTCGGCCCAAAGCTGGCGCTTCTTGCGCGCGGCGAGGGCGCGCTGGGCAAACGTGCCCGCCTGAATCTGAAGCTTGGGATCGAGGAAGCCGATGGCCAGGCCCAGGCCCCTGTCGGCCAGCAGGCCTGCCTGCGCGGCGCTGCCGCGCAGGTTGAAGCCGCGCCCAAGCCCCGCGCCGATGACGATGGGGAACTCCAGCCCCTTTGCCTTGTGCACGCTCATCAACCGCAGAACGTCGTCCTTCTGCGAAAGGGTCGGCGTGTCGCCCTCGCGGCCGCGCTCGCGAAGCCCGCGCGCGAAGCGCAAAAAGTCGGCAAGCGCGTGCTGCGGCCCGTCAAAGCGCCGCGCGCGCAGCACCAGGGCGCGCAGGTTGGCTTCGCGCGTCCGCCCGCCGGGCAGGGCCAGGCAGCGCTCGATGTAGCCGTTTTCTTCAAGGGCGGCTTCGACTGTGAGCGAAACCGGATTTTCGCGCGCGAAGCGGCGCAGGGCCCAGAGCCTATCGACGAAGCCCTTGGCCTTCTCGCGCAGCGCCGCGTCCTCGCCGTTCCGCGCATAGAGCTTCAGGCATCCATAAAAGGGCAGATTTGCTCCCTTTAGGCGGATTTTTGCCAGTTCTTCGGCCAAGAAGCCCCCCACCCCGCGCAGCGCCCCCAAAAGGGGCAGTTCCTTGCGCGGGTTGTCGAGCGCGGCGAGGTAGTCCAGCGCGCCGGCCATCTCCAGGCTTTCGTATACGCCGCCGCCTGCCTCCGCGTAGGCGGGGATGCCCAGCGCGGCCAGTTCCTCGGCGTAATAGCGCACCAGGTTCCTGGGCGAGCGCAGCAAAATTACGATGTCGCGCCAGTCCGCCGGGCGGGTGACGCCGTCTTCTTCGATGAGGCTGCCGTGCATTTCCAGCGCCAGCCGCGCCACGCGGCGCGCCTCCAGAACGGCGGCGCGTTTTTCCTCCTTGCCGCCGCCCTCCGCGTTTTCGGCCGTGCTCTCGTGCTCTTCGGCGGGGAAATCGCGGATTTCGGCGCGCTCGCCGGGCGGGGAGACCAGGCTGACGAGGGTCGCGCTGTTCCGCGCCCACGCCCGGCCCGGGTAGAGTGCCGCATCCGCGTCGTAGTCGATCTCGGCGCTTTCTTTGCGCATGCTCAGCGAAAAGACGCGGTTCACCGCGGCCAAGATCCCGGCGTTTGAGCGGAAGTTGCGGTTCAGCGCGATGAGCCGGCCGCCTTTTCCCTGCGAAAAGGCCTCGCTGTGGCGAAGGAAGATGCCGGGCTCGGCCTGGCGGAAGCGATAGATCGACTGCTTGGCATCGCCCACCAAAAAGCGGTTATTTCCCCGCGAAACGGCCTTCAAAATCGCCTCTTGCACGGCGCTTGAGTCCTGGTATTCGTCGATGAAGACCTGGGCGTAGCGCGCCCGCAGCTCGCCCAAGACGCGCTCATCCTGCAGGAGCGCGAGCGTCAGCCTTTCAAGATCCGCAAAGTCCACGCCGTTGCTCTCCCGCTTGAGGCGGGTAAATTCCCGATCGAGCCTCAGGCTGAGTTCCCCCAGCGCGCGCAGGGGCTGAATCGTCTCCACGAGCTTGAAGCGCTCGATCCCGTCCGGCGGCATAAGGTCGAGGGCCGCTGCCTGCGCAGCCTTTTTGTACTCGCCGCGCAAGTCCTGGATCGCCAGGTCTTCCCCGGTCTTTTCGCCCTTTTTAATCGCCGGCAGGCGCGAAAAGGCGACCCCTTGGGCTTCGCCCCGCTCCAGGGCGCGCAGCAGATCCAGATCGCCCTGAATCGCAGGCAAATAGGGGCTTGCGTAAACTTGCGCCATCTCAAGCGCTTGGCGCGCCTTTTGCGCAGCGCCGCGCAGGGCGAGCAGGGCCTGGGTTCTAAGTTCCTGCGCCCAGGGGGAGCGCTCGGGCTCCGCCGCCCATGCTTCATAGCGCGCGAGCGCCCCGGCCAGCCATTCCTCGGGCCCGGGCTGGCTCATTAGGAAGGAATGCAGGCTCGCGGCCTCGGCGCGCAGCTTCGCCATGCTGCCCAGCGGCTCAAGCCGCCCTGCGAAGGCCTCGTCTTCAAAGGCCGCGTCCAGAGCGTTGTCCAAGGCATTTTCAAAGAGTTCCGCGCTCTCGTCCTCATCCAGGACGCGAAAATCGGCCTCCAAACCGGCCTGCTCAAAGTAGCGGTCGAGGGTGAGCTTGCAAAAGGAGTCGATGGTCGAAATCGTGGCCAGCGAAAGCCGTTCGAGCCGGGCCTCAAGCTCCGCCTCGGCGCCGCCCAGCTCCTCAATTCGCCTGGTGAGCCGCTCTTTCAGCTCCGCCGCTGCGGCCTTGGTGAAGGTGACCGCGAGGAAGGAGGCGGGATCTTCGCCGTCCGCGATCAGCGAGGCGATGCGCTCTACCAGCACGGCGGTTTTGCCGGAGCCCGCCGCCGCGGAAACCAGGAGCTCCTCGCCGCGCGAAAAAATGGCGGCCTGCTGCTGCTCGGTAAACTTAGGCATGTTCTTGCCCCCCTTCCGCGAGCGCCAGCCGCATCTTTTCGAGTGCCTCGGCCTTGGCGATTTCGATCGGCCGCTGCGCAAAGCCAGAAAGGCTGCCGTCCGCCCGGCAGACGCCCTTGTAGTCGCAGTAGGCGCAGGGCTGCGGCCTATCGTCCCTTGAAACCGGGCTCGGGGCGATTTCCCCGGCGCGCATCCGCTCCAAAAGCTGCCTGAGCTTGTGCCGCGTGAAGGCGCGGATCAGCGCAAAGTCTTCTTCCAGCAGCGCCGAGGCGTTTTCCCGAAGCCCGCCGTCCTTATTGAACTGCAGGGGAAGAATCCGGCCAAGCTCCTCGGGTGGGGCCATAGCCTCCAGCACTTCCAGATCTTTCAGAACCAATCCCCGCATGCGCGATTCCTTCAAAATCGCCTCCTTGGCGGCCTCTTCGGTGTATTCCCTTGCGGTCACGGGCGCGTCGAAGACGCGGAAGTAAAACACCCCGGCAGGCTTTGCGTTTTCCATGGCGAGCACCGCGTCGAGGTAGACGAAGAGCTGCAGGCGCAGGCCATAGAAGACCTCGGCCAGATCGAGCTTTAAATTGCCCGACTTATAGTCGATGATCCGGGCATACTTTCCGTTTTTGCCTTCAAAGAGGTCTAGCCTGTCGATCCTGCCCGCCACGCGCAGCATTTCCTCGCCCGAAAGCTCGATTTCGATCGGGGATTCCTGCTCAAAGCCGAAGCCGGCCTCCTCTTTCGCCGGCAAAAAGCGGCTGTGGCGGAGCTGCTCGGTCAGCACCCGCCCGGCCCTTCGCAGCGTTCTGCGCATTTCATCCAGCGTGCGCCTGCCGCGCCCGCCCTGCAGCGCCGTGCGGCCTTCGAGCTTTGCCAGGCCTGGCGCCGCGGCCATTTCCATTAGCGCGTCGCCCTGCGCCTGGCTCAGGGTGGCAAAGCCGCCGCATTCTGCTGCCAGGGCCACGAAGCCCTGCAGCGCCTCGTGGTAGAGGTTGCCCGTATCCAGCGCGTCCGCCGCGCGCTCGCGAAGCTCCCTGGGGCGCAGTCCATAGCGCACGAAGTATAAAAAGGGGCAGTGGGCGAAGCTTTCGGCCCTGGAAACGCTGGTGCGGCTCTCGCCGCCCGCATACAGCCTTCTTGCCAGCTCGGGCGGCAGGCTTTCGGCCCCTTGCGGGCCGAGAAGGCTGCGCCTTAGCCCTTCGAGCCGTTCGGGCGCGAAGGTTTTAAGGGCCGCATAGGCCGGCGGCATCTCGCCGGGGCGCATCGCAGGGCCGCGCAGCTGCCTTTCCAGCGCGCGGGCCGCGCCTTCCGCGCTGCCCAGCCAATTGAGCTCATCCCCCTGCAGCCCGCCCTCGAATTCAAGGCCCGGGAAGAGCCTTTGCAGCCGCCCGAAGAGCGGCGAGGGCGTGAGCGCCTTGCCGTCGGCCGAAACGAGGGGGCAGCTTAGCAGGAGGCATTCTGAGGGCGAAGCGAAGGCCGCGTAGCTCACGAAGCGCTCGAGCGCCTCGCGCGCCGCCATGCCGGGCAGGAAGAGCCGGGCCTCCCTGCCGGCCTCGTTGATCAGCGCGCGCTCCTCGTCGCGGAGCAGGCCGCCGTCCTCCCGCGCGGCGGGCAGAACGCCCTCGTTCACGCCCAGAACCACCAGGGCTTTAAGGCCCGGCTCTGCCTTAAAGCGCATCAGCTCCCCGGCGTAGACCTGCTCGCCGCCCTGGGGCAGGCCCTTTAGGCGCACGCTTTCGAGCCCTGCGCGCAGCATGGCGATGAAGCTCTTGAGCGGCAGCTCCATCGGCCCCAGCAGCTCCACCATCTGGTCGAGGGTTTCGACCAGGCGGCCCCAAACCTGGGCGCAGCGCTCGGCCGCGAGCTCGTCGCCGCTCTGCCTTGCGCGCTTAATCCGCCGGTTCAGCTTTTGCTTGAGGCCTCCTTGCTCCATGAAGGCGAACAGGGCGGCGGCGCGGGCTTCGACCGTCTTGCCGGGGCCTGAAACCCCTTCCCGCAGCGCCCGAAGCGGCCCATAAAAGCGCAGCAAGAGCGACTGCGCCCGGGGGGAATCCATGGGGCGCTCAAAGAGCGCGCCGCGCAGCCGGTTTTCGAGGATGAGAAGCTCCATAAGGTCCTGCTCGGTCTCGGTCAGGGGGGAAAAGCCGGTCTTCAGGCAGCGGATCATCCCCTCCGTCGGCAGGCCGCGCGCGATGGCTTCAAGCGCCTCGAGCAAATAGCGCGCCGCCGGGTGAAAGGCGCAGCTCAAGGGTTCGTCCACGAAGAGAGGGAGGCCTCTTTGTGCGAAGGCAGACTTCAGCGCCTCGCCATAGGGCGCGAGATCGGCGCAAAGAATCGCCATTTCGCTTGGCTTATAGCCCTTTTCCATCGCAAGGCGCAGCAAAAAGCCCGCGGCGCGCTCGGCCTCGGCATAGGCATCGTGCGCGGTGGCGATGTGCAGCCCCTCGGGCCGCCCGGCGAAGGGAAGGGCGGGCCTGGCGTAAAGCTCGCGCTCTAGGTGGGCGAGGGAAGGCTTGCCCGCCGCCCTTGGCGGCAGGTTTTGTTTGCGCCAAAGAAGGCCTTCCGCCAAAACATAGCGATGCAGGCCCTCGTAGGCGCGGCTCACCGGCGAAAACAGTTTCTCGTCCCGGCCAAAGTCGCCGTCCATCTTGAAGCTGACGCAAAGCCCCTTGCAGTGCCTGGCCAGCGCGCCCAGGATGCGCACCGTGCGCGGAGGGGGCACGTCAAAGCCGTCCGCAAAGGCGTAAAAGTCCTTTAGCCAGCCGCTTGCGCCCGCCTGCTCGGCAAAGAGGGCCACGGCCTCGTCACCGTCTAAGTATTTGCCGCGAAGAAGGCCCGCGTAGCCATCCAGAATCGCCGCGATGTCATAGAGTTTTTCCTGGGTGACGCCGACTTCCAGCCCATCCGCCGCAAGGCGCAGCGCGGTGGAATCCAGCCCGGCGGCGCGGAGTTCCTCAAGCAGCGCGGCCATCCTTGCAACGAAGCCCTCGCCCCCGCGCCTAAAGACGCGCAGGCTACCCCTTAATTCTTCAAGCGCGCGGCGCAGCGCCATGGCCCTGCCGGATTCGTCGAGCACCACGCGCGCGGAAGCGCCGCCCTCCTCGCGCAGCCGGCGCAAAAGGCTGGAAGGCGACAGAACCTCGACCTTCCAGAGCACGGGCAGCCTGCGCGTGAGCGCGAGCTCCATGCTCAGCGTCATTTGCTCAGGCACCAAAACCAGCGCGCGCTCGCCAAGGCGCGACGCTTCCTCGATCTTGTTAAGCAACAGGGCGGTTTTTCCGCTGCCCGCCCTGCCGCAAAGGTATTCGACCATTTTTTACCCCTTTTAGGCTTCACAGCCCCCAAAGACCTTCTCGCGGACCGAATCCTCGTCGGCCTCCATGTGCAGGTGCGGCACGCCCTCGTCAAGATAGGGTTCGCCATAGGGCCAAAAGCCGTATTTTTCGTAAAAAGGCAGCTTATCGGCCTGGGCGCCGAGCCGAAAATGCTTCGCGCCGGCGCGCAGGGCCTTATCGAGCACCATGCGCATGAGCAGGTCGCCTAAGTGCTTTCCGCGCTTTTCCTTCAGCACGCAAACCCTGCCGATGTGCCAATAGCCCTCTTCGTCGATGAAGAGCCTGGCCGTTCCGGCGGGCTGGCCGTCCTCGTCGATCAAGAGCGCGTGCGCCGCGCGCAGGTCGGTTTCGTCCTGCTCGATTTCGGCCGCAAAGCCCTGCTCGCGCACGAAAACGGCCTCTCGCACGGCGTAGGCCTGGCTCAAGTCCTCATCTCCGCGCAGCCATTTGGCGTAAATCATTGGCGTTCTTCCTTTCCGCGCGCCGTTTGGCATCGCCCGTGATGTTAATTTCATCCCCGCGGGCAAAAACTCCTGCATAACGGATTGTGCTTTTTGGCAGGATAGGGTAGAATAGCGGAGGAATCGACAAAACGCGAAGGGAACGAGGTGCCAAGCTATGGAAGACGAACGCGATATCGTTGTGTTCACCGATGAAGAGGGCAACGACTTAGAACTCGAGGTTCTGGACTATATCTTTTACAACGGCGAGGAGTACGCCGTTTTGGCCGCGGTGGAGGAGGAGCACGAGCATCACCACGAGCACGGCCATGAGCATCACCACGATCATGATCATGCCCATCACCACCACGATCATGAGCACGATGAGGAAGAGCAGGAGCTGTACCTGATGAAGGTCGTTCAGCTTGAGGACGATATGGAAGAGTTCGTCCCCATCGAGGACGAAACGCTGATGGACGCGCTGATTGAGATCGTGCAGAAGAACTTCGCCGCCGAATATGGTGAGGACGATGAAGACGATGAGGAAGAATCCGAGGAATAAGCCGTAACCACTCCTAAAAAGCCCAAATTGAGCCGCATGGGCTTTTATAAGCGCTTTCGTCGCCCGGCGAAGGCGCTTTTTGGCGCGCCGCGAAGCCTTTTTGCCGTTGTTGCGAGGAGCGCAGAGGCAATCCAGAAGGGCACGCAAATGGCCGCATCCAAGCCGAAGCGGGCTGGATTGCTTCGGTCCCCTCACAATGACGAAAAAGGCTGCCTCTAAGCGCAGAGCTTACTTTTGCGGCGACGCAAGGGATTTGCAGGGCCTGCCGGCAGCGCTTTCGCGGAGGAGCGATTCCCCTGCGTGCCCCCTAAAGAAGGGTGGAAACCGGGCGAATTGCGCCAACGGCTCCTCCCTGTCGTTGCGAGGAGCGCAGCTGCGAGGCAATGGCAACAGCAAATCGGCTATGCTGAAGGCATCCTTGTTAGAGGAGGGGAGGGGGAGGGGACGGAGTCCCCCCATGCGAAGCCCCGGAAGGGCGTCACTCCCAGGCGTCGCCCTGCTCCGCTTTGCGCGCCGCGCGGTAAGCCTCGCCCGCCGATTTGGGCACGCGCAGGCTTTCGGTCAGGCCGGCGCGGCAAAGGGCAAGCTCCACAAAGCCCTTTTGCTTGAGGGGGTGGCGCCGGATGCGCGCTACGGGGCGCTCGAACGCGCCCTTGGCGATGGCGATAAAGCCGAACTTTTCATCTTCATAGGGGAGGCTGCCGCCCTTTAGGCGCCGGTGCAGCGCGCTGCGCTCTACCCGCGCGGCGAAGGCGCACCAGTCGTTTTCAAGAGGGCAGGGCTCCGCGCCGCGGGGGCAGGGGGCGAGCAGGCTGCCGCCGCAGCGCAGGGCGATCTTCTTCCAGCGCATCAGCCTGGCATGGCCTTCCGGCGTGCCGGGCTCCACGATCAGCAGCAGCTTTTTTGCGCTTCTCGCCATTTTTTCAACCATTTCGTCGGCTTTTTGGCCGTCCAGCTCCAAAAGGCAGTACGCGGCCAGAATCAAGTCGCTCTCGGGCAGGGGCAGCTCGCCCATTTCGCCCAAAAGAAGGTTTGGCTGAAGGGCCGGCGCGGCCTCGTGCAGCAGGGAGACCGCCAGCGAGGCCATTTTCGCGTCCCTTTCGATCAGGGTCACTTCCTTTGGGCCGCAGAGCGACAGAGCGGCCAGGCTGGCCGTGCCAGGCCCAGCGCCCAGGTCGAGCACGCTGCCGATTTGGCGCAACTCCATGCCCTCGCCCGCGATTGTAAGCGCCCGGCAAACCGCCGCGTAGCAGGCGGGCAAGCGCGAGAGGGCGTAGCTTAGCACCTCCTCCTGGCCGCCCAACAGGCTTTGGCCATCGCCGCGCTTTTCGCTCGCCCGGTAGCGCGCGCTCAGCGCTTTCGCGCCGCCCAGCAGCGTTTGCGCGTCGGCCTCGGCCGCAAGGTGCGCAAGCCGGCGCTCGACGGCTTCGGGCAGGCGCATCAAGATCACTCCCTTCGTGCAAAAAAGCTGGCAAACTTGGCTGAATTGGTATCGTTTTTGGCTGGCGTGCGCATACTCTATAAAGAACACCATATGGTGAAGGAGGAACGCAGTGTATGAAGCAGCAGAGTATTTCACGCGGCCGTTTCGGCTGGAATGAGGAAGAGATCGAGGCCCTGTGGGAGGAGGTTCGCCTTTGTAACGAGGGAAATGAGCCTCTCCGCAACGCCTTTGACCGCACGGCCAGCCGCACGGGGCGCAAGGCCAATTCCATACGCAACCACTATTACGCGACACTGAAAGCCCAGGAGGCTCCGGAGGATCTTTGCATCAAGCGCGCCACGCCCTTTGTGCCCTTCGAGCAGGACGAGGTGCGTAACCTGCTCAAAAACGTGCTGGTGGCGCAGGGGCAAGGGCAGTCGGTTCGCGCCTGTGTGACCAGGCTGGGCGGCGGGAACAAGACGCTGGCGCTGCGCCTGCAGAATAAATACCGCTCCTTGCTCAAGAGCCACCCGGAGCTCATCCGCGAAACGGTGGAGGAGCTTCACCAGGGCGGCTTCCCGGCCATAGACCCTTACCGCAAGCAGCGCTCGCTGCCAAGGCCCAGGGTTCGCCCGCGCGATGGGGTGGAAGCCGAGCTGATCGACCGCCTGCGCGCCGCGGATTCGGGCGCCGCCCTCAAGATCGTGCAGGCCATCGCGGACGCGCTGGAGCGCGGCTGATTCCCTCCTACATAGCGCCTGAAAAAACCGCCGCTTCCGGCGGTTTTCTTATTCGTCTTCCAGGCCCAGGCGCCGCGCCAAATCGAGCGCCTCGCCCCGGCTGAAGGCATTGAAGCGGCTTTCGGGCCGCAGAAGGGCCTTTTTAAGGAGCGCGCGCGCCTCTTCCTCGCGGCCCGTTTGGGCGCAGAGCTTCGCAAGCCCGCAGAGGGAATCGAACTGCGCCGGGCTAAGCTCCAGCGCCTTACGGAAGAGCGCTTCGGCGCGTTCGCGTTCGCCCTGGCCGCCCGTGCGGCTCAAAACCTGGGCCAGATTATCGACGAGAACCGAATCCTCGCCATCGTAGCCGGCGGCCTCCTCGCAAAAGCGCAGGGCTTCGCCATAATCGCCGCTTTGATCGCCCTTTTCGATTAAGAGAAGGCCATAAATGCCGCGCACGCTGGCCGATTGGCTCCTTTGGTAGATGCGGGAAAACAGCGTCAGCGCGCGATCCAAATCCCCCCTGAGCCAGTAGGCAAGCCCCAGGTTTTGGTAGAGCGACAGCCACTGGCGGGCGTTCATCTTGCGCTTTGAGGCTGCCTTGAAGACCTCAACGGCCCTTTCGTCGCGCCCCCCGCGCCGGAGCAGCAGCAGCCCGTAGGCCAGCAGCGCCTGCACGTTCTTCGTGCCGCCCGAATAGGCCTTTTCATAAAGCGGAAGGGCAGCCTTCTCGTTTTTGGTCGCGTGCAGGGCCAGCGCACGCCAGGCGGTGAAATTCGCAAATGCCAAAGCCGTTAACCTCCCTTGTTCAGGCGCCGGAGCAGCCTCTTTCGCCGCGCGCGCAGGGCTTCCATCTCGGCACCGGGCAGCCCGAGCGCCATGGCTTCCTCGGTCAGGCGCAGGGCCTGCGCATAGTCCCGCTTTTTGTGCTCGTAGATCTTCGCAAGCTCGACGCGCGCGAAGTTTTCGCCGCCTTGGCCGTCGCTTAGGGCCTGAAGGTGGGCGATGTTCTCATCAAGCCTGCCCTGCCGCCGATAAAGCCGGCTCAGCGCGAGGCCCGAGAGCAGGCGCGTGCCGCCGCTTAGAGTGAAGGCATAGCAGCGCTCGGCTTCGCGCGGGCGGCCGGCCCTTTCGAGCGCAAGGCCGGCAGAATAAATATCCTCGGCATGGCGTTGAGCCGTCGGGTCTGCCTGCGCTTTGAGCAATTCACGCAGCAGCAGGGCCATCGAGAATACGTCCCTTTCGTTATGCTCCAAAACCCGCAAAATCGGCTCTAAATCACCGTTTTTGAGGAAGGCTGCCCAGATCCCGGGGATCAGCGCGCCCGGGATGTCGTCTTGGCGCGGGGCGCCGAGGATGATTTCTTCGAGCCTGCCCAAATTGCACTGCTTGAGCCGCAGCTTGTAAAGCCTGCGCGCGCCGTGCAAAAGGTCGAGATGGGGCAGGCCCGTAAAGCCGGGCGGCAGGCGGTTCATCACCATGCGGGCGCGCAGCATGGGCAAATCGAAGCTCTTGCCATTGAAGCTTACGAGCAATTCGGCGCCCTTCAAGCACTCCGCCGCGCTGCGAAGAAGATCCTCCTCCTCGTCGTAGTCGCGCATATAGAGCTGGGTCAGTTCCATTTTGCCGCCCCTTATCCGCCCGATGCCGATTTCAAAGGCCGTGGTGCCCGCCCCGCGCGAAAGGCCCGTGCTCTCGACATCAATAAAGGCCAGGCCTTCTTCGCAGGCGAAGGCCCGCGCTGCCTCGTCGCCGCCAAGGAAGAAGAGGCCCTCGCGACTGAGGCCGATTTCCCCAAGCGCGAGACTCACCCGCCGTATGGCGCAGCGCGGCCGCGGCCGGCTTTCTGGCTGGGGCTCGGCCGGGGCGCTTTGGGCGAGCTGCTTGAGCCTATCCCTAAGAAAGCTCATTAGAAAGCCTCTTTGCCAGAAGGAGGGCGTTCTTCTTGCCATCCTTGCCATAAGGGGAGCCCAGGCACGAGGGGCAGCCCTCCTCGCAGGGGCAGCCTTCGATGGTTTCCGCGGCGTGGCCGAGTAGCACTTCCATCATCTCGAAGGCCTTATCGGCAAGGCCGATGCCGCCCGGGATGCCATCGGTGATGTAGAGGGTGGGCTTCTTGGTGAAGCTGTCGCGCACGTGGAAGCTCACGCGGATATCCCAGGTTGCGCACATCAAATACAGCGGCGCGATGGTGCCAAGGGCATAGCTTAGGCCCAGCATGGCGTCGCCGGCTTCTTCGCGGCCGAGGCCGGCGAACACGCCCTCTTCCACGGTTAGCCACATGGCGGAGCTGTGCATTTCAAGCTCGGGCAGGTTGACCTCACCAAAGCCCAGATTCTCGTGCGTGTCGAACTTCATCTTTTTGAAGACGCTGACGATGGAAGTGACCAGCACCTCGCCCAGGCTCAGCGCGCCGCGCGTGCGGAACACGTCCAAGACCCGCAGGTTGACGGTTAGGTCGGCATCGGTGTAATAATCGACGTCCACCTTGCGGATATAGGCCTTTTTATCGTCGAAATCGAGGGATTCGACCTGGTATTGCTGGGCGTTGTGCAAATAGATCGCCCTCTCGTGCAGGAGCATGGGCACGGTGTAGCGATCCATCTCGCCGATGACCTCGTGGTGGGCCGGGTCGCTGATGTCGATGATCAAAAAGTTTTCGTCAAAGGCCGATCTGAGCGATACCTCGGCCGAGGGGAAATCGTCCGCCATCCAGTGGTAGCGCCCGCCCGAAAGATGGAGGATGTTCTCCTCCTCGAGGTAGCGCAGCATCTCCCCGGTGGCCGGCGCGTCGCCAAAAAGCTCCCCTTGGGCGAAGGGCAGCTCGTAGGCCGCGCACTTTAGGTGGTTGAGCAGCACGAAGAGATTGCCGGGGTTGATGGAAGCGTGCTCGGGTGACTGATCGAGAAAGTATTCGGGGTGGTTGACGATGTATTGGTCCAGCGGGGCTGAGGAGGCCACCAAAAAGGTCGCGCTCGAGCCATGCCGCCGGCCCGCGCGCCCGGCCTGCTGCCAGGTGCTGGCCACGGAGCCCGGGTAGCCGCAGAGCACGCAGGCTTCGAGCTGGCCAATGTCGATGCCAAGCTCCAGTGCGTTGGTTGAAACCACGGCGCGCACCTCGCCGCTGCGCAGCCCGCGCTCGATTTCGCGGCGAAGGTTGGGCAAATAGCCGCCGCGGTAGCCGCGAACGGCATCTGAATTGCCCAAAACATCGGCGACGAGGCGCTTTAGGTAGGTTGTTAAAACCTCGACATTGAGCCTGGAACGCGCGAAGGTGATGGAATGGATGCCGTTTTGCAAAAGCTCGCCCGCGAGGCGCCGCGCGTGGCTGAGCGAGCTTTCGCGGATGCCTAGCTGGCGGTTGACGACCGGCGGATTATAAAAGACGAGGTTTTTCTCGCCCGAAGGGGCGCCGTTTTCATCGATGAGGGCGGTCTTTTCGCCGATGATCTGCGCGGCCAGTTCGCCCGGGTTGGCGATGGTGGCCGAGCAGCAAATAAACTGCGGATTCGAGCCATAAAAGGCGCAGAGCCGCCGCAGGCGCCGGATGACGTTGGCCATGTTCGAGCCAAACACACCCCGGTAGACGTGAAGCTCGTCGATGACGACGAACTTTAGGTTTTCAAAGAGCTTGACCCAGTTGAGATGGCCGGGCAGGATGGCCGCGTGCAGCATATCGGGGTTGGTGACCACGATGTTGCCGGCGGCGCGCACGGCGTTGCGTGCGTTGACCGCGGTGTCGCCATCGTAGGTGAAGGCCTTGATGCCGTCCCCGGCTTCGTCGAGCAGGCCGATGAAGGCATTGAGCTCCGCCACCTGGTCGGCTGCCAGCGCCTTGGTGGGGAAGATGAAGAGCGCCCGGGCCGCCTTATCTTCGAGCATGGCCTGCAGGCTGGGCAGGGTATAGCAAAGGCTCTTGCCCGAGGCCGTCGGGGTGACGACGGTAAGATGCTTCCCCGCAAAAACAGCGTCCAGCGCCTGGCGCTGGTGGCTATAGAGCTGATAGATCCCCCGGCGGTTCAGCGCCCGCTTGAGGGGCTCAGCCAGCCGCGCGGAGAAGTCCGAAAAGCGCGCGGGCTTCGGCTCGACCCTCTCCCAATGGGTGACGGAAGCCATGAAGGCGGGATCGCCCCGCTTTTTTTGCAAAAACTGTTCCAAATTCAAGCCCTTTTGCCCCCTCGCGCCCTTTTGCGTATATTGTACAACCATTTTGGGGCGCGCGCAACGCGCCCGCGCTCCGGGCGCGGCTTATTTTGCGCTTATATACACGGCAGCGCGAATAACCGCCATCGTGGACGGCGATCCCGCCTTCTTTAAAATTAAGGATCGTGGGGCAAAAGCCCCAATATATAGGTGGCGTAGCGCCTGCCGGCACGAAGCTGGGTGAAATCGCGCGGGGGGATCTCGCTTCGGGCATTGGGCGCATTCTCTTACTTTGCCAAAAACAGTTCACGCCCCCAAATGGGGCAGGGAGCAATGCTTTGCCCCGCACTTTCAGGGAAGAGATAAATTCGTCAAGTTGTATATGTCAAAAAAAGTTTACTTTTGCCGATTCTTCAGGTATGGTATAATGGAAAAAGTGATTGAAATGGACTTACTAAACAACGAAATGAGGGTACTACAATGAAAGGGCGTTGGCTTAAAGGTGTGCACAAAAAGGCTCTTGCGCTGGGAATGGTTCTCTGGGCCATTCTGCTCATGCCGATGGCGGGGACGACCTCTGCCGCGGGGGAGGTTTCATTCACCATTAAGGCGAATGTGCTCGCGTACGGCGCGCCACTGACCGCAGGGCTGTTTCAGTTTGAATTGCTTAAACTCGCGGACGGTTTCCCCGTAATTCAAACCGTTTCAAACGCTGAGGACGGCTTGATTACCTTCAACGTAACAACCGCCTTGCCTGACACAATTAATCCAGTAATGCCCAATATGTTCTATATCCGCGAAGTCGTGCCGCGGCCTTCCGGTTGGGTATTGAATCCGAATGAAACACTGCGCGTAATGGTGTACTACACTGAGCACGGCACAGTAGCGAGTATAAAGTACCCTGATGGGCAAGAGTTTTCCCATTACTACACGGCGCCCGTGAGCGTGGAGCTCAACGTGGAGACCCAGGCAGTCGGCGCCGCCCTGCCCGATGATTACTTCGAATTTGGCCTGTTCGACGAAGATGGCGATCTCGTTGCGACCGTTAAAAATGACGCGGTGGGGAATGTTGATTTCTCGCCGCTGGCCATTGGCAGCGACGGCGTTCATAACTACACCATTCGCGAGCTTACGCCTTCGGGCGGGAGATGGATCACCGACACCAAGGTGTTTTCGGTCCAAATCATCGCTACCTATAACGGCAGCAGCGGTGCATTTGACGTTGACACAGTTTACCCAGATGGCCCGCCCATTTTCGTCAACGAATACAGGCCGCCAAAGCCCATTGGCGGCGGGGGCGCGAATGCCGAAACGGCCGATGAAAGCCCGACGCCTTCGCCCAGCGGCAGCCCGCTGCCAACGCAAAGCCCTGACTTCTTGATGCCCGTTCCCCAAACGGGCATTGAGGACGGCGCGGCGCTTTGGCTCGCGCTGGCGATTATTGGCCTGCTTGGCAGCGCGTATTTGTTCCGCTGGTTGCGCGGCTTGCGGCGCGCATAAACGAAAAAGAGCCTTCAATCGCG
This sequence comes from Christensenellaceae bacterium, assembly GCA_031280685.1. Lineage (GTDB taxonomy): Bacteria > Bacillota > Clostridia > Christensenellales > UBA1750 > JAITGM01. The sequence continues at coordinate 55,153 of JAITGM010000027.1, forward strand.
CGATTGAAGGCTCTTTTTTTGCTTCGTTTATTCAAAAAGGCTCATCCCGTGGGTTTCATATAAGGCCCAATCGGCTCGGTCGCCAACTGGGAGGCCGTTTTCGCGGCGGTAGGCGATCACGGCGCGCTTGAGCCCCTCGCCAAAGACGCCATCCAGGCCGCCCTGATAAAGCCCAAGGTTTTGCAGGCGAAGCTGAAGCTGAAGCACGTCGGCGCCGCGGTCGCCCGGCGCCAAACTGCGCAGCCCGGCGGCCAGGGGGCCGTAGGCAGCGCGCTCGATGACCACCTTGGCCCCCACGCGCACCCGCGCGTAAAGCTCCTCCACGTCGCGGTTGAGCATCCGCACGCAGCCGTGCGAGGCCTGCCCGCCGATGGAGGAAGGCTTGTTGGTGCCGTGGATGCCAAAGCTGCCCCAGGGGCAGGCAAAGCCGATCCAGCGCGTGCCAAAGCCCGTGCCCCAGTTTTTTTGCTTCTGCGTGACGGCCCAAACCCCGAGCGGCGAAGGCGTGCCGCGCTTGCCCACGGCACAGGGCCAGCTTTTCACCTTCTGCCCGCCTTCGTAGAGCGTGATCGTTTGCAGATCAGCATCCACCAGCAGGATCTGCTCCGCGCTCCCCGCGCCGCAGAGCGCCAGCAGCAGCGCGGCGGCCAAAATCGCAGCCCCGATTCTTTTCATGCTTTGCCCTCCTGCCGTTTTCCTCTTGGGTTAGCTATATGCGCGCCGGCCAAAAAGCTTCCGCCTTTTACGCTTGACGGGCGGAGGAAAGTAATGCTATTATATTAGACGACTAATACAGTTTCGGGAGGCAATCCATGATGACTTGGCTGAAAAAAGGGCTTTCCGGCGGCGCGATCAAGCTGCTGGCCACCGTGCTCATGGTCTTTGACCATGTTCACCAAATGTTTGTGCAGTTCGGCGCGCCCGGCTGGCTGAAATGGCTGGGGCGGCCGGTCGCGCCCATCTTCCTTTTCATGTGCGCCGAGGGAATGGCCCACACGCGCAACCGCAAGCGCTATCTCTTGCAGCTACTCATCGGCTTTGAGGCGATGAACATCCTCTCATTCTGTTTGGGAAGGCTGATGCCCAGCGAAGCCGTACTGATGAACTCCATCTTTGGCACGCTCTTTCTCACGGGGCTGTATATCGCCGCGGCCGATCTGCTGGCCGCGGGCATAAAGGCAAAAAAATGGGGTAAGGCGGCCCTTGCGGTGCTGATCATGCTCGCGCCGGTTCTGAGCAGCGCTGTGGTGCTCGTGACCATGTCAAACGAAACCCTGGTGACCGCCGCCCCTTGGCTCGTCTACATTGTTTTCGCCATTCCCTCGTTCATTTCCACAGAAGGGGGCTTCCTCTTCCCGCTGCTGGGCCTTGCCTTTTACCTGCTGCGCAATTACCGTTGGGCGCGCCTCTTGCCGCTGGCCGCCTTTTCGGCGTTCTGCTTTGCCATGGGCGACTGGCTCGAGGGCCTTTCGGTCTTTGCCGTGCCGATTCTGCTGCTCTATAACGGCGAAAAGGGCGAAAGCAAGCACTTTTTCCAAAAGAAGTACTTCTTTTATGCCTTCTACCCGGGCCATATCTACTTTTTATACATTCTCGCCTGGCTGGTCGCCAATCTCCGCTGATTCCGCCCCACGGCTCCGCAAAAACTAAGGAAGCGCCCCGCTCGACCGGGGCGCTTCCTTGTGGTATGCTACTTCCATCTTGACCCATTGGGCGAAAGGGGGGCCGCGGGATGATCGGCTGGATGAAAAAGCTGGTGAAAAACGGCGAAAATACGCAGAATCTGCGCGTGCGCGAGAGCTACGGCAAGCTGGCCGGGCTGGTGAGCGTTGCGCTAAACCTGCTCTTGAGCGCGGGCAAGTTCGCGGCCGGGTATTTGGCAGGCTCCGTAGCCATCACGGCGGATGCGGCCAATAACCTGAGCGATGCCTTTTCAGGGGTGATCTCGGCGCTGAGCTTCAAGTGGGCGGGCAAGCCGGCCGACCGGGAGCATCCCTACGGCCATGCCCGCGTCGAATACCTTTCGTCCATGGCTGTTGCCGTGCTGATCTTCCTCATCGCCTTTCGGTTGGGCGAAGAATCCCTTATAAAGGTTCTTCGGCCCGAAATGCCCAAACTCAGCCCGCTCGGCGCCGCGATTTTGCTGGCCTCGATGGGCGTGAAGCTTTGGCTTTTTTTCTTTTACCGCGCGCTGGGCAAGGAGATTGATTCCACTCTGATGCGCGCCTTTTCGGCGGATAGCCTTTCGGACATTCTGGCGACCGGCGCGGTGCTGTTTTCATCCGCCATCAGCCCGTTTTTGGGTTTTTCGCTCGATGGCTATACCGGGCTTTGTGTGGCGCTCTTCATCGGCTACGCCGGGGTTAAGGTGCTGCTGGAATCGCTCAACAAGCTGCTCGGGCAGGCGCCGGAGGGCGAGCTGGTGGAGCTGATCCTCTCGCACCTGCGAGGGCGGGAGGGGATTTTGGGCCTGCATGATCTGGCGCTGCACAGCTACGGGCCGGGGCGGCACTTCGCGAGCCTGCACGTGGAGGTGGACGCGCGCGGCGACATGCTCAAGAGCCACGATCTGATCGATAACATCGAAAGGCAGCTGCTCGTCGAGCACGGCATCGAGCTGGTCATCCACATGGATCCGGTGGTGATCGGCGACGAGCGGGCGGACGCCCTGCGCGAAGTGCTGGTTGAAATCGTGCGCGGCGTGGACGAGGCGCTGAGCGTGCACGACTTCCGGATGGTGCCAGGCGATACCCACACGAACCTGATCTTCGATATCTCGGCGCCCTATGGCCTGAAGCTGGACGACGCGGCGATTAAAAAGGCGGTGCGCGAGCGCGTCGAGGTCCTGCCCGGGCCGCTTTACGCGGTGATCACCGTCGATCGGGTCTATGCGGGGAACCCGGACGCATTGAGGAAGGGCGCGGATGAATAAAAATGCTCATAATCGGTTGAAGTTCGCATATTATTGCACGATTTTACGCAAGATTTGCATAAAACCTGCAAATAGAGCTTGACAGCGCGGCGCCTTGGCCTTAGGATACATAGCAAAGCAGTTTCGGGCGGCTTGCCGCCCCAAGTTTGGGAGGGCGATTTTTTAATGGCAGACAACAAGAAGTATAAAAAGGTGGTTTTGGCTTATTCGGGCGGGCTGGATACCTCGGTGATCATCCCTTGGCTGATCGAGAACTACGGCTGCGAGGTCGTGGCGGTTTCGGCCGACGTTGGCCAGGGCGCGGAGCTGGACGGCCTTGAAGAGAAAGCCAAAAAAACCGGGGCCTCGAAGCTCTACATCGAGGATTTGACCAAGGAATTCGTCGAAGACTATATCTTCCCCACGCTCAAGGCGGGCGCGGTGTACGAGAACCAATACCTGCTGGGCACGTCCTTCGCAAGGCCCATCATCGCCAAGCGCATCACCGAAATCGCTCTCAAAGAGGGCGCGGATGCGATCGCCCATGGCTGCACGGGCAAGGGCAACGACCAGGTGCGCTTTGAGCTTGCCATCGCGGCCTTCGCCCCTGAAATGGACATCATCGCCCCCTGGCGGACCTGGGAACTCAAGAGCCGGGACGACGAGGTGGACTATGCGGAGGCTCACAACGTGCCCCTGCAGTTCAACCGCGAAAAGAATTATTCGCGCGACCGCAATATCTGGCATCTTTCGCACGAGGGGCTGGAGCTTGAAAGCCCGGCCAACGCGCCCGATTACGAGCGCCTTTTGGAGCTTGGCGTGTCGCCCTTCACGGCGCCTGACGAACGCGAAAAGATCACCATAGGCTTCGAAAAAGGCATTCCCGTGGCGCTGAACGGCCAGAAGATGGACGGCGTCGCGCTGGTGAAGAAGCTCAACGAATTGGGCGGCAAGCATGGCGTGGGCATTTTGGATATGGTTGAAAACCGCCTCGTGGGCATGAAGAGCCGCGGCGTGTATGAAACCCCGGGCGGCAGCATTCTCTACAAGGCGCACGAGATGCTCGAGCAGCTCTGCCTGGATAGGATGACGCAGCACTACAAGCAGCGCATGGCGCTGGAGTTTGCCGATCTGGTCTATAACGGCCAGTGGTATACTCCGCTGCGCGAGGCGCTTTCCGCCTTTGTAGATAAGACCCAGGAGCGCGTAACCGGCGAGGTTTCACTCATCCTTTACAAGGGCAACATCATGGGCGCCGGAATGACCTCGCCCTATACCCTCTATGATGAGGAAGTGGCCACCTTCGGCGAGGATGCGGTCTATGACCAGTACGATTCCAGGGGATTCATCAGGCTGTTCGGGCTGCCGGTGCGCATCAAGGCGCTGCTGGATAAAAAGCGCGGCCATTAAGCCAAAAAAAGCCGGGAGGTTTAGGCATGAAGATGATTTGGGCGGGAAGAACCGCGGGCGATGTGGATGAAAGGCTGAACGAGCTCAACGCCTCCATCGGCTTTGACCAAAGGATGTTCGAAGAGGATATTACGGGTTCGATGGCGCACGCCTTCATGCTGGGCAGGCAGGGCATTGTTTCGCCCGATGAAAGCGCCAAAATCATCGAAGGCCTTGAGGGCATTTTGGCAGACATCAAGGCAGGAAGCCTCGCAATCGACCCCGCCGCCGAGGATATCCACAGCTTCGTCGAGCAGGTCTTGACCCAGCGCATCGGCGAAAATGGCAAGAAGCTGCACACGGGCCGCAGCCGCAACGACCAGGTGGCGCTGGATTTACGGCTTTATCTTCGCCGCGAGATTGGCGAGATATTCTCGCTGGCGGCGAGCTCGGCTTCGGCGCTGATGGCCGTGGCCGAACGGCACCTTGAAACCGTGATGCCGGGCTATACGCACCTGCAAAGGGCGCAGCCCGTCACCCTGGCCCACCACCTGATGGCCTATGTGCAGATGCTGCTGCGCGATCTTCAGCGCCTTTTGGCCTGCGGGGAGCGCACCGCAGTATCCCCCCTTGGTTCGGGGGCGCTGGCCTCGACCACGCACCCGCTCGACCAGGCCCTGGTGGCGCAAAGGCTGAACCTGAACGGCTTTATGGCCAACTCGATGGACGGCGTGAGCGACCGGGACTTCGTCTTGGAACTCTCTTCCTGCCTTTCGATCCTGATGATGCACCTTTCGCGCCTTGCAGAAGAGATCACGCTTTGGTGCTCGTGGGAGTTTCGCTTTATGGCGCTTTCAGACCGGTTTTCGACTGGATCCTCCATCATGCCGCAGAAGAAAAACCCCGATTTGGCCGAGCTTTTGCGCGGTAAAACCGCACGGGTCTATGGCAACAACGTAACGCTTTTGACCATGATGAAGGCCCTGCCCATGGCCTACGATAAGGACCTGCAAGAGGATAAAGAGGCCATTTTCGACTCGGTCGATACGGTCAAAATCTGCCTGCAGGTGCTGCCGCCCATGCTGCAAAGCGCGACCTTCTTCCCTGACCATATGCGCGCCGCCGCCGCGGCGGGCTTCATCAACGCCACCGACTGTGCGGACTATCTGGTCAAGAAAGGCTTACCCTTCCGGGACGCCTACAGGCTCGTGGGCGAGCTGGTGGCCGAGTGCGTGGCAAAAAAGACCACCCTGGAAGCCCTGCCCCTCAAAGAATACCAGGCCCTGAGCCCCGCCTTTGACGAGGGCGTATACGAAGCCATCGATCTTGCGGCCTGCGTGGCCCAGCGAAAGACCCCCTCCGGCCCGGCGCCGGAATCGGTCAAAAAGCAGATAGGCGAAGCCAAAAAGAAGCTGGAAGCGCTTCAAGAAGTGGCGGGAGGGCAGTCTCATGGCAATTAAGGTCTTCATCGACGGGCAGGATGGCACGACCGGCCTGCAACTGAAAGACAGGCTGCAAAGCAGGCCTGATCTTCAGCTTTTAGAGATCGCCCCGGAACTGCGCAAGGATGTTTCCGCGCGCAAGGCGCTTTTGAACGAAGTTAAAATCGCCTTTTTGTGCCTGCCCGACGCGGCCGCGGCAGAGGCCGCGGCCCTGGTCGAAAACGATCAAACCGTGCTGATCGACGCTTCGACCGCGCACCGCGTAAGCGAGAATTGGGCCTATGGCTTCCCGGAACTCAACCCCGCCCAGCGCGAAAAGATCGCCGATTCAAGGCGCATCGCAAACCCTGGCTGCTACGCGACCGGAATGATCGCGATCGCGGCGCCGCTTGTCGCGGCGGGCATCCTGCCCAAGGACTATCCACTTTGCGTGCACGCGGTTTCGGGCTACTCGGGCGCGGGCAAGAAGGGCATCGCCCAATACGAAGAGGAAGGCCGTGACGCGAGCCTGAAGAGCCCGCGCGAATATGGGCTGAACCAGGCCCATAAGCACCTGCCCGAGATGACTAAGTTCGCGGGGCTTACCCTGGAGCCGATCTTCAACCCCTACGTCTGCGACTATTACGCGGGCATGACGGTTAGCCTGCCGCTGCATCTTGGGCTGCTCAAGGCGGGCACGACGCAGCGAAGCGTCTTTGAGACCCTTTCAGCGCATTACGAAGGCTCGCGATTCATCGACGTAAAAACCGCCCCGGAAGACGGCTTTTTGCCCGCGACGGAGCACCTTGGCACGAACCGCTTAAGCATCTACGTCTGCGGGAGAGAAAAAAGGCTGACCGTCATTTCTTCGCTCGATAATTTGGGCAAGGGCGCCTCTGGCGCGGCGGTACAGAACATGAACATCGCCTTGGGGCTTGACGAAGGCGCCTATCTATAAACGAAGTGGAGGGCCTAACGATGGAGTTTAAGCGCGTGGAGGGCGGCGTTTGCGCCCCTAAGGGCTTTATGGCGGCCGGGCTGCACTGCGGCGTGCGCAGGAGCCAGGCAAAGAAGGATATTGCGCTGATCCTGGCCGAGGCGCCCTGCGCGGCGGCCGCGGTCTACACGCAGAACAAAGCCTTTGGCGCCCCGATTTTGGTTACGCGCCAAAACCTGCAAAACGGCTTTGCCCGCGCGGTGGTCTGCAACAGCGGCAACGCCAACACCGGCAATGCCGACGGGGTAGAGAAGGCCCTGCGCATGTGCGAGCTGGTGGGTGAAAGCCTAAAAATTGCCAAGGAAGACGTGATCGTGGCTTCGACGGGGGTCATCGGCCAGCCGCTGCCCATCGAGCCCATTAAAGAGGGCATTTCGGCGCTTGCGAAGGCGCTTTCGAAGGATGGCGGGGCGGACGCGGCCGAGGCCATCATGACGACCGACACAAAGAAGAAGGAAATCGCCCTCGAGTTCGAACTCTCGGGCAAGAAATGCCGCATCGCGGCCATGGCCAAGGGCTCGGGGATGATTCACCCCAACATGGCCACGATGCTCTCTTTCATCACCTCCGATGTTGCAATCAGCCCCACGCTACTCGACCGGGCCTTGAAATCCGTGGTGGCAGATAGTTATAACATGATCTCGATCGACGGCGATACCTCCACCAACGACATGGTTTCCATCATGGCTTCGGGATTGGCCGGCAACGAGAAGATCGAGAGCGAAAACGCCGATTATGCCGTCTTTGCGGCAGCCCTAAAGACCGTGGCGGTCGAGATTTCCAAGATGATTGCGGGCGATGGCGAGGGCGCGACCAAATTGCTCGAGTGCGCGGTTGCCGGCGCCCCCAGCGAAAAGACGGCCAAGCTCATCGCCAAGTCCGTGATCTGCTCGGCGCTGTTCAAAGCCGCGATGTTCGGCGAGGACGCCAACTGGGGCCGCATCCTATGCGCCATCGGCTATGCCGAGGCCGAGTTCGACATCACGAAGATCGATGTGAATCTATCATCCCCAAAGGGGAAAATCGAGGTCTGCAAAAACGGCTTTGGCGTGGATTTTTCGGAGGGAAAGGCCAAGGAAGTGCTGGGCGAAAAAGAGATTCGTATCGGCATCGACCTGAGGCAGGGCGATTTTGGCGCCACCGCCTGGGGCTGCGACCTGACCTACGACTATGTGAAGATCAACGGCGACTACAGAACCTAAAAGGCGAATAAAAGCAGGAAACACGAAGGAGGAAGAGGCGTGCAGGCGAGCAATTCCGCAAAGGCCGGCGTTTTAACGGCAGCGCTGCCCTATATTCAAAAATACTGGGGCAAGGTTGTGGTGGTCAAATATGGCGGCAACGCCATGACCGACGAAAAGCTGAAGGCGGCCGTGATGAGCGACATCGTGCTGCTGAACCTGGTGGGCATCAAGGTCGTGCTGGTGCACGGCGGCGGCCCGGAGATCACCTCCACGCTCAAGGCGCTGGGGCTTGAGTCAAGGTTCGTGGGCGGCCTGCGCTACACCGACGAAGAAACGGCCAAGGTCGTGCAGATGGTGCTCTGCGGCAAGACCAACAAGGACTTGGTTAAGCTCATCGCAGCCTGCGGCGGCAAAGCCATGGGGCTTTCGGGCCTGGACGGGGGCATGATCATGGCAAAAAAGCTCGAGGGTGAAATCGATCTGGGCTTTGTGGGCGATATTACGAGGATCGACGCCGAGCCGATTTTAGCCACCATGAACGATGGCTACATCCCGGTCATCGCCACCGTCGGCGCGGATGAAGGGGGCCAGGTCTATAACATCAACGCAGACACTGCGGCTGCGGCCATCGCCAAGGCCTTGAGGGCCGAGAACATCATCCTGATGACCGACATTCAGGGCCTGATGCGCGACGTAAAAGACGCAACCTCGCTGATTCCGGCGGTCGAAGTCGGCGAGCTAGACGCCCTCATCAAGCAGGGCGTGGCCACCGGCGGCATGATCCCCAAGGTGCGCTGCTGCGAGGACGCCGTCTTGGGCGGCGTGAAAAAGGCCGTGATGATCGACGGGCGCATCGAGCACTCGATTCTGCTCGAGATCTTCTCTGACGAGGGCATCGGCACCATGATTTACAAGGGGGCGAAATAAATGAAGAACTTCGATCAAATCAAGGCGCGGGATGCTTCCGCCATCATGCACACCTACGCGCGCTTCCCTGTGGCGCTGGAAAGGGGAAGGAACGCCACCTGCTGGGATGCGGACGGCAAGGAGTACATCGACCTGACGGCAGGCATCGGCGTGAACGCCCTGGGCTTTTGCGACGAGGGATGGCAAAAGGCCATCACGGCCCAGCTAGGTAAGCTGCAGCATATTTCCAACCTTTATTACACCCTGCCCTGCATTCAGGCGGCAGAAAGGCTCAAGGAGCTTTCCGGCATGGAGAAGGTCTTTTTCTCGAACTCGGGTGCTGAATCCAACGAGGGCGCGATCAAGGCCGCGCGTAAATACAGCCTGCTCAAATACGGCGAAGGCCGCAGCACCATCGTTTCGCTAGAAAACTCCTTCCACGGCCGCACGGTCACCACGCTTGCGGCCACCGGCCAGCAGGTCTTTCACAAGGATTTCTTCCCTTTCACCGAAGGGTTTATCTTTGCCAAGGCCAACGATTTGGGCGACACCATCGAAAAACTCGGCGGCCAGGGCGTCTGCGCTATCTTGATGGAGCTGGTGCAGGGCGAGGGCGGCGTTTTGCCGCTTGATCAGGCCTATGTAAGCGCCGTGGTGGAGCATTGCCGCAAAAACGATATTCTGGTCATCATCGACGAGGTGCAGACCGGCATGGCCCGCACCGGCAGCTTCCTAAGCTACCAGCAATTCGGTTTTTTGCCCGATTTATGCACCATGGCCAAGGGCATCGGCGGTGGCCTGCCGCTCGGAGCCATCCTCTTTGGCGAAAAGACCAAGGAAGCCTTGGTGCCCGGCGACCACGCCTCGACCTACGGCGGTAACCCCATCGCCTGCGCGGGCGCGGCCGAGGTTCTCTCGCGCATAGACGAAGCCTTTTTGGCCGAGGTGAAGGCAAAGGGCGAGTACATCACCAAAAAGCTGCTCTCATTCCCGCGTGTGGCCGGGGTTTCGGGCCTTGGGCTGATGCTCGGCGCGTCTTTGGAGGGCGTGACCAGCCGCGATGTGGTCGTCAAGGGCAACGAGCTTGGCGTTTTGACCTTAACCGCCAAAGAGAAGCTGCGCCTGCTGCCGCCGCTGACGATCACTTACGACGAGATCGACAGGGGGCTGCAAAGGCTCGAAGCGGCCCTAAGGGCGCTTTAAAAGGCCTAAAAAAGGGAAGGGAAGGCAAGTAATGAAGCACTTTTTAAAGTTCCTTGACATGAGCGGGGAAGAGATCACCGAATTGCTCGACCTGGCTGGCGAGCTCAAGAAAAAGCAGAAGGCTGGTGAAGTCTACCAGCCCCTGAAGGGCAAGAGCGTGGCCATGATCTTCCGCAAATCCTCGACGAGAACCCGGGTATCCTTCGAGGTGGGCATCGCGCAGCTTGGGGCCACGCCGCTCTTCCTAAGCTCCGCCGATATTCAGCTCGGCCGCGGCGAGTCGATCGCCGACACGGCCCGCGTGCTCTCGCGCTATGTGGACGGCATCATGATCCGCACCTTCGACCAGCAGGAGGTCGAGGATCTGGCCCAATACGGCACCGTGCCCGTGATCAACGGCCTGACCGACTTTTCGCACCCCTGCCAGGTCATGGCCGATTTGCAGACCATCAAAGAGCATAAGGGCAGGCTGAACGGCCTGAAGCTCGCCTTCATCGGCGACGGGAACAACATGGCCAACGCGCTCATCGTGGGCGGGCTGAAGGTTGGCCTAAGCGTAAGCATCGCCTGCCCGAAGGCCTACAGTCCGGATCCGGCCGTGCTGGAATTCGCCAAAGGCTACCCGGGCAAATTCACCCTGACCGAAGACATCTTTGAGGCCGCGGCGGGCGCCGATGTGCTATACACCGACGTGTGGGCCTCGATGGGGCAAGAGAGCGAGCGCGAGGCGCGCGCCAAGGCCTTTCAGGCCTACCAGATCAACGAAGCGCTCATGCGGGCCGCCAAGCCGGATGCGATGGTGCTGCACTGCCTGCCCGCGCATAAAGGGGAAGAGATCAGCGAAGGGGTTTTCGAGGCCCACGCGCAGGAAATCTTCGACGAAGCCGAGAACCGGCTCCATGCCCAAAAGGCGATTTTGGTTAAATTGATGGCATAGGCTTTTAAACCTGCCCCAGGTGTGATACAATACACTCCAATAACAACGGCGCATCCGCCAACGACCGAAACCAATCGGCGGGGAGGATGGCCGTTTTTTTCAAGGGGAAAAGGCGGGCGCCTTTAGACAGAGTTTGGAGGGACGAGATGAGCAAGGCCTATTTGGTTCTGCAAAACGGGGCGGTCTTTCAGGGCGAGCGATTCGGCGCGGAGGGGGATATGCGCGGCGAGGCGGTGTTCACCACCGGCATGACGGGCTATTTGGAAACCCTGACGGATCCGAGCTATTTTGGGCAGATCGTGGTGCAGACCTTTCCGCTGATCGGCAATTACGGCGTGATTGCCGAGGATTTCGAGAGCAAAAAGTCCTGGGTCACGGCCTATGTCGTCCGCTCCCGCTGCGACGCGCCCTCGAATTTCCGCAGCGAAGGCGATTTGGACAGCTTTTTGAAGGGGCAGGGCATCGTGGCGCTCTCTGGGGTGGATACCAGGGCGATCACGCGACAGATTCGCAAGCAGGGTGTGATGAACGCGGCGATCCTTTCGGAGCTGCCCGCCGATCTGGAGGCCCTTCAGGCAGAATTGGCAGCTATGCCCTACCCGGACGCGGTGCCCGCGGTTACGGCCAAGGAGGCCTATGGCTACGGGGGTAAAAACCCGGTGGTTCTGTGGAATTTTGGGCATAAGCGCGGCATCGAAAGGCAGCTTGAAGCCCTGGTGGGCGAGCGGCTGCGCGTGGTGCCCGCCGGCGCCACGGCGGAAGAGATTTTGGCGCTTTCGCCGGCCGGCATCGTGCTTTCGAACGGCCCGGGGGATCCTGCCGTCAACGTTTCGATCATCCAAAACATTAAGAAGCTGATGGAGGCGGGGCTGCCCATGATGGGCATCTGCCTAGGGCATCAGCTCATGGCCCTGGCCATGGGCGGCAAGACCGAAAAGCTCAAATACGGCCATAGGGGCGCGAACCAGCCCGTGACCGACCCTTTTGGCAAAATGTATATCACCAGCCAGAACCACGGCTACGCGGTGGGCGTAAACAGCTTGCCTTCCAACGCCAAAGCCCTCTTCGTCAACGCCAACGATGGCACCATAGAAGGCTTGGAATATCTCAACATTCCCGCTTTCTCGGTGCAGTTCCACCCGGAGGCCTGCGCCGGGCCCGAAGATACCCGCTATCTCTTCAACCGCTTCATTTCCCTGATGGAGGAGGCCAAAATATGCCGCTGAGCAAGGATTTAAAACGGGTCATGATCATCGGCTCGGGGCCGATCGTGATCGGCCAGGCAGCAGAGTTCGATTACGCCGGCACGCAGGCCTGCAGGGCGCTCAAGCAGGCGGGGCTTGAGGTGATCCTGGTCAACCCAAACCCGGCCACCATCATGACCGATAAGGCCATGGCAGACGCCATCTATTTAGAGCCGCTCTCGATCGAGCTTCTGCGCCGCATCATCGAAAAAGAAAGGCCCGACGGCCTGCTTTCGACCCTTGGCGGCCAGAGCGGCCTGACGCTCTCGATGCAGCTCGCCCGCGAGGGCTTTTTAGGCAGGCAGGGCGTGCGGCTTTTGGGCGCCAAGCTCGAAACGATCGACAAGGCTGAGGATCGCCTCCTCTTCAAGCAAACCATGCTCTCGCTCGGCCAGCCCTGCATCCCCTCTGAAGTGGTCACGGAGCTGGAGCCTGCCCTCTCGTTCGCCAAAGAGATCGGCTACCCCGTCATCGTGCGGCCGGCCTTCACCTTGGGCGGCAGCGGTGGCGGCATCGCCAAGACCGAAGAGGAGCTGCGCGAAATCGCCAGAACCGGCCTGGAGCTTTCGCCCATCCATCAGGTCTTGATCGAGCGCTCGGTGGCCGGCTGGAAGGAAATCGAGTTCGAGGTCATGCGCGATGGGCTGGGCAACGTCATCGCCATCTGCTCGATGGAAAACCTCGACCCGGTGGGCGTGCACACCGGCGACTCCATTGTGGTCGCTCCGGCCGTGACCCTGGCCGATAAGGAATATCAAATGCTCAGAACCGCGGCGCTGAACATCATCTCGGCCTTGGAGGTCGAGGGCGGCTGCAATGTGCAGTTCGCGCTGCATCCTGAGTCCTTCGAGTATGCCGTGATCGAGGTCAACCCCAGGGTTTCACGCTCCTCGGCGCTGGCTTCCAAGGCCACGGGCTACCCAATCGCCAAGGTCGCCGCACAGATCGCCATCGGCTTTACCCTGGGCGAGATCATGAACGCGGTCACGGGCAAAACCTGCGCCTTTTTCGAACCCACGCTCGATTACGTCGTGGTCAAGTTCCCCAAATGGCCCTTCGATAAGTTCGTGTTCGCCAAGCGCAGCCTGGGCACGCAGATGAAGGCCACAGGCGAGGTCATGGCCATCGCGCCGCTGTTTGAGGCCGCGCTGCTCAAGGCGGTGCGCGGCCTTGAAATCTCACTCGATACCCTCAATTTACCCGCTTTAAAGGCCTGGAGCGACGAAAGGCTTAAAAAAGAGCTTGAAATCACCACCGATGAGCGGCTCTTCGTGCTCTATGAGTGCATCCTGCGCGGGATGACGATCGACGAGATCCACGAAATCACCCTGGTGGATGAATGGTTTTTGAGCAAACTCAAAAACATCGCGGATCTTGAGGCGGAGCTGAAAACCGCCCCCCTGAGCGACGAGATTTACCGCAGGGCGAAGGAGTTCGGCTTCACCGACACGGCGATTGCGAGAATCAGTGGGAAGGCTATCGAAAAGCCCCTGCGCGCGGTGTATAAGATGGTCGATACCTGCGCCGCCGAGTTCGACGCGCAAACCCCTTACTTTTATGCTACCTTCGATGAAGAGAACGAGGCCGAGGAGTTCATAGCCGAGAAGAACAGCGGCAAGAAGAGGGTCATCGTGCTGGGTTCTGGCCCGATTCGCATCGGCCAGGGCATCGAGTTCGACTATGCCTGCGTCCATTGCGTCTGGACGCTCAAAAGCCTGGGCTACGACGTGGTCATGGTCAACAACAACCCCGAAACCGTTTCGACCGACTTTGACACGGCAGACAGGCTCTATTTCGAGCCGCTGACGCCCGAAGACGTGATGCACATCATCAAGACCGAAAACCCGATGGGCGTGGTGGTGGCCTTTGGCGGGCAGACCGCCATAAAGCTCACGAAGTACTTGCAAAAAGAGGGGATCCAGATCCTCGGCACCTCCGCCGATTCCATCGACGCGGCGGAGGATCGCGAGCGATTCGACGCGATCTTGAACCAGCTGCAAATCAAGCGGCCGGAGGGCCGGACGGTGCTGACCAAGGCGGAGGCCTTCCGGGCAGCGAAAGGCCTGGGCTACCCTGTTTTGCTGCGGCCTTCCTATGTGCTGGGCGGCCAAAATATGATCATCGCCTTTGGCGATGAGGATGTGGACCGCTATATGGACATCATCCTGGCCCACGGCATCGAAAATCCGATCCTGATCGACAAATACATGATGGGGCTTGAGGCCGAGGTGGACGCCATTTGCGATGGCGAAGAGGTGCTCATTCCCGGCATCATGGCGCACATAGAGCGCGCGGGCGTGCACTCTGGCGACTCCATCGCGGTCTACCCCGCCTGGAACCTCAACGGCAGGCTGCGCCAGAGCTTGGTCGAATGCACGCGCAAGCTGGCCCTCGCGCTGAAAACCAAGGGCCTTATCAACATCCAGTATGTCATCTACAACAACGAGGTTTACGTCATCGAGGCCAACCCGCGCGCCTCGCGCACCATTCCCTATATCTCAAAGGTCACCGGCGTGCCCGTGGTCGAGCTCGCCGTGCGCGCCATGCTGGGCGAAAAGCTAAGCGCCATGCAGGATGGGCAGGGCGGGCATTACGGTACGGGGCTTTACCGGCAGTCAATCTATTACGCCTACAAAGTGCCGGTCTTCTCGTTCGAGAAGCTCACCGATGTCGATACCCAGCTCGGGCCCGAGATGAAGTCCACCGGCGAGGTCTTGGGCGTTGGCCGCACAAACGAAGAGGCCATGTTCAAGGGCTTGCTCGGCGCGGGCTACCGCATCGCCCGCAGCGGCGGCGTTCTGCTCACCGTTCGGGATGTGGATAAGCCCGAGATTTCGGAAGTGGCGCGGCGTTTTTACGAGCTTGGCTTTAAGATTCACGCCACGCGGGGCACCAAGGCCACGATCGAGCAAAGCGGCATCCCGGTCGAGCTTGTGGGCAAGATCCATGAAGGCGCGAACGATATTTTGACCCTGCTCGACAGCGGCAGCATCCAGTATGTGGTTTCCACTTCGAGCGGCGGCCGCCTGCCCACGAACGACGATGTGCGCGTGCGCAGAAAGGCGGTCGAGCGCTCGATTCCCTGCCTGACCTCGATCGACACGGCAAACGCCCTGATCGACGCGCTGAAGTCGGGCTATAACACTGGAAACACCGAGCTTGTGGACATCACCAAGCTCAAAGCCAAGAAGGAAAAGCTCCATTTCGTCAAGATGCGGGCCTCAGGCAACGATTATATCTACTTCGACTGCTTCGAGCAGCGCATCGAAAGCCCGGAGTCCCTGGCGGTGGCCCTTTCGCGCAGGCAGGATTCCATCGGCGGCGACGGCATCGTGATGATTTTGCCCTCAAGTAAGGCCGATGCGCGCATGAGGATGTTCAACAAGGATGGCTCCGAGGGCGAAGTGGCGGGCAATGCGATGAAGTGCGTGGCCAAGTACCTCTACGAGAGCGGCAGGGCCAGGCGCCTGCAAATGAGCCTGGAAACCGGCGGCGGCATCAAGACGTTGCAGCTCTATGAGCGCGACGGCGAGGTCTTTTCGGTCAGGGTAGATATGGGCAGGCCCGATTTTGCCCCCTCGTCGGTGCCAGTGCAAGCCACGGGCAGCGAGGTGGTCGATGAGGAATTCGCCCTTGGCGGGGGCAAGTACCGCATCACCTGCCTGTCGATGGGCAACCCCCACTGCGTCATTTTTGTGGACGATGTGGATGCCGTCCCGCTCGAAAAGATCGGCCCGCTGATCGAGCACGCGGGCATCTTCCCCAGGCGTGCCAACGTTTCCTTCGCCCAGCTTCGCGACCCCTACACCATCAAGATGCGGGTCTGGGAGCGCGGCATAGGTGAAACCATGGCCTGCGGCACCGGCGCTTGCGCGGTGATCGCGGCGGCCGTCAAGCAGGAAAAGAGCCCCTTTGGCCAAGACATCAGCGTGCGCCTCCGCGGCGGCGAGATGGTGCTCCGCTGGGACGACGAGGGCATCAGCATGATGGGCGACGCCGTGAAGGACTTCGAGGGCACCGTCGAGGTTTAGGGCATAGAAAAGGGGCCTGTTTTTAAGCGTTTTAGCTTAAAAACAGGCCCCTTTTCTCGTTTTTGTGAGCCTTATCAGCCTTTTAGGCCGCCCGCCATCACGCCATCCACGATGTAGCGCTGGGCGAAGAGGTAGGTAACGATCAAGGGAGCGGCCACGATGAACAGCCCCGCCGCGGTCAGCGTCCAGTCGCTGGAATACTGGCCGGTGAAGACCGTCAGCCCGCGGGTGATGTTGAAGTTCATCTCGGAGCTTAAGTAGATGGTGGAGGAAACGATGTCGTTCCATACGCCGATCATCGAAAGAATGCCCATTGAAACGATGGCCGGCTTTGCCAGCGGCACGATGACGCGGAAGACGTAATAAAGGTAGTTGCAGCCGTCGATGGCGGCTGCCTCGTCCATGTCCCGAGGGATGGACCTAAAGTAGCCCGTGAAGAAGAACACCGAGGTGGCGCTCACCCCGGTCATCACGAGCATGTAGCCGGGCTTGGTGTTGTAAAGGCCGAGCTTTAAGATGATCTGGAAGAGCGGGATGGTGCCCGAGGGCAGGAACAGCCCGCAGAGAAACAGGAAGTAAAGGAAGTTGCTGCCCGCCACGTACTTCCTTGCGATGGGGAAGGCGATGAGCAGCGACATCAGCAGCGAGGCCAGGGTGCAAATCGCCGTGTAGAGCACGGAATTGAGGATATAATTGCCGAACTTGGCCTTATTCCAGGCGGTGACGTAATTTTGGAAGGTCCACGATTGCGTCAGCCCCGTGGGGTTGAGGAGATATTCCTGCGTGGTCTTGACCGAGGTGTTGAAGCTGAAGAACAGCGGGAAGAGGTAAAGGAAGAGGAACAGGGCCACGAGCGCGTAGCAAAACACCAAAAAAGGAAGGTTTTTTTGCCTGCTCATGTTATTGATCCACCTCCATCTTGCGCATGAGGATCTGCGAGAGCACGGTCACGGTGCAGACCGAGGCGAAGAGCACAATGCTCTGCGCGGCCGCGTAGCCCTGACGCATGCCGGCCAGGCTGCCGCCGGAAGACGTCGCCCCACGCCCGCCAAAGGCGGTGGCGAAGACCATCATGCCCAGGGTTGCGGTGTTGAACTGGCCTGAAGTGATGGTCATGATCAGCTCAAAGGATTGCAGAGAGCCGATGATGGCCAGCAGGGTATTGACCGTGATGGCCGACCAGAGCAGCGGGAAGGTGATGCGCCAAAAGGCCTGCCACTCGCCCGCGCCGTCGATGTAGGCGGCTTCGTAGACTTCTTCCGGAATGTTCTGCAGCCCGGCGATGAAGATGACCATGGAATAGCCCATGTTTTGCCAAATTTGCGCGGCAATGACCGCCGGGAAGGCATAACTGTAACTGCTAAGCACGGCGGGAGGGTTCTCGACGCCGAGCACCGTTTGCATGAAGATAAAGACTGGACCCGTCGGCGTAGAGAAGAGGAGCTTCCACATCGTGGCCACGA
Organism: Christensenellaceae bacterium; assembly: GCA_031280685.1. Lineage (GTDB taxonomy): Bacteria > Bacillota > Clostridia > Christensenellales > UBA1750 > JAITGM01. The sequence continues at coordinate 72,839 of JAITGM010000027.1, forward strand.
CGGCCGCGCCCAGCACCACTGGCATGAAATACACCGCGCGGTAGAGATTGCGGCCCTTAAGGATCTTATTGGTCAAGACCACGGCCATGAGCAGGGCGAGGGCGTTTTGGATGATGGTGACGGTGACGGCGAAGATGGCCGTGCGCCACAGGGCGTTAAAAAGATCCCGCGCGTTTTGCAGGATGAAGAACTCGCGGTAGTTATCTAGCCCAATGAAGGCAAAAGCGCTGCCCGGCAGGCCCGAAATATTGGTAAATGAGAGCACAGCGGTCGTCGCGGAGGGGATGAGCCGAAAGGCGAAATAGTGCAAAAGGCCGGGCAGGATGCACAGCATGACCATCCATGGGGCGAAGGTGCGAATCCTGCGCATGCCGCGCCGCTGGGGCGCCGCGGTTTTTAAAAGAGCCAAGTTCTTGCCCCCTTCCTGATGAGATGAACGGGAATGAAAAGGCGTTTCCGGGCGGAGGCAAGTCCGCCCGCCCGGAAACGCAGCGAAGGAGGATCTACTGCCCTTGCAGGGTAGAAAGGGAGGCAAGCGCTGTAGCGTAGTCGTCCGCAGCGGCCTGTGCGAGCTGCTCCTTGGTGTAGGGGCCGCCCAGAACGTCGAGATAGAAGAAGCTGAAGCCGCCGTTGGCGCCGTATTCGCCAACACCCTTGAGGCCATAGATCAGGAACTCGGGGTTGAGCTTCGGCTTTTGCAGGCCGGGGGCTAAGCTGTTGAGGAAGGCATTTTCCAGGGTGGTGTCGGCCTGGGTGGGCGAGAAGCCGCCGACCGAGTTAAGGAAGGAAGTGTAGATTTCCTTGCGCGAGAAGAACTCGAGGAAATGCAGCGCGCCTTCCTTGTTGGGGGCGTTGCTGGGCACCGAGAACGAGAGGTCATACTTGATGCCGAACTGCGGCTGCAGGCCGTCGTCCCGCGCGGCCAGCCCGGGCAGCGAGAAATAGCCAAAGTCGAGCTCCGGGTTCGCGGTTTCGATCGTCGGGGCGGTCCAGGAGCCATCCGCGTACATCGCCATGTTGCCGGCCGCGAAGCGCCCGGGGGCATCCGAGTAGTTGATGCCGGCCACGCCAGGCTCCATATAGGAGGCGAATTGCTCCATGCAGGCATAGATGCCGGCCAGGCTGGGGTCGGTGTGCTTGAGCTCGCCAGTGAGCAGCTTACGGCCGATCTTGGCGCTTTCTTCCTCGGTGAACATTGCGTTGAAGATGGCGTTTTTGAACATGTTCAGCGGCCAGTTATCGGCCGCGCCGGCGGTGATGACGCTGTATTTGCCACCGGCCTTCACCGCTTCGCAGATGGCGATGAACTCATCCCAGGTCTTGGGCTCGGACAGGCCGAGCTCCGCAAAGATGGCCTTGTTGTAAAACACGCCGGTGTAGGCCACGGTGCCCTGGCAGATGGAATAGAAACGGTCTTTGTAGGCGTTGCCCGCCAAAATGTCGGCGCTGTAGTTCTTCATGAAGGCTTCGTCGGTCAGGTCGAGCAGCAGGCCGTCGTCGATGTATTGCTGCCAGGTGGGCTTATCGACGAAGTTCTTGTTCCAATCCTCCTGCGGGAGGGCGAAGGTCTGGAAGGAGATGATGTCTACATTGTTGGCGGCCACGCGGGTTTCGCGCGCCGAGTCGTGGTCGCCCGAGGGCACGTTGGAGATCACGAGCTCAAAGCCCGGGTAGGCTTCGGTGAAGCCGGCCTGGATGGACTGAAGGAAGAGCACCGTGGGCTCGTTCGTCCAGGTGAGGAGCTCGACCTTCTTGGTTTCGCCGGCGGGGGCCGGGTTGGCGGGCGCCGCGGTGGCGGAGCCGCCCTGAGCGGGCGCTTCGGTGGCCGGGCTGGCCGGCGTGCCGCAGGCGGCGAGGCTCAGCAGCAGAAAAATCGCCAAAGCGATGGTGAACGTCTTGCGTAAGCGCATTTTGAGATTCCTCCTCAGCTCTTGTTGGGTATGGTTGGGCTAAGAATTAACTTTCTTTAGGATACAATGAAGCGCGCCCGCGCGGCAATGTGAAAAACCTTCGAAAACCCAAAAAAAGCACGGACTTTCAGCCGTGCCTTCCGCATCCAGTGGGAAAGGGGAGCGAAAAACGAGGGGAACAGGGCAAGGGCGCTCATTCCATGGGGAAGAGCAGGCGGACGATGGGCTCGCTGAAGAGGTTTTCGGCCCGGACCGCGATCGAGTCGATGACCAGAAGCCGCGGGCCCGCCGCATCCTGCCCCGGGTTTAGCTGGTCGCCCAGGCCCAGATAGCCCAGCGCATAGGCGTTGGTGACGTAACTGGCCTGTACCAGGCCGTCTTCGACGCCCAGGGCGATTTCTTCGTTCATTTCGCGCCCGAGGATGCGCGCGGGCCCGCCGAGCTCGCGCAGCGCGCGCAAGGCGCCTAGGGTGGCGCTTTCGCTTTGGCAGATCAGCGCTCTGACCCCGGGGTGCGCTTCGAGCGCCGCCTTGCAGCCCAGATAGGCCAGGTTCGCATCGCCGTAGCAGACGATGCGCTCGTGGAAGATCAGGCCGCCCAAGCCGCCCTCGCGGCGCAGCTCGGCCTCCCAGGCGTCATCCGGCCTGTAGTGCTCTTCGCCCGTGACGAGCAGCACTTCGATCTGGTTGCCGATCTCGCGCTTGAGCGTCTGCATGGTTTCCTGCCCGGTGAAATACTCGCTGTTCCGGTATTGGCCCAGCAAATTCGGCTGGTTTGGCAGCTCGCAGCCCAGCGCTACCACGGGCAGGGGCGCATAAAAGCCCGGGGGGATGTCGTCGCGGTCGAGCGCCAGCAGAACGAGCTCCGCGCCGCCGCGAACCAGCGGGGTCAAAAGCTCGGAAAGCCCTTCGCCGTCCGCCAGGATGCGCAGATTAAGCTCTCTGTGATGATCCGCCGCGGCCTGCCTGGCCCCGTCGATCAGGCTTTGCCAATAAAAGCCCTGATCCGAGGAACAAACCAGCCAAAGGCCGCTGTTTGGCCTCGCGCAGCCCAGAAGCGGCAGGAGGAGCAGGCAAAGCAGCGCGCAGAGGATGCGGAAGGTTTTTTTTATGGATGGCTTTGCAGGGGCAGGCTGTAACTTACGCAAGTCCATTCCTCCATTTCGCTGCTGATGCGCAGGCCGTATTCCTCGCCGCAAAGCAGCTTGATGCGGCGGTTGACGTTCTTGATGCCGATGCCGCCCTCGCCCGTCTCGCCGCCGGGCGGCGGATTTTTGAGCATCTGCGCCTGCAGGCGCTCGAGCGTCGCGCTTTCGATGCCCATGCCGTCGTCATAGACCTGCATTTTTAGTTCGCCGCCCTGCAGATAGACCCGCAGCCGCACCGTCCGGCCTGAGAGGTGGGCCACGCCGTATTTGATGGCGTTTTCGATGAGGGGCTGCAGGATGATCTTGGGGCAGTACAGGCCTAGCGCCTCGCTCTGGGCCTCGATTTCGTAGCGGAAGCGCCGCGAGAGCCTGGCCGACTGCAGCACGAGGTAGTTGCGCGCATGCTCGATCTCGTTTTCGACGGTGTGGAAGTTGCCGCCCCGGTGGATCGAGAGCCGCAGGAGTTTGGCCAGCGCCTCGACCATTTCGATGGCCTCCTTCGGCCGCTCGTCTTCCAGGGTCCAGACGATGGAATCGAGGGTGTTATATAAGAAGTGGGGATTGATCTGATCCTGCAGGGCGGCAAGCTCCAAAGTGCGAAGCTGGGCCTGCTTCTGGGTCGCGTCCTTGATCAGGCCGTCGATCTGGTCGAGCAGGGCGTTGTATCTGCCCGCCAGGCGGATGAATTCCCTCGTGCCAGAGGGCCGCAGGCGCAGATCGCGCACCGTGCCCGCGTTGCCCATGGCGCGCTCCATGTTGAGGATGGGCTTGACGATCAGCGCCGAAGTAACATTGGCCAGCAGGAGCGAGAGCAGGATGCAGACCAGAAGAAGGCTCAGCGACCGGGCCTGAAAGGCCTCGGCACTGCGGCGCAGGCCGCTTTCGCGGATCATGCCGGCCAGAACCCAGCTACCGTTTTTGGCGGGCGCCGAAACCTCGAGCTGCCGGAACTGCGCGCCGGGCACCAGCGCTGCCGAAAAGGCGCCGGCGATGAAGCGAAGGCCATCGGCCCTGGCGCGCGGGGTATAGACGAGGGTGCCTGCGCCATCGGTGATGTAGAGGTAGCCCTCGCCCTCAAGCCCCGGCGCGGCGCAGACCTCGCGCAGGGCGGCCGTGCTCAAATCCAGCACCAAGTAGCCCGAAAGCTCCTCGCCCTCCCAAATCGTGCGCAGGGGGTAGACGATGGAAACGACCCAGGGGTAGGCGCCCGAGCGCGCCCTCTGGATGTGCGGCAGCGAGTAGCTGGGTTCCCGGCTGGCGCTTGCCGCGGCAAACCAGTCTTCGCCGGCCGCGTCATAGCCCGCCTTCAGCGCGCCGCGGGAGCTGAAGGCCAGCATTTTGCCGCCTTCATCGAGCAGAAAGATCGAGTGAAGGGCATCGCTTGAGCCCAGCGCCGAGTGCGCGGCCTTTTGGAAACTCTCTTTGCCAGCGCCATCGCCTGGGAGCAGGTTAGAGAGGAGATATTGGCTCAAGGAGGCGGTCTTGTCGATCAGAGCATCTAATTTGAGCCTGGATTGCTCTACGTTTTGGGTGATGATCTGCAAATCGAGCTGGCTGAAGGCGGCATAGGTCAGGTTGCCGAAGACCCCGTGAAAGAGGAGCATCCCCACCAAGGAAACGAGCAGGATCACCGCCACGAGCAGGAAGCGGATGCTGATCTTGGCCATGGCTTGCCCCTCCTTTCAGGGTTTTTACAGCGCGTGGGCGAAAAAGCCTAGCGCTTGCGGAAATCCTTGGGCGTCAGGCCGCAGCGCTGCTTGAAGCAGTAGCCGAAATAGCCCGCGTCGCCAAAGCCGCAAAGCTCCGCGATGCGGTAGATCTTCTCGTCGCTTTCAAGCAGCATCTTTTGCGCCGCCTGGATGCGCAGATCGAGCACGTACTGCAAAAAACTCGTGCCCATCTCGCGCTTGAAGAGCAAAAAGAATTGCGTGCCGCTGATGTGGAACTGCGAGCAGAGCTGCTCGAGCGAAAGTGCATGGTCGTGGAAGTTTTGGTGGATGAAGGCGAGGATGCGCTGGAGAAGCGCCTTATCGTCGCGCCGATTCTGCGCCGCGATCAAGCCGGAAACGCCCAGGGCGAGCTCGCGGAGCCTGCCCATGGCGAGGGGGACGTTCATGGGGTCGCCCAAGGGATCGTAGGGCAGGAGGGGAAAGACCCTGCTTTCTTCAATGCCGGCCCAGCTCGCCGCGCCAAGGATGGCGCTTTGGATGCCAGCGTAACCAAATTGCAGCTCCGTGGCGCTTGGCCGGGCGGCCAGCAGCGCTTCCGTCTGCTCGCTGAAGAAGGCGCGCAGGGCCTCGTCGTCCCCCAGGCGCAGGGCTTCGCCCATTTGCCTGGCGAGCCTGGCCGTGCTGGGCGCGGGCCTGGGCGGCGGGGTTTCGTCGCTCAAATACAGCCTGCCCTTTTCGCCCCTGCCGGCTGAAAGCAGCCTGAGCTGGGCCTGCCTGTAGGCAAGGGCGAGCGCCTTCGCGCCCAAAACCTCGCCCGTGATGGCGGCATCGAGGTTCAGGCCGAGGTAATGCGCAAGCTCGGCCTGGATTTGCTCCATCGCGGCCACGACCTCGCCCTGGCCGCCCCGGAGCAGCGCCAGATACTGCCCGCGGAAGCGCAGGCAAAAGCCATTGAGCGCCGCGCAGCCATCCGAAATGATGCCCATCGCAGAGGTCGAGAGCAGATCCTCCCGGCCCGCAAACGGCGCCGGACGCGCATCCGAGGCCGGCGAGGGCGCGCCAGAGAGCAGCGCCAGGAAGCAGGGGAAGAGCGCCCTGGTTTGCGCATCCTCAGGCCCTGCCGCGCCGTCGCCAGCGAGCAGCTCATAGACCGCCATGCGCTCAGAGAGCAGCAGGTTCTCTTTCGCCCTGATTTCGAGCAAAGAGAGATTGAGGCGCTGATTGCTTTGCTCATCGAGCTGGGCTTTCGCGCGGCATAAAACCTCCATGATGCCTTCGCGCGCGAGGGGCTTCAAGAGGTAATCGAGCACCCGGTTGCGCAGGGCGCTTTGCACGTAGCCAAAATCGTCGTGCCCCGAAACGATGATGTATTGCATCAGCGGGTACAGCCCGCGCAGGCGCTCGATCATCTCGATGCCGTTCATGTAGGGCATGGCGATATCGGTCAAGACCACATCGGGCAGGGTTTTGCCGGCGCTTTCGATGGCTTCAAAGCCGCCGGCCGCCATTGAGCACAGCGTAAAGCCGCAGCTTTCCCAATCCACCAGCGAAGCGATCCGGTTGCGCACGAGGTCCTCATCCTCGACCAGCATGAGCTTATACACGAAAAGGCTCCCTTCCGCCCGCGCGGGCCTGCAAATGTTAAATCTTTGCACACAGTGTAGCGAATGCGGTGGCCGAAAGCAAGAAAAAGCGCAAAAAAGCCCTCCGAAAAGGCTCGGAGGGCCTGAAAACACCTTGAATTTGGGCTTAATCCGGGATCAGCAGGCCGTAGTTGCCGTCCGCGCGCTTATAGACGGTTTGCACGCGCTTGCTGCCCTCGTCAAGGAACATGAAAAAGCTGTGGCCCAACAGCTCCATTTGCTCGATGGCGGCTTCCGCGCTCATGGGCTCCAAGCTGAAGTGCTTGGCCCGGACGACGCTGCCGGGGGCGCTTTCTTCGAAGGGGCTGTCGTACAGCTCCTCGCCGCTGTGCTCGAGCCCGTGGCGGAAGCGCTTGGCCAGCTTGGTGCGGTGCTTGCGAATCTGCCTTTCGAGCTTGGTGATCACGCCGTCGATCGCTGCGTACATATCGTCCTGAACCTCTTCGGCGCGGAGGATCACGCCGCGCAGAGGAATGGTGATTTCGCAGATCTGACGGTGATGATCGATGCGCAGCCGAACCTGCGCCGCCACATCATCGTCGAAAAGGCGGCTAAGCTTCCCGACCTTCTTGTTCACATAGGAATCGATCGCCTCTGAGATCGCGATGGATCTGCCCTGGATGTCGATGCGCATGGGGCCCTCCTTTTCTCGCCGATCGCGGTTAAAATGGGTTTGCTTAATGGGTTCTACGCCCAGTCGGCGGATTCCTGCCGGCAAGCGCTATTTTAACGCGTAAATCCGCACGCCGCCTTCGCTGTAAAGGAGAGGCAGACCCTCGAAAAGTTCGTCGCTCGCTCCCATGGCACGCTCATAATCACTGAAAATTACGTGGGTGACGCCGTATTTGGGCGCGATGGCGCGCAGCTCTGCGGCGGAAGAGAACATGGAGCGGACATCGGCGGCGCGCGCCTGGTCGTACACGCCGTGGAAGAAGAGGTAAGAAGGCGAGCCCTGCACGATGGTCAGCCCCGAAAGGGCGGCGAAGGCGTTGTTGTGCTCATCCGCTGTGAGGAGGATCGAGTCCTTGGGCAAGGTGGCCGCAAAGCTTGCCGCGCGCACCTGCGGCGCCGAAAAGAGCTCATAATCAGAAAGCGCTTCGCGAGTGAGCGTTAAGACCCCCGAAAGAGTGCCCGCGCAGAGCACCAGGGCTGCAAGGGCTGCGCGCAGGCGCAGCCCTTGCAGCTTTTGCCAGCAGAGCAGCAAAAAGTCGCCGGCAAGGCCGCAGGCGAGCAAATAGGGGATGAAGAGCAGCTTGTTGTTATCATAGGCGTTAGGTTGGAAGAGCAGCAGTTCTGAAATGAGCCAAATGGGGAGAGAAAACACGAAAAACCAGGCCTTTTCGCGCGCGTTGGCCAAGGCGAAGGGCAAGCAGAGGAAGGCCAGGCCCATGTTCTTAAGATAGAACCAAAAAATGTTGTCGCTTAGATTGCCCCAGTTCCAGTGTGGGGTCACGAAATTGCCCTGGCTGGCCTGCGCGAAGGTAAAGGCTGCAAGCTGGGGCAGCGAAAGCGCGAGCGCCAGCGCGCCAAAGAGCAAAAGGTAGGGCAGGAGCAATTCCTTTTTGCGGAAGAAGGCATAGGCAAGGCCGCCCAGCGAAAACAGCCCCAGCGCCATGAAGGAGTGGGTATGGATGAGCGGCAGGCCGCCCGCGAGCAGCCCCAGCAGCAGGAAATTGCGCCTTTCGCCCAGGAACAGCGCGCGCTGCAGGAGATAGAGGCAGGGGAAGAGGATGCTCCAGCCAAAGAGGGTGGCGCGCTGGGGCAGGAGCATATCCGCGATGGGGTTGACCCAGCGCATATTTTGCTCGATGAGGTTGGTCGGCGTTTCGTAAAAGGCGGTGAAGAGCCGCGTGAAGTTCGAAAAATCGGCCGCGCTGCCATCGAAGAAATAGGCAAAGCCGAAGCCTGAGCCCAGGAAGAACAGCACGAAGCCCAAAACCGCGGCGGTTTTGTTCTGCAGCCAGCCCTCAAAGAGCAGATAGACGAAGCAGAGCACCGAAAGCAGCGCGGGGAGCATCGGCAGGGCGTAGGCAAGGCGCAGCGAGGCGCCGAGCAAGAGGAAGGTGGAAGAGAGGCTATCGCAAAGGAAGGGATAGCCCATCGTGGAGCCGCTTTGGATGGAATAGAGCGGTGGGAAGGTGCCGGACCTTGCGATGGAGCTGATGAAGGAAAGGTGCATGGCCGTATCCCCAAAGCCCGACTGGCCGGTGTGCAGGGCGCCGGAAGCATCGGCCCTGAGCGCGTGGGTATGCAGCAGGAAGACGAAGAGCGCGAGCAGGGGCAGCGCTAGCGCCGCCAGCGCGAGGGCCTGGCCGCGGTCAAAATCAGGCCTTTTTGCGGCGAACGAACGCAGTTCGGGCAGGAACAGCAGCACGGCGGGCAAAAGGGCAAGGCCGAGCGCCAAAAGCTGGGCGGGCAGCGTGAACCCGAGGAAAAACGCGAAAAGCGCGGGCAGCCACATCAGCAAAAAGAGCGAAAGGCTCAAAGAAAGCGCGGTTTGGGCCAAGAGCCCGAGGTGGGGCGCGAGCCTGCGGGCGTAAACGAAGCCCGAAAACAGAAAGGCGCCAAGGTAAAGGCAAGCGATGAGACTGCCCAAGGCGGATTCCTCCTTTGATTATGTAGAGGCAGAGGCCGTTTTGTGGGTTCGCGGGCAGTATAGCACATGGAGGGCGCTCTGGCAAAGAAAGCTTGGGGGCGGAATCCGCGCGCGGTGGAACAGCGTTTTGGCGAGCGGCATAAGTTAAAGCAACCGGTGCGTAAGCACGGAAAGGAGCAAAAAATAAAGATGAGCAATTTTCGATGCTGCTCGCAATGCGGGCGGACGAATTGTTACTGCCAAAACCAAGGCGTTTCGGCC